>CBIHNN010000005.1:0-100159 GCA_966211315.1 uncultured Micromonosporaceae bacterium | reverse complement strand
CCGGCATGAAGTGGAGCTTCATCCAGCAGCCCAAGCCGTGGGAGACGCCCACCGTGCCGGCAGCTATGCCGAAGTACCTCGTGGTCAACGCGGACGAGGGCGAGCCGGGCACCTGCAAGGACCTGCCGCTCATGACGTACGACCCGCACTCGCTGATCGAGGGGTGCATCATCGCGGCGTACGCGATCCGGGCCGAGCGGGCGTTCATCTACATCCGCGGTGAGGCGGTGCACGCCGCCCGGCGGCTGCGCCACGCGGTCGACGAGGCGTACGCCAAGGGTTACCTCGGCCAGGACATCCTCGGCACCGGGCTGAACGTGGACCTCGTCGTGCACAGCGGCGCGGGGGCGTACATCTGCGGCGAGGAGACCGCGCTGCTCGACTCGCTCGAGGGCTTCCGCGGGCAGCCGCGACTGCGCCCGCCGTTCCCGGCCATCGCCGGCCTGTACGCCAGCCCGACGGTGGTCAACAACGTCGGCACCATCGCGAGCGTGCCGTACATCGTGCTCGGTGGCGCCGACTGGTGGAAATCGATGGGTACGGAGAAGTCGTCCGGCCCGATGATCTATTCGCTCTCCGGGCGGGTCGTGAACCCGGGCCAGTACGAGGCGGGCCTCGGCATCACCCTGCGGGAGCTGATCGAGCTGGCGGGCGGCATGCTGCCCGGTCACCAGCTCAAGTTCTGGACGCCGGGCGGCTCCTCGACGCCGCTGCTCGCGGCCGAGCACATCGACACCCCGATGGATTTCGAAGGCGTCGCCGCGGCCGGTTCGATCCTGGGTACGACGGCGACGCAGATCTTCTCCGACCAGGACTGCCCGGTCTACGCGACGTACCGGTGGCTGGAGTTCTACCACCACGAGTCCTGCGGCAAGTGCACCCCGTGCCGCGAGGGCAACTACTGGATGGTCCGGATCTACCGCCGCATTCTGGCTGGTCAGGGCACGTACGAGGACCTGGACACCCTGCTGGACACCGCCGACAACATCCTGGGCCGCTCGTTCTGCGGCCTCGGCGACGGCGCGACGAGCCCGGTGACCTCGTCTCTGCAGTACTTCAAGCAGGACTACCTCGACTACATCGAGGGCCGGACCGCTCCGAGGCTGTCCGAGAAGAGTCTGGTGGGGGCCCACTGACATGACGGACGTTGCGAAGAAGGCCGACACGGTCACGCTGACCATCGACGGCGTCGAGGTGCAGGCGGCGAAGGGCGAGCTGGTCATCCGGGTCGCCGAGCGGATGGGCATCGCGATCCCGCGGTTCTGTGACCATCCGCTGCTCGCTCCGGCCGGTGCCTGCCGGCAGTGCCTGGTGGACGTCGAGGGCCAGCGCAAGCCGGTCGCCTCGTGCACCCAGACGGTCGCCGAGGGCATGGTGGTCAGGACCCAGCTCACCTCGCCGGTGGCCGCGAAGGCGCAGGCAGGTGTGATGGAGCTGCTGCTCATCAACCACCCGCTGGACTGCCCCACCTGCGACAAGGGCGGCGAATGCCCGCTGCAGAACCAGGCGATGTCGAGCGGCCGTACCGACACGCGGTTCCACGAGCACAAGCGCGAGTACGAGAAGCCGATCCACATCTCCGCCCAGGTCCTGCTGGACCGGGAGCGGTGCGTGCTCTGCCAGCGGTGCACCCGGTTCTCGGAGGAGATCGCGGGCGACAAGTTCATCGACCTGATGGATCGTTCCTCCGGCGAGCAGATCAACGTCTACCGGGACGACTTCTTCGGCGGCGAGGGCTTCGGCGACGGTAACGCGGGGGAGGGCGAGGGCGATGTCCCGTTCAACTCGTACTTCTCCGGGAACACGGTCCAGATCTGCCCGGTGGGTGCGCTCACCGGTCAGCAGTACCGGTTCCGGGCCCGCCCGTTCGACCTGGTCTCCTCGCCGAACGTGTGCGAGCACTGCTCGGCCGGCTGCGCGCAGCGCGCCGACCACCGGCGTGGAAAGGTGATGCGCCGGCTCGCCGGTGACGACCCGGCGGTGAACCAGGAGTGGAACTGCGACAAGGGGCGCTGGGGGTTCCAGTACGCCACCGCGGTGGACCGCCTCACCACGCCGCTCGTCCGGGACGCGGGCACGGGTGAACTACGCGAGGCGTCCTGGAGTGAGGCGCTCCTTACGGCCGCGGAGGGCCTGAAGGCGGCCCGCGGCAAGGGTGTCGGCGTCCTGACCGGAGGCCGGCTGACCGTCGAGGACGCGTACGCGTACGCGAAGTTCGCCCGGGTCGCGCTCGGCACGAACGACATCGACTTCCGGGCCCGGCCGCTGTCGGCGGAGGAGACGGACTTCCTCGCCTCGACGGTGGCGGCCACCGCCGACGTCTCGTACGCCGATGTGGAGACGGCCCCCGCGGCCGTCGTCGTCGGGCTGGATCCGGAGGAGGAGTGCCCGATCCTCTTCCTGCGCCTGCGCAGGGGGTATCTGAAGAACCGGCTGAACGTGGTCGCCGTGGCGCCGTTCCGGTCCCGGGGGTTCGAGAAGCTCGGCGCCTCGGTGATCATGACGGTGCCGGGTGACGAGGCGCGGGTGCTCGGCGAGGCGGCCGTGGCGCAGGCGCTGGCGGCGCCCGGATCGCTGCTGATCGTCGGTGAGCGGCTGGCGAGCGTACCGGGTGGCCTGTCGGCCGCGGCGGCGCTGGCCGAGCGTACCGGCGCGAAGCTGGCGTGGGTTCCGCGGCGTGCGGGCGACCGTGGCGCCCTCGACGCGGGCTGTCTGCCCAACCTCCTGCCCGGAGCGCGCCTCGTCACCGACGAGGCGGCGCGGGCGGAGCTGGCGTCCGCCTGGACGGTGCCGGCGAACGACCTGCCCGCAACGGTGGGCCGTGACACCGACGGGATCATCGCCGCGGCGGCGGCCGGCGAGCTGGGGGCCCTGCTCGTGGCGGGTGTCGACCCGTCCGATCTGGCCGATCCGCGGCTCGCGGACGAGGCCCTGACAGCGGTGCCGTTCCTGGTCAGCCTGGAGCTGCGGCGCAGCGCCGTGACCCGGCGCGCGGACGTCGTCCTGCCGGTCGCCCCGGCGGTCGAGAAGTCCGGCACGTTCGTCGACTGGGAAGGTCGCCTGCGGACGTTCGAGACGGTCCTGAACACGAGGGCCATGACCGACGCACGCGTGCTGGAGGCCGTCGCCGCGCTGCTCGGTGTCACCCTCGGCACCGGCGAGGTGCAGGGCGTACGCCGCGAACTGGGCCGGATGACGGCGTCGGCGACGACGCGTCCCGCCGCGCCGCGCGTCGCACCGGTGCCGGTGCCGCAACCGGGTGAGCACGAGGCGGTCCTCTCCACCTGGCATCAGCTGATCGACCTGGGTTCGCTGCTCGACGGCGACGAGGTCCTGACCGCGACCGCGCGTCCGTCGGTGGTCCGCATCGGTAAGGGCCTCGCCCAGTCGCTCGGCGTCACGGACGGCGACGCCGTCACGGTGGGCACCGACCGTGGCGCGATCACGCTGCCCGCCGCCATCACTGATCTGCCCGCCGGCGTGGTGTGGCTGCCCACGAACTCGCCCGGCACCACGGTCCGCCGCTCGCTCGGCGTCACCAGCGGTGCAGTGGTGAGGCTCAGCGCCGGTGTGCCCGGCCCGCTCCTCGCTGGAGGTGCTCGATGATGGTGCTCGCCCAGGATCCGACGCTGCAGGATTTCGAGAACGACGTCTGGTGGATCGTCCTCATCAAGCTCGTCGGGCTCTTCGTCCTGCTGCTGCTCCTGACGCTCTTCACGATCAACTACGAGCGCAAGGTCGTCGCCCGGATGGCTGTGCGCCCCGGGCCGAACCAGGTCGGGCCGAAAGGCTGGCTGCAGAGCCTCACGGACGGCATCAAGTTGCCGTTCAAGGAGGAGATCATTCCGCGGACGGCCGACGTGGCGGTGTACTTCATCGCCCCGGTCATCTCGGCGATGTGCGCGTTCACCTCGTTCGCCGTGATCCCGTTCGGACCGATGGTGACGATGTTCGGTCAGCGGACGCCGTTGCAGCTCACCGACGTGCCGGTCTCGGTGCTCGTGGTGCTCGCCGCGGCGTCGATCGGGATCTACGGCGTCGTGCTCGCCGGATGGGCGTCCGGGTCGACGTACCCGCTGCTCGGTGGCCTGCGGTCCAGCGCCCAGATGATCTCGTACGAGGTCGCGATGGGGTTGTCGATCGTGGCGGTCTTCATGACGGCGGGCAGCATGTCCACGTCGGAGATCGTGAAGGCGCAGGCCGGCGGTGCCGAGGCGAGCTGGGACATCCTCGGTTGGCATCCCACGGCCCCCAGCTGGTACGCGATTCTGCTGCTGCCCAGCTTCATCATCTACTGCATCTCCGCGGTCGGTGAGACCAACCGGGCCCCGTTCGACCTGCCCGAGGCCGAATCCGAGCTGGTCGGTGGCTTCCACACCGAGTACTCGTCGTTCAAGTTCGCGCTCTTCTTCCTCGCCGAGTACATCAACATGATCACCGTCTCGGCGTTGTGCACCACGCTCTTCCTGGGTGGCTGGCGGGCCCCGGCCCCCATCACCACATGGTGGGCGGGCGCGAACTCGGGTTGGTGGCCGATCCTCTGGTTCCTGGGCAAGATCCTCATCCTGCTGTTCGGTTTCATCTGGCTGCGGGCCACCCTGCCCCGGATGCGCTACGACCAGTTCATGCGGTTCGGCTGGAAGGTTCTCATCCCGGTCAACCTGGTCTGGATCCTCTTCCTCGCCGGCGTCAGGGTGACGAACAGCGAGCTCGAAGGGGGGCAGCGCTGGCTCGTCATCGGCGGTGTCGCCATCGTGGTGCTGCTGGTGGCGCTCGTCTGGCCGGCCGGCAGGAATCTCGGGCTGCCGCCGCAGAGCATCGAGAACCAGCTGCTGGAGAAGCCGTTGGGCAGCTATCCCGTACCGCCGCTGGACCTCCAGGTGCCGCCGAGCCCGCGGGCGAAGCGGGCCGTGGCCCAGCGTGCCCCGGCCGCCGTCGGCGGCGAGTCCGCAGAGAAGGAGGTGTGACGTGGGTACGTTCACCGGCTCCTTCAAGGGCTTCGGAGTGACCTTCGCGCACATGTTCCGCAAGGTCATCACGACCGACTACCCGTTCAGCCCGCCGACCCCGGCGCCCCGCTACCACGGCCGGCACATCCTCAACCGGCACCCGGACGGGCTGGAGAAGTGCATCGGCTGCGAGCTGTGCGCCTGGGCCTGTCCGGCTGACGCGATCTACGTCGAGGGTGGCGACAACACCGAGGAGCAGCGGTTCTCGCCGGGCGAGCGGTTCGCCAGCGTCTACCAGATCAACTACGCCCGGTGCATCTTCTGCGGACTCTGCATCGAGGCGTGCCCGACCCGTTCGCTCACCATGAGCAACGAGTACGAGCTGGCCCGCGACTCCCGGCAGGACCTGATCTTCACCAAGGAGCAGCTGCTCGCGCCGCTGCTGCCGGGCATGGAGCAGCCGCCACACCCCATGCGGCTGGGCGACACGGACAAGGACTACTACCTCGGCGCCCTGACCAGCCCGGGCACCTCTGCCGGGGCGGAGCGCGCGCCCTGGTCGGAGTCGGGGACCCACGACGCGGCCGACGCTGCCCGGGCCGAGACGGCCGGCACCGCCCGGCGGGACGACGCCAAGGCCGAGGCGGTCAGCTCCGGCCTGGTGAAGGAGAAGTCATGACGACGACGCTGGCTGCGGTCGCCAACCAGGTCTCCACCGGCGAGGCGGTCGCGTTCTGGATCCTGGGCGTTCTCGCCCTGGCCGGCGCGCTCGGCATGGTGCTGTCCCGCAACGCGGTGCATTCCGCGCTCTGGCTCGTCGTGACGATGCTCTGCCTGGGCTTCTTCTACGTCGTGAACGCGGCGCCGTTCCTCGGTGCGGTGCAGATCATCGTCTACACCGGCGCGATCATGATGCTCTTCCTCTTCGTGCTGATGCTGGTGGGCCGGGACGCGTCGGACTCGCTCATCGAGTCGCTGCGCGGCCAGCGGGTCATCGCGCTCCTGCTGGGCGTCGGCTTCGCCGGTCTGGTCGGGACGGGCGTCGGCCGGGCGCTGCAGGACACCCCGGCGGTGGGCCTGGCGCAGGCCAACACCCCGGGCAACGTCCAGGGCATCGCGCAACTGCTCTTCACCCGCTACGTCTTCGCCTTCGAGGTCACCTCGGCGTTGCTGATCACCGCCGCCGTCGGCGCGATGATCCTGGCGCACATCGAGAAGTCCAGGGAGGAGACGCGCGACCAGGTGCAGCGGATGAAGGAGCGCTTCCTGCCGGGCGTACATCCGGCGCCGAAGGCGGGCCCGGGCGTCTACGCGAACACCATGTCGGTCGCCGCGCCGGCCCGCCTGCCGGACGGCAGCGACTCCGAGCGCAGCATCTCGCCGATCCTGCCGCTGCGGGAACTCACGGCACCGGAAGCTGCTCCGAAGGGGACTGAAAAGTGACTCCGGACTACTACCTGATCCTGGCCGCCGTGCTGTTCACCATCGGCGCCGTGGGCGTGCTGGTGCGGCGCAACGCGATCGTGCTGTTCATGTGCATCGAGTTGATGCTGAACGCGGCGAACCTGAGCCTGGTCACGTTCAGCCGGATCAACGGCAGCCTGGACGGTCAGATCATGGCGTTCTTCGTCATGGTGGTCGCCGCGGCCGAGGTCGTCGTGGGCCTCGCGATCATCATGTCGATCTTCCGTACCCGGCGGTCGGCGAGCGTCGACGACTCCAACCTCCTCAAGTACTAAAGGGGCCTTCACGTGGAAGAGACAGTGAAGTATGCCCAGGCCAGCGGGCTTTTGAGCAGTGTGTGGCTGCTGGTCGCCATTCCCCTGGCCAGCGCGGCGATCCTCCTCCTGCTCGGTAGGCGCGCCGACCGGTGGGGTCACTGGCTCGGCGTCGCCTCCGTTGCGTCCTCGTTCGTGCTGGGCCTGGCCTGTTTCCTCGGCCTGAGCGGCCTGCAGAACAAGTCGGTCGAGCTGTCGCTCTGGGACTTCATCGCCGTCGGACGTTTCCACGTCGATTTCGGGCTGCTCTTCGACCCGCTGTCCGGCGTCTTCGTCCTGCTGATCACCGGCGTGGGGTCGTTGATCCACCTGTACGCGGTCGGCTACATGGAGCACGACACCGGACGGCGGAAGTTCTTCGCGTACTTCAACCTGTTCGTCGCGGCGATGCTGTTGCTGGTCCTCGGCAACAACTACGTGATGCTGTACTTCGGCTGGGAGGGCGTCGGTCTGGCGTCGTACCTGCTGATCGCGTTCTGGTACACGAAGCCGTCGGCGGCGACCGCGGGCAAGAAGGCCTTCCTGATGAACCGGGTCGGCGACGCCGGTCTGGCCATCGCCATCTTCATGATGTTCGCGACCCTGGGCAGCACCCAGTACACGGACGTCTTCAACGGCGTCAGCGAGCTGGCCTCCGGGACCGTCCTGGTGATGGGCCTGCTGCTGCTGCTCGGCGCGGCCGGCAAGTCCGGCCAGTTCCCGTTGCAGGCGTGGTTGCCGGACGCGATGGAGGGCCCGACCCCGGTGTCGGCACTCATCCACGCCGCGACGATGGTCACCGCGGGTGTCTACCTGATCGCGCGCTGCAACCCGATCTTCAGCTCCAACCCGACACTGCAGACCGTGGTAGTCAGCGTCGGCGCGCTCACCCTGCTGATGGGCTGCATCATCGGCGCGGCGAAGGACGACATCAAGCGGGTCCTCGCCTGGTCCACGGTCAGCCAGATCGGCTACATGTTCCTCGGCGTCGGGCTCGGCGGTGCCGCGTACGCCCTGGCGATCGTGCACCTGCTCGCGCACGGCTTCTTCAAGGCGAACATGTTCCTCGGCGCCGGCTCGGTCATGCACGGCATGAAAGACCAGGTGGACATCCGCCGCTTCGGCGGGCTCGCGACGTACATGAAGATCACCTGGCTGACGTTCATGATGGGCTGGCTCGCCATCATCGGCATCCCGCCGCTGTCCGGCTTCTTCTCCAAGGAGCCGATCATCGTCGCCGCGTTCGAACGGCCCGGCTGGACCGCCTGGCTGTACGGCATGGCCGCCCTGTTCGGCGCCGGTCTGACCGCGTTCTACATGACCCGGCTCTTCGTGCTGACGTTCCACGGCCCGAAGCGGTGGACCGAGGACATCGAGCACCCGCACGAGTCGCCGCCGGTCATGACGATCCCGTTGATCCTGCTTGCCGCCGGCTCGGTCGCGGCGGGCTGGCTGCTGTCGACGTCGGTGCCGGGCTGGCTGGAGGAGACCGCCGGGCTCGGCGCCCAGGAGGCGCCGCACGAGGCCGTCCTCGCGCACTGGCTGATCACCACGCTCTCGATCGTGGTCACGCTGGCCGGCGCCGGGCTGGCCTGGGTGCTGTTCCGCAACGGGACCGCGCCGCAGGAACAGCCGGCGGGCGCGGTCGTCACCGCGGCACGGCGCAACCTCTACACGGACGCCTTCAACGAGGCGGTCTTCGAGAAGCCGGGCGTGTACCTGACCCGGGCCCTCGTGTACCTCGACAACAAGGGCGTCGACGGCGTCGTCAACGGGCTCGCCGCCGTGATCGGCGGCAGTTCGGGACGCCTGCGGCGGCTACAGACGGGCTTCGTGCGCTCGTACGCGATGTCGATGCTCACCGGCGCGCTGCTGGTCGTGGCGGCGTTCCTCGCGATCCAACTGGGGTGGCTGGCGTGAAGGATTTCCCCTTCCTCTCGATTCTGACGCTGGCGCCGCTGGTCGGTGCGCTGGTCGTCGCGTTCATCCCGAAGGACAGGGGTCAGCTCGCGAAGATCGTCGCGCTGGCCTGGTCCCTGGTGGTGCTCGTGCTCAGCGTCGTCATGTGGGTGGCGTTCAAGGTCGGCGGTGACGCGCCACGGCTGCAGTTCCGGGAGTCGTACGCGTGGGTACCGGACTGGGGCGTGCGGTTCACGTTCGCCGCCGACGGCATCGCGCTCGTCATGCTGATGCTGATCGCGGTGCTCGTACCGCTGGTGATCCTCGCGTCGTGGCACGACGCGGAGGAGAGCAGGCGCTCGGTGCCGACGTATTTCGCGCTGCTGCTGGCCCTCGAGTGCACGATGATCGGCGTCTTCGCCGCGGCGGACATCTTCCTGTTCTACGTGTTCTTCGAGGTCATGCTGGTCCCGATGTACTTCATCATCGGTTCGTACGGCGGCGCCCGCCGCCAGTACGCCGCCATGAAGTTCTTCCTCTACTCGCTGATCGGCGGCCTGTTCATGCTGGCCGCCGTGATCGGCCTGTGGGTGGTCGCCGACGGTCAGGTCGCCGCGGGTGAGCGCTTCGACTGGGAGAAGCTGACCCAGATCGACATGGCGACGACCACGGGGCGCTGGCTGTTCCTCGGCTTCTTCATCGCGTTCGCGATCAAGGCACCGTTCTTCCCGTTCCACACCTGGCTGCCGGACGCCGGTGGCGCCGCTCCGGCGGGCGCCGCGGCGCTGCTGGTCGGCGTCCTGGACAAGGTCGGCACGTTCGGCATCCTGCGCTACTGCCTCCCGCTGTTCCCGGAAGCGTCGCGTTGGTTCGCCCCGGTCGCGCTGACGCTGGCGGTGATCGGCATCATTTACGCCGCTCTGCTGGCGGTCGGCCAGAACGACCTGAAGCGCCTGGTGTCGTACACGTCGATCGCCCACTTCGGCTTCATCGGCGTCGGGATCTTCGCGTTCACCACCCAGGCCGGTACGGGCTCCGTGCTGTACATGCTCAACCACGGCCTCGCGACCGGCCTGCTGTTCCTTGTCGTCGGCATGTTCGTGGCCCGGCGCGGCTCGTCGCTGGTCAGTGACTTCGGCGGCGCGGGCAAGCTGGTGCCGGTGCTGGCCGGTGTGCTGCTCTTCGCCGGTCTGGCGTCGCTGGCGCTGCCGGGTACCGCGCCGTTCATCAGCGAGTTCCTGGTGCTGATCGGCACGTTCACGGTCAACCCGACCGTCGCGGTGATCGCCACGGTCGGCATCATCCTGGCGGCCGCGTACGTGCTGTGGATGGTGCAGCGGACCGTGCAGGGCACGCTGAACCCGGCACTGACCGAGGCGTCGGCGATGTCGAAGGACATCAGCGTGCGGGAGAAGGTCGTGGTCGCCCCGCTGATCCTGCTCCTGCTGCTGCTCGGCTTCTACCCGAAGCCGGTCACCGACGTGATCAACCCGGCCGTCACGGCCACCATGCAGGACGTCGGCGCCGAGGACCCGGCGCCGGCCGTTGGCAGCGTGACGGAGGCTTCCCGATGAGCGGTTCCCGGAAGGTGGCGGCGTAACCATGGAAAATCTGAACCTGCCACCGATCGACTATGCGGCGCTCGCGCCGATGCTGATCCTGTTCGGCGTGGCCTGCCTCGGTGTGCTGGTCGAGGCGTTCGTCCCGAGGTCGGCGCGGTACGTCGTCCAGGTGGCACTCGCGCTCCTCGCGTCGGCCGCGTCGCTGGTGGCGATCGTCGTCGAGCGTGACGTCCGGAAGCTGACCATCGGCAACGCGGTCGCGATCGACGGGCCGACGCTCTTCCTACAGGGCTCGATCGTCCTGCTGGGGATCGTCGCGCTGCTGCTGATCGCGGAGCGATCGCTCGAGCTGGGTGGCGCGTTCGTCTCCCAGGCGGCGGTGACCGTCGGCTCCGAAAAGGATCAGCGCCAGATCAACAACCCGGGCGGCACGGAGATCTACCCGCTGGTCACCTTCGCGCTCGGCGGCATGCTGCTCTTCGTCGCCGCGAACGACCTGCTGACGATGTTCATCGCTCTCGAGGTCTTCTCGCTGCCGCTCTACCTGCTGTGCGCACTGGCCCGGCGGCGGCGCCTGCTGAGCCAGGAGGCGGCGCTGAAGTACTTCCTGCTGGGCTCGTACGCGTCGGCGTTCTTCCTGTTCGGAGTGGCGTTGCTGTACGGCTACGCGGGCGGCGTGAACCTCTCCACCATCCATGACGCGGTGAGCACCTCGGCGAAGAGCGACGTCCTGCTCTACGCCGGTGTGGCGCTGGTCGCCATCGGCCTGCTCTTCAAGGCGGCGGCCGCCCCGTTCCACGTCTGGACCCCGGACGTCTACCAGGGCGCCCCGACGCCGGTCACCGCGTTCATGGCGGCCTGCACGAAGGTCGCCGCGTTCGGTGCCCTGCTGCGCGTGCTGTACGTGGCGTTCGACGGCCTCACGTGGGACTTCCAGCCGGTGCTGGGCGTCGTCGCGGTGCTCACGATGCTGGTCGGTTCGGTGCTCGCCATCACCCAGACGGACATCAAGCGGCTGCTGGCGTACTCGTCGATCGCGAACGCGGGCTACCTGCTCGTCGGCGTACTGGCGCAGAGCCGGGACGGGCTGTCCAGCACGATGTTCTACCTGGCCGCGTACGGCTTCACCGTGCTGGCCGCGTTCGGCGTCGTCACGCTGGTCCGTGACGCGGACGGCGAGGCCACCCACCTGTCCCGCTGGGCGGGTCTGGGCCGCCGTTCGCCGCTGTTGGCGGGAGTGTTCACGTTCGTCCTGCTGGCGTTCGCCGGTATCCCGCTGACCAGCGGGTTCACCAGCAAGTTCGCGGTGTTCGGGGCGGCGCTGGGCGGCGGCCACGTCTGGCTCGTGATAGCGGGTGTGGTCACCAGCATGCTGATCGCGTTCCCGTACCTGCGGGTCGTCGTGATGATGTGGCTCTCGGAGCCGGGCGAGTCGACGCCGACGGTGTCGATTCCGGGCGTACTCACGTCGGCGGGGCTCTTCATCGGTGTGGCGATGACGCTGGTGCTGGGCGTCGTGCCGTCGCCGCTGCTGGAGCTGACGAAGACCGCCGCCGACTTCGTACGCTGACGTCCCACGTCGTGCCGAGGGCCCCGGTCGATCATCGATCGGGGTCCTCGTTCATGCGGGTGCCGCCAGGCTCGTGATGAAGGTGGTATGGCATGGTGATGGGGTGGTGAGCACCGGTGGCGCGTTGAACGCCTCAGGCGTCGACTTCGGCGATCCCGTTGTGGAGGAATCCGTCGCGGCGACCCTGGCCGCGGTGGAGGCCGAGCTGCGCTCCAGCGTGGCCAGCGCCGACCCGTTGGTGGCCGACGCGGCCCGGCATCTGGCCGACGCCGGTGGCAAGCGGTTCCGCCCGCTGCTGGTCGCGTTGGGTGCCCAGTTCGGCGACCCGCAATCGCAGCTCGTCGTACCCGCCGCGGTCGTCATGGAGCTGACCCACCTGGCGACGCTGTACCACGACGACGTCATGGACGAAGCCGAGGTACGCCGCGGAGCCCCGAGCGCCAACTCCCGGTGGGGCAACTCGGTGGCGATCCTGGTCGGTGACTACCTCTTCGCCCGGGCTGCCGACATCGCCGCGGACCTGGGCACTGAGGCTGTCCGGCTGCAGGCCCGCACGTTCGCCCGGCTGGTGCACGGCCAGATCGCCGAGACCGCGGGCGCGCGTGGCGGCGACCCCACCGAGCACTACCTGCACGTCATCCGCGAGAAGACCGCGTCGCTGATCGCGACGTCCGCGCGCTTCGGCGGCATGTTCGGCGGCGCGGCGCCCGGGTACATCGAGGCCCTCGAGGGGTACGGCGAGACGATCGGCATCGCCTTCCAGCTCTCCGACGACCTGCTCGACATCTCGTCGGACTCCACCCAGTCCGGTAAGACCCCCGGTACGGACCTGCGCGAGGGCGTACCCACTCTGCCGGTCCTGTACGCGCTCGAGGCCGACGACACCGACGCCGCGTCGGTGCGCCTGCGGGAGATCCTGGCGACCGGCCCGCTCGCCGACGACGCCCTGCACGCCGAGGCCCTCGGCCTGCTCCGTGACTCCGCGGCGCTGAAGCGCGCCCGGGAGACCGTCCGCACGTACGCGGAGGAGGCCCGCGCACAGCTCGCGCCGTTGCCGCCGGGTGTCCCCCGTTCGGCGATGGAGTCCCTCTGCGACTTCATCGCCGACCGGACCAGCTAGGACCAGTCAGGCGCCGGCCGGATGGCGGCGCAGGCGGGCGCTGCCGACGAGCATCATGGCCGCGCCGACCAGCATCGCGGCGGCGGCGACCGTCCACATCGTCGGATATCCCGCCGACGCGGCGATGGCGCCCAGCACGAGGGGACCGAGGCAGCCGCCCGCGTACACCCCGGTCTGGGTGATGGACGTGGCAGCCGCGGGCGCCTGCGGGTGGAGGCGCGCCACCGCGAAGTTCATCAGTCCCGGCCATGACCAGCCGAGTCCGAAGCCGAGGACCACGCCCACGACGAGCGCCACCGTGCCGGGTGCTGCGAGCAACGCGAGCCCGGCGGCTCCGGTCGCGAGCAGACCCGCGATGACGCCGACCTGGCGGCCCGGCAGCAGGTCGGCCTGCCAGCCGCCCGCCACCCGGGCCGCGACGCAGATGAGGCCACCGAAGGTGAGGGTGAGGCCCGCAGGCCCGGCGGCGAGCCCACGCGCCACCGCGGCATCGACGAGGAATGTGCCTAGCGCGTTGGCGGCGCCCGCTGCCAACGTTGCGGCAACGCCGATGACGACCAGCGCGCCCGTCGCGCGCGAGGGGCCGGCGGCCCGGATCGGACCGTTGTCGTCCGGGGAACGGGGAACGAGCGGGAGCGCCGCCAGCGCCACCAGAGCTGCGATGCCGAAGCCCCACCGCCAGCCGACCGTCAGTGCCACTGCGGGCACCGTGGCGCCCGCAAGAAGCGTGCTGAGCGGGATGGCGGACTGCTTGAGTCCGAACGACAGGCCCTGCCGCCGGATCGGCATCTGACGCGAGAGGGCGGCGTTGCTGGCGAGCTGCCCGGCGGCGTTGGCGCCCGCGCCGACGGCCAGCAGCACGACAAGCCCCGTCAAGGACCGGGCCGCGGCGGCGACGGCGATCATGCTCCCCGCGGACAGCAGAATCGAGTAGCGGGCGACGCGAACGGCTCCGAACCGTTCCACCAGAGCGCCTGCCGGCAGGGAGGCCAGCGCACTCACGCCGAAGTAGACAGAGACGGCCAGTCCGAGCCCTGCCGGTGAGAACTCCAGATCCCGGCGGATCTGTACGGCGAGCCCGCCGACAAGGAACACCGGCAGGACGACCGCGATGGTGGTCGTCACGGCCCCGACGGCGACTCGAACGGGATGCTGTCCGGCGATCGGCAGGATCGGAGTGTGTGCCATCCGAAGCAGCGTAAGTGGCATCGACGCTGCTCAGAGACCGTACGTGTCATTGGACACACGGTCGTTTGCCCACTCGGTGGAAGGGATGGCACGCTGCCCCATTCCGTCAGCGGAGGATATTTCATATGGTGAAGGTCCCCGGCGTCGGAGGTGGTTGTGCGCGACCCCTTGGCGGAACCGTCCGACCTGATCAGAAGCGTGTCCCGTGCCCTGCGGGTGCTCGAATCGGTCGGTCGGGCCCCCCGCGGCCTCACCGTGAAACAGATCGCCCGCCGGTGCGAGTTGACGGTAGCCACCACGTACCACCTCGTGCGCACGCTCGCCTACGAGGGTTACGTCATCCGGCGCGAGGACGGCACGTACGTGGTCGGCCTCGAGATCGCCGACCGGTACCGCGAACTCGTCTCCGCGTTCCGTGGACCGCCCGCCGTCGGTGAGGTGCTCCGGCGGGCGGCCGCCGACACCGGCCACACACACCTCCTCGGCCGCTTCGTCGGCGGGCGGGTGGCGGTGACCGCCGTCGCGGATGGACCCCGGTCGCCGTACGTCGAGGACTTCGTCCCCGGCTTCGACGAGGGCGGTCACGCGACGGCGCTCGGCAAGGCCCTGCTCGCCACTCTCACCCCGGACCAGCGCGCCCGCTACATGCGCGACTGGGGGATGCGGGGGTTCACCCCGGCCACCCTGACGACGCCCGAGGCACTCGACGCCGACCTGGCGGCGGGGGAGCGGCGCGGCATGCAGATCGAGATCGGCCAGTTCCGGCAGGGCGTGGCCGGGGCGGCTGTCGTCGTGGCCGCCGACCGGGACCTCGAACGCCGGCTTGTGCTCTCGTGCGTCCTGCCCGCCACCGAGATGCTGACCTCAGCCCGGATTGTCCGGTCGAAACTGCTGGCCACTAGCCGGGCGATCGCTGACGCCTTTACCGCCGGGGACGCGGCCACCGCCTGACACTTCATGGATACGTCTCATCCTGCGGCCTGAAGGCCTGGTTGGAGGCGGGGGTACCCACGTCCGGGTTGAACCGGCGACCAGCGCCACACGTAAGACGGTGTGGAACGCGAGAGAGGCGGCCCGCCTTGAAGGATCGAGACGCCGAACTGCTCCGCGCTCTGCGGGACGAACACGGTGAAGCGCTTTTCGCACACGCCGTCCGGTTGACCGGCGGAGACCGGCAGCGGGCTGAGGACCTGGTACAGGAGACGCTGCTGCGTGCCTGGCGCCATCCCGAGGTGCTCGATCCCGAGCGGGGCGCGGTGCGGTCGTGGCTGTTTGCCGCAGCGGGGAACCTTGTCCACCGCTGCCCGACGGGCCCCGGTCGGCGGGGCGGCCGCCGACTCGCTTCCCGAACCGCCGTCGGCGGACGAGGCGGAGCGGGCGGTCGAGGCATGGTACGGCAGCTGCGGATGGTTCTGGATGAAATGGGGGTGACCCGGTGAGATGTGATCACGAGCACGACGACGGTGCGTACGTCCTCGGTGCCCTGTCGCCGTCCGAGCGTGCCGCGTACGAGCGACACCTCGCGACCTGCTCGTTCTGCCGGGAGGCGGTCGCCGACATCGCCGTGCTGCCCGGCCTGCTCGGCCGCCTCGACGCCGCCGACCTGGCCGCGATGCTGGAGCCGGACCTGCCCCGGAGGCGGGACCGGATGCCGGAACTCGTCGTCGCGGCGAAGACCTCCGGGGCCCGGGACCGGCGGCGTAGTCGCTGGCGGACGGCCGGGTTCGCCGTCGCCGCGGCCTGCTTGGCCCTCGTCTTCGGCCTCGGCGGCATGTTCCTCTGGCTCGACAGGCCCGGCCCCACCGGTGCCGGGGACCCCGCACCGACCGTGGCCATGCAGGCCGTCGACAGCACCGTCCCGGTCACCGCGAACGTCAGCCTGACCAGCACCAAGTGGGGCACCAAGGTCACCATGACGTGTCTCTACGCCGGGTCGGACGGGTCCGGGAAGGCCAACACCTTCCGGCTGATGGCGTACGGGCCCGACGACGCCAGCGATCAGCTCGGCTCGTGGACGGCCGCCCCCGGTTCCGCGGTCGACATGGCGGGCATCACCCGGTTCAACGGCGAGACGCTCAACCGGCTCATCCTGCAGCGCCACGACGGGAAGGCGCTGCTCACGTACGACGTACCGTGAACTCGTCGGCCGCCGCACTCCGCCCGGCACGTAGGCCGTCGACGGTGAGATCACCCCTCATCGCCGTCATCACCAGGCTCGAAGGTCACCGACTGGAGAAGGTCACACTCCATCCACCGGTCGCCGCGTACGTCCCTGAATCCGACCTTCGCATACACGCCGTGCGCGTCCCGGGTGGTGAGCAGGAACCGGCGTAGTCCCCGCCGCGCCAGCTCGTCGCGGAGGCAGCCGACCAGCCATGTTCCGAGCCCGATACCGCGGGCGCAACGGTCCACGTACACGTCGCAGAGGTACGCGAACACTGCGTCGTCCGTGACCACCCGGGCGAATGCGAGCTGCCGGCCGTCGGGGTGATAGATCCCCAACGGCCGGGACCCGTCGATCGCCGCCTTCATCGCGGCTCGGCTCCGCCCCTGCGCCCAGTACGTGTCCGTGGCGATCCAGCGGTGCACCAGGTCGATGTCGAGGCGTTCGCGGTCGCCGGTGAGCAGGTATCCGTCGGAGCGGGTCACAGTCAGCACGCGCCCAGCAAACCCGGCAGGGAGCGTCGTCACAGCCCCCATTCCCGGCTGGTGGACCAGCCGGTCTCAGTCTTCGCCGTCGGGGACCAGCATGTTGAGGACCCAGCTGACGATGCCGACGAGCAGCGCGCCCAGCACTGCCTTGCCGAAGCCGTCGACGTGGAACGGCAGGTCGAACTTGCTCGCGATCCAGCTGGTCAGCAGGAAGAGCGCACCGTTGACGACGATCGCGATGAGGCCCAGTGTCAGGACGTAGAAGCCGCAGCCGACCATCTTGATGATCGGCCGCAGGATCGCGTTGACCAGTCCGAAGATCACCGCGACGACGAGCAGCGTGCCGATTGCGCCGCTGATCGAGGTCGTGTTCAGCGTGATGCCAGGGATGACCAGGGTCGCGATCCACAGCGCGACCGCCGTGATCCCGAGCCGGATGAGGATGCCCATGGCACATGATCGTGCCATGGGCAGGCTAGTCTCCGTGCCCCGCCCGGCGTTGTGTCGATCAGCCGGTCAGGCTCGGTACGGCGCTCCGATGAGCTGTTGTTCGATCGAAGTGATCGACAGCGCGACCCAGCGGACCACGCGGCGGTTCACCACGCCGATCATGTCTGGGCGGATCCGGGTCAGCCACTGCGCCGCGTCGCCGAGACCGAGGCTGGCCTGCGCCAGGTTCGCCTCGTCCGGCCGGAGGGGCTGCAGGAGCAACAGATCGGCCCGCGACGCCACGTCGACGTCGACCGCAGAGAAGTCGTCCCGGACGACCAGCGTGGCCTGCCAGCCGCGGCCAGGACCGGGGTCGGCGCCCACCGGGCCGACATCGACGACCACGAGCAGCGGGTGCAGCACCGTGCCCGGCGGCATCTCCATCGACCGGCCCGGCGGCACGACGGCGATCGACTCACCGGGTACGGCCGCGCCGCGGACGAACGGCTCCCACGCCCGCGGTCGCGCGGTCTGCACCACCACGCGAGCGCCCAGCGCCATCGCCCGCATCGCCACCAGCTGAGCCGCCCGTACGCCGCCGACAAGCAGGGCGCGGGTCTGCTCCGGACGGAACAGCCGGGCCACGACCGGAGCGCCGTGCCGGTTGTTGCCGAGCATCAGACCGCCGCCGGCCGGCGTGAGCGCGAGCCCGTCCAGCGTGCCCGGCGGCACGAGGCCGTCGGTCGGCATGCCCCACGGTGGCGCGTCGACCGTGGTGGACAGGGGCAGCGTCGCGGCGAGACCGGCGAGCTGATCGCCGTCGAGCCGGTGCACGGTGGCACGTTCCGCCGTGACGAGCTTGCGTAGGTGCTGGGCGGCCAGGTCGAGGCCGTTGTCGTCCGGGGCGGCCAGGCGGACCGTCCATTCGATGGCCAGCGCCTCGCCCGTTCGTGGTCCTGCGCTGATGGCGACCGTGGTGCTGCTCGCGGGCAGGCTCAGCATCCGGTTGACGAGTCGCTGTGAGGTTCCGTACCGCAGGTCGGGTAGCTGCCCGATGCGGAACGTCGCCTGGGCCAGGCCGCCGACCTGCAGACCCGGCCAGCTCTCCGAGGCGATCTGCCCGGGGCTGTGGTGGGCCAGCTCGTCGAGGGCCTGGCCGATCGCGGCTCCGCCCAACGCGCGGAGCGAGACGTCGCCGAGGCGCCGCGGCAGCTTGCGGATCATCGACGACAGTGCCCGCCGGAGATCGTCCTCGCTCCAACCCTCGGTACGCACCACCCGGATCGCCATCAGCGAACGGGCGTACCCGAGGATCCGCCCCTCCGTCAGCTGCCGGTACGAGTTCGCCGGCGTGCCGCTCCCAGCCCGCATCGCCGGACCCGGCGCGCCGGTCAGTACCACCTGCACCCGCGTCGGCGGGCTGTCCGCCCCGGTGGGCAGCAGCGAATCGGGCGCCGGGAGATCCGCCACAGCCTCCACCAGCAGCCCGGACGGGTCACCGAGCTCGATGACGGCGGTCATCCCGAGGCCGTCGACGACGACCGCGGCGGACTCACCGTCCAGTTCGACGGGCTCGATCCGGGCGCCGGGCGCCACCAGGTCGAGCAGCCCGGTGCCGCGATCCGAGGCGTGCCGGCGTCCGCTGTAGCGCATCGCGACGCCGAGCCACTCGTACACCCACCGGTGGCGCATCGGCATCCAGGTCAACACGAGGATCGTCACGGCTACGAGTCCTGCCGAGACGAGCGCCACGGACCCGTACGGCGCAGCGACCAGGAGCATCGCGGCGGCGAACTGGGTGGCGACGAGCTGCCCGACGCGAAGGCCGAACAACCGTCCACGGTGCAGTCTCGCCTTCGGCGGCCGCGTACCCGCGCGATCGCCGTGGCCTACGAAGTCGGGGCGTCCCTGCGCCACGCTCGTCGTCACCGCGATCGCCTCCCCCAGGTCTCCGACGGCCGCGCAGCCGTCGACGGCGGTCATTGTGCCTTGCTTTCGGTCACCCCGGTGTCCGGTACGGACCATGCCCCCGCGACCGGCTCGCGCGGGCCTATCGTATGGCGTGCATCGATCCGAGAGGGGGCCGCATGCCGTCGCGGCAGGACCAGCTGCACTCGTACCAGTTCATGATCCAGCGGGTGGTGGCCGCGCTCGTCATGCGTGAGACCGACCCGAACCAGGCGCCGTTCAAGCGCGCGATGGGGGCGACCATGGTCAGCCTGCTCATCTCCGCACTGGCGGTGGGCGGCGTCGCCGCCTACGCCCTCTTCACGGGGTCCGGCGCGACGACCAACAAGGACAACGACATCGTCCTCATCGAGAAGGAGACCGGAGCCAACTACGTCCGCAAGGAGGGCAGGCTCTACCCGATGCTGAACTACGCGTCGGCCGTCCTCCTCGCGGGCAGGAACGAGAAGCGCAACGTATCGCAGTCTTCGCTGCGCGACGAGGCACGTGCGCCGATGATCGGCATTGTGGGCGCGCCGAGCTCGATCACCGAGGCCAGGCGGTTGCTGACGGAACCCTGGACCATCTGCACGATGAAGGACGACGTGTCCCAGCAGGCACGGTCGATCCTCAAGATCGGCAAGGCGGTCACGGCGGGGACGGTCTTCGCCCCCGGCGAGGCGGCCCTCGTCAAGGACGCCCCCGGTATCGGCGCCACGTACTACCTGATCTGGAACGACAACCGCTATCTGCTCAAGGGCGTCACCGGCGAGAACGTCGTCTCGGACAAGAGCAGGGCGGCCCTGGTCTCCCAGGCGTTCCTGAACGCCTTCCCGGCCGCGAACGACATCGAGAAGATCGCGATCACCGATGCCGGGAAGCAGTCCCAGAAGCTCCCGGGACGGAGGATCGGGACCGTCGTCAGCCTTCTGCGTCCGTCCGACGGCAGCTACCGGTGGTTCGTCGTGGTGGCGACCGGATACGCGGAGATCTCCGAGTTCGATGTGGACGTACTGCTGGCCGATCCCCAGTACCGAGAGATCACGGGCACCAGTCAGGTGCAGAGCATCGAGGAATCCGCGCTTGCCGACAACGTGGTCGAGAACACCCCGGCCAATGGCATCCCCGGCGATCGGGGGAGCCTGATCCCCGTACCCGCGAAGAAGCCGCACATCATCGAGCCGACCAGGGGCCTATGTGCCCAGGCCTCTCAGGGCGGCGTCACTCAGCTGCGGCACGGCGTCCCGCTCGATCCGATTCCCGCCAGGACGTCGGCCGAGACGCCGCAGACCCCGTCGGGTCAGCCCGTCAAGGCGACCATCGACCAGATCGACATGACACCCGGCGCCGGCGTCCTCGTTCAGGACATGGCGGCGCCCGGCGTGCCGAGCGGGGCGCTCGCGATCGTGCAGAACGGCAAGCGCTACACCATGACCGAGGCCGTGCGGGGCATGTTCGGGTACGGCTCCGTCCAGCCGGTGCAGATCATGACCGCTTTGAGTGATCTGATCCCGCGCGGTCCGGCTCTGGACCCCGACGCCGCCAGGAAGCCGGCAGACGGCTCGGGCGCCACCGCGCAGCAGCCCACCGGATGACCGTCTCGAGGCCGTCCACAGGCCGTCCACAGGCCGTCCACAGGCCGACCGGCCGTGCCTGTTCCCTGGACGGGCAACCGATACCGTCATGAATGAACACAGGTGAGGGCTGCCCCCCACCGAATGGCGCGAACGGCTAGCCTGACAATCCTCCGGTGCTGAACGACGCTCGTCGAAGTGGGCGGCGTCCTGAGTGGACCGGGTCCCAAACGCACATGAAAGCGGGGTGTCCGAAGTGTCGAACCAGACTGCGTCCGAAGCTGCAGTTATGGAACAGACCGCGGCCAAGTTCGAGTCGGCCAACCAGTCGCTCAACCAGATGTTGTCCGGTCTGATGGGCGAGCTCGAGGTACTGTCGAGCAACTGGCGGGGCGCCGGTGCTCGGGCCTTCGAGCAGACCAAGGTGCAGTGGGCCGAGGACCAGAAGAAGATTTCGCAGGCGCTGGCCGAGACCGCGACCGCTATCCGTACGGCGGGTAAGCAGTACACGTCGACGGACTCCGACGCCTCGGGCCGCATGAACTCCATCGGCTCCATCAGCCTGCCGCTCTGACGATTGACCGGGGGAGGAAAGACTTATGAGTGACGGACAGCTACTCGTTAATTTCCCTGCGCTCCAGCAGGCGAGTGTCGACATCTCGAAGGCCATCAGCACCCTCGACGCGCAGCTCGGGGACCTTCAGCAGGCCGCCGCGCCGCTGGTGGCGACGTGGGAGGGTGAGGCGCAGGCCTCGTACGCCGAGCGCCAGCGTCGCTGGACCCAGGCGTCCACCGACCTGAAGGGCATCCTTCAGCAGATCAAGGGCGCGTTGGACGAGTCCGCTCAGGACTACCTGAGCACCGAGAAGTCGACGACTCAACTCTTCAGCTGATCCAGCAGGACCAGACAGGATCGGCGCAACCGGACCGGCGCACGAAAGACCGGGGTACGAGCCCCGGTCTTCTCGCGCCTTCAGCCATGGTGTGACCGGTGCAGCGAAACCAGACTCTGGCCTTTATCGGCGGGCGTCCTTGACGAACACGATCCCGTCGGTGCTCGCCACGTGGGCCGGGTCCAGCGGGGCGTAACCGAACCAGGGGGACACGCGGGGAGCGGGTGCCACCTCGCCGAGCGCGGTGGCCAGCCGGCGGGCGTCGACGACATATCGGTCCTCTGGGAGCGCGTACAGGAGTCCTTCGAGGGTGTCCGGGGGTGGGGTGTCCACACCGTGGTGGCGGATCGTGCCGAGGGCTGTGGCCAGGAAGGCGTACCTCTCGCCCAGTTGGGCGCTGACGATCGCCCCGGCGCTCCACCATTCCAGCGGCTGGCCGCCCATCCGCATCGTGCTCTTGTCTCGCTGCAGGTGGCTGTTGTGGGCGTGAATCAGTGCCGGGTCCCGTTCGGCGATGGCGAGCAGGTTGGCGGCCATCATCGAATCCCGCAGCGCGCAGAGCCGCGCCATGCGGTTCGGTGACGTGTGGGCCATGCAGAAGTGGTACCGCAGGAGCCCGGTGGCGGTGCGCCCGTACATGCGTGCGCGGTCCCAGGCGTCCCGCGACGACGCCGCGATCAGGTGCGGCGTCTGCGTGTCGAGCAGTGCTACCAGGTCGTCGGCGAGTAGCCGCAGTTGTTCGGCCTCGGGGGTCTGCCCCACGGACTGGGACGGGTCCATCATCGCGGCGGGATCGGTCCACCGGTCGTCGGCGCCGAGCAGACGGTCGAGTGTTTCCGTGGTGCAGGGAAGCAGGTCGGCGTCGGTCCAGGCGGTGAGGTAGACGTGGAGTGCGGTGAGGGCCTGCCGAGGGCTCGCGGCACCGGTGATCTCCAGGGGGCCGTCGAAACCGGCGAAGCGCAGCCGTTCTGACACGGGCCGGCCGTCGTTGTACGCACGCATCCAGCCCACCAGCTCGCGGTTGGCCGCCGATGCGCCCCACCCGTGGCTGAACCCGTGCTCCATGACCTCGTCGAGGGCGCCCGTACCCGAGGAGATGTAGTCGTCCACGACCAGGCCCATCATGCAGTCGCTCTCGATGGCGATCGTCCGGTAGCCCTCCTGCTCGACAAGTTGCCGGAAGAGGTCGTTTCGCACGTCGAGCAGAACGTCCTCGCCGTGGGTGGGCTCGCCGAGGGCGAGTAGCCGCGGCCGCGCCGGGAGCAGCCTCATGACGGTCGCCGCGTCGACGGCATGGGCGGTGTCTGTGATGCAGGCAGTCATGCCCTTAACGGTATCGTTGAACCTTCGATTGAAACTTCAGCGCGACATTGGCAGGACAGTGAGGCGAAACCTTCAAAGCGGTGGACGGCTCAGGCCGGTTGACCTGGCGCGTGGCCACGGTCTGTCCACCCAGGCGGTCAGGAACTATGAGGCGGCCGGCATCCTTCCGAGCGCCGAACGGACCCCGCACGGTTACCGCACCTACACGCCGCTGCACGCGCAAGCCCTGCGTGCGTTCCTCGCCCTCGTGCCCGGACACGGCCACCAGACGGCCACGTCGATCATGCGGGCGATCAATCGGGACGCGACCGAGGATGCGCTCCGGCTCATCGACCAGAGTCACGCGCAGCTCCTTGACGATCGTCGCACTCTGCAGGCCGTCGAAGCCGCACTTCGCGGGTTCGAGCCTGTGCCGCAGGAACGCGGCGACACCTTCGTCGGTCCCCTGTCGAGACGGCTCGGCCTCCGCCCGGCCACCCTGCGCAAGTGGGAACGTGCCGGCGTGGTCCAGCCCCGCCGCGACCCACGGACGGGCTACCGGATCTACAGCGCGGCCGACGTGCGTGACGCCCTACTGGCTCACCAGCTCAGACGAGGCGGCTACCTGCTGGAGCAGATAGCCCCGCTGATCGCCCAGGTCCGTTCGGCCGGAGGCGTCGCGCCACTCGGGTCCATGCTGCGTGATTGGCGCGCCCGCCTGTCGGCCACGAGCCGCGCCATGCTCGCCGGCGCTGCCGCACTGGACGCCTACCTCGACTGCCGAAGGGTCGCGTCCGAAGGCGGACCGACTTCCTGACGTTGCGAGAGCCGGAATGATCCACCCGGAGAGCCGCGCCGCCGGCGACGTCGCGCATCACCCCCGCCCCGCTGTCAGACGGTGGGCGGGTCCGCCGGGCGCCAGCGCCGGCGCATTCCGCGGGGGATGGCAAGGGCTGCCGCGGCGCCGAGGATGACCACGACCACAACGATGCCGGCGAAGAGGAGCGCGTTCGAGCGGGCTTCGGCGCGCCGCTGGGTTTGTGTCTTCATGGCGGCATCCTGGTCCGTGACGACCGCCGGGGCCGGTACGGAGGCGGCCACGTCCATGGTGGCAGTCAGGGCCCGGTACGGGTTGACGATGCCGACGCCGTACTTCTCGGGGCTGCCGGGTGCCGGGTCGGCGGTGGCGAGAATGCGGTCGACGACGTCCTTCTGGCTGGCATTGGGGTACTTCTGGCGGACGAGGGCGGCCGTCGCCGCGACGAACGGCGCCGCGAAGCTCGTGCCGCTGTCCTGGCACAGGCCTTTCCCGCCGGCCGCGGCGCCGACGACGTTCGAGCCCGGGGCGGAGATCTTCACCATGGCGCCCTGCCGGGACGACTCGATCCACAGGCCCTTGTCGTCCACGGCGCCGACGCCGAGCACGCCGTCGTACCTCGCGGGCCAGGCGTCGCCCGGCGGGGCGTCGTTGCCGCTCACTCTGTTGCCCGCCGCCGCGACGAGAACCTTGTTCTTGGACAGGGCGTACCTGACCGCACTCTCGACCTCGGGGATGTCGGAGTTGAGCGCCAGCGACATGTTGATGACCCCGACGTTCGGTTCATTCGCGGCGTCGATGATCGCTCTGGCGAAGGTGGACGCGTCTCCCTTGCCGGTCGTGCCGCCGTTGCCGTCGTCGAGGATCTCGCTCACCCGAATCGGCAGGATCTTCGCGCCGGGGGCGAGGCCGCGGAACGCGACGCCGTTCTTGTGCTTGGCGGCGATCAGGCTGGCTACGAGGGTGCCGTGGCCCACGCGGTCCTCGAGCCCGTCGGCGGCGCCGTTCAGCGGGTCGGAACCGGCGTAAACCTGATCACCCAGCTGGTCATGGCTACGGTCCACGCCGGAGTCGAGGACGGCGACGACCACACCGGACCCGTCGGCGATCGGGTCGATCATGTCCAGTTTGAAGCGCCGCTGTGCGGGCGGGGTCGTCTCCTGCGGCCAGGCTGTGGTCTTGGGCGGCTGCTGACAGCCGGACGGCGCCAGCGCGACCGGCGCGGCCGTCGCGGACGCACCGAACGCCGTGGTCGCGACCAGAACGGCACAGGCCGTTACGTACGGTAACGAACGCCTGGCGCTCAGCATCGAACGGGCTCCTCCCACATTGATCCCGGATGGGATGTTAGTCAGGAGCGCCCATCTTGGCGGTCCTCGTACCCGTGACCATTGTGATCGTGGCCTGACCTTGTAAGTTGTACGCGTTGCGTGTGGGGTGACACGCCCGCGAAGGGAGGTGGACGTGGCCGACTGGGAGCCGGTTACCGAAGCCGAGCAAGCCATGCGTGATGCGCTGAGTGCGAAGGATCAGGAGTCGTACTTCCGGATCCTCGCCGACGTGGAGCTGATGCTGCCCATCTCCGCCGATGCGGTGGCGGGTCGCGTACCGATGGGGTGGGGTACCTGGAGCGCCGGTGGGCGTACCCACATCCTTGCGTTCACATCCGCGGCGGCCCTTCAGGCGTGCCTCGCCGACCACGCCGGTTCCGCACGCCGGGTGACCTACCGCGAGCTCGCGTCCAGCTGGCCCAACATCGAGTGGTGGCTGGCTGTCAACCCCGGTCTTCCGATCGAGGGATATCTGCCCTCGTGGTTCTTGTGTCAATCGGCCCGTGGGGACTTTCGCCTGCCGGTCCGTGGCAGCCGCGCCTCCGTCGGCACAGACGCCGACGCCGCCACGTCGTCACGCGCGGTCGCCGACGCCCCCGACGCTGCGTCGGCCCATCGACGATCTGAGGGTGTGGAGCCCGCCGCCGGCCCGTCGGCAGCGCACAACGCCCCGCCTTCCCGCCTCCCGGCGACCGGCTCCCACGCACCCGACCCGGCGCGCTCGCCCGCGGTGACGGCGACGGATCCGCCGCGGCGGATCTCCGGGCCGGGCGTCATGCCATCGCCCACTCGCCCGCCCGCCGTTTCACCAGCGGCAACCGCACCGCCCGGCGTGCCCGCCGGGGCCGTGACGCCGCCGGGAGTCGCCTCGCCGGGAGTCGCCTCGCCGGCCTCCAGTGGACCGTTGTCGACCGGCTCTGCGGGTCCGCCGCCCGGTGCTGCTGGACCCCTGCCGCGTCGGCCGGTTACTCCACCGTCCGAGCGCCCGATCTCGATGGCGGCCGCCGCCCAGGCATTCGCCGCCAACCGGCCGGCACAGCAGCCCACCGAGGAGTCGTCCGCCGCCCGTGACGGAACCGACCAGCACGGACCGGACCAGCACGGACCGGACCAGCGCGGACGGGATCAGCACGGACCGGACCAGCACGGACCGGCGGACCAGCACGGACCGGACCAGCACGGGCTCGATCACCGCCCACTCGACCAGCGCCGGCTCGATCAGCGGGAGGCGGCTGAGTCGCGGCCCGTGGACGCCTTCCGGCAGTTCGAGCCGAGGCGATCGGCCGAGGTTCAGCGTGAACTGCTGCAGCACGATCGGGCGCGGCAGCGGGCCGAGCGGTCGCGGTCGCCGGTGCCGGCCGTACCGGTTGCGGCTGACCGGCCGTCCGGCGTGCCCGTGATCGGGATGCCGGTCACCGAGCCGGTGAGGCAGCGCACGGAGCCGCCGGTGGAGGCTGTCGTCGTACCCTCGCCGGAAGCGTGGGAGGGCGACCAGGGTGACGGGCCGGTCGCGCCCGTCGCCGAACCTGCCTGGAATGCCGTCTCCGGGGCCTTCGTGATGCCTGAGGTGCCGACGGCGCAGGTGGAGTTCACGCCGGCCAACGAGACCGAAACTGAGTTGTACGACGCTGCTTCCGGGGGGAGCACCGATTCGTACCTGTCGACGTTGTTGCTGACCACCGTGCTCGTGCCGGTACCGGCCGATCAGTCCGCGGGCACCGCGTGGCGGACGGAGCTGATCGGCGGTGAGCAGTACCTGGTGGTGTTCACGTCGATGGAACGGATGGGCGAGCATTACGGGGCGCCGACGCGCACGCGCAGTGTTCCGTTCATCAATCTGATCGAGGACTGGCCGGATCCGTCGTGGTCGTTCGCGGTCAATCCGGGTACGCCGGTCGGGGCCACGCTGCCCGGAGCGCAGATCGTGGCCCTCGCGACGTGGGCCGCGGAGTCCGGGCTCGGCGGCGAGCCCGCCGAGGACGCCGCCGACGCGCCTGCCGAACCGGCGAAGCTCGGCGAAACGGTGCCGATGATGCAGAAGCTGGTCTCGGCCCAGCACGTCGCCTACCTGCTGGACCGCGCGTACGACCGGGTGTCCGGGTTCGTGCACCGTGCGTCCGAGATGGAGCACCTGCGTACGCCCGCCGAACTTTACGCGGCCGTCGGGCGCGACACCGACGCCACGGAGGCGTACGTGTTGCGGTGGCCCGCGCACAGGTCCGACCTCTACCGCATTCCGTACGGCGGGACGAACGAGCAGGCCATGCACGCGATGGACGGCTGGGTGATCGAACGTCCACCGTTTCGTGGCAACGGGTTCGCCCCGACGCCGAGCGACGACGTGATCGCGGAGTTCAAAGTGGACAGTGTGCGGTTGCCTCACGGGGCGCAGCTGTGGCGGGTTGACGCCGACGGCACCGAACGGCTGATCGCGCTCTACGACTCCGACAGCGTCCGGTGGCGCCGGGTCGGTGAGGACTGATGCGGGACGGATTCGTGGCGCTCTGGCAGGGCCGGGAGTGGGACGCCAGTCCCGACGGCGACACCGTACGGCTCTACGCGAGCACGCCGGAGGACGGCTTCGAGCAGATCCGGCCAGGCCGGTACGTGCGCCAGGTCGACGACGTCGAGCAGCTGGCGTACGTGCGCACGACATGCGTATGGCGGGGCCAGCCGTTCATCGTGCTCGCGCAGCACGACGTCTGGCTGCGGGTCGAGTACACGGGCGGGCGGGCGCCGGTGGCGCAGGCGTTGGGGCTGGAGGAGTTCGACTTCGGCGTGTATCAGGGCTGGGCGCCCGTCGCCGAGGTCGTCGACGTGCGCGAGCACAAGGTCTAGTCCTGACGTGTGGATGGTCCGCTGTCCGTACGCTACTGAGCCATCGACGCACGTCCGGATCTCCGGTGCGTCGGGGCGGAACATCCCCGCTGGTCAATCTCCGAGCGCCGCGACTTAGTTTAGGCCCCGAACTATTGACCGAACCGTCGACGTGTGTGACTCTCTGCCCGCGGTCGTTCGCAGTTTCCGTGGCTCAGTAAGAGAGGCACTACCGAATGGCAAACACAAGGCCCACCCGCCGTGGGCTCGCCGGGCTGGTCGCCACCACGATAATCACCGCCACCGTCGCCGTCGTGGCGCAGGCCGTCACCACGGCTACCCCCGCTTCGGCGGCGTCGTCGGAGTCCTACAACTGGCGCAATGTGGAGATCGGTGGTGGCGGGTTCGTGCCCGGCATCATCTTCAGCCGCGCCCAGAAAGACCTCATGTACGCCCGTACCGACATCGGTGGCGCGTACCGCTGGAACCCTGCCACCAGCCGGTGGATTCCGCTGCTCGACTGGGTGGGCTGGGACAACTGGGGCTTCAACGGGGTGTCCAGCCTCGCCGCCGACCCGGTCGACGCGAACCGGGTGTACGCCGCCGTCGGCATGTACACCAACAGCTGGGACCCGAACAACGGGGCGATCCTGCGCTCGGCCGACCAGGGCCGCACCTGGCAGGTGTCCCCGCTGCCGTTCAAGCTGGGCGGTAACAACACGGGCCGCGGCATGGGGGAGCGGCTCGCGGTCGACCCCAACAAGAACAACGTCCTGTACTTCGGCGCGCCGAGCGCGAAGGGCCTGTGGCGTAGCACCGACTTCGGCGCCACCTGGTCGCGGGTGGGCGACTTCCCGAACCCGGGGACGTACATCTCGGACCCCGACGACCCGTCCGACTACAAGACCCGGCCGGTAGGCATCGTCTGGGTGACGTTCGACCCGGCCAGCAGTTCACCGGGCAGCCCGACCAGGAGTTTCTACGTCGGTGTCGCGGACAAGGAGAACTCGATCTACCGCACCACCGACGCCGGTGAGACGTGGGAGCGGATCCCCGGTCAGCCCACCGGATTCCTGCCGCACAAGGGTGTGCTGGACGAGACCAACCACCTGCTGTACATCGCCACGAGCAACACCGACGGGCCGTACGACGGCTCCAAGGGTGACGTGTGGAAGTACCACACGGTCACCGGTGAGTGGACCCGGATCAGCCCGGTGCCGTCGAGCAGTGGCGGCAACTACTTCGGGTACAGCGGCTTGACCGTCGACCGGCGGCATCCCGGTACCCTGATGGTCGCCACCCAGGTGTCCTGGTGGCCGGACGTGATCTTCTTCCGGAGTACCGACTTCGGGGTGACGTGGACCCGGATCTGGGATTTTCAGGGCTATCCGAACCGGGTGAACCGCTACACGATGGATATCTCGTACTCGCCGTGGCTGGACTGGGGCTCGACCGCGACGGCGCCGGAGGAGCGGCCGAAGCTCGGCTGGATGACCGAGTCGCTCGAGATCGACCCGTTCGACTCCGACCGGATGATGTACGGCACCGGGGCGACCCTGTACGGGACCACCGAGCTCACCAGGTGGGACCGCAATGAGACGTTCACCATCCGGCCGATGGTGGCCGGACTTGAGGAGACGGCCATCCACGAGCTGGTCAGCCCGCCCACCGGCGCCCCGCTGATCTCCGCGATGGCGGACATCGACGGTTTCCGCCACGACGACCTGACCAGGATACCGGCGAAGATGCATGGCGGTGGCGCGAAGACCCTCGACTTCGCCGAGTCGAGCCCCAACGTCGTCATCCGGGCCGCAGAGAACTTCTACGTCTCGACCGACGGTGGCACGTCCTGGGCAGTGGGCACCAACCCGGGTGCCGGCAAGCACGGCACCGTGGCGGCGAGTGCGGACGGTAGGACGTTCGTGTGGGCACCGAGCGGTGCCGCAGTCGTGTCCACTGTGGACAAGAGTGCGACGTGGACGGAGGCTTCCGGGATCCCGAACGGCGCCCTGGTGCGCTCGGACCGGGTGAATCCGGCGACGTTCTACGGGTACGCCGACGGCAGGTTCTACGTCAGCACCGACGGCGCGAAGACGTTCAGCGCCAGCGGGGCGGCGAACCTGCCGACCAGGAATGTGAAGTTCAAGGCGGTGCCGGGGGGCGTAGGCGACATCTGGCTCACCGGTGAGGAGGGGCTGTACCGCTCGACCGACTCCGGAGCCACGTTCACCAGGCTGGGGGGCGTCACCTCGGCGAGAAATGTCGGCTTCGGCAAGGCCGCGCCCGGACGGACGTACCCGGCCGTGTACGCCGTGGCCACAGTGGACGGTGTGACGGGCGTGTTCCGGTCGGACGACGCCGGTGGCCGGTGGTTCAGGATCAACGACGACCAGCACCAGTACGGCAACATGGGTGAGGCGATCACCGGTGACCCGCGGGTGTACGGACGGGTGTACCTCGGTACCAACGGCCGGGGCATCCTGGTCGCGGACCGGCCCGGCAAGATCTGCACCGCCACCCTGGTCAACTACACGACGTGGCCCGGCGGGTTCAGCGACGGCCTCGTGGTGCAGAACACCGGCACCGAGCCGATCAAGGGCTGGACGGTTACCTGGACGTTCGCCGACGGCCAGACGATCGTCGACACATGGTCCGGGGTTTACGCGCAGGACGGCGCGGAGGTCACGGTGAGGAACATGGTCTGGAACGGCTCCCTGGCGCCGAACGCGTCGGCGACGGCCGGGTTCAACGGCCGATGGAAGGGGACGAACAGCACCCCGACCGATGTCAACTGCACTGCGAGCTGATTCCCGGCAGCACACTCCGGGCGGGTCCACCCAGAGGGGGCCCGCCCGGAACGCATTTCCGTTTTACGCGAAGCGGGGCGCGGCGGTCCGTCCGCTCTAGCTCTTCGCCCATCTGAGGACTTCGCCGGTGACCAGTTCGGCGGACTCGCGGTGCAGGAAGTGGCCCACGCCGTCGATGAGGCGCCACTCGTACGGTGCGGTGACGTAGCGGCCGGAGCCCTGCGCCGTACGGGGCAGGACCGCCGTGTCGAGGGCGCCGTGCAGCTGCAGCGTCGGCGTACTCATCGGGTGCTGCATCAGTTTGACGAACCGGTATCCGTGGAGCCGCAGCGTCGACCGGAACGCCCACCGGTACGCCTCCAGGGCACAGAACGACGCCTGCGGGATCTGCATGGCCTTTCGGCACTGCCGCTCGTACTCCGGGTACTCGTCGGAATCGGTCCATTCCGGTCCTGCCCAGCGGCGCAGCAGCTGCCCGATCATGGCGGCGTCGTCCCTGGTGAGCACGTGTTCGTACCGCGGCACCTGGAATTTCAGGGTGGCGGCCGCGGCGGCGGCCTGCCCGCGCGGGTCGGCGAAGAGTGCCGCGCGCAGCCGCAGCGGGTGCGCCGCGCCGAGGACGACGAGCCGGTTGACCATCTTCGGGTGGAACGTGGCGGTGGTCCAGGCGATCATGCCGCCGGCGCCGGAACCCACGATCGTCGCGGACCGTTCCCCGAGGGCCCGGATGAGACCGGTGACATCGGCGGCCATCGTGTAGCCGTCGTATCCTCGCGGGGGCTTGTCGCTGGCGCCGTAACCGCGCAGGTCGACGGCGACCGCCCGGAACCCGGCGTCGGCCACTGGGGGCAGCATGTCGGCCCAGGCGTACCAGAACTCCGGGAAGCCGTGCAGGAACAGCACCAGCGGCCCCGTGCCGGCCTCGACGACGTGGAATCGGGTTCCGTTCGCGCCGACGAACCGGTGCGTCCAGGGCCCGTCCTGCAGTACGAACGACTCGTCCACGTGGCCAACCATGTACGACAGCCTAAGTGCACCCGCCGCGCGACCAGGTGATCCGGCGGTCGCACGGCAGATCACCGACAGTTTCGGCGTTTTCGTACGGGTTGGTGCACCGGAGGAACCCGTCGGTGGGACCTGCCATGATTCGGCACGTGGACGAGAACGCGCTGTGGAGGATCATCGAGCAGACCCGTCAGAAGGCAGCGGGCGACATCGCCCGGCAACCGGGCGAACTGCGCAAACTGCTATCCAAACGGCGACCGGCTGAGGTGGCGGCGTTCGGCCGGCGGATGTCCGCTGTGCTGGACCAGGCGCACACCAACGACCTGGGGCATGCGGCGGGCCTGCTGCTCGGTGGGGTCGGCGACGACAGCTTCCAGGACTTCCGGGTCTGGCTGCTCTGCCACGGCCGCGCGACGTTCCAGCGGGCGCTGACCGATCCGGACTCGATCGCCGACGTGCCGTTCGACGAGGGCGAGGAGGACTTCGGCGCGGCCGAGCGATTCGGGTACGTCGCCGCCGACGTCTACGAGGAACTCACCGGCGACGAGCCGCCGGACGACTTCGACCTGGACGCCGCCGACATCGACGACAGCTGGTATGACGACGCGACGCTGCGAAGGCGGTTCCCGCGGCTGTACGAACGCGCCGAGTCGCTTCACCCGGCGTACCTGCGGGAACGCTTCAAGAGCCGATGAAGGGGGGTCAGGCCCCCTGTGTGCCAGGAATCAGTCCTCCGGCGTGCCCGATTTCATGCCGGCCGAGATCAGGTCCATGATCGCGGAGTCCTGCAGGGTGGTGACGTCACCCAGGGTCCGCTTCTCGGCGATGTCGCGGAGCAGGCGGCGCATGATCTTGCCGGAGCGGGTCTTCGGCAGCTCCGGGACGAGCTGGATCTCGCGCGGCTTGCAGATCGGGCCGAGCGTCGTGGAGACGTGGTTGCGCAGCTCCTGAACGAGCTTCTGGCCGGCGTCGCCTTCGACGTCGATGTTGCCGCGCGGGATGGCGAACGCGACGATCGCCTGACCGGTGGTGTCGTCCTTGGCGCCGACGACGGCGGCTTCGGCGACCGACGGGTGTGACACCAGGGCCGACTCGACCTCGGTGGTGGAGATGTTGTGGCCGGAGACCAGCATGACGTCGTCGACCCGGCCGAGCAGCCAGATCGCGCCCTCGTCGTCCTTCTTGGCACCGTCACCGGCGAAGTACATCCTGTCGAAGCGCGACCAGTATGTGTCGATGAAGCGCTGGTCATCGCCCCAGATGGTACGCAGCATGGACGGCCACGGCTCACGTAGAACGAGGTATCCGCCGCCGCCGTTGCCGACCGACTGACCGGCGTCGTCGACGACATCCGCGGCGATGCCCGGGAGCGGGCTCATCGCGGAGCCGGGCTTGGTCTTGGTGACGCCGGGCAGTGGGGAGATCATGATGGCGCCGGTCTCGGTCTGCCACCAGGTGTCCACGATGGGGGCGTTGTTGCGGCCGACGTGCTCGCGGTACCACATCCAGGCTTCGGGGTTGATCGGCTCGCCGACGCTACCGAGAACCCGCAGGGAGGACAGGTCGTACGTGGCCGGGATGTCCTCGCCCCACTTCATCATCACGCGGATGAGGGTGGGGGCGGTGTAGAGGATGCTGACCCTGTACCTGTCGACGATCTCCCAGAACCGGCCGCGGTGCGGGGTGTCCGGGGTGCCCTCGTACATGACCTGGGTGGCGCCGTTGGAGAGGGGGCCGTACACGATGTACGAGTGGCCGGTGACCCAGCCGATGTCCGCCGTGCACCAGTAGACGTCGGTCTCCGGCTTGAGGTCGAAGACGGCGTCGTGGGTGTACGACACCTGCGTGAGGAAGCCGCCCGTGGTGTGCAGGATGCCCTTGGGCTTGCCCGTGGTGCCGGAGGTGTACAGGATGAACAGCGGGTGTTCGGCGTCGAACGCCTGCGCCTCGTGGGTGTCGCTCGCCTGTTCGACGCTCTCGTGCCACCAGATGTCCCTGTCGGTCCACGTGACGTCCTGCCCGGTACGGCGGACGACGAGGACCCTCTCGACCGTGGGGCATCGAGCTACCGCGTCGTCGACGATGGGCTTGAGCGCCGACGGCGCGCCGCGGCGGTAGCCGCCGTCGGCGGTGATGACGACCTTGGCGTTGGCGTCCTGGATCCGGGTGGCGAGCGCGTCGACGGAGAAGCCGCCGAAGACGACGCTGTGGGTGGCGCCGATCCGCGCGCATGCCAGCATCGCGATGACGGCCTCCGGGATCATCGGCAGGTAGATCGCAACCCGGTCGCCGGCCTGTACGCCCAGTTCGGTGAGGGTGTTCGCCGCCTGGCTCACGCCCTTGAAGAGGTCGTTGTAGGTGACGTCGCGGGTGTCGCCGGGCTCACCGATCCAGTGGATCGCGACCTTGTCACCGTTGCCTGCGGCGACGTGCCGGTCGACGCAGTTGACCGCGATGTTGAGCTCGCCGCCGACGAACCACTTCGCGAACGGGGGGTTCGACCAGTCCAGGACCTCGGTCCACGGCTTGGCCCAGTCGAGGCGCTGCGCCTGCGTCTCCCAGAACGCGAGCCGGTCCGCCGCGGCCTCCTCGTAGGCGGCGGCGGTGACGTTCGCGTTCGCGGCGAGCTGGGCCGGTGGCTCGAACGACCGCGTCTCCTGCAAAAAGTTTTCCAGGGTCTCGCTCATGAGGGCGCTCCTCTTGCGGTGCTGTGCGGGGGTGATCGAGGTCTCGTCTGGAGCCTAGTGCGGTCCCGCGGTCCGGGGCGATACTCCGGCGGTACACGCGGACACCTTGGTGAGTACGCGCGGTGCAGGCCGCGAACTCCGGTGCGGGCGCTGCCCTTTCTGAACCCGCCGGGCCTTTCTGAACCCGTCGGGGCACCCCCCGATGTCGATGGTGTCGTCGGGGTCCGACTGCGATTACCGTGGCCGCGTGACCTCTGCCGACCCGCTCGCGCCCCTGCTCGACCTCGTCGATGTCCGAGACGCGCTGGCGGCCGCCCGCGCCGCCGTCGATGCGAGCCTGGGCCACCGCGCGCTGCGCCGGCAGGGCGGCGCGGTCGCCGCCGAGGTGAGCCTGCGCAGCGCGGTCGCCAGCGCGGCCCTCGAAGGTCACGGTTACGACCGTGATGACATCAGAGCGGGTACGGTCACCGACCCTGTCGTCCAAGGCGCCCTACGGGTCGCCGGGGCGATCGGCGGTCTCACCGATGTGTGGGGCCGGGCGCCGCGGCAGGTGCTCGCCACGTTGCACGTCCTGGCGGCTCGCGGTGTTCTCCCGGAGTCGCAACTCGGCCGCCCGGTCCTCGCCCCCTCGGCCGAGGCCGATGTGGCTGCCGGCCCGGACCCGCAGCCAGGTCGGTCACCGGTCGGCCCGCGCCTGGACGCCCTCGCCGCCCTCGTCGCCGGCGACTCGAAGGTTCCACCGATCCTGCTCGCCGCCGTCGTGCACGGTGAACTGCTCGCCCTGCGCCCGTTCGCCGGACCGCTGGGCGTCGTGGCCCGCGCCGCCGCGCGGCTGACCTTGATCGGCCGCGGTCTGGACCCGCGCGGCCTGATCGCCGTCGAGGTCGGCCACGTCGAGCGGGAACCCGAGTACGTCGGCGCGGCGGGCGCGTTCGCCACCGGTACGCCGGACGGGGTGCGCTCGTGGCTGCGGCATTACGCGGCGGCGGTGGAGCGAGGGGCGGCCGAGGCCGTGGCGGTGGGTGATGCCGTACTCGCTCGTTCGTAGCCGGACTTTCCGCCCGAGGTAGTATTTTCGGTCGGTATTCGGAGCGAATCGGCGGGCAATCGTCCGATATGTTCGGAAAATCGGTTGTGTTACTCCCGGGTTTCGGCATACTTGCGGCCGTGGCTGACGCGTGGACCCGCCCGTACTCGCCGGGAACCGGACGCTGGATCGTTCTCTGCTGGGAAGCCGTGAGCCTCGCCGGACTCGGCTGGACGACCGCCCGGCTCTTCGACCTCACCGCGCGGTCCACCGAAATCATGGCCGCCGTCCTCGCGCTCGCGTTCGTCCTCGGCTCCTGGCGGATCGTCCGGATGGGCGTCTACCTCAGCTCGCGCGGCGTCAAGGTCCGTGGTCTGCTGCGCGACCGGACCACGCGCTGGGACCGGATCTCCCGGATCTGGCTGCACGAACAGAAGCACAAACTCGGCCCGGTCGAGATCCCGAGCGGCCTCACCGTGCTCATCGAGCGCGAGGACGGCACGGTGGTCAACACCGAACTGTGGGCGCAGGGCGTCGACTTCCACTCCCGCCCGCGCCTCTTCCGCGCCGTCTACCAGGAGCTGCGCCAGCGCCACCACGCCGCGACCCGCGCCGCTCCGCGTACCGCCTGAGCTGATCGTGCGACTCCGGGCCCGCTTCCGTTCGGGGACCAGGCCCGCGTCAGCCGGACAACCCGGCCGTCCGCAGCGGCATGGGGAACGGCTCGCCGACAACCCGTGGGACACGGAGAGACGGCGCCTCGATCAATGAGGCGCCGTCACAAACACGTCCATGCGGGATATCAAGCGTGCCTTTGATGTCGTTGTCAACAGTCCCGGCGCGAGGGCCGAGTTCCGTAGCAACGTGCCTGCCGTGGCTGGTCGCGCGTGGGTTCCCGATGTCCGTGCCCGAAGCTCTGAGCTCCGTGATTCCTTTGTACGCCCGCCCGCAGCATGATCGCCAGACTTTGCCTCAAAAGGGGGTGATCGCGCGTACCCGGCGGTGCCTTCCGTACAGGGCGATACCGATGGCCACCCCGACGCCCACGCCCAGTGCGGCCGCGGCGACCGGGACGGCCGGGCGTTCCCGCAGCCTGCGACCCAGAGGTACGGGGTGCCGGAACTCCAGGACCGGCCAGCCCCGTTCGACGGCGACCCGACGGAGCACCCGGTGCGGGTTCACGGCGCTCGGGTGGCCCACGCATTCGAGCAACGGCAGGTCGCTCGCCGAGTCCGAGTACGCATAGCAGTCGGCGAGGTCGTACCCCCGCTCTTTGGCGAGCGCAGTCACGGCCTCGACCTTGTTCGCGCCGGCCGAATAGAACTCGACCTCGCCGCTGTACCGCCCGTCGACGATGCCCATCCGGGTCGCGATCACGTCGGTCACGCCGAGCAGTCTCCCGATCGGCCGGACCATCTCCTCGCCGGACGCCGACACGAGGACGACGTCCCTTCCGGCGGCCTGGTGCCCGCCGATGAGGATCGCCGCCTCGGCGTAGACGTACGGGTTGATCAGCTCGTGCAGGGTCTCGGTGACGATCTGGCTGACCTGTTCGACCGGCCACCCCCGGCACAGCTCGGCAAGGTAATCCCTGGTCCGGGCCATGGTCTGCTCGTCTGTACCGCCCAGCCGGAACATCAGTTGGGCGTACGCCGACTTCACCACGTCGCGCCGGGTGATCAGGCCGTCCCGGTAGAACGGACGGCCGAACGCCAGGGCACTGGACTTGGCGATGACGGTCTTGTCGAGATCGAAAAATGCGGCACTCGGGCCCACGGGGCGAAAGTGTAGTCGCCGGACGTACCGAGCTGTCGGCCCCGCGGCGCACCAGACCTGCGGAGCTTTCCATGGTCCACTGCGTTCAGTGGTGCCATGTGAACTCACCGTGGTTAACGGCGTGTCGTAGGCCTCGACGTCCGCTTTCCGCTCAGGCATGCTTGAGTTACGACGCGGATTCATGTTGCTTTGTGCAGGCGTTGCTCGCGCGCCGCGACGTAGGAGCGCTCGACGGTTTCGCCCCCCGTAACCGTCGAGTGGATTCGGCTGGACCCCCCCGAAGCCGAATCCTCAGACGACCCCCGTCATCCCCCCGACGGGGGTCGTCCCCAAATACGGGGTGGCCGCACCGCGTGCTCCGGTGCCGCGTTCGGCGCCGGATGACTGATTTCGGGCAGTGGTGGCTTCCCGACTGGCAAGATCGGCGTACGTCGCTATCATCCGCGGGCGGGTTGTGAGCGGCGGCGGGCTGGGGCGATGGACGGGCGACAGGCGACGGGTTACGTCGGATTGGTGCGGGCGCGGCTGTTCGATCAGCTGGATGCGACCGGCCCGACCCGTCCTGCGCTGGTCGTTGCGCCTGCCGGCTTCGGTAAGACGACGCTCCTGGCTCAGTACGCCCACCGCCACGCAGGTCCCGTCGCGGCGTACCACGCTGATGCGATGGAGGTCGCGCACGGCGAGACGGCGGTACGCCTCGTCGAGGCCGTACTCAGGGCCCGGAAGAAGGAGAGCGGCACCCACATCCAGCGCGCGAGGGAACTGGTGGCCGATGCCAGGGACGAGTGGACCGCTGTCACCGACGCCATGGCCTGGGCCGTTGAGCAGCTCGGGGACCTTCTCGTCACGCTCGACAACGTCGACCAGCTCAGCGGTACGTCCGGTGAGGCGGTGATCGAGCAGGTGCTGGCGCGGCGGCCCCGGGGGGTGCAGCTCATTCTCGGGTCGCGGCGGATGCCACGGCTGAATCTGTTGCGGCACGAGCTGGTCGGGGAGGCAGCCCTGATCGGCGCGGACGATCTGCGGTTGCGGCGGTGGGAGGTCGATCAGCTGCTGGACCAGGTGTACGCGGAGCCGCTGCCCGCCGATGACGTGACCCGGCTGACCCGTAAGACCGGGGGGTGGCCGGCGGCGCTTGCGCTGTTCCACCTCGCCACTCGCGGGCGGCCACTGGCAGATCGGCAGAAGGCGGCGCAGTCGTGCTTCGGGCGATGGCCGGCGTTCCGGCAGTATTTCGCCGAGACGGTGCTCCAGGAAATGTCGGAGTGGACGAAGGACTTCCTGGTCGAGACGTGTGTGTTCGAGATGTTGACCGCGGAGCGGTGCGCGAACTTCACCAAACTGAACCAGCTGGACGAACTCGCGGCGGCGCCGGTCATCGCGCGGGGCGACAGTTACCGGGTTGAGCCGGCGTTGCGGATCCATCTGGAGGCGCTGCTGACAGACCGGATCGGGGCGGCCGCCGTACGGGAGCGGCATGCGCGGGCGGCGGAGTTTCTCGAAACGGAGAACGCGTACCCGGAGGCGGCTCGGGCGTACGCGCGGGCCGGGGACTGGACGGCGTTGAGGTTGCTGCTGGCCGAGGCGGGGCCGCGGGTCGTCGAGCCGCCCACCGGGGAACTCATCGAGCTCGTACCTGAGGCGTTGAGTGCGCAGGAGCCGTGGCTGGTGTACGCCAACGCCGTACACCATCTGCATGAAGCCCAGCTGCCCGCGGCGCTGAACGGGTTCGAGCGGGCCGCGACCATGTTCGGGTCCGGAATCGGGCGCGCGGCTTGCGAGATGCAGAAGGCCGGGGTCGGGGCGCTCGTGGCCGACACGTTGCCGACCGGACGTCCGCATTGGACGGGTTGGTTGCGGATTGCGGTCGGCGCGCATGCGGCGGCCGCGACGCGCACCATCACCGAGTTGTCGCCGGTGGAGGCCGAGCTGATCCGGCTGGTCGGGGCAGTGTTCGGGGGCGGAGTGCCGGCCGGGATCACCCGCAACTCGCACGAGGCGGCGATGGGGCCGGGGGACTCGCCGGTGGCCGCGCTCGGGTTGCGGCTCGTGCGGGCCAGCCTCGCCGTGACCCAGGGCGGGCCGACGCTCGCGCTCGAACGGATCGCCGACGAGGCCGACGCGCTCGGGCTCGGCTGGATCGCGCGGATCGCGCTCGCGGCGCGAGCACTCGGCAGGACCTGGTACAACGCGGCCGACGCGTACGCGGTCGCCGCCGAGTGCCGGCGCGGCGGCGACAGGTGGGGGTACGTGCTCAGCACCGCCGTCGGTCTCATCAGCGAGCAACGCGACGGCACCCTCGACGAGGAACGCCTCGCCGCGCTCGCCGCCGAGGCCCGGCAGGTGCAGGCCGACGCGATCGCCGAGTGGGCGCTCGCGTTCGTCGCGCTCGCGCAGGCCCGGCGCGGTGTGCCCGGCAGCGCCACCCTCGCCGCCGACGCGGTCAAGCGCGCGGAGAACGCGGGTGTGCCCGGCGCCGCCGTCGTCGCCACCCTGGCCCTCGCCGTCACCGACCCGGTGCGCCGTCCCGCCCTGCTGCGCGAGGCCGTCGCCCGCGGCGACGCGGCCGGGCTCAACCCTGCGACGGTACGTTTCTGGCAGGTCCAGTACGCCGACGCCGTCGTCGCCGAAGCGGTGCCCGCCGTGACGATCCGGTGCTTCGGCGGCTTCCGGATGGAGATCGCCGGTCGCGCCGTCGACCTGGCCGGCGTACGGCCGCGGGCGCGCAGCGCGCTGCGCCTGCTGGCGTCGCAGGCGGGGCGGTTCGTGCACCGGGAAGTGCTGATCGAGGCGCTCTGGTCCGACCTCGCACCGGCCGCCGCGACCCGGAACCTGCAGGTCACCATCTCCGCGCTGCGCGGCCTCATCGAACCCATCAGCGGCCGCGGCAACAACCAGCTACTCGTCCGCTCCGGCGACGCGTACGGGATCAACCTGCCCGCGGGCGCGTACGCGGACACGGCCGTGTTCGCCGAGGCCGTACAACGGTGGCAGCGGATGCGCCGCTCCGGCAACTTCGCCGCCGAGGTGGACGCCATGCGGACGGCCCTCGCCGCGTACGGGGGCGAACTCCTGCCCGAGGAGGGCCCCGCCGACTGGGCCGTCGAGGCCCGTGACGGCTTCCGCCAGCAGGCCGCCCGCGTCGCCCGGGAACTCGCCGCCGCCGAGCTGAGCCGGGGCAACATCGCCGAGGCGGTGCGTACCGCGCAACAGTGCATCGCGCTCGACCCGCACGATGACGAGGGCTGGCAGGTGTTACTCCGGGCGTACACCCGCAGCGACACTCCCGCCAAGGCGGCGGACGCACGCCGCCGGTACGCCGACATGCTCGCCGGACTCGGCGTCGCGCACCCGGGCGAGCAGCGCTTCCGCGCCTGAGGGTTCGGGCGGTCGACAGTGGACCCTGTGCGCCGTTCGAGCCGGATGCCGGGGTCGTAGGCCGCGGACCATGGCTCTCCCAAGCCTGGCCGGGCGGACCGCGGCGCCAGAATCCGGGATCAGGCGAACTCGACCGTGCTCGCGCCGACGATCTTGCACGTGGGGGCCGGTGCCGGGTCGTTGCAGGTCTGGACCGGGTCGTTGACGCGAGCGGCTGGTTTGCCGTTGATGAAGACCTTGGTGCTGCCCTGCAGCACGGTGCCCGAGTCCGTCGGCGGGACCTGAAACGGGCCGCCCTGTGGCACGTGCTTCGGCTGATTGGTCGCGGTGCTGCCGACGACGGCCGCCGCCTGGCCGTCGATGAGGACGTCGGTGCTGCAGCCGCCGGAGATGCTGCCCGTGAAGGGGTGCGGCAGCGGTGTGGGAACCGGTCCGCCGGGGCTGGGAATCATGACGATGTGCGTGTCGGTGCCGATGACCCTGTCATGCTGCTTGGCCGCGAACGGCATCGTCGTCCTCCACGATGGACCGGCGTGGACGCGCCGGAGCCGGGTGGGTGGGCGCGGGACGCGACGCTCGACCGGGCCGCGCCACGTCCAGGGCGACCTGGTCGGGGGCGGTGGCGATGTCCGTGACGAGCGGCAGGACCAGCGGGGCGTTCACGACCAGACCGATGGCGTACGCGGCCCCCGGCTCGTCGGCGAGGCGCAGGAAGACGGGTCTGCCCGCGAAGTCCGGGCCGAGCAGCGCCGGATCGAGGCGGCGGCCCGGATCGGCGGCGATGAGGACGGCGTCCAGCAGCGGCCCGATGTCGTCGTCGTGAACGGCGGATACGTGGTAGAGCAGGTCGAAGCGGCGGGTCGGGGGGCGGCGGGCGGTGACCCGGCCGGTGCCGTCCCGGACGTCCTCCCAGTCGGTGTCACCGGACTTGACGTCCTCGCGGACGCCGCCGATCGTCAGGGTGAGGCCCGGTTGTCCCGGGGCACCGAGGTGAAGTGGGCAGCCCGCCGGCAGCAGCGGCGTCAGCAGCGCCGTGAGCGCGCGATGCACCTCCCCGATCATCGGCTGAGTGTCGAACCGCTGGGCATCGGACTCAACGGTTCCCGGGCGACCGCTCGGGCATGACTGAATGCCCGATAGGGCTGAACCGGCTGCCCCCAGGGCCGCCCGGCGGCCGGTTTCCGCCGGTGGGGCGTGGTTGCACCCTGGGCCCGTCACTGTTGTGTGGGGGAGGGCCGGATGGCCAGCAGCTACCTGTCGCCTGGCGTCTACGTCGAGGAGGTGTCGTCCGGCTCGAAGCCGATCGAGGCCGCCGGGACAGCCGTCGCCGCGTTCGTCGGATTCGCGGAGAAGGGGCCTGCGAACCAGCCCACGCTGGTGACCAACTGGACCCAGTACGCGCAGACCTTCGGCGGGTTCGTCACCGGCTCGTACCTGGCGCACGCCGTCTACGGCTACTTCGCCAACGGTGGTGGCAGCGCGTACGTGGTGCGGGTCGGCGGGGAACAGGCGTCCGAGGCGCCGTTGCTGCGTGCCGAGTTACCCGCCGCCGAGGACGCCGCGAAGCCCGCGTTCACCGTACGGGCGCTGCCCGCGGCGATCGGCGGCGCACCGGTGTCGGTCGAGGTGGTGCCGACCGAGGAAGACACGTTCACGCTGGTCGTGAAGCGGGGCGGGGTCGTCGCCGAGTCGTTCGAGGGCCTGTCCGTCCGGCGGGGACAGACGAACGTCGCCACGGCCGTGAAGACACACTCGAAGCTCATCGAGGTGGAGGAGACCAGCTTCCGGTCGCTCGCCGTACCGCGGGCCGGTGAGATCGCGTTGTCGGTCGCGCAGCCGCCCGCCGTGCGGGTGGCGCCGGACGACTACGTCGGCAACGCGGCGGACCGGACCGGCTTCGCCGGGCTGGAGGCGATCGATGAGATCACCATGCTGGTGGTGCCGGACCTGGTGGCGGCTCGCGAGCGGGGGCTCCTCGACGACGAGGGCGTCCGCGCGGTGCAGCTGGCGATGATCACGCACTGCGAGCTCATGCGGGACCGGGTGGCCATCCTGGACACCCCGGGCGGGCTGAACGCGCAGCAGGTGAAGAGCTGGCGGGCCGAGGCGAACTACGACTCGAAGTACGCCGCCATGTACTACCCGTGGATCAAGGTCATGGACCCGCTGAGCGGCGCACCCATGTTCATTCCGCCCGGTGGTCACATGGCCGGCATCTGGGCCCGTAACGACGCCACACGCGGTGTGCACAAGGCGCCGGCGAACGAGGTCGTCCGCGGCGCGATCACCCTGGAAATCAACATCACCAAGGGCGAACACGACACACTGAACCCGGACGGCATCAACTGCATCCGCTCCTTCCCCGGTCAGGGCATCCGGGTCTGGGGAGCGCGTACGTTGTCCAGCGACCCGGAGTGGCGTTACCTGAACGTGCGGCGGCTCTTCAACTACGTCGAGAAGTCGATCCTGAACGGCACCAACTGGGTCGTGTTCGAGCCCAACGACCCGAAGTTGTGGGACTCGGTGAAGCGCACCATCACCATGTTCCTGCGCCGGGTCTGGCGCGACGGGGCCCTCTTCGGCCAGGTGCCCGCGCAGGCGTTCTTCGTCAAGTGCGACGCCGAGAACAATCCGCCGGAGAACCGCGACGCCGGCATGTTGACCGTTGAGATCGGCATCGCCCCGGTCAAGCCGGCGGAGTTCGTCATCTTCCGCATCTCCCAGTTCGCCGACGGCGCCGGCGTCGAAGAATAGGTAGGACACCATGCCAGCAGGTCTCGGGGCCGAACAGCCCAATGACGCCCTCACCGCCGCGCGCTTCTCGATCACCATCGACGGGTACGAGATCGCCTCGTTCTCGGAGCTTCAGGGCATCACCACCGAGGTGGAGCCGGTCGACTTCCTCGAGTCGACCGACAAGGAAGTGATCTTCAAGAAGCTGCCCGGTAAGCGGAAGCCGCCGACGATCGTGCTCAAACGGGGCAAGAACAGCTCCATGGAGCTGTGGGCGTGGCACGAGGCGGTGTTGCAGGGCAACATCGTCGCGGCCCGCAAGAGCTGCTCACTGATCATGTACAACTACGACGGCGCGCCCGTCGCCCGGTACCACCTCGAACACGCGTGGCCGTCCAAACTGGAGATCGGTGGCCTCAAGGCCGGCGCGTCCGAGGTGCTCATGGAAACCGTGACGCTGGTGTGCGAGAACATTCAGCGGGTGTCCGGATGACGGTCAGCGAGGCGTTGCGCACCGAATACCCGTTCACGCTTCCGCGCGGGTACGTCGACGAGGACGGAAAGGTCCACCGCGACGGGGTCATCCGGCTCGCCACCGGGCGGGACGAGATCCTGCCGCAGACCGATCCGCGGGTCCGGCAGAACCCGGCGTACCTGACGATCATCCTGCTCGAACGGACCGTGACGAAGCTGGGCACGCTGCCCGGCGTCGACACCTTCGTGGTGGAGAACCTGTTCGCGTCCGACCTGGCGTTCCTCCAGGACCTCTACCGCCGGATCAACGGTGAGGGCCACACCGAGGCCGCCGTGAGCTGCCCGTCGTGCGGGCACGACTTCGCGGTGGACGTGACCGGTGATGCCCCGGGGGGATCCTGACGACGTACGAGACCGGCCGCCTCTGGGAGGAGGTCGCGTACGTCGCCTACTACCTGCACTGGTCGCTCGACCAGATCCTCGACCTCGAACACCCGACCCGTACGCGGGTGGTGACCGAGATCGGCAAGATCCACGCGCTGCGCGACGAGAGGGGGTGACGCCATGCGCTGGCCGTTCCGGCGCCGCGGCACCGCCACTCCCGAGGTGGTGCCCGAGGCCTCCCCCGAACCCGTCGGGCCCGCCGCGCGGCCGCGGCGGGCATGGCAGGTGCTGCCACCGCTGAGCCCGACCGTCGGCCCGCCGACCCGCTTCCTGCCGATCGGATTGCCGCGGGTCAGCGGCGTCCGTTCGCTCGTACACCGGCCGCCGGTCGCACCCGTCGACGTGCCCGCCGGCCGGGTCACCGGGCTCGCCGACACGCTGCCCGCGCTCGACCTGGAGCGACCGTCCACACCGGATGTACCCCCGGTGGAGACCCGGGTCAGGGCGGTGGACCGGCCCGTCGCGTCCGCCCCGATCACCGTCGCCACCGAGGAGTACGTCGGAGAGGCTCGCGAGCCCGCCGTACCGCATCGGGCACCGGCGTGGCTGCGCGCCCTCTCCGGCGCCCCCGTCATGGACCCGCTGCTCGGCATGCTGCCGTCCCAGCCCACCCCGAAGGCCCCGCCCCGGCCGGTCGAGCAGCCGCTGCGGCCCGCGTCCGTCACCCGGGCCCGCCGCCCGCGCAACCGTGTCGGGCTCGGCGCTCCGCTCACCCCCGACGAGACGGAGCCCGAACCGGGCCACGTCGACTCCGCCCCGTACGCGCTGACCCGGGAGCTGGCCGCCACGTACGGCGCCGACCTGGACGCCGTACCCGTGCACCGTGGCGGGGACACCGACCGGCGGGCCGAGCAGCTGCGGGCGAGCGCGTTCACCGAGGACGGGGCGGTGCACCTGCCCGCCGCCGCCGGGCCGCTCGACAGCACCGAGAGCCGGGCCCTGCTCGCCCACGAACTCGTCCACGTCGCGCAGCAACGCCATCGGGGCGGCACCCTGCCCGACGAGTCCGCCCCTGGCGGCGCCGACCTTGAAGCCCAGGCCCAGGCGGTGGAGGCCGCCGTACGCGCGGGTGCCCCGTTGCCGAAACTCACCCATCCGGCCGTTCCGGAGCCGCCTGCCCAGGTGGCACCCGAACGGGCCGCCGGTCCACCGCCGGGTCTACCGCCGGGCCCGCCACCTGCTGTGACAACCGCATCAGCCCCGCCACCGCCACCGGGAGCACCCGCGCCCCCGGTGGCTGCGCCGTCCCCGGAGCCACGTCCGCCCGCGGGGTTCCCGAATCCGATCTCGGCGGGTCCACCGCCGTCTGCGGCCACGGGATCGAGGCGTCCTGCGGCTCGCGGGGCCGGTGCGCCCGTACCCGCGTATGAGCCGCTCCTCGCGACCGGGGTGAGCGGCACCGCGGTCCGGGGCAGGGTGCAGCGCCGGCCGGTGGATCTGGCCCACCCGGCGACGGCCCCGCATTCGACGGCCCCACAGTCGACGGCCCCGCAACACGGCGCCCAGCACCAGGACACGCAGCACCAGGACACGCAGCACGCTGGGTCGCCCCCGCCGACGCAGCCCTCGCCGACGCAGGCGACGCACAGCGGAAGCAGCACGCCGCCGTCGGGGCACTCGCGAGAGCAGCGGTACGACGGGCCGCCGCGCAACGGGTCCGAGTTCGCCCAGCTCGTCAGCAACACGGTCACCGACAGCGTGTCCGACTTCTGGATGCTCGACGTCGATACCGGGCCGCAGTCCGGTGGCGGTGGCGGGGGTAGCGGCGACCGTGGCCGCAACAGCCAGGGCGGCGGGCTCACACCGGCCGAGAAGCAGGAACGGTTCGACGAGATGGTCGCCATCCGCCTCGACACCGTCAACGAGGAACGGCAGGCGAACGGCCAGGCACCGATCCACCAGCTCCCGTACGAGGAGGAACAGGCGATCTGGCGGCGGATCGACGGTGGTACCGGCGGCCGGCGGGACGAGCCGATCCGCACCTGGAGCGACGTCGGCGACGCGGCGTTGCACGACTACATCGACCTGGTCGGCGAACCGTTCGGCCTGGACACCGATGCGCTCCTCAACGCCACCCGCGACGACGACGGCGCCGGGGACGACAACGCCAGGCCGGGGGACCGGAACCAGGCGGATGCGGCGGGGGCGCCCGCCGCCGCCGAGGGGCACGGCCGGGCCGAGTCCGGCCGGCCACAGGTGGAGACCGACGACCTGGACCTCGACGAGCTGGCCGGGAAGCTCTACGACCGCATCCGCAGCAAGCTCCGCCTGGAACTGCTGCTCGACCGTGAGCGGGCCGGCCTGCTCAGCGACTTCAGATGACAGGCAGGAGGACGACATGCCGCTCAGCGACGGCACCAAAATCGGCATGGCCAACCGGTTCACCGTGGTGATCGACAACGGTGACTACGACCTGGGCAGCTGGTCGCAGGTCGACGGGCTCGACGTCAAGTGGGACATGGCCGAGTACCGGGCCGGTGACGGCGGCAACGATCGTTGGTACTTCCCGGCCAACACGCACTACTCGGTGGTGAGGCTGACCCGGGCCGCCTCCGACGAGAGCGCCAAGGTACGTAAGTGGCTCAACGAGAACTCGTTCAAGTGGAAGCCGCAGATCGCCACCATCACGCTGCACGACTCGCACGGCGACCCGGTGCTGCCCTGGACGCTGAAGCACATCCTGCCGCTGCGCTGGTCCGTCACCGGCTTCGACGCGGCCGCCAGCAAGGTCGCCACCGAGACCCTCGAACTGAACCACCGCGGGTTCCTCGACGACGAGATGAAGCTCTGATGCTGCGCCTCACCGACACGTCGCAGCTCGGGATGGCGATGCGCTTCCGGGTCAGCGTGGACGGCATCAACCTCGGCAGCTGGGCCACGTGCGCGGGGCTCTCCGTCGAATTCAAGAACAAGAAGTACAACGACGGCGCCAACTACGAGCACAGCGTGATCCTGCCGGACCGGATCTCGTACAAGGCCGTCACGTTGAAGCGGGCGATGAGCCGGCGGGAGTCGGCGCTCGTCCAGGCATGGCTCGCCCAGGTGGTGAACGGCTGGTACAACGCCGACGCCCCGCGCGCGTTCGGGCCGCGTACGGCCGAGATCGAGCTGTTCGACGCGACCGGCAAGGGGGTCGTGTCGTCGTGGACCCTGCGCAACGTCTACCCGTCCCGCTGGTCCGGGCCCGATCTCGACGCGTCCGGCTCGCACATCGCCGTGGAGTCGCTCGAACTCGAGCACGAAGGGTTCCTCTGATGGCTGAGGCGTACCTGGAGTCGATCGTTCCACCGCACAAGGTCCGGTTCGACCTGAACCCGGAGCAGATCACCGTGACCCGGCGGTCGCAGACGTCGCAGCGCGGCAGCTCCAGCCCGCGCGGCGGTACGCCGGCCGGTTCCTCCGGCACGCTGTTCAAGAAGTCGGCGGCGCCGCTGCTCGCCCTCAACAACGTCATCTTCTTCGGCCCCGACACCAAGGACCGCTGCGACCAGCTGCTCGACTGGATGAGCCCGGCGGGCGGGCTGCTCGGGGCCCTGGCCGGCGCGGCGATCTCCGCGCTGTCGAACGGTGCGGTCAACCTGCTCTCCAAGCCGCCGCTGGTGACGTTCCACTGGGGACCGATCGAGTCCACCGGCATCATCACGAACTCGACGATCAAGTACGAGCGGTTCGCCCGCGACGGCCGGCCGACCCGAGCCAACGTGACGATCCAGCTACAGGAACAGCCCAGCCTGTTGGGGATCATCCCGACCAATCCGACGTCGCAGGGTCTGTCGGGCCGTACCGCGCACACCGTCGCCTCGGGCGACTCGCTGGCCCGGATCGCCACCGACCGGTACGGCAACCCGGGCCGGTGGCGCCAGCTCGCCGAGTGCAACGACATCGACGACCCGCTGCGGATCCGCCCCGGCGACCGGGTCTACCTGCCGAATGCCGGTGAGCTGCGATGATCCCGTCATGGCTCGCGGGTGGCACCGCGACGGTTCGTGCCACGGTGAAGGTCGGCGGCATGCCGCTGCGGATGGACGTCGAGCCGCATCTGTCGCGGGTCGTCGTCGACACCCACCTGCACCTGCCGGACATGTTCGAGCTGACATTCCTCGACGAGTCCGGCAACGTCGCCTCCGACGCGGGCCTGACGATCGGCACCGCCGTCGAGGTGTACGGCGGCTCCCCGGACAGCATGGACGCGAAGAAGCTCATCGCCGGTGAGGTCACGTCGATCGAGGCGATCTGCGCCGATCTACAGGTCTACACGGTGATCCGCGGGTACGAGCAGGCCCACCGGCTGCAGCGGGCCCGGCGTACGCGGACGTTCGCCGACATGCTCGACTCCGAGGTCGTCAGGAAGGTGGCCGAGGACGCCAGCGTCAAGATCGGCACGATCGACCCGACCAGCACCGCCCATCCGCACCTGGCCCAGGTCGCCCAGACCGACTGGGAGTTCATCAAGCAGCGGGCCCGCGAGGTCGGCTACGAGACCGGCGTCGTCGACGGTGAGTTCTTCTTCAAGCGTCCGCCGGGGATGCCCGCGGGCGGCGGTGGTCTCGGCGGCGTCGTCTCCGCCGTGGGCGACGCGATCGGCGACGCGCTCGGGCTGGGCGCGCACAAGCTGACGTTCAAGGACAACCTGCTGACGTTCCTGCCGCGCGTCAGCGGCGCGAACCTGACCTCCGAGGTGGAGGTCCGGTTCTGGGACCAGGAGCAGGCCAAGCCGGTCACCGCCACCACGGGCGTCCGCTCGGGTACGGCAGGACTGTCCGACGAACCGGCGAAGCTGGCCGAGTCGTTCGGACTGGCCAGCCCGCTCGGCATCCCGTTGCCCGCGATCCCCGGGATGTCGATGGACTTCGGGGCCGCGCCGAGCGCGAAGGCGTTCGCGGTCGTGAACCACCCGCTCGCGTCCGGGGCGTCCGCGGAGAAGGCGGCGCAGGAGATGGCGAACGGGCTCGCCGAACACATCGGCAGCACGTTCGCCGAGGCCGAGGGGTACGCCGTCGGCCACCCCGACATCCAGGCAGGCTCGAAGGTGACCATCGAGCACGTACCGGCCGCGTTCGCCGGGTCGTGGACGGTGACGAACGCCCGGCACACGTTCGACGAGTCCGAGGGCGGCTACCACACCCGGTTCTACGTCAGCGGACGTCAGGAACGGTCCCTGCTCGGACTGACCACGCTGGGTGGGACGCAGGGGGAACCCGCGCGCATTCCCGGCCTGGTGTGCGGGGTCGTCACCAACAACGCCGATCCGGACACCCGAGGCAGGGTCAAGGTCGCGCTGCCGTGGCTGTCGCCGACGTACGAGTCCGACTGGGCCCGGGTGGCGCAGTTCGGCGCGGGCAAGGTCTCCGGGGCTCTGTTCACCCCCGAGGTCGGCGACGAGGTCCTCATCGGCTTCGAGTTCGGCGACCCGCGCCGTCCGTACGTGCTGGGCGGCCTGCTGAACGCGAACACGGTGTTCGAGCTCGGCGGCGACGCCGTGAAGGTGATGGGCCGTACCGGGCAGGTCGTCCGGCGAGGGTTCGTCTCCGGGGCGGGTAACCGGCTGGTCTTCGAGGACGAGCTGAAGCCGCCCCCGGCGGGTGGCCCGCCGACGCGGAGCGCGTTCGCGCTTCAGACCAAGGACGGGTCGATGGGTCTGGCCGTCGACCAGACCGAGGGCACCATCTCCATCACCTGCGAGCCCGAGCCCCCGGCCAGCCAGGCCACCAGCGGAACCGTCGAGATCGTCGTCGGCGCCAACGGCAGCATCGTCATCAAGGCCGGTACGGGCGGCTCGGTCACCGTCGACGGCGGCATGAACCTCACGCTCAGGGCCGAGCAGTCCATCTCGATCGAGTCCAACGGGACCGTCGAGATCAAGGGCACCCAGATCAAGCTGAACTGAGGTTGACGTGTCTGAGTTCATCGGAACCGGGTGGGCCTTCCCGACGGGCGCGAACGCCGGTGGCGGCATCGCCATGGTCCGCGGGGACACCGAACTCGTGCAGGCGATGCGGCTGATCCTGTCGACGTACCCGGGAGAAAGGCCGATGCGGCCGGACTTCGGCTGCCGCCTGCGGGACTTCGTCTTCCGCGCCGCGACCGGCGACACCATCGCCGAGTTGGGCGCGGAGGTCCGGCGCAGCCTGCTGCGCTGGGAGCCGAGGGTCACCGTCGAGGACGTCGTCGTGACGCCGCAGACGGACGACCCGTCGGTGCTGCACATCGAGATCTTCTACCGGCCCAGGGACACCAACGACCACCGCAATCTGGTCTTCCCGTTCTACACGATCCCCGACGACCCCGAGAGCGACTACTGATGGCCCTGCCCGCGCCCGATCTGGACGACCGCCGGTTCCAGGACCTGGTCAACGACGCCAAACGGCTCGTCATGCGACGCTGTCCCGAGTGGACCGACCACAACGTCTCCGACCCGGGGGTCACCCTGATCGAGACGTTCGCGTACATGACGGACCAGCTGCTGTTCCGGCTGAACCGGGTGCCGGACCGGCTGTACCTCAAGTTCCTCGACCTGATCGGGCTGCACCTCATCCCGCCGGTTCCGGCGACCGCACCGGTGACGTTCTGGCTGTCCGCGCCCGCCGCGACCCCGATGACGATCACCGCGGGAACCCAGGCCGGCACGTTGCGTACCGAGACCACCGAGTCGGTCACGTTCGCCACCGTCGACGACCTGGAGATCGTGCCGTGCGCGTTGCAGGCCGTCCTCGCGGGCGACGGCGACCACACCGAGGCGCTCCGGCAGGGCCGCGGGTTCGCCGCGTTCGGCGAGAAGCCCGCCCCGGACGACGCGATCTATCTGGGACTCACCGATCCCGTGCCGCACTGCGCGGTGCGTTTCGACTTCCGGGGCCACCTCGACGGCGTCGGCGTCGACCCGACCTGGCCGCCGCTGGCGTGGGAGGCGTACGACGGCGGGACGTGGCGGGAATGCCTGCTCAGCAGCGATGAGACGGGCGGGCTCAACCGGTCCGGATCCGTCACCGTGCACGTTCCGGGCGATCACGCCGCGGCGCTCGTCGGAGGCGTCCGGGCCGGCTGGCTGCGGGCCCGCGTCACCCTCGCCGAGGCCGGGCAGCCGACGTACACGAAATCTCCGGTCGTCAACGGTCTCACCGCGACCACCGTCGGGGGCACGGCCGCGGCCGTCCACGCCGACCTCATCCAGCACGAGACACTGGGTACGGCGGAGGGCGTGGCCGGGCAGCGGTTCACCCTGTCCCGGACCCCCGTCCTGACCACCGGTGTGCCGATCTGTCTGGTCGTCAGCTCCGAGCACGGCTGGGAGCAGTGGACCCGCGTCGACACGTTCGCCGACTCCGGGCCCGACGACCGGCACTTCGTCCTCGACGGGGTCACCGGCACCGTCGCCTTCGGACCGCTGATCCGGCTGCCCGACGGCGGCGTACGGCAGCACGGCGCGGTTCCCGCCGCCGACTCCGTCGTACGGGTCGAGCGGTACTGCGTCGGGGGCGGCGCCCGCGGCAACGTCGGCGCCGGGGCGATCCGGGCCCTCAAGTCGTCCATCCCGTTCGTCGCGGGCGTCGAGAACCTGCGCCGCGCCCAGCACGGCTCCGACGGCGAGACCGTCGAACAGGCCAAGGACCGCGGGCCGATCCTGCTGCGCTCCCGCAGCCGCGCCGTCACCGTCGAGGACTTCGAAACCATCAGCTGTGCGGCCGCACCCGAGGTGGCCCGCGTACGCTGCCTTCCCGCCGGGGTCGACGGGGTCGAACCGGGCTCGGTGAAGGTCCTCGTCGTACCGACCGCCGGCGCCGATTCCGGCCGGCTCGTCCTCGGCGACCTCGTCCCGTCCGGCGAGACCCTGAACCGGGTCGCCACCCGGCTCGACCAGGTACGCCTCATCGGCACCCGCGTCGTCGTCGAACCGCCGCTCTACCGCGGCATCACCGTCGTGGCCGACCTCGTAGCCCGGCCCGGCGTACGCGCCGCTCGCGTTCAGGCCTCCGCCCTGGAAGCCCTGTACGCCTTCCTCAACCCGCTCACCGGTGGCCCGTCCGGCGGCGGCTGGGAGTTCGGGCGGGCCGTGCACTCGGGCGAGGTGTTCGGGGTGCTGCAGAAGGTGCTCGGCGTGGACCTCGTCGAGGACGTACGCCTGTTCAGCGCCAACCCGGTCACGGGGGAACGCGGAGCACCGACCGGAAAGGTGGAGCTGCCGCCGAACAGCCTCGTCTTCTCGTACGAGCACCAGATCCGGGTGACGCAGCGATGAGGGGCACCGTCGTCGGGCTGGCGTCGCCGTACCCGATCGCCACCCTCCTGCCCGCCGTCTACCAGGAGGAGGATCCGTTCATCGGCCGGTTCACCGCCGGACTGGACGACGTCCTCGCCACCGTCATCGCCACGCTGGACTGCCTCGACGCGTACGTGGACCCGATGGTCGCGCCGGAGGACTTCCTCGCCTGGATCGCCGCCTGGGTCGGCGTCACCGTCAACGAGAACGCCCCCGTCGCCCTGCACCGCGCCTCCGTCGCCCGCGCCGCCGAACTGCACCGCATCCGGGGCACCGTCCGCGGTCTCCAGACCTTGCTGGAGTTGCTCACCGGCGGCGAGGTCGACATCACCGACAGTGGCGGAATCGTCTTCGGCAACCGTCCGGGCACTCCCGCCCCCGGCGATCCCCACCCCTGGCTGCGCGTCCGCGTCCGCGTTCCGGCCGACACCGCATGGTCCGCGGACGCCCTGCTCAATGCGGTCGAGTCCGCGGTGCAGGCGGCGAAGCCGGCCCACGTCGAGCACACAGTGGAGGTGTACACCCGATGATCGTCTGCAAGAGCTGCGGATTCCGGAACAACGGCGCTGACTCGTTCTGCGGCTCGTGCGGCGCGTTCCTGGAGTGGACCGGGGAGAAGGTCGAAGCGCCCAAGCCGGCCGCCGCCCCCGCCGCCGAACCCGAGCCGGAACCGCAGAAGCGCGGCCTCCTGTCCCGGGTCCAGTCACTGCTGTACGCCGACGTCGGCGAGAAGGAACCGATGGCCCGGCCGAGTGGCCCGGGGGCCCGTCCCGGCGGCCCCCCGGGCCTTACGCGTCCACCCGGGGCCCCGGGCGCGGGCGGCCCGCCCGCTCCGGGCGCTCCGGGCCGTCCACCGATGCCGCCTCCGCGGCCGGGCGGCGGTCCGCCGCCTCCACCCGTGGCTCGTCCCGGTGGCGGTCCTCCGCCTGTACCGCCTCCGGCTCGTCCGGCGGGTGGTCCGCCTGCTCCGCCTCCGGCTCGTCCGGCGGGTGGTCCGCCCCCTCCGCCTCCGCCTGCCCGGCCCGGCGGCAACCCACCCCAACAGCCCATGGGCCGGGGAGCGCCGCCGCAGCAGCCGGCCTCGGCGGGTTGGGGAACGCCGGGGGATCCGCAGCCCGTCCGTCCGATGGGGAGTCCACCCGAGCCGCCCCGTGCGGCGGAAGCTGATCCGGCGGCGTCCGGGCCGGACCGGCAGCACGGTTCCGGGTGGGGTGACGGGCCGCCGTTGACCCCGCCCGTCGCGGGCAACGGCGGCAGGACCGGTGTGCCCGTACCCGGAACTGATGGGTCGGCGCTGGTGGCGCCCGTTCGGGGTGAACCCACTGTGGAACAGGGGACCGAGCCCGCCGTCGTCGCCCCGCAGGAGAACCCTCGGGCTCGCCGGACGATCGTGCAGAGCGAGCCCAGCCGCAAGCTGCAGCCCGGCGATCTGGTCTGCGGCGACTGCGGTGAGGCGAACCTGCCGACCCGCAAGTTCTGCAGCCGGTGCGGCACGTCCCTCGCGGACGCCGAGACGGTGAAGGAACGGTGGTGGCGCCGTCTGCTGCCGAAGCACAAGCCACGCCGCGTCGACGAGACTGTGACGGCGAGGAACGCGACACCGCAGCGGCGTCAGCACAAGCGGCGGATCCTCCCGGTGATCCGTAGGACGGTCGCCGTGGTGATCCTCGTGGCGGGCGTCGTGTACGCGGCCGTGCCCACCGTACGCGAGATCGTCGACCCGCGCGTGCTGGCGCTGCGGGACTGGGCAACGCACCTGTTCATTCCGGAGTACGTGCCGGTGCGCGCGATCAAGGTGACGAGCCCTGCGCCGGAGGACAGGAAGCACCCGGTAGCCCACGTCTCGGACACCTTCTTCAACACCTACTGGCTGACCCCGGTCAAGGGCCTCAAGGTGGTCGAACTGGAGTTCCAGGAGCCGGCGGAGCCCAAGCAGGTGATCATCCGCGGTGGCATCAAGGACGATCTGAAGGGCAGCCAGCGCCCCCGTACCGTGCACGTCGTCTGGCCCACCGGCAAGGCGCAGGACGTGGTGCTCAGCGACAACACCGATCCGCAGACGTTCGAACTGGACAGTGGCGGGCCGGTGACGTCGGTGGAGTTCTTCGTTCAGGACACGTACCAGAGTGTGGAGAGCGACCAGGTGGCGGTCACCGAGATCGAACTTTTCATGGAGAAGAAGAACTGACCTGATCGCGGTGTTGGTACGACCTCTGCGATGATTTTTACTGGTTTGCTCGGTTCCTGACCGGTTCCGGGCGTCGTGGAACGTCGTAGGCGATACGCCGCCAACGATTTCGCCGTCTTGCCTGATGCGGCAAATAATCGATGCGCGTCGAGCGGATGAGCCGTACCGGCCGTAGGGTGACGGAAGTCACCGGTCTGTTCCTGTGCCGCATCACCATGATGCGTCTGCGACGGCTGCCGGGGAGGTGCTCGTCGTGTCCATTGTGCGGTTTGCCGCTGAGGCGCCCGAGCCCGTGGCGAGCACTGGTGTGCTCATCACCGCGGCTTTGCTCGGGATCGTCGCCGTGGTGGTGCTCATCGTGCTGGCGAAGGTGCATCCGTTCCTGGCGCTGATCGCCGGAGCCGCCGTCATGGGGCTGGTCGCCGGTCTCGGTGCCGACAAGACGATCGAGAGCTTCAGTGCCGGCGTGGGTTCCACCGTCGGCGGCGTGGGCCTGCTGATCGCGATCGGCGCCATGATCGGCGGGCTGCTGGCGGACTCGGGCGGTGCCGACAGCATCGTCGACCGCGTGGTCAGCAGCGTCGCGGAGCGGTGGCTGCCCTGGGCCATCGCCGGGGTCGCCGCGCTGATCGGCCTCCCGCTGTTCTTCGAGGTCGGCGTCGTGCTGCTGGTGCCCGTCGTGCTGCTGATCGCGTCCCGTACCCGGGTGCCGTTGATGGTGCTGGGCATCTCGGCCCTTGCCGGCCTGTCGGTGCTGCACGGGCTGGTGCCGCCGCATCCCGGCCCGCTCGTGGCGATCTCTGCGCTCAACGCCGACCTGGGCCTCACCCTCGCCTTCGGACTGCTGCTCGCCATCCCGACCGTGATCATCGCGGGTCCGGTGTTCGCGCGGTTCATCGGAGGCCGGATCCATGCCACCCCGCCGGCCGAGCTGCTGCCCACACACGCCGTGGCGCGCGGCGGCGGCACCGGCAGGTCCTCGGACGCCGACATCGACCGAGCCGTCGACCATGAGCCGGACGCCGAGCGCTTCCACCAGATGCACAACCCGACGCTCAGCACCGCCACCGCCGATCGCGGTGCACCGCCGGACGATCCCGGCGTCGCGCCGACCACACCTGCGGCGACCGGGCGCCGCCGGCCCGCCTTCTGGCCGGCCGTCATCACCATCCTGCTGCCGGTCGTGCTCATGCTGTTGCGCGCGGTCGGCGAGGTCTTCCTCGACGAAGGCAACACCCTGCACGACGTGCTGTACCTCGTCGGCACGCCGATCGTCGCCCTGCTTGCGGGCCTCGTGCTCGCCATGTTCACCATGGGGTTCCGTGCCGGGTTCAGCCGCAGCGAGGTGTCCGCGACCGTGGGCGGGGCGCTACCCGCCATCGCGGGGATCCTGCTGATCGTCGGCGCCGGCGGCGGCTTCAAGCAGGTCCTCATCGATTCCGGGGTGGGCAAGGCCGTCGCCGACGCGGCCGGCGGGTTCAACATCTCCGTGCTCCTGCTCGGCTGGCTGGTCGCCGTGGGCATCCGACTGGCGACCGGGTCGGCCACCGTGGCCACCATCACCGCCGCCGGCATCGTCACGCCGCTCGCGGCCGGCCTGCCGGCGGCTCAGGTGGCGTTGCTGGTGCTGGCCATCGGCTCCGGGTCGCTGTTCTTCTCACACGTCAACGACGCCGGGTTCTGGCTGGTCAAGGAGTACTTCGGCCTCACCGTCGGGGAAACCATCCGCAGCTGGTCGGTGATGGAGACCATCATCTCAGTGGTAGGGCTCGGCGGCGTCCTGCTGCTCGACATCGTCGTCTGACCCTGCGTCGTCGGAGCGTCCTGGTGGCGATGAGGAGGTGGGAGCGGTGACCGCGCCGGGCACGGACGTCGTGATCGGCGTCGACATCGGAACGACCAGCGTGAAGGCTGTCGCGTTCACGGTGGACGCCACGGCGGTCGGATCCGCCCAATTCGGGTACCCGCTGCTCAGCCCGCAGCTAACGTACGCGGAGCAGGACGCGGACCAGGTGCGGGAGGCGACGATCGCGGCGGCCGCGGGGGCGGTCCGCGCGGCGAACGCCGCCGGATACCGGGTCGCCGCCCTGTCGTTCAGCGCCGCCATGCACGCCCTGGTCGGCCTCGGGTACTCCGGCGCGGCGTCGACGCCCGTGCTGACCTGGGCCGACGGCCGGGCGGCGGACCAGGCCGCCCGGCTGCGGGCCGGGGCGCGCGGGTTGGCTATGCACAAGCGCACCGGGACGCCGGTGCACCCGATGTCGCCCGTCGTGAAGCTGCGCTGGTACGCCGAGGCGCGGCCGGACGTGGCCACCCGGGTCGAGCACTGGGTGGGGATCAAGGAGTACGTGCTGCACGCCCTCACCGGTGACCTGGTGGTCGACCACGGGATCGCCTCGGCGATGGGCATGTTCCACCTCGAGTACGGGGTGTGGGACTCCGAGGCGCTCGCCTACGCCGGCGTCACCGCCGACCAGCTGCCCGAGCCGGTGCCCACCACTCACGTACTTCGGCTCACTTCAGAGGCCGCCGGACGGCTCGGCGTACCCATCGACACGCCGCTCGTCATCGGCGGCAGCGACGGGCCGCTGGCCAACCTCGGCCTGGGCGCGATCCGCCCCGGCGCGGTGGCGTGCTCCATCGGCACGAGCGGGGCCGTACGGGTAGCCGCCGACCGGCCCCACGTGGACGACCGGGGACGGGTCTTCTGCTACGTCCTCGCGCCCGGCCGCTACATCATCGGTGGCGCGGTGAACAACGGCGGGATCGTCCTCGAATGGCTCCGTGACGCCGTCGCCCCCGACCTCGCTGCCAGCGGCCCCGAGGCCCTGCTGGACGCGGCTGCGACCGTGCCGGCGGGCAGCGGCGGACTGCTGTTCCTGCCGTACCTCCTGGGCGAACGCGCCCCGCACTGGTCCGGCCAGCCGCGGGGGGTCTACCTTGGCTTGTCCCGGGAACACCGCCGGGAGCACCTGCTCCGCGCGGCGGTAGAGGGCGTGAGCCTGCAGATGGCCGTCGTCCTGGCGTCGCTGGGCGAGGCCGGCGTGGACGTCCGGGAGATCCGCGCCACTGGCGGGTTCTCCCGCAGCCCCCTGTGGCGGCGAATCCTCGCCGGCGCGTTCGGCCGGCCGATCGGCTTCGCGTCCTCGCCCGAGGGGTCGAGCCTGGGCGCCGCGCTGCTGGGCATGGCGGCGATCGGCATGCTGGACTCCCTGGACAGCGCCGCCGACATCGTCCAGGTGACCCACGTGGAGCGGCCGGACCTCGGTGAGGCCGAGACGTACGCCCGCCTCATGCCGATCTTCGACGGCGCGTTCGACGCGCTCGCCACCACGTTCGCCGAGTTGGCCAAGGCCGCGGATCGCCTGCCGCTACAGCGAGCCGTCGATTCAGCAGCTGGAAGGGTGTGAGCGCCCACGCGCCGCACCACGCCGTGGCCCATGCGCCGCATGTCATCCGCCAGGTTCGGCAGAAGACAGTCGCAGAAGAAGGACAGCCGGTCCTGGCGCGGCGTGGGGGTCCGCGCCAGGACCGACCGGGCCTGGGGGAGGGTCAGGCCCGGGGGGGTACGGGTCAGTTCCGGTTCACGAAATCCGGGGGCTGCAGCGTGCCCTTGGTCAGCAGGATTCCTGCCGTCGCCGGTACGGCGATCGTCAGGTCGGGTACGGATCCGGCGAGGGCCTCGGCCTTCAGATTCCGTTTGCCGATCTCCACATGGGACATCACGAGGAACGGTGTGCTGAACGCCCCGTTCGTGTCGGCCTTGACCGTACGGCTGGCGGGCATCCTGTCGAAGCCGATCGCGACGTTGCTGTTGGGCGGGAAATTCGTCCCGGTGAGGAAGATGACCTGCCCGACGGGGGCGACTGGCGGCTTGATGGTGAGGGTCGGTGCAGTGCCGGTGCCGGTGAGCCGTACCGGGAACGTCAGCGGCGTCGCGGTGAGGACCGGTGGGACCGGCGCGGCGGACGTCGATGCTGACGGGCTGAGCGAACCGGACGGGCTGAGCGAACCGGACGGGCTGAGCGAACCGGACGGATTGGGTGAACCGGATGGGCTGAACGAACCCGACGGAGCCGCCGTCGGCGAAGGCGGCGCGGAGAGTGTCGCTGGGCCGTCGTAGTCGATGCGCAGGACCGCGTTGCGGGCGCCGATCGCCGTCGGGCGATGCCGGAGGGTCACCTGGCAGGTGGCGTTCACGGCGATCAGCCGGTTGGCGCAGCTGTCCGAGGCGACCTGGTAGTCGACAGGTGCGTCGCCGGCGAGCTTGACGTTGCGGATCCGCAGTGGCCCGGTGCCGTTGTTGCTGACGGTGACCGACTGGGTCGGGCTTACGTGCAGTACGCCCCGTTCGCCGAAGGCCAGCTGGCCGGGGGTGGTCGAGAACGCCCCCTCGGGCGGCATCACACCCGTGCCGCGTACGGGAATGTCGAGCAGGACGCCGCGGGTGGTGGTGACGCGGATCGTGGTGCTCCGCGGCCCGAGAGCCGTCGGCGTGAAGCGGACCGAGATCCGGCACGTGCCGGTGCTGTGCAGCACGACCGTGGTGCAGTTCTCGTCGGGGAACACGTCGAACGAGGAGTCCTGCACCGCGTACGAGAGGATCGCGATCGGGCCGAAGCCGAGGTTCGTGACGGTCACGTCGCGGATGGCGCTGGCGCCGATCGGCACCGAGCCGAAGTCCTGCGGGTCGGCGGTCAGCGCCGGGGTGAGCCGCCGTACGAAGACGTCGGTGCGGTTGTTGGTGTCGGCCGGGGTGCTCACCAGGTCAGGGGCGCCGGAGGTGTACGCGACCGCGGAGCCGTCCGGCACGAGGACCGGTTCGCCGCTGTCGCCCGTACCCTCGCAGGGTTTGCCGGGGACGTGGCCGGCACACGCGGTGCGGACGCTGGGGGAGGCGAGCTCCGCGGGCAGCCGCGGCAGTTTCGCGGCCTCGCGCTCGCGGTCGAGCAGGATGTCGCGGACGACGACGTCGCAGTGGCCGGTTCCGCCGCGCCCGTTGCAGCCGGGGGATGCCGGTCCACTGTCGATACCGGAGTGCATGCCGATCGACGGGGAGCTGAAGGCCAGGTAGCGGCCGTCGGCGGAGAACGCGGGCGTCAGCCCGGCCCCGTCGGTGCCGTCGGTACGACGGGACGCGACCTCGGTGTGGAACGATTCGCCGGTGGCGGGGAAGAGGACGCCGTCGCCGTCCGGATCGCGATCGTAGAGCCGCACGACGGCGGTGCTGGCGGTGGCGTCGGTCTCGACGAAGGCGTAGCGGCTGCCGTTGCCGGACAGGGCGGGTGTCACCAGCAGGTGGTCGCCGGTGAACTCGGCGCCGTCCGCGGCCCGGTCCAGGCGTACGAGGGCGTCACCGGGGATGTCGTAGTCGTAGATCACGGACGTGATGGTCGTGGGCGTTCCGTCTCCGCCGCCCCGGTAGTACGCGGCGAACGCCAGGTGCCGGCCGTCGGCGGAGAGTGTCGAGAAGTCCTGCTGAGCCAGGCTGCGTGTGCCGAGGGTCTGCGGCGCGGACATCTCGGTACGGTCGGCGGCGACCGGTGCGCTGATCCGGCCGTCCCGGCCGACGGTCAGGCTGACCACGGCGAGCGAGCCGCCGCTCGCGCCCGGCGGGTTGGCCGGGCTCGGCCCGAGCGCGGTGACGGATGCCCGAAGCGACAGCACCGGGGGCTTCTCGGACTCCTCGGGTTCCGGCACCTCCGGCACCTCAGGCTCCTCGGGCACCTGGTACGTGACGACCGCGCCGCTCGCCGACATCTTCGGCTTCTCCGGCTGGAACTCGCCGTTGCTGACGACGGTGTACGCGCACACGTTCCCGAACCGGCCGTCGCCGTCGGCGTCCCGGTCGCAGACCACGATCACCTGGTGGCTCACGTCGTCGCCGTTTGCGGACGGAATGTTGTCCGCATCCGTCTGGAACGTCACGTAGCGGCCGCTGCCGGAGATCGCGGGCGATCGGCTGTCGCCGGCGCCGGCCTGGCGGGCGCCCGCGCTGCTGAGGCCGTGCGAGATCAGCGTCGTCGTGTTCGCGACGGTGTCCCGGACGTACACGTCCAGGTCGGGTCGGTCGCCGTCCGGATCGTCGTCGTTGGCGGCGTCGACGGAATCGAAGGCGGTCCAGGTGGTGAACGCGACGTAGCGGCCGTCGGCCGAGATGGACGGCTGGTTGCTGTTCTGAGTACCCTCGCCGCCCCCGGTGGCCAGCGACACCCGGTCGGTCGTCGGCCCGGTCGCGGCCGACGCGGGGGACGTGCTGAGGAAGACTGCGGCACCGCCCATGGCGGCCACGGCGACGACGAGCCCGCAGGCCCATGTTTTGCGGTACGTGACGAGGCGTTGCCTGAGCACGGGTTCTCCTGGGGCACGTCGGCCGTGGTCGTGGCGGCCGCTGTCGTGGCGGCCGGAGTTCTCTCGGCGACCCTGGGCAGGGCGGTCGATGCCATCACGCTAGGTCGTCGATCACCCCTTTCCGCAGGGTCTGCCGGGCGCCCTACAGGGCGTTCCGCGCTGCCCTTTCGGGCGGTGGGAACCGGCCCGACCGGGTACCCCTTTTCGCCTGCCCACGTCCACGGCCGACGATCAGACTCGGTCACCATGGGTGTGTCAGTTGCACTGGGTACGACCGCGCTTCAGGTCGTACCCGGCGAAGAGGCCGTGCTGACGGCCAGTGTGCGCAATACCGGGCCGGTCGTCGATCAGGTCAGCTTCGATGTGGTCGGGCCGGCCGCGGCGTGGTCGGTGATCGAACCGCCGGTGCTGAACCTGTACCCGGGCGACACAGGTCAGGTACGGGTGCACTTCCGGCCGCCCCGCAAGTCGGAGCCCGGGGCGGGTCCCGTGCCGTTCGGGCTCAAGGCGATCCCTCTCGAGGACCCGCGCGGGTCCGTTGTGGAGGAGGGTACGGTCGTCGTCGCCCCCTTCACCGAGCTGCGGGTCACGCTGCTGCCGCACATCTCCCGCGGTGCCCGGCGCGGACAGCACAAGATCGACATTGCGAACCTGGGCAATGTGCCGATCGGCACCGAGGTCAACGTCGTCGACCAGGACGACGCACTGACGTTCGACGTGCAGAGGCCGGCTGCGGTGGCGGATCCCGGGCTCGTCAACCGAACCAAGCTGACCGCCGTTCCCCGGCAGACCTTCTGGACCGGACGGCAGCAGCAGAAGCCGTTCGACGTGGTGGTGCAGCCGGAACGCGGCGAGCCCGTCACCGTCGCGGCGACGTTCGAACAGGACCCGCTCGTACCGCGCTGGGTGCTCGGTACCGCGGCCGCGATCGTCGCGCTCGCGCTGGTCATGGCCGCTCTCTGGGCTACCGTCTTCAAGCCGGCCGTCCAGTCGGCCGCGACCGAGGCCGCCCGTGTCGAGGCCTCCAAGGCCGCCGCGCTCCAGGAGGCGTCGATGAGGAGCCAGGGCGGCAGCGGCAAATCCGGGACCGGTTCCGACACGACGCCGTCACCGTCCGCGGCGCCGCCGACCCCGGGAGGGGGTACGCCTCCGCCTGCGCCCCTGAACCTGCCGGTCGACTTCCGGATCGTCGGCGCCGCCCCGGTCGGCACCACCTTCAAGCCCTTCGAGTTTCCGAAGCAGAAGGACAGGCCGCTCGACATCACCGACTACACCCTGCAGAACCCGGCGTACGACAAGGGGATCCTGCAGATCAAGCGCAACGACACGGTGATCACCGAGTTCTCCCTGGAGAACCACGTGATCTACGGGGAGCACTTCGTCCAGCCGTGGCACTTCGAGAAGGGTGACCGGGTCGTCGTGGCGGTGCTCTGCCAGAACCCCGACCCCGAGAGGAAGAAGTGCAGTGCGTCGGTGACCTTCGGCGGCCGGACCACTGCTTCCTGATCTGTGCACAGATTCGCCGGAGCCGCGTGGGGACGGGCCCCGGCGATTCCTGTGTCACGTCAGATGAGACCCTGCCGTAGGGCGTACGCGACGGCATGCGAGCGGTTGCGCAGTTGCAGCCGGGTCGTCACGTCGTGCAGCACGCTCTTGATGGTCCGCTGCGAGTACGACAACTTCGTCGCGATCTCCGCAGTGTCCAGCCCGTCCGCGACGAGCCGCAGCACCTCGATCTCTCGGTCGGCCAGCCCCGCGAAGGTCATCCCCCGCGGCGAAAGCACCTGTCGCTGCAACCTTCCCACCTGGTCCATCAGCCGGTTCACCAGATCCGGCGGTACGGCTGCCTCGCCCGCCGCCGCGCTGCGGATCACGGTGATCAGACGGTCCGGCGTGGCCTCTGCCCGCCGTACCATCCCGGCCACCCCGGCCTCGACGGCCGAGACGAGTGCTCCGTCGTCGAGTTCGCCGACCACCAGAACCACCTGGCTGCCCTGCTGGCGCAGCATCCGGATGGCCCGCAGCACCCGATCGGTGAGCTGCTCGGCGATGACCAGGGCCACCCGGGCGTCGAGGGCCTCGGCGTTCTCGACGACGAGCACCTCCGGCCGCGGCCGCAGCTGGCTCGACACTCCGGCCCGGGAGATCGGGTCGTCGGCGTGGATGTACGTCCTGACGCGTTCCATACCTTGTCCTTCCCCACGCAGACCCACCGACGTTGGCGGGCAGGCGAAAGGGTGACGCGAGTGCCTCATCAGGCACTCAACAAGGACTCAACGTGCGACCCCTATGGTCGGTTCGATCTGCGTCCATAAGTCCGTGAGCTGCAAAAACCCCGAGACTGTCGGGTATCAGGAACGATCCGGTAGCGTATCCCTCATCGGTCCGGATGGGCAGATCACGATCCGCCGTTCAGCTGAGGCGGCATGCCCCGCGCCGGTGCGTCCGATCCGCGCCGAGCCGATCGTCGATACGTCCTCGTACCGGTACCCGGGGGGTCGAACCCGATCGCGGCCGGTACGGACCCGGCCCGGGAGAAGCGGGCGCCGGCCCGTCCCGTTCGAGGTGGACCGGCGTAGCAGACCGCGGCCCGGTGGTGGTCGTTGTCCACAGCCGAGAAGTTATCCACAGGCTGTGGACAGCAGGCCCGGCGGCGGCGGCCCGGACGGTCAGAGTGGCATCCGACCCCGCCACCCGCGCCGCTGGAGCCAGCCATGCCGACCCACACCTCCGTCCGGCCCGCACCACGTCTGCCGCTGATCGTCACCGCCGACCCGGACCTGCTCGACGACCTGTTACGCCTGGCCGCAGCCGGTGGGACCGAGGTTGACGTGGCCCACGACCCGGCGGGTGCGCGGTCCCGCTATCCCGGCGCACCGCTCGTCCTCATCGGTGCCGACCAGGCCGACGCGTGCCTGCGTGCCCGGCTGCCCCGCCGCCCCCGCGTCGTCGTGGTCGACCGGGCCGATACCCCCGCCGGCCCGTGGGAGACCGCCCAACTCCTCGGCGCCGAACACGTCGCCGTGCTGCCCGCCGCCGAGCCGTGGCTGGTCGACCGGTTCGCCGAACGCCACCGCCCCGCCGAACGCGGGCGCGTCCTCGCCGTCGTCGGCGGACGCGGCGGCTCGGGCGCCAGCGTCCTCGCGGGCGGCCTCGCCGTCACGGCCGTCCGGTCCGGCCTGCGAACTCTGCTCGTCGACGCCGACCCGCTCGGCGGCGGCCTGGACCTCGTGCTCGGCTGGGAACAGGTCGACGGCCTGCGCTGGCCCGCCCTCGCCGCCACTGAGGGCCGCGTCGACCCGCCCGCCCTCATCCAGGCACTTCCGCACCGGGGCGACCTCGTCCTCCTGTCGTTCTCCCGCGACGACCTGCTCGCCGTTCCCGGTGAGGCGATGGCGGCCACCCTCGACGCCGCCCGACGCGGCCGGGACCTCGTCGTCGTCGACCTGCCGCGGCACGTCGACGAGGCGGCGGTGCTCGCCCTCCAGTCCGCCGACCGGGCGCTGCTCGTGGTACCCGCCGAACTCCGCGCCATCGCCGCGGCCGCCCGCGTCTGCGCGACCGTCACCCCGCATTGCGAGAACCTCGCCGTCGTCGTCCGCGGCCCCGCACCGGGTCGTCTCAAAGCCCGCGACGTCGCCCGCGGCCTCGGCCTCCCACTCGCCGGAACGCTGCGCCCGGAACCCCGCCTCTGCGGGGCCCTCGAACGCGGCGAGGCCCCGGCCGCCGACGGCCGCGGCCCCCTCGCCGACCTCTGCGCCCGCCTCGTCCGCGAATTCTGCCCGGGCGCCGAGACCGAGGCCGTGGCATGATCGCCGAATCCCTCGCCGACCGGGTCCGGCATGCCCTCGTCCTCGACGGCGGCACGGCGACACCGGCGGCGGTCGTCCGCGCCGTCCGCTCGGACCCGTCGTCCGCGGTGCTCGGCGACACGGCGGTCCTGCGCGTCGCCGACCGCGTACACGGCGACCTCGCCGGGGCCGGCCCGCTGACGCCGCTGCTCGCCGACCCGGCGGTCACGGACGTCCTCGTCAACGGCACCGATGTCTGGGTGGACCGGGGAGACGGCCTGCGCCGGGCCGCTGTTACGTTCACCGACCCCACGGAGGTACGCCGACTCGCTCAACGCCTCACGGCGGCGTGCGGCCGACGGCTCGACGACGGCTGCCCGTACGCCGACGCGCGGCTCCCCGACGGCACCCGCCTGCACGCCATCCTGCCGCCCATCGGCACCACCGGGCCGTACCTCTCCCTGCGTACGTTCCGGCAGCGCCCGTTCACCCTGGACGACCTCGTCCGGCGGGACACGGTCCCCGCGCACGTCGCCCCGGTGCTCGCCGCGATCGTGTCGGCCCGCCTGGCGTACCTGATCGCTGGAGGCACCGGCTCCGGCAAAACCACCCTGCTCGGCACGCTCCTCGGACTCGTCCCGCCAACCGAGCGCATCGTCCTCGTCGAGGACGCCGCCGAACTGCGGCCCGTGCATCCGCACGCCGTGACCCTGCAGGCGCGTACGGCCAACGTCGAAGGCGCCGGAGCCATCACGCTGAGGGACCTCGTCCGCCAGGCCCTCCGCATGCGTCCCGACCGGCTCGTCATCGGCGAGTGCCGCGGCGCAGAGGTCGTCGACCTCCTGGGCGCCCTGAACACCGGTCACGAGGGCGGTGCAGGGACCATGCACGCCAACACGCCGGCCGACGTGCCCGCCCGCCTCGAAGCACTGGGACTGCTGGGCGGTCTGCCCCGGGCGGCCCTGCACGCCCAGGCACTGGCGGCCATCCAGGTCGTCCTCCACGTACGCCGGACCCCGCACGGCCGCGTCCTGTCCTCCGTCTCGATTCTTCGAGCAGACGGCCCGGACCACCTGATCGGTGTCGTTCCAGCATGGACACATGACGGCGGTATCGCCCGGGGAGCCGACGTTCTGGCCGGGCTGATCGCTTCCCGCGATGTCCCGGTGCCGTCCGTCCTGACCTGCCCCGACCCGGCGTCGGCCATGACGATCCACGTTCCCCCGTCCCAGCTGCCCCCGTCCCAGCTGCCCCCGTCCCAGCTGCCCGCATCCCAGCTTCCCTTGTCACTCGGGCCGGTCCGATGACCGGCGCGTGGCTGTGGACGGCGGTGGCGGCGCTGACAGGCGGCGCCCTCGTGCTCGCCTGGCCACACCGCACCCGCCGCCCCGGCAACGATGGGCGATCCCGCTTGCCTGCCGTCCGCGACGGCGTGACCGGCCTCGTTCTACACCCCGTCCGTACGATTTCGGCCGCCGGAGCGTTCGGCGCCCTGCTGGGCTGGGGGCTCGCCGGGGGGACCGCTGCCGTCCTCGCCGGTGGCTACGTGGCCCTGGTGGCCCGTGCCCTGATCGGCCGCCACCGTGCCCGGATGTCCGCAGCCGCCCGCCATCGAGCGCTCGACGATCTCTGCGCCCTGGCGGCCGACCTCCGCGCGGGCCTTCCCCCGGCAACTCAGTGGTTGGCCCATTCCGTCTCCTCCGGTGCCGCGGCCGGTGCGGTCACGGACGACGCCGCGGGCGGTGCGCCCTCGACCACTGCCGCGGACGGACGCGGTTCCGGGCGCGCGACTTCCGGCCGTGCGGAGCCGTCGGACCTGTCACCCGCTCACCGCATCGCACGGCTCAGCGCCGCCGTCTGGCAACTCGCCGAACGCACCGGAGCCCCCGCCGCCGACCTTGTCGAACGCATCGAAGCCGACGCCCGCGCCGGTGATCGCCTCCACGCCCGAACAGCGGCCGAAGCCGCCGGCGCCCGCGCAACAGCAATCCTGCTGGCGGCTCTCCCCGCGGGTGGTCTCGCCCTGGGTTCCGCGATCGGTGGGGACCCGCTGCACGTCCTCCTGCACACCCCGATCGGCGCCGCCTGCGCCGTCGGTGCCCTCCTCCTGCAGATCGCCGGCCTGTCCTGGTCGGACCGCCTGGTGAGGGGGAACCAGTGACAACTGAGGACACCCGGACGTCGACGCGGGGTGGTCCGGTGCTGTGGTCTGTCGTTCTGGGCGACGTCCTCGCTGCGATGCGGGCACGCTCCGCCGCAACCGCTCCACTCAGGTCTGCCGTGTCCGTGCTGGTCTCACACCCACCCACCCCCCGTCACCGCCGCGCCCAGGGCGCCGCCACCGCAGGATCGCGCGACCAGTGACGAGAGCTGAGCTGTGAGGTACCCATGAAGCCCTCCATCGTGGCGGCGACTCTCTGCCTGGCCTGCGCGCTGCTCGTCGCCCTGCCACTACACCCGCCCAGGCGCCGGGGCGCGCTCACCCGATTGAGCGGTCCGGCGCAGCGCCGCCCCCGCGATCTGGCGCGCATGGCGGCCGTGCTCGGCGGCGTCGCAGTGGCATTGCTGCTCGACGGCTTGCCGGGCATCGGCGCCGGTGCACTGGCCGCACTCGTCCTGGACCGGCTCCTGCGCCGGCTGGAACCCGCGGCCGTACGGGCGGAACGGCTCCGGGCGGTGGGTGACCTGCCGCTCGCCGCCGATCTGCTCGCGGCGGCGCTACGCGCAGGTACACCGGTCGATGCGGCCGTGACCGCCGTCGGCGAGGCACTCGGCGGGCCGCTGGGTGTGCGGATGTCACGGGTGGCGAGGGCCCTGCGGCTCGGCGGTGAACCCGACACAGCCTGGGCGCACGTGGCCGACATTCGCGGCACGGAACGCCTGGTGTCCGCAGCGGTCCGGTCCAGCGCCAGCGGCGGCGCCCTGGCGGGGGCGTTGAGCAGGCTCGCCGACGACCTGCGCGCCGATCGGGCCGTCGCGATCGAGGCGGCGGGCCGACGCGCGGGTGTGCTGATCGTGTTGCCGCTCGGGTTGTGCTTTCTGCCCGCCTTCGTTCTCGCCGGTCTCGTACCGGTGGTGATCGCTGTCCTCAGCGACGTGCTGTGACAGTTTTCCCAAGAAAGGACACAACATGATTCGCAAGGTGCGCGCCCGGCTGCGGGGCGACAACGGCATGGTCACCGGCGAGTACGCCGTCGGCATCCTCGCCGCCGTCGGATTCGCCGGCCTGCTCTTCAAGGTTCTCACCAGCGGTTCGGTGCAGTCTGCGCTGACCGCCCTGGTCAACAAGGCGCTCGGGTGACCCGGCGTCGGCGGCCCGGCCACGACAGGGGATCCGCCACGGTCGAACTCGCGGTCGGGCTGCCGGCGCTCATCATGCTGCTCCTCGTGGGCCTCACCGCCGTCTCCGCCGTCGCCACGAAGATGCAGGCACTCGACGCGGCGCGCGAAACCGCCCTCGCCGCCGCCCGTGACGACACCGGCGTGGCCGCGAGCCGGATGGTGCCGCCCGGGGCGTCGGTGAACATCAGCAAGGGGGACGACACGGTCTCGGTGACCGTAAGCGCGCCGATACGTGTCCTCGGCGGACGCCTCTCTCCGTTGACCGTCACCGGTTCCGCGACCGCAGCCCGGGAACCCGACGACATCCCGTGAACGCCGTGGACAAAGATCGCGGGGCGGCGACGATCTGGGTGCTCGCGGTCGGCCTGACCCTGGTCGGCGCCGGAATGGTGGGCGTCGCGATCGGCACCGCCCGGATTGCCCGTCACCAGGCCGCCGTGGCCGCCGACCTGGGCGCGTTGGCTGGTGCGCCGCGTGCCGTCGAAGGCGCATCCGCGGCGTGTGCCCGGGCTGCCGCGTTCGTCGGCGACAACGGTGGCCGGATGGTGGGCTGCCGCCTCGACGGGCTCGACCTCATCCTCACCGTCGAGGTCGACGTGACCCCCTTGCGGGGCATGCACCGAACCGCCACGGCCACCGCGCGAGCGGGTCCCGTCCGCGCCGTGGTGCGAACCACGTGACGACGACACCGGTGTCAGGCGTCCGATGGAAGTTCGGCGAGGACCAGGTCGAGGACGGTGACGGCGGCATTCTTGTCGAGGGGACTGTTGCCGTTGCCGCACTTCGGAGACTGGACGCAGGAGGGGCAGCCGGCATCGCAGGCGCAGGAGACGATGGCGTCGCGGGTGGCGCGGAGCCACCCGGCGGCGGTGCCGTAGGCGCGTTCGGCGAATCCGGCGCCGCCGGGGTGTCCGTCGTAGACGAAGACGGTGGGCGCGCCGGTGTCGGCGTGGCAGGCGGTGGAGAGGCCGCCGATGTCCCAGCGGTCGCAGGTGGCCATGAGGGGGAGCAGGCCGATGGCGGCGTGTTCGGCAGCGTGCAGGGCTCCCGGTACGTCGCCCTGGTCGATGCCCGCCGCGGCGAGGGCCGTAGGGGCGATCGTGAACCAGACGGCGACGGTACTGAGTTCCCGGGCGGGCAGGTCCAGGGGGCGGGTGTCGATGACGTCGCCGGAGCCGAGCCTGCGACGCTGGTACGACACCACCTGCGCCGTCACGTCGACCTCGCCGAGGAACAGGCCGACCGGACCGGCGTCGACGTACGAGCGGACGGAGGACACGGAGAGGCTGGTGACGTCGCGGGCGTGGGTGGACCAGTCGGGTTCCTCGGCGTGCAGGAGGGCCACGCCGTCGTCGAGGTCCAGGTCGTCGACGACGTACGAGGTGCCCTGGTGCAAATGGACCGCTCCGGGGTGGAGCATGAAATGGGCCGATCCCGGATCGACGGTGCCGAGGAGCCGGCCGGTGGACGATTCGACCACGGCCAGCGGTTCGCCACCCGTACCGCGCAGGTCGACGTCGGGGCGGTCGCGGTGTGTCCAGTACCAGCCGTTCGGGCGGGCGCGAAGTGCCCCCGAGGCGACCAGCGACTCGACCGCGGCGACTGCGGGCGCGCCGCCGAAAAGTTCCAGGTCGGCGGTGGTGAGCGGGGCCTCGGCGGCGGCGCAGCACAATTGCGGGCCGAGGACGTACGGGTTCGCCGGGTCGAAGACCGTCGTCTCGACCGGGCGGCCGAACAGGGCCTCCGGGTGGTGCACGAGGTAGGTGTCGAGCGGATCGTCGCGAGCGACGAGGACGGCCAGCGCCTCACCGCCCGAGCGGCCCGCCCGGCCCGCCTGCTGCCACAGCGACGCGTGCGTGCCGGGCCAGCCGCAGATGATGACGGCGTCCAGTCCGACGAGGTCGATGCCGAGTTCCAGGGCGTTGGTGGAGGCGAGCCCGAGGAGTTCGCCGGAGAGCAGTGCGCGTTCGATGGCCCGCCGGTCTTCGCGCAGGTAGCCCGCCCGGTAGGCCGCCACCCGGGCGCCCAGCCCGGGCACGGCTTCGTCGAGCGCCCGCCGTGCGGTCGTCGCGACCACTTCCGCGCCGCGCCGCGACCGGACGAACGCCAGGGTACGCGTCCCCGCGGCCACCGCGTCCGCGAGCAGATCCGCCGTCTCCCGCAACGCCGACCTGCGCACCTGCGCCACCGGCTCGACCCCGACCGGCGAGGCCGTCGGCTCCGACGATGCCGGTGGCGCGGCACGGGGGGCGGGAACTACGGAGGCGGGGACGTCGACCGGGGGCGGCAGCAGCGGCGGCTCCCACAGCGCGAACGTGACTCCGCCGCGCGGCGAGGCGTCCTCGGTGACGGCTTCGACCGGGAGCCCCGTCAGGCGGGACGCCGCCGACGCCGGGTCGCCCGACGTGGCCGAGGCCAGGACGAAGACCGGGCAGGAGCCGTACCGGGCGGTCGTGCGGCGTAGGCGGCGCAGGACGTGGGCGACGTGGGAGCCGAAGACGCCACGGTACGTGTGGCACTCGTCGATCACGACGTACTTGAGCTTGCGGAGAAAGGTTCCCCACGCGGCGTGCCCCGGGAGGAGGCTGCGGTGGACCATGTCCGGATTGGTCAGCACGAAGCGGCTGTGTTGCCGGATCCATTCGCGTTCCTCGCGCGGGGTGTCGCCGTCGTAGGTGGCGGGGCGGACGCCGTCGAGGGCGAGGCGCGCGACGGCGCGGAGCTGGTCGGCGGCCAGGGCCTTGGTGGGGGCGAGGTAGAGGACGGTGGCGCGAGGGTCGGCGAGCAGGGTGGTCAGGGCTGGGAGCTGGTACGCGAGCGACTTGCCGGAGGCCGTGCCGGTGGCGACGACGACGTGCTTGCCGGCATATGCACGTTCGGCGGCCTCGGCCTGGTGCTGCCAGGGGGCGGTGATGCCGAGCGCCGTCCGCAGGGCCGGCGGGGTCCACGACGGCCAGGCGACGGGTACGCCGGGCCGGGCGGGAACCCGTTCGACGTGGGTGATGCACGCCGAGCCCCGGTCGAGGAAGTGTCGGGCGACGGTGGTCACGTACTGAACTCTGGCATCGGTGTGGCGGGAACCCCAAACGGGTACCGGGGGCGGGGGAGTTCTCCCGCCGGGCCGGGGCGATGGTTAGATGCCTGAGGAAATCCCTACCCGAGGCTGCCTGGACGAGGAGGGACCGATGGAGCTGTCGCTGGCGACCCGCACCGTCGCTGACCACACGGTGTTGGAGGTCGGCGGTGAGGTTGACGTGTACACGGCGCCTCGCCTGCGTGAACGCCTCCTTGAGTTGGTCGACGGCGGAGCGCGTGCGGTGGTCGTCGACCTCGGCCGGGTCGACTTTCTGGACTCCACCGGTCTCGGCGTACTGGTCGGGGCGTTGAAGCGGCTGCGGGCCGCGGGTGGGACGTTCGGGCTGGTGTGCTCGAAGGAGCCGCTGCTCAAGATTTTCCGGATCACCGCGCTGGACCAGGTGTTCCCGATCCATCCGTCTGTCGAGGCGGCTACCGGCGAAGCGAGTACCGCGCCCGGTTCCACGGCGTGATGGCGACAGTACGTCTTTCGTTCTCGCCTGCGCCGGTGCACGTACGCACAGCGCGGCTGGTCGGTGTGGCCGTGGCCCGGCGGGCGGGGGTGGCCGAGGAACTGCTGGACGAGGTCCGGCTCGCGATCGGTGAGGCGTGTACCCGCGCAGTGGCGCTCCACCGGCAGTACGGCCTGGCGAACCCGGTCGAGGTGGACATGTCGGACTCCGAGTCGTACACGGTCCGGGTGATCGATCGCGCGCCGATCGAGGCCGGGATCGGCCTCACCGCGTTGCCCGCCGAGGAACTCGCGAACGAATCGCTCACGGACGAGGCGCTGACGACGGGCGTGGGGTTCGCCCTGCTGGCGGGCTTCGTCGACGACCTGCAGGTGCGTCCGGTGGACGAGGGCATCGGCACCGAGGTCCGCATGGTCTGGCCCGTCGGCCGCCGCTGACGGGTCCGGGTGATCGCCGGCCGGGACCGCTTTCGCGGAAGGGCCTGAGTCCGTCGAAGAAATCGGGTGCTCCGCACGAACCATGGCAAGACGGCGCGACCTGACAAGACCACACGGGCCGTGACCAGACCGGGCCGTGACCAGACCGGGCCGTGACCAGACCGGGCCGTGACCAGACCGTGATAAGGCCGGTGGCCGCCGGTGGCCGGTGGGTGCCGGGACGGGGCCGTGAAAGGGCGGCCCCTCTTCGTACCAGGCGCCGGCCGCTTAGCACAACGGCATAGATCACGCCGACACGGCCGGACACCGATGTGACCACGGCCACGCTGGCCGCTACAGTACGCGAGTCATCAGCTACAGCTCCCTGGTCCCCGACCGTGGGATCAGGTGTCGTTTCCCCGGATGGGGGATGCACCTGCCGGTTCGTCCGCCGTGCGGGTGCGCGCACTCGGTACAGGAGGACATAGATGTCCGGCAGCTCCATGATCCCCGACGCGGTAGGGGCCCTCGCCGCTGACGGCGGGGGATCGTCCTTGTCAGGGTCCAACGTCACGTACGTCATCGTTGCCGCGGTGATCGCGCTGGTGGCGTTGGGCTTCGCCGCAGCGCTCGTCAAGGCGGTGCTGGCGACCGGCAAGGGCACCACCAACATGCAGGAGATCGCCGGGGCGGTGCAGGAGGGCGCCTCCGCGTACCTGTTCCGGCAGTTCAAGACCCTGGCGATCTTCGTCGTGATCGCCGTCGTACTGCTGTTCTTCCTACCGGTGCACAGCACCGGCAACGAGACGATGGTCGCGTTGGGCCGGTCGGCGTTCTTCGTGGTCGGTGCGGTGTTCTCGTCGTTCATCGGCGGCGCGGGCATGGCGCTGGCGACGCGGGCGAACCTGCGGGTGGCCGCCGCCGCGCGTGCGGCGACCGGTGGCCGTGAGGCGGCGATGCAGATCGCTTTCCGGACCGGTGGCGTCGTCGGCTTCCTCACCGTGGGCCTGGGCCTGTTCGGTGCCGCGCTGGTCGTGCTGATCTACGGCGCCGACGCGCCGACCGTGCTGGAGGGCTTCGGCTTCGGTGCCGCGCTGCTCGCGATGTTCATGCGGGTCGGCGGCGGCATCTTCACGAAGGCCGCCGATGTGGGCGCCGACCTGGTCGGCAAGGTTGAGCAGGGCATTCCGGAGGACGATGCGCGTAACCCCGCGACGATCGCCGACAACGTGGGCGACAACGTGGGTGACTGCGCCGGCATGGCGGCGGACCTGTTCGAGTCCTACGCGGTGACGCTGGTCGCGGCGCTGATTTTGGGACGGACCGCGTTCGGCGCCGAACAGGGCCTGGTCTTCCCGCTGATCGTGTCGACGGTCGGGGTGCTGATCGCGATCGTCGGTGTGTTCATCACCCGTCTGCGGACGTCGGACCGCAACGGCCTCGTCGCGATCAACCGGGCGTTCTACATCTCGGCCGTACTGTCCGCGGTGCTGGTCGCCGTCGTGACCTGGATCTACCTCAAGCCGACGTGGGAGACGATGCTGGGCGCCGACTGGCGCAACGTCCTCGACGTCAACCCGGGGTCGAGCCTGCCGCTGGGCCCGCGCGGGGTCGCCATCGGCGCCGTGATCATCGGCATCGTGCTGGCCGCCGCCATCCAGGCGCTGACCGGCCATTTCACCGAGACCAACAAGCGTCCGGTGCAGGACATCGGCAAGTCGTCGGCCACCGGTGCGGCGACCGTCATCCTGGCGGGTATCAGCGTCGGCCTCGAGTCCGCGGTGTACTCGGCGCTCCTCATCGGTGCGGGCGTGTTCGGCGCGTTCCTGCTCGGTGGCAGTTCGATCACGCTGTCACTGTTCGCGGTGGCGCTCGCCGGTACGGGTCTGCTGACGACAGTGGGCGTCATCGTCGCGATGGACACGTTCGGCCCGATCTCGGACAACGCGCAGGGCATCGCGGAGATGTCCGGTGACATCGACGAGCAGGGCGCCCGCACCTTGACCGAGCTCGACGCGGTCGGAAACACCACGAAGGCGATCACCAAGGGCATCGCGATCGCCACGGCGGTGCTCGCCGCGACGGCGCTGTTCGGCTCGTACACGAACACCCTGGGCGACTCGATGGCGGAGGCCGGGATCGCGGTCACCGACATCAAGGGTGAGATCCTGCGCATGCTCACCATCGCGAACCCGGCGAACCTGGTGGGTCTGCTGATCGGTGCGGCCGTCGTGTTCCTCTTCTCCGGCCTGGCCATCAACGCCGTCTCGCGGTCCGCGGGCGCGGTCGTGATGGAGGTCCGCCGCCAGTTCCGGGAGTTCCCCGGCATCATGGACCGCAGTCAGCGGCCCGAATACGGCAAGGTCGTCGACATCTGCACCCGGGACGCACAGCGCGAACTCCTCACCCCGGGCCTGCTGGCGATCATGGCCCCGATCGCCGTCGGCTTCGGCCTCGGCGCGGGTCCCCTCGCGGCGTACCTGGCCGGTGCGATCGGCACCGGCACGCTGATGGCGGTGTTCCTGGCCAACTCCGGTGGTGCCTGGGACAACGCGAAGAAGCTGGTCGAAGACGGCGCGCACGGCGGCAAGGGCTCCGAGGCGCACTCCGCGACGGTCATCGGCGACACGGTGGGTGACCCGTTCAAGGACACCGCCGGGCCGGCCATCAACCCGCTGCTCAAGGTGATGAACCTGGTCTCGCTGCTGATCGCGCCCGCGGTGGTCGCGTTCAGCATCGGCAACGACACCAAGCCGGGGGTGCGGATCGCCATCGCCGTCGTGGCCGCGCTGGTCGTTATCGCGGCGGTTCTGAACAGCAAGCGCAAGCCCGTCGCCATGGGCGACGAACCTCCCGTCGAGGGCAGGAAGAAGCCGTCCGCCAAGGTCGGTGCCTGACGATCGCAGGAGTACGGCGCAGAGGCACCCGGCGAGCCGTCGGGTGCCTTCGTCGCGTCCGGCCCATGTGGAGGCCGATCGAGGCATCGCACCCGCCCGCCGAGGGCCGTACGCTGCAATCCATGCGTACGTCCCGGGGCCCGTTCCCGCTCGTCCTGCTCCCGGTCGTCCTGGCGTTGCTCGCCGGATGCTCCAACGGTCCCGCTCCGGGTGTCTGGGCCCTGGCGGTGTGCCAGGCGCTGACGCCGTGGCGCACGGAGATCGGTGAGCTGGCCTCCCGTACGGAGCAGCAGATGACCGACAAGGTCACGCCGGTGCAGGCGAAGGAGAATCTGGTCAGGTTGTTCGGCGGCGCGGAGAAGGCGAGCGAGACCGCCAGGGCCGGCGTGGAGCGCGCCGGGGTGCCGGCCGTGGACGGTGGTGACGCGGTCGCCCACAGCTTCGTCGCCTCGCTCGCGCTGGTCCGCGACGCGTACGGCAGGGCGCGTGCGGGCATCGAGGGTCTCCCGGTGGACCCGGCGGACGCCTTCTTCACCTCGGTCGGGGGGGTGGTGACCACGTTGAACGCGGACTACGAGAGGAGCGTGGTGGACACCAGCAAGCTCGACTCGGTGGAGCTGAAGAAGGCCTTCGACGAGGTCCCGGAGTGCCGCTGACGGTGCCTACTCCACCGCCGAGGGGTGAAGGGGCCCGGCGGCAGCTGTCGCTGTTCGGGGTGGAGGCGTCGAACGCGTCCCCGGTGGATCTGGCCGGGCTGCTCGCGGGGCCCGGGCGGGTGAGCCGGATGGGTGGGACGGCTCGGGTGTCGGTGACGGTGGATGCGGCCTGGCGGGTGCACGTACTCGTCGCGGAGCTGGCGGCACGCGGGTTGGAGACGTCGTGGGAGCGGCGGGCCCGGGTCACCGGGGACGGGGTCGAGGAGCCGGACGGGTTCGAGGTCCGGACCGCGTACTCCGTGCTGCTGGCGCCGCTCGCCGCCGCCTGGTCCCGCGGTCCGGTACCGCGCTTCTTCCATCTGAACGGGCCCCGGCTGCGGTTGTGGCTGGCGTGCGCGGGCACGCTCGACGCGCGGACGTGCACGCTGGGTCTGACCGCCCAGACAGCAGCGTGGGATACGGTCGGGGCGGCGCTGGCACGGGCGGGGCTGCCCGCGACGCTGGTGGAGGGCGGTCCGGCGTTGCGGATCACCGGACGCAGGCGGCTGGCGCGTCTTGCGGAGCTGGTCGGAGACCCTCCCGCGGCTGCCCCGGCCGAGTGCTGGCCGACGACGGCAACGTGATCCGTACCACATCTGTGTGTGAATGTGTACGACACGACAGAGCCGATCGGGTGTACGGTGTCGCCGTCCGGACGCACGGAGTGTCCGGGCGGTCACCACGCGAGTTTCACCGCCGGGGGAATGCCCGCTTGCCCCGCGCGTTACCTTGGACATCCGTGTGCCCAGGGCCTGTCGTGGGCGCCGAGTGAGGTAAGAGGTCAGGGAGAGTCGTGGCGAGCAACTCCAGGAGTACCCGTCTGGTCATCGTCGAGTCACCGGCGAAGGCGAAGACGATCTCGGGTTACCTGGGTCCCGACTACGTCGTCGAGGCCAGCTTCGGGCACGTGCGGGACCTGCCGCGCAACGCGGCCGACGTACCCGCCAAGTACAAGAAGGAACCATGGGCGCGCCTCGGCGTCGACGTCGACAACGACTTCCAGGCCCTCTACGTGGTCTCCTCCGACCGCAAGCAACAGATCGCCAAGCTGATGAAGCTGTCGAAGGAGGTCGACGAGGTCTTCCTCGCGACCGATGAGGACCGTGAGGGCGAGGCCATCGCCTGGCACCTGGTCGAGACGCTGAAGCCCAAGGTGCCGGTCAAGCGGATGGTCTTCCACGAGATCACCCGGCCGGCCATCCAGGCCGCCGTGGCGAACCCCCGCGAGATCGACCGGGACCTGGTCGACGCGCAGGAGGCCCGACGTATCCTCGACCGGCTCTATGGCTACGAGGTCAGCCCGGTCCTGTGGAAGAAGGTCATGCCGCGGCTGTCGGCGGGCCGGGTGCAGTCCGTGGCGACCCGGATCGTGGTCGAGCGGGAGCGGCAGCGGATGGCGTTCCGTAGCGCCGAGTATTGGGACATCAACGCCGTCCTCGCCGTGCAGGGGCAGGTCGAGGGCGCACGCTCGTTCTCCGCGACGCTCGTCGCGCTCGACGGCGACCGGATCGCCACCGGCAAGGATTTCGAGCCGACCACCGGCCAGGTCCGGGCCGCGTCGGGCGTCGTCCACCTGGACGGTGAGGGGGCCCGCGGGCTCGCCGCCCGCCTGCAGGACCGGCCGTTCCAGGTCACCCGGGTGGAGGAGAAGCCGTACCGGCGGAAGCCGTACGCGCCGTTCATCACGTCCACGCTCCAGCAGGAGGCTGCCCGCAAGCTGCGGTTCTCCGCCTCGGCGACGATGCGTACCGCGCAGAAGCTGTACGAGAACGGCTACATCACGTACATGCGTACCGACTCGGTGAACCTCTCCGAGACGGCCATCGCCGCCGCCCGCAGCCAGATCGCCGAGCTGTACGGCGAGCGCAGCGTCCCGCCGCAGCCCCGCCGCTACGCCGGCAAGGTCAAGAACGCGCAGGAGGCGCACGAGGCGATCCGCCCCGCCGGCGACCACTTCCGGACCCCCGGCGAGGTCGCCAAGGAGCTTTCCGCCGACGAGTTCAAGCTGTACGAGCTCATCTGGCGCCGCACCATCGCCTCGCAGATGACCGACGCCGTCGGCAACTCGATGTCGGTGCGCATCCGCGCCGTCTCGATCGCCGGGGAGGAAGCCGACTTCGGCGCCACCGGTAAGACCATCACCGACCCGGGCTTCCTGCGCGCGTACGTCGAGTCGTCCGACGACGAGACCGCAGAGGCGGAGGACGCCGAACGGCGCCTGCCCAACCTCGTGAAGGACCAGCCGCTGACCGGCGAGGAGCTGAACGCGGTCGGCCACCACACGTCACCGCCATCTCGCTACACCGAGGCGTCGCTGGTCAAGGCCCTGGAGGAGCTCGGCATCGGCCGTCCGTCCACGTACGAGTCGATCATGCGGACGATTCAGGACCGCGGGTACGTGGAAAAGCGCGGTCAGGCCCTGATCCCGTCGTTCATCGCGTTCGCGGTGATCGGGCTGATGGAGCAGCACTACCCGCGGCTCGTGGACTACAACTTCACCGCCGCGATGGAGAACGACCTCGACACCATCGCCGGGGGCGACTCCGCGGCGCTTGACTTCCTGTCCTCCTTCTACTTCGGCTCCACCGTGGGCGGCGACCGCTCGATCGGTCGGGCCGGTGGCCTGAAGAAGATGGTCACGGAGAACCTCAGTGAGATCGATGCGCGCAGCGTCAACTCCATTCCCCTGTTCACCGACGACGAGGGCCGCAACGTGGTCGTCCGGGTCGGCCGGTACGGCCCGTACCTGCAGCGGACCTTGCCGGGCGGGCCGGTGCCCGCGGCTCCCGACGGTTCCGCGAACGACCATCAGGCGTCGGACGACCGGGCCGGTGAGGACCGGGTCTCCATCCCGGACGGCATCGCCCCGGACGAGCTGACCAGTGAGAAGGTCGCCGAGTTGTTCCTCGGCGGCGGCGGTGAGCGGTCGCTCGGGGAGCACCCCGACACCGGCGAGCCGATCGTGCTGCGGTCCGGCCGGTTCGGTCCGTACGTGTCCACCGGGGACAAGAACTCGTCGCTGTTCAAGTCGCAGGCGCCGGACACGCTGACCCTCGACGACGCCCTCAAGCTGCTGTCGTTGCCCCGCGTCGTCGGCAAGGCGGAGGACGGCACCGAGATCGTGGCGGCCGCGGGGCGATACGGCCCGTACGTCAAGAAGGGCGACGACTACCGGTCGCTCGACAGCGAGGCCAAGATCTTCACCGTCACGCTGGACGAGGCCGTCGCGCTGCTCGCCGCTCCGAAGACCCGCCAGCGTCGTGCCGCCGCGCCGCCGCTGCGGGAGATGGGCAATGACCCGGCGACGGACAAGCCGCTGGTCATCAAGGACGGCCGGTTCGGCGCCTACGTCACCGACGGGGAGTTCAACGCATCGTTGCGGCGCGGGCAGACCCCCGAGGAGCTGACGCTGGAGCAGGCGTCCGAGATGCTCGCCGAGAAGCGGGCGAAGGGCCCGGCGCCGCGTAAGAAGGCTGCCGCCAAGAAGGCCCCCGCGAAGAAGGCGGCGGACGGCGAGGCTCCGGCCAAGAAGACCGCGGCCAAGAAGACCGCACCGGCGAAGAAGGCGGCACCGGCCAAGAAGGCCACGGCGACGAAGGCCACCCCGGCCAAGAAGGCCACCCCGGCGAAGAAGGCCACCCCGGCCAAGAAGGCCACGGCGGCGAAGGACGCCGCCAAGGTGACCCCGGCCCGGAAGGTGCCCGCCACGTCTACGCCGGTGAAGGCGGGCGCAACGGCCGACAGCTGAGCGCCGTCACTGTCATGCAGGTCGAGGAGTTCCAGCTCCGCGTCACCCGGGTCGCCCTCGGGGTGGCCGCAGGCTACGGCTTCGCCCTGGGCGGCGGGCAGGCCCTGCGCGCGTACGGGTTGGTCCGCCGGCCCACCGAGGACATCGATCTCATGACCGACGGGCCGTGCCGGCTCAGCGCCGTGGCCGATCGGGTCTGCGCCGCTCTCGTCGCCGACGGCCTGTCCGCCGAGGCTCCGCTCGGACCCGAGCTGGACTTCCTCACGTCCGGCGAGGATTTCGCCGAGCTGGAGGTTTGGGACGACCAGTTCGCCGTACGGGTCTGCCTGACCCGGCTGCCGCGGCGCCGCCGGCCGGTGCAGCACGCCGTCGGGCCGGTTTTGCATGTGGACGACGTCCTCGGCGTCAAGATGTGCGCGCTGGTGTCACACTGCGAGGTCCGCGACTTCGTCGACGTGGCGGCCGCCCTGACTGCGGGCCACTCTCGCCGACGCCTGTTGCGTCGCGCCCGTGAACACGAACCCCAGCTGTGCGACGACGACGTGGCCGCCGCCGTACGCCGCCTCGACGTGATGCCGGATTCGACGTTCGTCCGGATCGGACTGACCGGCTCGGACGTGGCCGCCCTCCGCCGCTGTTTCGCCTCCTGGCCTCGCTGATCCGGAAACTGCCAGCCGTGGTCGGCTACCCACAAGGGACATGCAGCGACGTGGCAGCCGTGATCCTTCCAACATGGAAGATCATGATTCGAGGGCCCGAGGGGGCAGCGGCGAACGGAGTCCCGCTGCTAACGTTCTCGTTGTTCGGGGACGCGTCGACAGGTTCGACGACAGGAAGCCATCCGCTTCGCGGGTATTTTCATGCCATTATTGCGGCTTCACCGCGTCGATATTCAGTGCACCATCCCTTTGTTGAATACTGGAAGTCAGGGATACGTATGTCTGCAAGAAAGCTTGTCAGCTTCGTGGGAACGGCGCTCCTTACCACGGCGATGATCACGACTGTTACGCAGTCGGCCGCCCACGCCGTGTGCGACCCGCCCGGAGCGGTCTACACCTTCAAGGACAAGGTCTACACCACCCTTCCGACCAACGTGATGACGCCGTGGATGTCCTACCCGGGTGACATCAGCCTTTCCCAGACCACGACCGCCACGGCGACCGCTTCGGTCACCGCCACGGTCTCCGCCGAGGCTGGCATCGTCTTCGCCAAAGCCAGCGCATCGCTCGGTGTCACCGTGGGCGGCAGCTGGTCGAAGGCTTCCACCTGGACCGCTCACCAGCCAGTTCCCAAGGGCAAGCAGGGCCGGCTCCGTCTCTACCACGATGCCGTTGGCTTCGTCGTGACCAAGCAGGTCCCCTCTGGACAGTGCGGCTGGCGTACTGTCTATACCTCCAAGGTGATCGCGCCTCGTAAGACGGGCAGCGACGTCGTCAAAATGAACACCCGTCCCATCCCCAAGGGCCTCAGCATCGTCGACGACGAACGCGCCGATACCTCGCCGCTCGGTGGCGAGCGCGTCGAGGACCAGACCACCGTCGTGACGATTCCGGTCACCGGCGACCTGACCGACGCCACGGTGCCCAACGGCCTTCCGGACGAGCCGATCACCCAGTAGGTACAACTGATCGCGAACTGTCGCAGGATTTCCCGCTCGCCTCGGACCATGTGGCGAGCGGGCATCCGCATGTTCACGTTCAGTAACGTTCCGATTGAATCCACGCGAAATCCGCACACGAACGGTGGCGGCAACTCGCAGAATTCTGTCCGTCCGACGTCAGGGTCCGAGGATGGTGTCGAGGTGCGGGTTGGCGAAGACCCGGCCCGGGTCGAGCTGGTCGCGGACCGCCAGGAAGTCATCGAACCGCGGGTACGCGTTCCGAAGTGACGCCGCCTCCCGGTAGTGCAGCTTCCCCCAGTGCGGCCGTCCCTCGAGCCCGATGCAGATCTCCTCGAACGCCTTCAGATACGGCTCGTACGGCGCCCCGGAGTACTGGTGGATTGCCAGGTACGCGTTGTTCCGGCCGTACCCGTGTGACATCCAGGCGTCGTCCGGCCCGGTGAACCGGACCTCGACGGGGAACTGCACCTTGAACGGCAGCTTCTCGATGATCCGGTGGAGGCCCGCGAGTGCCTCGCCCAGGGCCGCGCGCGGGACCGCGTACTCCATCTCGATGAAGCGGACCCGGCGCGGTGTGCAGAAGACCTCGTACGACGCGCCGGTGTAGGTGCGGGGCGTGAGGGCCCGTGCGGACAGTGCGTTGATCATCGGGACGGCGGCCGGAACGGCGCGGCCGAGCCGGCAAGCTGCGAGGAAGACGGTGTTGGCGAGCAGTTCGTCGTCGAGCCAGCCCCGGAATCTCGACAGCGGCCGGTCGTCGGCGGCGACGATGTTGTTGCGCTTGAGCTGGACCCGGTCGGTGTACGGGAACCAGAAGAACTCGGCATGGTCGTTCGCGGCGATGTGCTCGTCGAGCCCGGCGAGGACCTCGACCAGCGGGAGCGGCTGTTCGTCGGCGCAGAGGGTGAACGCGTCGACGCATTGCAGCGTCACCTCGGTGAGGATCCCGAGGGCGCCGAGGCCGAGGCGAGCGGCGGGGAACAGGGGGGACGCGGCGTCGATGTGCAGCAGGTCGCCCGTACCGGTGACGAGGGTGAGGGCCGTGACGAGCGACGCGAGGGTGCCGTGGGCCCGGCCTGTGCCGTGGGTGCCGGTCGAGGTCGCACCGGCGACGGTCTGCGCGTCGATGTCGCCCAGGTTGGACAGGGCAAGGCCGTGCTGATCCAGCAGGGCGTTGAGGACGCGTAACGGCATGCCCGCCTGTACGGTGACGGTCTTCGCGGCCCGGTCGACGCAGACCAGCCCGGCTAGGCGGCTCAGCTCGACGCGGACGTCGTCCGTGCGGGCGATCGCGGTGAACGAGTGCCCGCTGCCGACGGCCTTGACCCGGTGTCCGGAGGTACGGGCTTGTGTGACGAGGGCGACGACGTCCTCAACGCCGGTCGGGAACTGCGCCGTGGCCGCGTCCGCCCGCTGGTTGCCGGCCCAGTTTTGCCAGGCCAGTGGGGTCGTGGTGGCCGATGCACGTGTGTCGCTGGCCATGAGGCTCCGTCCGTCGCCCGAACGGGCCCCCGGTACGGCCGCGAAAAGCAGTCGTATACGGCGTCCCGTCGATCCGTCTCGCTCGTTGTTCCGAGTAACGTTCCGATTATCTTTTTTGCTGAGAGGGAGTGGCGACGCGTGTCGACTCCAGCCGTCACGACCGGTCCGCTGCGGCGGGTCCCGGTGCAGGGCAGAAGCGTTGCCCGGGTCCAGCGCATGCTCGACGCGTGCGCTGATCTGGTCGACGAGGTCGGGTATGAGGGGCTGACAACGACCCTGCTGGCCGAGCGTGCCGAGGTGGCCATCGGCTCGGTGTACCAGTTCTTCCCCGACAAACGGGCCATCGTCCAGGCCCTCGCGATGCGCAACATGGACGCGTACCTGACCCGCCTCGCGGACCGCTTCGCGCACGAAGTGTTCGCGCACTGGTGGGACGGCGTGGACGCCGCCATCGACGAGTACATCGCCATGCACCGCGTGGTGCCCGGCTTCCGTACGCTGCACTTCGGCGACGTCGTGGACCTGCACCTGCTGGACGAGGAGCAGGACAACAACGCCGTCATCGCGGACCGGCTGGCGATCCTGCTGATCGAGCGGTTCCAGGTGCTGGACCGGGCCCGGCTGCGTTTCGCGCTGCAGATCGCGGTCGAGGCGTCGGACGCGCTGATCAAGCTGGCGTTCCGTCGCGCCTCGCACGGCGATGAGGCGGTCCTGACCGAGGCCAAGGCTCTCGTCCGCGAGTACCTGCACCGGCACGTGTCCGACTGATCATCACCCCAGGAAGGCATGGCCTTCGCCCCTGTATGTGAGGACGGTGTCCACGACCTCGTCGCCGTCCACAAGGTGCAGTTCGTTGACGTGTTCGCACATTTCGCCCGCTTTGGCGTGCCGGAACCACACCCGGTCACCCACCGCCAGGGCGTCGGCCGTCGCGCCGAGCAGCGGGGTCTGCACCTCGCCCGCGCCCTCGTCCGGCTTGAAGCTCAGGCCCGCCGGCAGCCACGGGGTTGGTTGCCGGCTTGCGTGGGCCGGTCCGGACGCGACCCAGCCTCCGCCGAGAACCGTGGCGACGCCGGGTGCGGGGCGGCGGACCACGGGCAGGCCGTAGAAGGCCGCGGGGGTGGGCCGCCAGGCGCGGTACGCGTCGAAGAGGGTCGGCCCGTACAGGCCCGATCCGGCGGCGACCTCGGTGACCGCGGGGTCGGCGGCCGTGCCGGCGAGGCTTCCGGTGCCGCCGCCGTTGACGAACTCCAGGTCGGCGTGCCGGCGTACGGCAGCGACGGCTGCGGCGCGTCGGTGCAGCAGTTCCGGCCAGGCGCGGCGTTGCATGAACCGGATCGTCGCGCCGCGCAGCGCCTGCTTCGGCGGGTCGTCGCCGACGCCGGCGATGTGCGCTTCGTACGACATGAGGCCGACCAGCCGGGTGTTCCGCCGCCTGGCGATCTCGACGGCGAGGGCGCCGGCCTGGTCGGCGGAGTGGACGGGGGAGCGGCGTACGCCGACGTGCACCGGGGCGGCGGGCCTCCAGGAGGCGTCGAGGTCGATGCAGAGCCGCAGCGCCTCGGGCCCGGTGATCGTTTCGAGTAGGTCGAGGTGGGCGACGCTGTCGACCATCAAGGTGACGGCGGCGGCGAGCTGCGGGTCCGCGGCCAGCTCCCCCAGGGCGGGGCGGTCCACGGTGGGATAGGCGACCAGCACGTCGTCGGTGACGCCTGTGCGGACCAGCCAGATCGCCTCCGGCAGGGTGTACGCCATCACGCCGTGCCAGCCGGGCTGGGCGAGGGCGCGTTCCAGCAGGGTGCGGCAGCGGACCGACTTGCTGGCGACGCGTACGGGTTTGCCGGCCGCCCGGCCGGTGAGCGCGTCGGCGTTGGCGTCGAACGCGGCGACGTCGACCACGGCGACGGGGCTCGGCAGATCGCCGGTGGCCCGGTCCAGGCGGTCGCGCAGTTCGTCGCGGGGTGAGAGCACGGTCACACGCTAGCCGTCAGGGGATGCAATGCGAAATGGACTCACCTATTCGTAGGCGAGTCGGCGGGGGCATCTCGGCCGGTCCGGCGCCGTTAGAGTGTGGGACTGGCCCGCCGATTGGTTCGGGCCACCAGCGGGAGGTACGGCCATCGACACGAACGCCATCGGTGATCAGCGGCCGCCGGCACCCGACATCTCCGGCGCGGCGGCACTGCGCTCCGTGATGAAGATCCGGCCGTTCCGCCGGTTGTGGATCGTGCTCGGCGTCGCCGCGTACGGCGACTGGCTCGGCATCCTCGCGACCGCGGTGTTCGCCACGTCCCAGGTCCAGGGCTCCGCCGCCAAGGGCGCCGCGTTCGGTGGCTCCATCGCCGTACGGCTGATCCCCGGGCTGGTGCTCGGGCCGGTCGCCGGGGTGTTCGCGGACCGGTTCGACCGCCGGTACACGATGGTCATCTGTGACCTCATTCGATTCGTCCTCTTCGCATCGATCCCGCTGGTCGCGATCGCCGGAGCGAGCCCCGCGGTCACCCTGCTGTGGGCCGGCATCGCGACGCTGCTCATCGAGACCGCCGGCCTCGTCTGGATCCCCGCCAAGGAGGCGGCGGTCCCGAACCTCATCCCCAAGGGCCGGCTCGAGATCTCCAACCAACTCACGCTCATCACCACATACGGGATCACCCCGGTCCTCGCCGCCCTGAGCCTTTCGGCGCTCACCGCCGTCCTGCACGCGCTGTCGCTGCCCGGCCTGCCCGCCACGGCCACCTCGCAGGTCGCGCTCTTCGTGAACGCGTTGTCCCGGCTGGCGACGGCGCTCGTCGTCCTGTTCGGCATCAAGGAGATCAGCAGGCGCGTGACAGACCCGTCCTCTCCGGCCGCCGACGCGGCGGGGCGTACCACGCAGAGCATGCTGCGGCAGTTCCTCGACGGCTGGAAGTACGTCGGCAAGACCCCGCTGGTCCGCGGCCTCGTCCTCGGCATCTTCGGGGCGTTCGGCGCCGGTGGCGTCGTCATCGGTACCGCCCAGTTCTTCGCCATTTCGCTCAGTGCCGGTGATGCGGCGTTCTTCCTCCTCTTCGGCGTGCTCTTCATCGGTCTCAGCGTCGGCGTCGGCGTCGGGCCGCTCATCGTGCGCGAACTGTCCCGGCGCCGCTGGTTCGGCCTGAGCATCGTGCTGGCGGGCGGCTCGATCGTCCTGCTCGCGGCATCGCTGCACCTGGCGATGGCACTGGTCGGCGTACTTCTCGTCGGTGCGGGCGCGGGTATGGCCTTCCTCGCCGGCACAACACTGCTCGGCGGCGAGGTCGGTGACGAGTTCCGCGGGCGTGTCTTCGCCGTCGTCCAGATCGGCGTACGCCTCGTCCTGCTGGTCACCGGTGCGCTCTCCGGCTTCCTCGTGGGCCTCGGCAGTTCGCGGCGAATTCAGATCGGCGACATCGCGATCGACATCTCGTCGACCCGGGTCCTGCTGCTCGCCGCGGGCATCGTGGGCGTGGTCGCCGGGATCAGCGCGTTCCGGCAGATGGATGACAAGAAGGGCGTTCCGGTCCTCGCGGACCTGTGGGGATCGATGCGCGGTCGGCCGCTCTCACCCGCCGAGCCCTTCACCGCGCACGGCATCTTCGTCGTCTTCGAGGGCGGCGAAGGAGCGGGCAAGTCCACCCAGGTCGACCGGCTCACCGAGGCGCTTCGGGCCGGCGGCCGCGACGTCGTGGTGACCCGGGAACCCGGAGCCACCGAGGTCGGTTCCCGGATCCGCAGCCTCGTCCTGGACCGGTCGATGGGCGAGACACCCTCCGCACGCGCGGAGGCTCTGCTCTACGCGGCCGACCGCGCGCACCACGTCAGCGCCGTCGTCCGTCCCGCGCTGGCCCGGGGTGCGGTCGTCGTGAGTGACCGGTACGTCGACTCGTCGCTGGCGTACCAGGGGGCCGGGCGTACCCTGCCGGTCCAGGAAGTCTCCTGGCTGTCGACCTGGGCGACGGGCGGGCTCAAGCCGGACCTGGTGGTCCTGCTCGACGTGGATCCGGAGGTCGGCCTCGGCCGGGCCGCCGCGCGAGGCGGAGGCGCCGACCGCCTCGAAGCCGAATCCCACACGTTCCATGAACGCGTCCGGTACGCCTTCCTCGACCTCGCCGCCGCCGATCCGAAGCGCTACCTCGTCCTCGACGCCGCTCGTCCGACCGACGAGATCGCCGCCGCCGTCCTCGCCCGCGTCACCGAGCTGCTGCCCCACCCGGCCACTACCGAGCCGGCGCTCGCGGAGTCACGGTGAGCGTCTTCGACGACATCGTCGGGCAGGACGAGGCCGTCGACACGCTGCGCCGGGCCGCCGTAGCGGCCGCCCGGATCGTCGCGGACGGCGGCGACGACGTCGGCAACGGAGCGATGACCCATGCGTGGATCTTCACCGGCCCCCCGGGGTCCGGCCGCTCGATCGCCGCTCGCGCGCTCGCCGCGGCGTTGCAGTGCGAAACCGGGCAGGGCTGCGGGCACTGCCACGGCTGCCACACCGTCCTCGCCGGAACGCACGCCGACGTACGCCTGGTCGTCCCCGAAGGGCTGTCGATCAGCGTCAACGAGATGCGGGCGCTCGTGCTGCGCGCCGCGAGCGCCCCGTCCGGCGGACGCTGGCAGGCCGTCATCATCGCCGACGCGGACCGGCTCACTGAGGCGGCCGGGAACGCCCTGCTCAAGGCCGTCGAGGAGCCGCCGCCGCGGACGGTGTTCCTGCTCTGCGCACCGTCCACCCACCCCGACGACATCTCCGTGACGATCCGGTCGCGATGCCGGGTCGTGCCGCTGCGCCAGCCCTCCGCGGAGGCCGTCGCCGAGGTCCTGATCCGCCGGGACGGCATCGCCGCCGACACCGCCGCCTGGGTGGCAGCCGCCGCCCAGGGACACGTCGGACGTGCCCGCCGCCTGGCCACGGACGCGGAGGCCCGGGCCCGCCGGGCGGCCGTTCTCGCCGTGCCGCGGCAGCTCAGCGGCATTGGCGCCTGCTTCGACGCGGCGTCCGCGCTGATCGCCGCCGCCGATGCCGAGGCGGGTGCCGCCACCGTGGAGAGCGACGGTGCCGAACGCGCCGACCTGGAACGCGCCCTCGGCGCTGGGGGTACGGGCCGCGGCGCGGCCGGAGCCATCCGCGGCGCCGCCGGTCAGCTCAAGGACCTGGAGAAGCGGCAGAAGTCGCGCGCCACCCGAGCCCAGCGCGACTCCCTCGACCGCGCCCTCGTCGACCTCGCTGGGTTCTACCGGGACGTGCTCGTCGCCGGGCTGCGCGCCCCCGTCGAGCCGGTGCACGCCGACACCCGCGACGTCGCCGGTGCCGCCGCCGAACGCTGGACCCTGGAGGCGACCCTGCGCCGGCTCGAAGCCGTCCTGGCCTGCCGGAATGCCATCGAGGCCAACGTCAAGCCGCGGATCGCCGTCGAGGCCATGATGCTCACCCTCTGGCGCGGCTGACCGTTTTTGGTCCTTTGAGGACAGCGGGCTGCGTCGATGGTCCGGAAAGCGGTACGGTTCGATGCCGTACGCAGCCGCTACGTCCGGTGAGGAGCGCCCGAATGGCCGCGGAGATCGATGAGGCCTGGATCGAGTCGGCCATCGATCGCCATCGGCAGGTCGAGGCGCTGCAGGCCCAGTTCGATTCGGCCGCTTCCGCCGCCCGGGTCAGCGTGTGGTCCGCTGACAACTCCGTCGAGCTCGTCGTCTCCGCGACCGGCGCGGTGGTCGACGTACGGATCCGCGGCTCGGCCACCCGGCGCAGCAACACCGAGCTCGCGCAGGCCGTCAAGGAGGCGGTCACAGCTGCCGCCGACGCGGCCACCTGGGCTCGGGAGAAGCTGCGCGGCGAGGTCTTCGGCGCGTACCGTCCCCTCGGAACCCGCTGATGGACGCGATCCCCGACGGCCTCGACACGGCCGCCGCCACCCTCACCGCCGCCGCCGCCGGGCTGCGCCGCACCCCCGTCGAGGCTGCTCAAGGTCCCGGTACGCCCGGTCTGCTCGGCGCTGCGCTGCACCGCCGGTGCGGCGAACTGCTGCACGCGCGGGCCGCCGAACTGACCGCGGCCGCCGCCCGGCTCTCCGAGACCGGTGACGCCGTCCGGACGGCCCGGCACGCGTATGCGGTCACCGACGACGAGGCCGCCCGCCGATTGCGGTGGGAGTATTGATGGACCACCTCGACCGGATCGGGCCCCCGGCGGAATCCCTGCTCGCCCGGGTCGACGACACGCTACGGGCCGCGGGAGCCGCCCCGGAACACCCCGTCTGGGCGGAGCTGCGCCGCGTACGTCTCCTGCCCGGTGACGCCGTCCGTACGGTGGCCGCCCTGCGAGCTGACACGTTGCGGTCAGCCGTACGCGCCCTGGGAGCGGCCCGGGAGACGGTGGCCGGGATGCCCGTGGACCTGCCGGGGCCGGGTGCCTGGCAAGGGCCCGCGGCCGACCGGTACGTCGCCGGCCGTGACGCCCTCGCCGCCCATCTGGGAGAGGACCTCACCGGCCGCCTCGATGCCTCGGCGTCCTGGGCCGGCTCAGCGGCCCGCTGGGTCGACGACGCCCGGGACCGGATCGCGGTGATGCTGGCCGAGGTCCTGGTCTCCGCTGAGGCCGTGACGCTGAGCGCGCCGGTGGACGGCGAGCGGGAGCCGTGGCCCAGCCCGGCCGGGGGGACGCGCCTCGTCGCCTGGCCCCGTTCCGCCGGGGCTTCGGCCGTCGGCGACCGCGCGGCGGCGGGCGGACCGGCCGCCCCCGGTCCGGTGCCCACCGGGGCGGCGTCGCGGGCCGCGGCCGACATCGCGGCGCAGGTACTACAGGCGGTGGCCGACGTCTACGACAGGGCGGCTGAGCTGTACGACGACGGTGCGGAGCTGACCGCGGAGGCACGCTGCCGGTCGTGAGCAGATGGCTTGCGGAACGCGACGGTTGCCGTGACCGACTGCGGCGGTCTCGCACCGCGGTGGCCTCGGCGGTCTCGCTGCGGGCCACACCACCCTGTCTGTGCCTGACGCCGGTAAGGTGCCCATGGGGTACCGGTAGCGACAACCGGCGGCAGGCGACAGCCGCGCGCCGATCCGGGCGATCAGGCTCGGAACGTATGGCGACGTCGTCCGATGATGAATGCCGCCGTACCAGCGATGATCAGCGCGAATGCGGCGATCAAGGCAGCGGTCAGGCTGACCCCGGTGATCGGCAACGCCCCGTTCCCGGCCTCGGCCGGGTCGGTGCCCCCACCCTGGCCGCCCTCGGGTGCCACCGCGGCGGCCTCCAGGACACCCAGGTTCAGGTCGAGGACGGTTCCGCCGGTATAGCCGGGCTTGCCGCGTCCGGTCTTGGCGCTGACCAGCTCGATGTGGACCGACACGACGCGTGCGGCGGCGGCGTGGCCCTTGACGGCCTGGCGGACCTCGCCGAGGGAGAGCCGTAGCCGCGGCTGATCGCCCGGTTCGGTGCTCTCGGTGCCGCCGTTGTTGATGATCGGGACGCCCGGCGTGGCCGGCAGCCCGGGCAGGCGGAGTCCGCCGCCGGACAGGAGCGCGCTGACCGGGCCGGATGGCGCAGACTCGATCATCTTCGACTCGGCGAGGGCCAGTTCGACCTCGTCGCCGGGGGTGTCGAGGCGCTGCGCGGCGAAGCCGGTGCCGCGTACCTCCAGCACCGGAGGCACGTAGGCGACCTCGGCCGTGTTCGCCATGCTGACCGTGAGCTGTGGCTTCTTCGTCATGGTGACGGTGATCTGGCCGTCGAGCAGCGTGAACGACTCCGCCGCGACGGTAGACCGGGCCACCACGCGCGAGACGCCGTCGTGGCGCCGCAGGTTCGTGGTGCTCGTGCTCCCAAGCTTCCCGGGTACGCGCAGCAGCGCCTTGTCCTTGTCCCCGGCAAGCATCGTGAGCGACCCGAGCGCCGCCTCCGCCTCGTTGACCTTGCTGTCGGCGGAGCCGCACGCCATACCGGACTTCCACCGGGCGTGGGCGGACGACGTGCCCTCGCCGAGCCCCAGCGGCCCCACCTGGGCGGCGGTGGACCGGTTGATCGCCGGGTCCGCGTTGTCCGGCGGGGCCTGCTGGGTGAGGATCCGGGTCAGCGCGTCATCGACGCCCCGAGCGCCCTTCGCCCCGAGCAGCCGCGCCGCCGCCGCGGAGCTGACGGGCGACTGCGCCACCATCCCCGTACGCGTCGCCGCGACCGGCACGTCTTTGACCGGTTCGTGTTCGACGCCCAGGGGCCTGGCGTTCAGGGTGGCGACGTGAAAAAGTTCGGCGCCCGCCTCGGCGGCGTACCGCTGAGGCGCGGCGCACGGCCCGGGAGTCGGTGCGGCGTACGCCGGAGCGGGCAACAGCACGAGAGTGGCCGCGGCGGCCGCGGTGAGCGGGCGGCTCAGCATCATTCATGTCCTCCCCAGGACCGGTGGCATGTCCGGCGCACACCACATATCGGGCAATGTCTACGGTCCTGCCCAACGACGATCGATACGGAGGGTTGCGCCCCGCCACGAACGACGATCCGTTCGGTCACTTTTCCGTCGAGCCTTGAACCGCCGTAGGCTGGGTGCCATGGGGATGCTCTGCGCGGTGAGTTTCAACCGGTACGGACGCCTCTACTACCTCGACCCGGGCGACCTGTCGATCGCCGTCGGTGACCGCGTACTGGTACCCACCGAGGACGGTCCGCAGGTGGCGGAGTGCGTCTGGGCTCCGGCCTGGGTGTCCGAGGACACCAGCGGATACCCACGCGTCGAGGGCCTCGCCGTCGACGATGACCTGCGCCGTGATGACGTGCTGCGCAAGCGCAAGGCCGAGGCGAAGGTCGCCGCGAAGCGGCTGATCAAGGAGCACAACCTGCCGATGAAGGTCGTGGCCGTCGACCACGTCCTCGAACCGGGCGGCGGCATCGGCACGGGCAGCGCCCGTACGACGATCTACTTCACCGCCCCGCACCGGGTCGACTTCCGCTCCCTGGTACGGGACCTCGGCGCCACCCTGCACTGCCGGGTGGAGCTGCGGCAGCTCTCAGCCCGCGACTCGGCTCGCGTCCAGGGCGGCATCGGCTCCTGTGGCCGGGACCTGTGCTGCGCCACGTTCCTGACCGACTTCGAGCCCGTCACGATCCGGATGGCCAAAGACCAGGACCTGCCGCTGAACCCACTGCGCATCTCCGGAGCCTGCGGCCGCCTGATGTGTTGCCTCAAGTACGAGCACCCTCTGTACCAGAAGTTCCAGGCGTCGGCGCCGGCCGTCGGAGCCCGCGTCAGCACGCCGGAGGGCGACGGCCGGGTGATCGGCCACAGCGTTCCGAGGGACGCCGTCGTGGTCCGGATGGATGCGGACGGTTCACGCTGTTCGTGCAGCCGCGCCTCGGTCTGCGGCCCCCGCAAATCGCACGACGAGCGCTACCCCGACTGAGTCCTGCGTTCTTCGAGGTACGCCTTCGCCACCCGCTTCGGGGCTCGGCTGAACCACGCCTCGACGAGCAACTCCTCGAGCACCGCCGGGCTCACCGGATCGAGCTGGACGAGCACCGCGCGAAATCCGTTGAAGTGCGGCGTCGTGAAGAACACGTCGGGGTTCTCGCCGATCCAGCTGTCCTTCGCTTCGAGGTCCGGCACGTAGGCACACAGGATCGGCCCGTCCGGCGCGGCGTCGCCGAGTGCGGTGCGGTCACCCTTGCGCAGCGGCCGTTCCCAGACGAAGCCCTTACCGTGAACGTCCCAGACGCGGTTGCCTTCGCGCGAGGAGCCCTCCGCGGTGTCGGGCAACGCAAGCGCGATCCGTCGTACGTCCTCCCAGGTCGCCATGCCCGTCAGCCTAGGGTCGCCGGTGCGTGCTGGGGCGCACCGACGACGATCGCCGGCTCGATCAGGTGCACCGGCAGCGGCTCGGCGGGCGACAGCCACGACGTGTCGTCGGGGGCGTCCGGGTTCAGGGTCCAGTGGCGGCAGATCCGCTCGACGCCGATCGGATAGATCGTCAGGGTTCCGTCGGCGGCGATGTGCAGCCTGAGGAAGCTCTTGCTGTCCTCGATGCCCTGGCCCGCGAACAGCTCGTTGAGGTTCACATCGAACTGGCTCGCCACCAGCAGATACAGCGACGCGAGCTGGGCTGCCACGAACCCGGCGACGGGCCCGTAGAGCACCGCGGCGGCGACCACGGGCAGCGGCCACGGCCAATCCCGGAAGGCGAACTCCGACCACAGCAGGGTGCCGAGAACGGCGAGCCCGATGTGCGCGAGCCCATGCAGCACGCCGAGTACCCAGTGCCGCATGTGGCGTTCGGCGCCGGCCCCGGGCGGCTGCGCGAACGTCACCGCCGCGAGCAGCGTGATCACCATCATGAGGACCAGCGGTATGGCGAACAACCGCTGCGCCTCCGTCTGCCGGGTCATCGCGCCGAGCATCGCCAGCATGAGGAGCGTGTGCAGGGTGCCCAGCAGGGTGGCGAAGCCCGGGTTGCGCAGCGGCAGCCGGCCGAAGACGCCCCACGCGTACCGCAGGGACCGCGCGGCGTGGGGGAACGTCGCCCGCCGCGAGTAGTCGCGGCGGGCACTGGTCGTACGGGTCAGGGTGTTCGCGGGCGGCACCGTGATCGTCTCCGGCAGCCGGTGAGTCGCGGCGAGGTACGCGCCCCCACCCCCGCACGTGATCAGCTGCCGTTGCGGGTGCTCGTACCGGGCGTAGTGGTGCAGGTCGCCGGAGGCCATGACCCGGATCTGCGCCCCGGTCGGCTCGACGATCATCCGGACGAAGTAGTCGACGGCGTCGTACGCGCCGATTTCGGTGGCGCCCTTGACCCAGGCCGGCGACGGCGTCAACAAGATGATCCGGTCGTCCGGCCCGAGCTGTGCCGCGGCGCGTTCGAAGTAGATCAGCTGCGGATCGTCGATGTAGGCGCCGAACTGCTCGTCGATCGCGAACAGCCACCACTTCGACGGCAGCTGCACGGCGAAGTACGAGCGCCGCTGCTCCGTACGCCAGCCGCCGATGTGGCCGTCCTTCCGCCGGGCGAACAGGCGCAGGAAGGCGGTGAGCCCGTCGTACCAGTCGTGGTTGCCGGGCAGGACGAAGAGCGTGGGCTGCGGCCCGGACGCGGGCGCCTGCGGGAGCGCCGAGCGGTACGGACCCTTGCACCTGTCCTCGTACGCGTTCCCGCTCGCGGTCGGGTACACCTGGTCACCGCCCATGAGCAGCATCGAGCCGCGTGGAAGCCGCTGCTCCCCGACCACCACCTCGGGCTGCGCCAGCAGGTACGCCACCGAGTACGTCGCGTTGAACCCGTCCCCGACGTCGGCGACATAGTCGAACCAGAGCTCGCCGCCGGTGCCGGGTTGGTAGTGCAGGTCCGCGGGGAGCGCGTTCTGCAACTCGCGCTTGTCGAGGTACGCCCCGAAAAGGATCGCGAGCAGCGTACGAAGCCCCGTGGTGAGCAGAAGGAGCGGCTTGAGCCAGCCGACGGGCCTGCGAGGTGTGAAGCCCAGTTCCTTCGGTTCCATACTGCGCGGCCGCTGCCTGGTGGTCGAAGGCCGGCCTGTCTGCTCCGTCACGGCTGGGAGCCTAACCGTGCGGTATGACACGGCGTGTCCATCGACCGACCGAACGTCCGGCGCGCCACGAGGACAACCCGGGTGAGGGGCAGCGGTCACATGCCGTATGCTTGGGCACCGTTGCCGCCTTAGCTCAGTCGGTAGAGCGTGTTACTCGTAATAACAAGGTCAACGGTTCGATTCCGTTAGGCGGCTCCAACAGCGAAGGCCGGGTCCAGTGGACCCGGCCTTCGCTCCGTCCCGCATCAGTGCCGCGTCTTTCCAAGCCCGGGGCGCTCGCGGGTCTGCCCCAGTGTGCGCCCCGACCAGACGCCGATCGTATCGGGACAGCTGCATTGCCACGATCACCTGGGACGACGGTGACGTTGACCGGGTGAACGTCGGCGCAGTGTTCACCTCAGCTGATGTCGGCGTCCTCATCCTCCGCGAACTCCTGCGATTCCGTCGGCGTGAGCTCGTCGCGGCCGGGGAGTAGCCGATGAGGAAGCCGAATCCGCGAATCAGCTCGGACGCCATCGGACGTCCGCCGCGCGGCCAAGCAGGCTACACCCATCCGGGATCTGCTCGGTCGGGCAAGGGCAGGAGTAGAGCTCGTCTGGCTCGATGGGCGGACGCGCCCGCGGAGGCTCAGGCGTTCATGGCATCGGCGGCAAGAGCCGGTGGGTGCGGACGTCGGTGATGAAATCGCGCCAGTCCTCGACGCTGAGGATCAGGTGCGGTCCGCCGGGGTCCTTGGAGTCACGCAGGTGTACGCCGTCCGCCGCGACCGCCACCTCCAGGCATCCGGTCGCCGAGCACCTGCTGCTCCGCCGCCAGATCAAGGCGCCGTCCTGTGTCCCCATCGAAGCACCTCCGCGTTATTCGTCACTAAGGGTACGTGAACGGATTACACAGAGGAATCGATGAACTGTGTCGTCCTCGGGGGCCGGAAGCGGTCCGGCCCCGAAGGCTGTCAGTCGAGCTGGAACTCTCCCGCGTTCACACCGGAGACGAAGGCGCGCCACTCGTCCCGGGTGAAGGAGAGCACCGGGCCATCCGGGTTCTTGCCGTCCCGGACCAGGTAGTTGGCGTCGTCGTACTGGACCTCGACGCAGGAACTGCTGCCGCAGAATGTGCTCTTGCGCCATCCGTCGGCGCCTTCGATCTGACTCACGGTCATTCCCCTTCACTTCATTGTGTAGTTCGGACCCGTTGGCCCCGGAGCTGCTGGACCTCAGGACTCCACGGGATGGCCGAGGACCTTCAGTCGCTGGCGAATCAACTGGCTCGTGGCCTCTTCATCGAGGGACGCATTCCAGAGCATCTCGAACCGGGTTCGATACAAGGCCGCCTTACCGACGTCCTCGACGATCTCGTCGTCGACGTCGAGTTCGCGGTAGAGAACCGCGTCCGCATCGTTTCCTTCTTCGCTGAGGTACAGCGCGTCGTAGAAGGAACTGGCCCGTGGCACCGGCGCATCGGCCGAGTACGGGACGACTCTGACATGCACCCGCCCGCGCTCCATCAGGGAGAGCAGGTCGGCGAGCTGCGCGGCGAGCACCTGCTCGCCCCCCTCGGGGCGCTCAAGGACGGACTGGTCGAGCAGGACCGAGATCTTCGGCGGATCGGTCCGGTTCAGCAGCGCCTCGCGTCGCTTCATGCGCGCTTCCAGCCGGACCGCGATGTCGTCCTCGGCCATCTCGTACTGCCACTTGTGCAGGATCGCGGCGGCGTATTCGGCGATCTGCAGTGGGCCCGGGACGAGGAAGATGTAGAAGTAGCGGATCGCGACGGCTTCGGCCTCGAACTCGATGAGCTGCTGCAGGGCCGGCGTCAGGTGCGCGCGGTACTTCTCCTGCTTCCACCACGGTCGTTGCCGAACGCGGGACGCTTTGGCGTTCGCCAGCAGGTCGTTGACGACCTCTCGGTTCTTGACCCCCAGGTACGCCAGCAATGGGCGCAGATCGTTGGGGGCTATCGTGACCTCGCCCCCCTCGATGCGAATCACCTTCGACAGGGACCACTCCATCGCCTCGGCGACGTCGCTCTGTGTCAGCTGGCGGGCCTCCCGTGCCTCACGTATGGCGAGTCGGACGCGCCTGCGCGCGACGGACGGTGAGTCACCCGTGGACATGATTCCTTCGTCGTTGAATTCGTGGTTGAAGAGGTGCCGTAGAGGAGTTCGTTGGCGCAACCGCCAGGTGTCACCTTGCGACCTCGCCAGAAGACCGAGGGCGCCTGGCGAGGCAGCATACAGCTAAGTTCTAACAGTCAACGAGTCGATGTTCGTACCGAATCGCTCACCCGCCGGCGAGTTCGTAGCGCACCGGGGGGTCATTCGCCTCTATGGCACGTCTCAGCGCTCGGCTGACCTGCCCGAACGTTGTCGCGTCGGTGGTGGCGTAGAGCATCACAGCTTGCCCCGCGTACTGTGCGCGCAGCTGGTGAGTGCGGGGGCGTGACCGCCGCACGGCGATGGCGACGAAACCCGGAACGGCGATGACGACGGCTGCGGCGCCGACCGCTGCGGTCGAGTTGAACGCAGGCCAGGCCACCGCCGCCGCGACGGCCGTGGCGGACGTCACGTGCATCGCGGTGACCCGGCTCGCGTCGGGCTCGCCCCGGATGACCCCGACGGCGGTCAATTCCTTGACCCGGAACATCCGGGTGGTCCCATCGACGCGCCACACGAACAGATCGTTCGTGACGATCACCTGTGAGCTGCGGAAGTAGATGGTCTGAGCCATGTCCGTACTCTCCTTTCCGCTGTTGCGGGGAGTGGAGAGGTGGGACAGACCCGTCCCTTGGGAGTTCTGCCTCGCTCCCCGGAGTGGAGGCGTCATCGGCACCCGGTTGCCGCCGGGTGCCGATGCATTCTCCCGTCGCCTGCTAGTACCCGACTGAAGTTCAGTACAGCATGTGATCTCGCTGTTCGCCACTATTTCAACCAGCCATATGGCAGATAGCGACATTGGATCTAGCTTCTGGTGGCGCCGACCATCGTGTCCCCGTCATCGCGGGCAGGTCGGACGGCTTCATGTCGGGGCCGCATCCGCGATCGCATGATCTTGTCGGCATCGATGAACGTCGCCGAATTGTCACGGGTACGGTGATCGACGATCTCACCGTTATGAAGGTGGGCCGTCACCGAACCGAGATTCTCTTCGATGGCCTTCGGTTTGTGTCGCCGGGACCCGGGTATCCTAAGGGCCCGACGGTGCGATGACCGGCGGGACATCCGTCGGTGCCCGGTGCGGACGGAAAGGTCGATGAAACCGATGACGAGCCGACTGAATGTCGCCGGCAACACGATCTATCCAATGCTGTTGATGTTCCCCGCCGGGCTGCTGCTCACGGGGGCTTTCGTCGATGCCGGAAACGTGTTCGGTGGCATCGCCCTGCTCGGCACTCTCGGCTTCTACCACGTGATCGCCGGGCTGATCGGCGGCGTCTGTGCGGGCATCGCCGGACTCGTCGACGTGGCGGGCACCCCCGATGGCTCCCGCGCCCGCCTGCTCGGTGTCATGTACGGCTTGATCAATCTCGGCGTACTTCTGCTGTATGCGGTCGTGCTCATGGTCCGGCTCGGGCAAGCGGACCGTGCCGCCGGCGGTGGCCTGGTCGCCGTCGAGTTCCTCGCCCTGCTCGCCGCGGGCCTCGCCGCCGGTTTCGCCGGCCAGATCACCGATCGCCTCGCCGCCGGTCTGCCCGCCCTGCCGCTGCCGCGCGTCGTCGCCCGGCTGCGCTGACGTTCGCGACCCCGCCGCCGGGCACCATGTCCCCGGTCATCCGTGATGCTCATGCTGTCGGCGAACTCGGTGTCGATGCCGGACGGCAGCGCTTGGGCGACCTGGTAGGCGTGTGTCAATCACCCGAGATCGTGGAGGGTTCCGTTATGCGGCCTCGGCCCTGGTGCGGGCCTCGGCCATGAAGCGTTCGTCGTCGATGGGTGACATGCCGTCGCAGGCGCTGTGCCTGCGACGCAGGTTGTAGAAGTCGACGATCCAGGTCGAGATCTTCAGTCGGGCCTCGTGGCGGGTGGCGAACCGGTGCCGGTGGATGTACTCGACCTTGACGGTGGAGTTGAACGCCTCAGCGGCGGCGTTGTCGAGCGCGGAGCCGACCCGGCCCATCGACTGCAGCACTCCCAGCCGTCGGCACGCCCTCTCGTAGACCTCGCTCGTGTACTGCTGCCCCTGTCGGAGTGAAAGATCACGCCGGCCACGGTGCCACCACGCGTGGCAGCGGCCATGTTCAGCGACGCCTGCACCAGCTCGGCGTCGCGATGGGCGCTCATGGCGTAGCCGAGCAGCCGCCGACGCCGGGCGTTTCGCCACCCGAGCACACCAGACCCGGGTCCGCGCGGAGCAGACGGCGTGAGATCAAGAGTTGAGGCGGCCCCGCCGCCACTCATCCTTCAACCCATCAAAATCTGGGTCAGAGCAACTCAAGTTTGTACTTGGTCAAAATCTCGTTCACCGGCTGGAAGTCCGTGATGCCGCCATTCGTGCAGTCGCCTGAACCACCGGAGGTCACGCCCTGGGCCTGGTCACCAGCGACGAACGGGCCGCCGGAGTCACCCGGTTCAGAGCACACGTTGGTTTCGGTCAAGCCGTCGACGACGGCAATTTTGCCGATCCTCGTCACGTTCTTCCCCAGGATGATGCCGCACCGCCAACCCGTCTTATGGCCGCTGCGGCACACCGACGCACCGACCGGCGCTTCCTGGGAGCCCTTGACGACGGTGGTCTTCTGACCGTCGTACATCCAGACCTCACGTGTCAGCTCCCAGATGGGCGTGGTTTCTACGTACGCCATGTCACCCTCAATGGAGTGATCCGAGAACTTGACCGTCCCGATACGGATGCCATCATCATCTGTCGCTTCGTCGCCGACCTTGCCGCAGTGGCCGGCCGTCAGAATGCCTCCTTTCACCGCAAAGCCGATCGAGCATGGTTCAGCGCCGTTGATGGCGATGCGGCCGCCGCCGCGGAGGGTGCCACCCCGCGGATGAGGCCTCCCGGCGGAGGTCGCGACCCGTACCGCGGTCGACGGGACGTGTGTCTCCAGCCACCGCCGCACCGACGATTCGGTGCCCCGCTCGGCATGCACCACCACACTGTTGGTGGCCGGGTCGATGGACCAGTCGACGATCCCCGCCGGTCGCTCGGCGGCGCCCAGGAGCTTCACGACGTGCTGCAACGACGCCCAGCTCTGGGGGACTGTCTTCGGCACGGCTCCGGCGGCAAGCACGATGGCGGCCTTGGCGGGATCACTGATGGCCACATTCAGCGTCTGTCCGTCGTCGGTCAACCAGTCGCCGGCGAAGGCCGGGCCGAGCTGGCGTTCCAGCTCGGCGCTGGTCGTCGCTGCCCACTTCTCCCGACTCAATCGAATGCCGGCCTGTTCGGGGGTAATCCCCAGATCCCGACTCAACGCGGCGAGCATGGGTGATACGACAGGAGCGCCCGGAAGCCTTGGCTGGAGCGTCTCGGCATGCGCGGGTGATGTCACGGCAGCGACCCCTGCCGTCATCAGCATGGCAGCCGCCAGTGCGATAGACCGTCTCATTGCGATGATCCCGTCTCGTCATTCGCGGTGGCATTCCCAGATGCACGTCGCATGATCCGCATTGCCGTTTCCGGCTTCCTCGTCGTTTTCCTGTTGCTTGATATTTCGGTCCGGCGGCTGGCGGAGAGCCTACTGAGGGCGCGCTCTGTCGGACAGTCTCGGCGGCATTCGCTAAGGAACTCTTAAGAAGTGAGGCTCCATTTAGTGTCCATTCGGGGGTGGGGCGCAATGGCGCTTCCTTAGTCCATGATGGACTATGATCTTGGCGTGGCGGGTGTGACTCGGATCGTCAAGGCAGCGCGGGATCGGTTACCGGACCGGGTGGCGATCGGGGTGTTGACGAAGACGTTCCCGCCGGAGTTTGTGGACGCGGTGGTCGACGAGGCGAAAGCCCGTGAGCAGCGGAAACGTCGTTGCCGGCCCGGCTGACCACGCATTTCACCCTCGCGATGTGGTTGTGGCGTGAGCACGGCTATGAGGAGGTACTGCGTCAGCTGCTCGATGGGCTGGGCCGGGCCGGTGTTGACGACGACGGTGATGGGCCGGATGAGGGCGGATATCGCCTGGAGGGCCATTCAAAAGTCGATCGACACTCACGGATGTCACGCTGGGTGAGATCT
>CBIHNN010000004.1:0-106318 GCA_966211315.1 uncultured Micromonosporaceae bacterium | reverse complement strand
GGCGCCGGCGCCCGCGGAGCAAACACCCCCACTACGGGGGGGGGGGGCCCGTTTCCCGGCCCCCCCCTCGCCGCGTTCCCGAGCGGTCGGACCCGGCCGCTGACCGTCGAACCGACGCAGGACCTGACGCCGTTCGAACGGTCAACGACGGCTGACCGAGCTTGTCTAAGGGCCGAAGGGGTCCGGGCGGGTCTCCAGTAGCTCGTGCAGGGTTGCCTGAATGGTCTCCCGGACCTGGTCGGCGAGGTTGTAGACGACCATCGGGTCATCGACGTGATCCATCAGGTGCGAGGTCGGGATCGGCTTGCAGAACCGGATCAGCCACTTGCTCGGCAGCGGTACGAGCCCCAGCGGCCCCAGCCACGGGAACTGCGGCGTGATCGGGAAGAACGGCACCCCGAGCAGCCGGGCGAGCGGCTGCACGTCCGCGAGGATCGGGTACGTCTCCTCCGCCCCGACGATCGCGACGGGGATGATCGGCGTACCGGTACGCAGCGCGGCGGAGACGAAGCCTCCTCGGCCGAAGCGCTGCAGCTTGTAGCGTTCCGTCCACGGCTTGCCGATCCCCTTGAAGCCCTCGGGGAAGACGCCGACGAGTTCGCCGGTGCTCATCAGCCGTTCGGCGTCGGGGTTGCAGGCGACGGTGACGCCGGACTTGCGGGCCAGCTCGGAGATGACCGGCATCCGGAAGACCAGGTCGGCCCCGAGCAGCCGCAGGTGACGCTTGTGCTCGTCGTTGACGGCGACGGACAGCATCAGGGCATCCCATGCCAGGGTGCCCGAGTGGTTGCCGACGACCAGACCGCCGCCCTCGGACGGCAGGTGCTCGACGCCGGAGACCTCGGTGCGGAACCAGTCGCGGTAGAGCAGACGCAGCAGTGGGTGGAACACCTCGTCGGTGAGTTCGGCGTCGAACCCGAAGTCGTCCACTTCGTACTGGCCGGAGAGGCGGCGGCGCAGGAACGCGAGACCTTTGGCGACGCGCTGGTCCCAGACGTCGATCGGGCCGTCCTCGACGTCCGGATCGATGGGGGCCGGATCGATGCGGGCCGGATCGGCGGGATCCGGCATGTTCGGCGCCGACACGGTGGGCGGGTGGTGGCCGTTGGTGTAGGCGCCGGGGTGGCGGCCGTTGCTCCGCGGGGCGGGCCGGCGCCCCCCGTCCGCGGGATCAAACTCGACGCTGCCGGGCAGGGCCCGCTCGTCGCCGTTCACGATCGTCCTCCAGCTTCCTGTACCGCCGCGCGGACGCGGCGGATCCGGTCGAGGATGGCCTGTTCGGCGGCGGCGATCCGGTCTGCGGTCAACGCCGCACCCTGCGAAAATCCGCGTACGAAGTCGTCGAAGGCGTCCGCGGTGCTCCTCGGCGTGAAACCGAACTCGTTGATCAGGCGGCTCGTGTCGACGACCCGGCCGTGCACGAACAGGTCGATCTGGTCGAGGCCGAGCTGACCGATCCCGACGTTGCGGGCCATGCCCACCGCGGCGGACAGCGCCGGCTCCGGCAGCGGTACGGAGATCCGCCCGGCCCGCCGGACCACCTGGGACAGGGCGAGCACCCCTGCACCGGCCACGTTGTATGTACCCGGATGGTCCTCGACGACGGAGCGGTGCAGCACTTCGAGCGCGTCGTCGACATGCACGAACTGCAACCGCGCGTCGCGTCCAGCGACCGTCGGGACCGCTGGGAGGGAGAGGTAGCGGGTCAGGGTGGTGTCGGCGTCGGCGCTGATCAATGGCGCGAACCGCAGGACTGTCGCCTCGACGTCGGGCCGCCGGCGACGGAAGCCGCGGACGTACCCCTCGATGTCCAGGATGTCCCGGGCGAACGCCCCCCGCGGTACGGCCCTCGGCTCGGTCTCCTCGGTGAACACCGCCGGATCCCGGAACGACGCCCCGTACGCGGCAGTCGACGAGCGGACCACCAGCTTGCGCAGCGTTCCGGCGCCCTGACAGGCGGCGAGTAGCTGCATCGTGCCGATGACGTTCTGTTCCTTCATCGCCGGCCGGCCGCCGTGCTGGGGGTCGGGCGCGCTGACGACGGCGAGGTGAACGACTGCCTCGGCGCCGAGGTCGGCGATGGCGTCAGTGGCCCCGCGGGCGTCGGTGCGGATCTCGTGCACGTGGGCGAGCAGCGGCGCGAGACGTTCGGGGGGCTCCCGCGGATCCAGCCCGACAACGCGCTCGATGTGCGGGTCGTCGGCGAGCCGGGCCGCGACCCGGGCGCCCAGGAACCGGCTGGTGCCGGTGACGACGACGACCCTCGGGGGGCGTACGGCCGGACCCGGGGTCACCGCTGCCTCCCGGTGGATGGTGCCGGGTGATGCGGAGACCGTCGGGACGTCTGCACGTGGGCCCTTCGAGGGTCGACGGGGTACGGGGGCGGCGAACCGCCCCCGGGCGTCACTTGCCGAGACGACGACGCTGGACGCGGGTCTTGCGCAGCAGCTTACGGTGCTTCTTCTTCGCCATACGCTTGCGACGCTTCTTGACCACGGAGCCCATGCGACAAGCCTCTCGAAAACGTGTTGGTCGGGCCGGGTGGTCACTCAGGGGTGATGCCGGTCTCCGAACTGGACAGCAGCCCGGAACTAGTCACGGACCGCTCCAGGGTAGCGGGCGGCCGTGCGCCGGACCAACACGGGCCCTGGATCAGGCACTTTCCGAGAAGGCTCCCCGCAGGTAGGCGTGCACCGCGTGCTCCGGAACGCGGAACGAACGGCCCACCCGGACCGCGGTCAGCTCGTTTCCGTGCACAAGCCGGTACACGGTCATCTTTGAGACCCGCATCAGTGAGGCGACTTCGGCAACCGTGAGGAACCTGACCTCGGCGAGCCCATCGGCGTGCGGAGTTCCCGTCATGGTGGTGCACCGACCCTCTGCTGGGCGCGCCGTTGGCGGTGGGCGCGCGTGTCGATAGAACGGTAACGGGACAGCTGTGACCAGGGCGCTCGTTCGATCGGATGATCTTCAAGAAAGTCAAGACGACACGCCGAGCGTTCTGCCGGTTTCACCCTCCCGCGTTCCCATCGACCGCCACAGAGTGCGCCTGAGCGTTTTCACCGGATCGGTGCCGCTGTTACCCCCTGCTGCGCAAGGCGCGGGCGAGGAAGGCGACGTTCGAGGGGCGCTCGGCGAGCCGGCGCATGAGGTACGGATACCACTGGTCGCCGTACGGGACGTACACGCGGACGGTGTGACCGTCCCGCGCGAGGCGGGTCTGCTCGTCGGGGCGGACGCCGTACAGCATCTGGAACTCGTACTCGTCGACGGAGCGGTCGAACCAGCGCGCCCTGTCCTCAGCGATCGCGACGAGCCGCGGGTCGTGGGTCGCCACCATCGGGTAGCCCTCCCCGGACATCAGGATGTTGAGGCAGCGCACGTACGCCTTGTCCACGTCGAGCGCCGACTGGTACGCCACCGACTCCGGCTCCGCGTACGCGCCCTTGCAGAGCCGCACCCGGGAACCCGGTGTCGCCAGCTCACGGCAGTCCGCCTCGGTCCGCCGGAGGTGCGCCTGTAGCACCGCACCGGTCGACGGATGGTCGGCGCGCAGTTTCGCCAGGATCTCCAGCGTCGAGTCGGTGGTGGTGTGGTCCTCAGCATCGAGGGTCACCGACGCGCCCGCCTCGGCCGCGGCCGCGCAAATCGCGCGTGCGTGCTCGTACGCGAGGTGCTCGTCCAGCTTCTGCCCGACGGCGGACAGCTTCAGGCTGACCTCGGCGGCGGGGGTGAGCCCGGCGGCGTTCAACCGGTTCAGCACGTCGACGTACGCGCTCTTCACACCGATCGCCTGTTCGAGGGTCGTGGTGTCCTCGCCGAGGTGGTCCAGGCTGACGGCCAGGCCGTCGTCGGCGAGCTCCCGGGTCACCCGCAGGGCGTCGTCGACGGTCGGTCCGGCGACGAACCGGCGGACCACCGCCCGGCTGACCGGCGCCCTGCCGACCAGGCGTTCCAGGCGGTCGGACCGGGAAGCGGCGAGGAAGACGGAACGTAGCATGAGCCGAGCGTAGCGCCCGGTTGACAAGCTGTCGTATGGACCGGCGCGGCCGGTCGACTACCGTTGACGAGGTGAACTTCGATGCGTACGCCCGGACGGCGGTCGACCTCGTCAACGCCGGACTGGACGACCTCGACGCACTGCGCCGGATCTTCGACGGCGACAACGCCTGGATGCGCGACGAGGTCGCCGAACGGGACCTGCTGGTCTTCCGCCGCACCCAGCGCCGACTCCGGGCGATCTTCGAACACGGCACCGCCGGGCAGGACGCCGAGGCGGTCGCGGAACTCAACGCGCTGCTTGCCGCGTATCCGGTGCAGCCCCGGATCGCAGGTCACGACTCCGGCGACTGGCACATGCACGTGACGAGCCGTGGCGCCTCGGTCGCTTCCGAATATCTGGCCGGCGCGGCATGGGGTCTGTCCGTCTGGCTCTGCGAATACGGCAGCGCCCGCTTCGGCATCTGCGCCGACGAGCGGTGCGGCAACGTCTTCCTCGACACCAGCTCGAACAACTGCCGCCGCTTCTGCTCCGAGCGCTGCGCCACACGCTCGCACGTCGCGGCGCACCGGGCCCGTAGGCGCGCGGCGCTGACCCCGGCCTGAGCCGACCCCTACAACGGCGGGACCTGGGACGCGTACCGCTAAGAGGTGATGGGGGCGGCCAAGAGGTGGTGGCGGGCGAAGGCCAGCGACTCCCGCAGGTCAGCCTCGCGGACCTGACGGCTCGCGGCCTTGCGAGTCGCGACCTCGACCGCGACGGAGCCTTTGAAGGTGCGGCGCGACAACGACTGCAGCAGCTCCGCGCACGGCTGGTTGCCGCGGCCGGGCACAAGGTGCTCGTCGCGGCCCTCACCGGTGCCGTCGCCCAGGTGCACGTGCGCAAGGCCGTCGCCCATCGCGTCAGCCATGGCCAACGAGTCCATCCGGGCCGCCGCGCAGTGCGAGAGATCCAAGGTGTACGACTCGTAGCCGGCCTCGGTCGGGTCCCAGCCCGGTGAATACGGAATGAAGTTCCGGCCCGCCATCCGGACCGGGTACATGTTCTCCACCGCGATCTTGACATCCGGGTGCTTCGCGCGCAGGTCGTCGATGCCGACCCGGAAACCCCGGGCGTAATCGCGCTGCCACGTGAACGGCGGGTGCACCACCACGGTCGGCGCGCCCATCGTCTCGGCCAGTTGCACCGCACGCGCCAGCCGTTCGAACGGGTCCGGGCTCCACACCCGCTGGGTGACCAGCAGGCACGGCGCATGCACCGACAGGACCGGAACACCGTAGTGGGATGCGAGTCCCTTGAGGGCGCCGGGATCCTGGCTGACCGCATCAGTCCAGACCATGACCTCGATGCCGTCGTACCCGCAGGTCGCCGCCATCTCGAACGCGGCCGCGGTGGGCTCCGGGAAGACTGAGGAGCTGGACAGGAGCACGGGTACGCGGGTACTCACGCTCCACAGCGTAGCCCTCCCCCGCCCACCCCTTCACCAGGAGTCACCCTAAAACGGACACACGCGTCGGGTGAACCGCCCGCCCCGGGCGTACGCTGTCCCGCGTGACCAAGCGGACGAAACTACGCGTCCTCATCGACAAACCGGTACGCGAGGTCGACCTCGACTTCGCTCGGGAGTGGATCGAGTTCCTCGACCCGGCAGATCCTCAGCACATGATCCGTGCGGATCTGACCTGGCTGCTGTCGAGTTGGACATGCGTCTTCGGCAAGGCCTGCCACGGCATCGTCGAGGGCCGTGCCCAGGACGGCTGCTGCTCGCACGGGGCGTTCTTCACCGACGCCGACGACGAGGCGCGGGTCCGCAGCGCCGCCACGAAACTCACCCCGCAGACCTGGCAGCACTACCGTCGCGGCTTCAAGAACTACACCGAGCTCGACACCGTCGACGGTTCCACCCCGGCCCGCCGTACGGCCACACAGCACGACGACGGCCCCTGCGTCTTCCTCAACGGCGCCGACTTCGCCGGTGGAGCAGGGTGCGCCCTGCACGCCCAGGCGCTGCGCGACGGCCGCCACCCGCTGGAGTACAAACCAGACGTCTGCTGGCAACTACCGGTTCGCCGCGAACAGGACTGGACCAAGCGCCCCGACGGCACGAAACTCCTCGTCTCGACGTTGACGGAGTTCGACCGGCGCGGCTGGGGCCCCGGCGGTCACGACCTCGACTGGTGGTGCACCTCCTCCCCCGAGGCCCACGTCGGCACCGAACCGATGTACCTCTCGTACGCGCCCGAACTGACCGCGCTCGTCGGCCAGAAGGCGTACGACGAACTGGCCCGGCATTGTGAGCTGCGCCTCGCCCAGGGGCTCGTCTCGCCGCATCCGGCCACAGTCGCGGCCACTGAGACGGACCTGCCGGGTGGCCACGAACCGGCGTCGCCCCACTATGCGCGTGACGGCGGCACGGGAGAGGACCACCCGTCGCGGATCCGTCAGGGTTCCAACTTGTAGCCGAGGCCGCGAACCGTGACGATGTGCCGCGGTGCGGACGGCTCGGGCTCCAGCTTGGAGCGAAGGCGCTTCACGTGGACGTCCAGCGTCTTCGTGTCGCCGACGTAGTCGGCGCCCCAGACGCGGTCGATGAGCTGGCCCCGGGTGAGGACCCGGCCCGCGTTGCGGAGCAGCAGTTCGAGCAGCTCGAACTCCTTGAGTGGCAGCTGCACGGACGTGCCGTCGACGGTGACGACGTGGCGTTCGACGTCCATCCGTACCGGGCCGGCGGCGAGCGTCGATGTGGAGGCCTCGGCCGGTTCGGTGCCCTGCCGGCGCAGGACGGCCCGGATCCGGGCGACGAGTTCACGCGGCGAGTAGGGCTTCGTCACGTAGTCGTCGGCCCCGATCTCCAGGCCGACGACCTTGTCGATCTCGCTGTCCCGCGCCGTGACCATGATGATCGGGACGTGGGAGCGCTGCCGCAGCTGGCGGCACACCTCGGTGCCGGACATCTCCGGGAGCATCAGGTCGAGCAGGACGATGTCCGCGCCCGTACGGTCGAACTGGGTGAGCGCCGACGTGCCGGTCGGTGCGACCAGGACCTCGAAACCCTCCTTGCGGAGCATGTAGGACAGAGCGTCGGAGAACGACTCCTCGTCCTCCACGACGAGCACGCGGGCCACTAGGCGTTCCTTCCGGAGTCGGGATCCAGGTCGGCAGGCAGGGACAGTGGTGGGCACGCCGGAAGCCGCAGCGTGAACGTCGAGCCGCCGCCCAGCGAACTGGTCACCTCGACCCTGCCACCGTGGTTGGTGGCGATGTGCTTGACGATGGCGAGGCCGAGCCCGGTGCCGCCGGTGGCCCGCGCGCGGGCCTGGTCGGCGCGGTAGAAACGTTCGAAGATCCGGTCGACGTCCTGGGGTGCGATGCCGATGCCCTCGTCGGTGACGTCGACCTCGATCCACTCGTCGTCCCGCCGGGCGGCGACCCGGACCGCGGTGCCCTCGCCGGAGTACGCGATCGCGTTGTCGACCAGGTTCGTGACGGCGGTGGCGATCTGGCTGTCGCTGCCGTACACGACGGCGCCCTTGGGGCCCTCGTACTCGACCTCGATCCTCTTGGCGGACGCGGCTGTGCGGGTACGGTCGACCACCTCGGCGATCACCCAGTCCAGGGCGACGGGTTCCGGTGTGGGGAGCGGCTCGGCGCCCTGCAGGCGGGTGAGTTCGAGGAGCTCGTTGACGAGCCGGCCCATCCGGTGCGACTCGTGGTGGATGCGCTCGGCGAACCGCCGCGAGGCGGCGATGTCCTCGGAGTCCGTCTCGTCGCCGTTGACGGCGTCGAGCAGCGCCTCGGAGAGCAGTTGCAGCGCGCCGATCGGGGTCTTCAGTTCATGGCTGACGTTGGCGACGAAGTCGCGGCGGACCCGGGCCAGCCGGTGCGACTCGGTGACGTCGGCGGCTTCGACGGCGACGTGCTCGGCGCCGAGCGCCACCGCCCGCAGGTGCAGGCCGAGCGGGGCGGACGGGTTGCCGGCGCGGCCCCGCGGCAGGTCGAGTTCGACCTCGCGGCGAACGCCGGTCCGGCGCACCTGGCCGGCCATCGTGCGCAGGATCGGGTGGGCCGCGATGGTGCCCGGGCCGCCGCCGGAGCGGAGCAGCCCCATGGCCCGTGCAGCGGAGTTGACCAGCACCGGGTGGTCCGTACCGTCAAGCACCACGACGCCGACGCGCAGCGAATCCAGGCTCTTGCGGCCGAGTCCCTTGATGCTGCTGTGCCCTTCGGAAGTCACAAGCCTCCTCTGTCGCGCCACCGAACGCCGTGACGCTGCGGCGATTCCGGCCATGAGCACCAGTAGGGCCGCGACCACGATCAAGCCGATCTGCCACGTCACGCAGCGATCGTAGGGGCACTGTTTACCTCCGCGGATCCTCGAAATGGACGAACCGGGCGCCCTTAGGGAGATGTTCACCATCCGGCCCGGCATCGTTCACCGCTGTTCACGCTGTCGCCGCCCCGCCGCCTTACGGTTCGGGTCATGCGCGAAGAGTTTCAGGCAGACCTCAATGAGCTCAGCCGACTGCTGGTGACCATGGCCGAGGCGGTCCGGGCCGCGATGCGCCGGGCGACGAGCGCCCTGCTGACCGCCGATCGGGCCGCCGCCGTGACCGTCGTCCAACGCGACGCCGAAGTGAACGAACTGTACCGGCAGGTTGAACAGAAGGTGTGCGAGGTCATCGCGCGCCAGGCCCCGGTCGCCGGTGACCTGCGGGCGGTCGTCACCGCCCTGCACGTCTCGTCGGATCTCGAACGGATGGGGGACCTGGCCGAACACGTCGCGAAGACAGCCCTGCGCCGGCACCCGTCGCCGGCCGTACCGGCGGAGTTGCGCGGCGTGTTCCGGCAGATGGCCGACGTCGCCGACCGGATGGCCGACAAGATCACCACGGTGTTGTCGAAGCCGAACGTGGACCGCGCCAACGAGCTCGAACGCGACGACGACGTCATGGACCAGTTGGAGCGCGACCTGTTCAAGGTGCTGCTCGGCGACGACTGGCCGTACGGGGCGGAGACCGCCATCGACGGCGCGCTGCTGGGCCGCTTCTACGAGCGGTACGCCGACCACGCCGTGAACGCCGGTCAGCACGTCGTCTACCTGATCACCGGGGAACCGGCGACCTGAGCCACACAGGCAACGCCGGCGGCGCCCAGGCGTCCTCGGGCCATGACCCTCCGGGAGGCGCCGCCGGCGTTGCAGGAGTTCTGTTCAGCAGCCGACGGCGCGCCCCGGCGAGACCGTCGAGGTGCCGCGCCGGCTCAGCGGCCCTGATTGGCGACCGCGGCGACCGCCTCCTTGGCGGCCTCCGGATCCAGGTACGTGCCGCCCGAGTTGACCGGACGCAACTCGGCGTCGAGGTCGTAGCGCAGCGGAATCCCGGTGGGGATGTTGAGTTTGGCGATCGCCTCGTCGGAGATCCCGTCCAGGTGCTTGACGACGGCCCGCAGCGAGTTCCCGTGCGCCGCGACGAGGACCGTCTTGCCATCGAGCAGGTCCGGGACGATCGCGTCGTACCAGTACGGCAGTGCGCGCTCGAGCACGTCCTTGAGGCACTCGGTGAGCGGGGCGAGCTCCGGCGGGAGGTTCGCGTACCGCGGGTCGCCGATCTGGGACCACTCGTCCTTCGGGTCGATCGGCGGCGGAGGGGTGTCGTACGAGCGGCGCCAGAGCATGAACTGCTCCTCGCCGTACTCCTCAAGGGTCTGCTTCTTGTTCTTGCCCTGCAACGCGCCGTAGTGGCGCTCGTTGAGCCGCCACGACCGCTTGACCGGGATCCAGTGCCGGTCGGCGGCGTGCAGACTCAGCTCACAGGTCCGGATGGCGCGGCGCAGCACGCTGGTGTGCACGATGTCCGGGAGCAGGCCGTGCTCCTTGAGTAGTTCGCCGCCGCGCCGGGCCTCGCCCTCGCCCTTCTCGTTGAGGTCGACGTCGACCCATCCGGTGAAAAGGTTCTTCGCGTTCCACTGGCTCTCGCCGTGCCGCAACAGCACAAGGGTCCCCACAGTCATGACCACATCCTGCCCCAGACTCCGGGCCCCCCGCCCGGCAGGTGGTGATCACGCCGACGTCCCGTTGGTGCCGCACGAGGTTTGTCAGCCACCCACCTGCCGGCAGGCGGGCCGCGGGAGCGCCGCGACGGATGCGGGGCGCCCCGGCGGGGGGCGGATGGCGCAATCCCCGCCCGAATCCGGCTCAACCGGTCAACGGCCTGAACGTCGCGGCCCCACCCGCCGCTCACATATGGCGAGGATGCCGTCCACCGGGATCGGAGCGGAGTCGCGGTCCAGCGCGTTCATCCGGCCGCGGCCTCGCGGTCGGCGAGGTGGGCGAAGGCCCGCAGGTTGGCGAGGGACTCGCCGCGCTTGACGCGCCAGTCCCACTCCCGCTTGATCGCGCTCCCGAAGCCGATCTCGAGCATCGTGTCGAAGGACTCGTCGGCGTACGTGAGGACGGACCCGAGAAGGCGGTCCAACTCGTTCTCGTCGAGGCCGGTGAGGGCGACGCGGCCCGTCAGGTAGACATCACCGACCGCGTCGATGGAGAAGGAGACGCCGTACATTCTGGCGTTGCGGCGCAGAAGCCAGGCCCAGAGTTCTTCACGATTCTCGTCGGGCTGGCGCATGACGAAGGCTTCGATACGCAGGGCGTGCTCGCCGACGATCAGGTTGCAGATCGTCTTGAGCTTGTGCGTGCCGGGCAGGGTGACCGCGTACGACGCGTCACCGGACGGTTCGCAGGGGAGCTCCCGTTCGGCGCAGACCCGCTCGATGAGCGACGACAGAGAGCTCACGGAAGCAGCGCTTCGAGGCCGGCGGTCAGGCGGGCTCGGTGTTCTGCCACGGCCTCACGGTAAACCGTGGTCAGGCCTTCGGCCGTCCGCATCCAGGAGAAGTTCTGGGCATGGGCGACGGCCCCGCGGGACAGCTGCGCGCGGCGCCCCGGGGCGGCGAGGAGGTCGGCGAGGACGCGGGCCCAGTCGTCGGGGTCGTGGCCGGTGACGAGGCGGCCGGAGACGTCGTCGCGTACGGCGGTGACGAGGCCGCCGACCGAGGCGGCCACGACGGGCGTACCGCAGGCCTGGGCCTCCAGGGCGACCAGGCCGAAGGACTCGTTGTACGACGGCACCGCGACCAGGTCGGCAGCGCGGTACAGGGCGGGCAGGTCGTCGCCGGTCTGCGGGGGCAGGAAGCGGACCGACGCGGAGACGCCGAGGGACGCGGCCAGCTCGATGAGGGCGGTGGGGCGGTCGAGGCCGCTGCCGCTGGGGCCGCCGCAGATGACGACGGTGAGGTGGCGGGCGATGCCGGGTTCGCGTTTCTGCAGGGCGGCGAGGGCGGCGATCAGCACGTCGGGGGCCTTCAGCGGCTGGATACGGCCGACGAAGGCGACGACGTACCCCGTCTCGGGCAGGCCCAGCCGGCGGCGGGCCGCCAGTGACGGGCCCGGGCGGAACCGCTCCAGGTCCACGCCCGGCTGCACGACGGCGACGCGGGCGGGGTCCGCCTCGTACCAGCTGACCAGCTCCTGTGCCTCCACGTGGGTGTTGGCGACCAGGCGGTCCGCCTCGGCGATGACCTGTTCCTCGCCGATGACGCGGGCCTTCGGTTCGGGCCGGTCCCCCTCGGCGAGCTTGTTGTTCTTGACCTTGGCGAGGGTGTGGGCGGTGTGTATGAGCGGGACGCCCCAGCGTTCCCGGGCGAGCCAGCCGACCTGGCCGGACATCCAGTAGTGCGAATGGATCAGGTCGTAGAAGCCCGGCGGGCGGGACGCCTCGGCGCGGAGCACGCCCGTGGTGAACGCGCAGAGCTGCGACGGCAGCTCCTCCTTCGAGAGCCCCTCGAACGGCCCCGCGGTGATGTGCCGCACGTGCACACCGGGCGCCATCTCGACGACGGGCGGCAGGCCGCTCGCGGTGGCACGGGTGAAGATCTCCACCTCGACACCCGTCTCGGCGAGCCGCTTCGCGACCTCGACGACGTAGACGTTCATGCCGCCGGCGTCGCCCGTGCCCGGTTGTTCCAGCGGAGAGGTGTGTACGGAGAGTGTGGCGATACGTCGGGGTGTAGGCCAAGCCGGCGATTGCACCACGAGTCTCCTCTCCCAGGGTCACCAGTCGAAACCCCACCGCACAACCGTTGTGCCGCCGTTCATCTTCCCTACGGAAGGGACACCAGTTTCCGCTCGGCCGGTGCGGCGTGATGCAGCTCTCCCCGGTGCGGCAGGATCCTGACATGAGCAAGCGCAGCGAGCGAATCATCGGGCTCAGTGCTTCAGTGCCTCATGGCGGCCCGGCCCGTCGTCCGCCCGCTCGCTCGGGCCGCTCAGCACAAGGTGCACCGGTGACGTGAAACCTGTCGGCGTCGTCACCAGGGGAACCACGAACCCGAACCGGTTACGCCGGGTCGATCACTTCATCGCGTACGCCTGCGGTGGGATCCTGCGGGACGCGGCCGTGCCGTTGGTGGTGGACCTCGGCTACGGCGCGACGCCGGTCACGGCGGTGGAGCTGCGGGCCCGGCTGGCGTCCACGGTCCGCGCCGACGTCGCGGTTTTCGGTCTGGAGATCGACCCGGTACGGGTCGCGGAGGCCCAGCCCGCCGCGGACCCGCCGTGGCTGGAGTTCCGCCGCGGCGGTTTCGAGCTGGCGGGCCTGCGCCCGGTGGTAGTCCGGGCGTTCAACGTCCTGCGCCAGTACGCCGAGTCCGATGTGGAGGCCGCGTGGCGCACGATGACGTCGGCGCTGGCGCCGGGCGGCGTGCTCGTCGAGGGCACCTGCGACGAACTCGGCCGCATCGCCACCTGGGTGTGTGTCGACGCCGCGGGCCCGCAGACCCTGACCCTGTCGGCGAGACTGCCGTCGCTGGACCATCCGGCCACGTTCGCGGAACGTCTCCCCAAGGCCCTCATCCACCACAACGTCCCCGGTGAACGCATTTACGCCCTGCTCACCGCCCTCGGCGGCGCCTGGGAGGCGGCGGCTTCACCATTCGGTCCCCGGCAGCGGTGGATCGCAACGGTCGCCGCGCTGCGGACGGCCGGTTGGCCGGTCGTCGGAGGACCGCAGCGGGCGCGTCTCGGTGAGCTGAGCCTCGCGTGGTCCGCGGTCGCGCCGTAACTGCTTCGGCATCTGCCGTGTCCGTGGTGACGTGGGGGCGGCAGCGCGACGCTTCTGACCCCCGACGATCAGGCCGCCCGGTGCGTGAGCACCGGACGGCCTGACCTCGGGGGGGATTGAGGAAAGTTCAACTCACGTCAGGTCGACGGTCACCTTGAAGGTGTCGTCGGCGGCCAGCTTCTTGAACGCGGCCAGGCCGGCCGAGGTGCTCGCGACGCTGATGTTGCGGTCGCCCTCGTCGTCCTTCTCGGTGTCGAAGTAGACGATCGCCTTGACGGCGGGGTGCGCCTCCAGCTCCGGCAGGACCGTGTCGAACGCGGCGGACTTGTCGACCGTGACGCTGGTGCGGTGGTACATGCCCCACTCGGCGACCATGATCGGCTTGGTCGGGTGGTTCGTCACGGCCCAGTCGTAGAAGCCCGGGCCGCCCTTGGCACCGCGGTCGAGGATGTCGCCGAAGTCGCCGTAGTGGTACGCGCCCTGCTCAACGCTGACGTACGAGTCCAGGCCCACCCAGTCGACGACGTCGTCGCCCGGGTACAGGTCCTTCCACCACGACTGCGCCATCCACTTCTCGTTGCCCATGTACGCCAGGACGTTGATCGCGTTGTCGACACCGTTGGCGCGCAGGCGCTCCACGACGTGCCGGTACATGGCGGCGAAGTCCTTGGCGGTCATGCCGGAGGAGGCGGTGGTCTGCACGTCGTTCTCCGGCTCGTGGTGCAGCGCCAGGAAGAACTTCTCGCTGTAGTTGGCCTTCACGTACGCGGAGAACTTGTCGATGCGGGCGTCCTGGGCGCCGGCGGCGACCTTGGCCCAGGTGGAGCCGTAGGCGACCTTCCAGTTCTCGAGCAGGATGCGCGGGTTCTGCGGGTCGCGGGTCATCGCGATCTCGGCCTTGGTCGGGAACGTCTCGTCGCCCTTGTGGTACTGGTGGAAGATCGACGCGGTACGGCCGGTCGTCGTCTCCCACGCCTTGAGTGCCTGGTCGCGCGGGGTGTCGGTGAAGCCACCCGCGGCGGCGCCCCAGAGGATGCCACAGGTCGGGACGAGCAGGTCGCCGGTGACGCACTCGTCGGCGGGGGCGGTGGTCGCTTCCGGGGTCGGCGTCGGCGCGGTGGTGGTCGGCGCGGTGGTGACCGGGGCCGTGGTCGGGGCGGTCGTGGGGGCCGTCGTCGGCGCCGTGGTCGGGGCCGTCGTCGGCGCGGTGGTCGGGGCCGTCGTCGGCGCGGTGGTCGGGGCGGTCGTGGGCGCCGTCGTCGGCGCGCTGGTGGACGTCTTGGCGACGGTCACGCGCAGCTCGGGGCCGCCGGACTTCGCGTCGCCGTACTCCACCGAGCGGAGGCGGGTGACGGCGTTCGTCGCGGACGACTTCAGCGCGAAGGAGTACACGCCGCCCTTGGTGACCACCTTGGACACGTCGAACTTGACGACGGCGTCAGTGGTGGCGACCTTGGCGGTGGCGACCACGGCGCCGACGGCCGGGGCCTTGGCACCGGTCACGGTGTTCTCGGACCAGCTGTTGCTCGCGATGCGGAACAGCGTGAAGGTCGAGGCGACCTGCTTGCCCTCGGTCGGCAGCCGCAACTCGGCCGCGCTGACCGCACCGGCCGGAACCGTGAACTTCACCATGGAGGTGCGGCTCTCGCCGGACTCACGGCCCACGACCAGCTTGTCGGCCTGGCCGAAGTTCGCCGCGATACGAGTGCTCGAGACGTACGCGTCGTCGGCGGCGAAAACGCTCGACTGCTCGGTGACGGTGCCCGCGTAGGCCGTCGCCGACAGAGCGATTCCGGAAACCGCGACCGAACCCGTCAGCAGCGTCCCGATGAGTACTCGCTTCGAACCCAAAATCCATCCCCCTTGACCGCGTGTCCGTGGCTGTCTGTGGAAGACAATCCAGGCGCGCAGGTGCGGGGTCGGATCCCGATCCGGTGCAGGAGAGTTGCCGCGTTTCCCAGAACGGGGAAACCCGCGGACCGACGTACGTCAGTCCGCGGGTTCAGGTGCATAAGCGCAGGTCAGATGGCTGGTGCGCGATCTTGCGCGAGGGCCGAACGGATGGACGCGACGAGCACGTCGGAGGTGAACGGCTTCTTGACCATGTGGGCGTCGGCACCGATCAGGCCCTGGTCCACGGCGATCTCGCGGGGCAGGCCGGAGATGTATACGACCCGCATCCCGGGCCGCAGTTCCGTGGCCGTACGGGCGAGGTCGCCGCCGGAGACGCCGGGCAGCCCCAGGTCGGTCAGGAGCAGGTCGATGTCGCCGGAGTGCGTACGGCAGGTGTCGACCGCCTCGGTCGAATCAGCCGCGACGAGGGCGTTGAAGCCCTTGCGTTCCAGCATCCGGCGCATGATGTCGCGCAGATCCTCCTCGTCGTCCACGACCAGGACGGTCGGGCGCTCGGCTGACGGCTCGGTCATCGGGTCTCCCTCGGGAGCGGGTATTCCGGCAGTTCACGCTAACGCGAAAAAAGGGGCAGGTCCGCCGATCGGCGGGCCTGCCCCTGGATGATGCAGCGGTGAACGGGACCGATCAGAGCCTGAGGGTCCACGCGTCCAGGTAGCCGATGTTGCCGGAGAAGACATCCTGGATCTTGAGCTTCCAGGTGCCGTTGCGGGTCTCGGTCGAGGCGTTGACCGTGTATGTGGCGTTCAGGTCCGCAGCGGCGTCCGTCGAGCTCGACGACTTGAGCTTGTAGGAGCTGCCGTCCGGCGCGATGAGCCAGATCGCCAGGTTTCCGCGCTTGCTGTGCTTGACCTGCACGTTGACCGTCGACGTGGCGGACGCGGCGCCGGTGCAGCCGGTGACCGTCCGGGCGGCGTTGATCGTCGCCAGATCCGTGATCATGACGTTGCCGGTGCTGGTGAACGGCCCGCAGGACGAAACGGTGGGCACCGGCGAGACGACCGGGGCCGTGGTGGGCGCCGCCGTGGGGGCCGCCGTGGGAGAGGCGGCCGGGGTGGCCGAGCCGGTCGGGGTCGCGGTGGGATTCAGGGTGACCGTGGTGGCGGCGACGCTGGTGATGCCGCCGGTGTAGAGCAGGCGGTTGGCCGAGCCGGTGCCCGGGCTCTTCACCACGTTCGCATCCGCGTTGGTTACCAGGTAGTCGCGGACCTGGGCCGGGGTGAACGACGGGTTGGCACCGAGGACCAGCGCGGCCGCGCCGGCCACGTGCGGGGATGCCATCGAGGTGCCGCTCATCATCGTGGTGGCCGTGTCATTCGACTTGCTGGCCGAGATGATCTTCACGCCGGGGCCGAAGATGTCCAGGCACGTCCCGTAGTTGGAGAAGGAGGCCCGGGTGTCCGTGCCGTCCGACGCGCCGACGGTGATCGCGGCCGGCGTACGGGCCGGGGACTGCTGGCAGGCGTTCTTGTTGTCGTTGCCCGCGGCGACGGCGTACGTGACACCGGCGGCGATGGAACGCTTGACGGCGTCGTCCAGGGCGGTGCTGGCGGCGCCGCCGAGGCTCATGTTGGCCACGGCCGGCTTGGCGGCGTTCTTCGTGACCCAGTCGACGCCCGCGATGATCTGCGAGTAGCTGCCGCTGCCGTTGCAGTCGAGGACCCGTACGCCGACGATCTTGACGTCCTTGGCGACACCGAAGGTCTTGCCGCCGATGGTGGCCGCGACGTGGGTGCCGTGGCCGTTGCAGTCGTTCGCGACGGCGTCCTTGTCGATGAGGTCGTAGCCGTCGCGGGCGCGGCCGCCGAACTCGCTGTGCGTGATCCGGACGCCGGTGTCCAGCACGTACGCGGTGACGGCTGAGGCGGAGCCGGAGGTGTACGTCTTCGACAGCGGCAGTGCGCGCTGGTCGAGGCGGTCGAGGCCCCACACGGCGTCGGTCTGGGTGTCGTTCGCGGTGACGATCCGGTCCTGCTCGACGTACGCCACAGCCGGGTTGGCGGCCAGGCGCGTCGCGGCGTCCCGGGTCATGTTCGCGTTGAAGCCCTTGACCGTGGACGTGTAGCTCCGTGTGACGGCGCCGCCGTACCTCTTGGTCAGGGAGCCCGCCTCGGACACGGCCTGGCCGGTGTTCGAGGTCTTCAGCACGACGATGTAGCTGCCGGACACGGACCCGGCCGCACCCTCCTGCAGGATCCTCCCGGTGGCGGACGACCCGGTATCGGCGAGGGCCGTTCCGGCCATGCCGACGGCGGCACCGACGGTGACGACGGCGCCGAGCAGGATGCGGGCAGTGCGGTGAGAACGGGTCATACGGGGCGACTCTCCGTCCGGTCGAAAGCGGCGACTGGACCCATGGAAGCGACCGCGTGGTGCATACCGGCACCTTCTGGGTTGCACCGTGGTTGCGCTGTTCAGCCGCCGTTTTCGGTACCCGCGGTTCCGCTAAGCCCCCCGGCCGGGCGACCGAATCTGTCCCACGTCAGGACCGGCACCACGACTGAGGAGACTTCCGATGACGCCTACCGCCATGACGCCGTCGCAGGTCGCGACCGTGGACTTCGTCGAGGACCGCTGCGACGGCTGCGGGGCCGCCGCCAGGCTCACGTTCACCCTCGCCACCGGCGGCGACCTCGCCCTGTGCGGCCACCACGCCAACCGGATGGCCGACAGGATCAGCGCCACCGCGCTGTGGATCACGGTCGAGGAGGGATTCGACTGGTCCGGCTCGTCCCCCAACGTCTGATCTGATACGCAGGTCCGAGGCCGGGTCGCCGTTGCGGCGACCCGGCCTCATCCGTGCGCACGCTCCGTTGTCGGACCGGCGATCTGAGTAGTTGGCGCTGATATGCTCGCGTACGTCCGGAAACAGAAGGGCGTCGGCGTGCAGCTAGCGGCAAAGTTCTCCCGGACCTCGGGAGTCGTGGCAGGCGCAGCCGTCGCCGCGTTCGGCCTCCTCGCGGTGCTCGCCTTCCGGGGCACCGTTCCCGTCCCCGTCCTGACCCCGGGCCCGACGGCACTGTCCCCCACCACCGCGCTCGGCCTGCTCAGTGCGGGCCTCGCCCTCGTGCTGCTCGCCGTACCGGCGACCACCGCCCTACGCCGATGGCCCGGGTACGCCTGCGCCGGCACCACCATCGCCGTCGGCGCTTCGGGGCTCCTCGACGCCCTCACCACTTGGCCGATCACCGAATCGGTCGACCGGAGCCTGCTCGGGGTGCCGCCCGGATCCGTACCCCACGCGGTGGCTCCGGCAGCGGCCGTGGCGATCGCGCTCGTCGGCGCCGCCCTGACCGTCATCGATGTCGAACGGGCGCCTGGGCGCGTCCGTCCGGCAACCCCGCTCCTGGTCGTCGCCGCCACCATCGCGCTGGTCGGGCTGGCGCCACCGGTGATCGCCCTCGGCGTGCCACAGGGATCGGACGATCCCGGCGGGGTCATGGCCCCCTTCCCCGCCGCCGCGCTGCTCGTGCTCGCCGTCGCCGCGCTGCGGGCGCGGCCCGGCCCTGCGACCGGCACCACCGCCACCATCACCCGCCGGCTCGCGCCGCTCGTGATCGCGTCGCCGTTCGTGGTGGCGCTGGTCAGCGGGCTCACCGTGCACAGCGGGGTGAGCCGCCCGGCCGCCGCGATCAGCACCGGAACCATCGTCGCCGCCCTCGCGCTCTTCGCCGCGGGCGCCATGCTCCTGCGCTCGCTGGAGCACGCCGACCGCCGTCAGCGCGAGCTGATGGCCGAACTGTGCGAGCACAACACGGTCGCCGACCATCTGCTGGAGTCGAAGAACGAGGCGAACGAGCAGCTGACCGAGTCGAACACGCGGCTCAAGGCCGCCCTGGAGTTCAAGAGCGATCTGACGTCGATGCTGACCCACGACGTGGCACAGCCGATCAGCTCGATCGCCAGCCTCGCCGAGTTGCTCACCGACGCCTGGGACGACCTGGCCGAGAAGGACCGGCTCGAGCTCGCATCGAAGATCCAGCGGAACACCTGCCGCCTGATCAGCATGATGAACGACCTCACGCTGCTGTTCCGGCTGGACACCGGTTCGGTCACCGCCCGCCGTACGCCGGTGCCGGTACGCGAGGTCGTGGAGACGGCGATCTCGGCGGTCTGCCCGGACGGCCCGGACATCACGGTCGACGTGCCGGCGGAGCTCTCCGCGCTGGCCGACCGGGGACACGTCTGGCACGTGGTGCAGCACCTGCTGAACAACGCCGTGAAGTACGGCGGTACGCCGGTCCAGGTGCACGGCCGCGTCGACGGCGGCCTGGTCGTCCTGGTGGTCGAGGACCGCGGCAAGGGCATCCCGGCGGACATCGTGCCGGCCCTGTTCGACCGGTTCATGCGGGGTACGGGCATGGGCCTGTTCATCGTCCGGCACCTGGTCGAGGCGAACGGCGGAACGGTCCGCTACGAGCCCGGCGAGCCGGGTGCCCGCCTCGTGGTCACCCTGGAGCGGGCGCTCGCCCCGGTCCCCACGCCCGCCGGGCAGGTCGCCGTCGGCTGAGACGGCACCGGCCGGATCCCGTCGACGGGATCCGGCCGGTGATGGTCAGCGCGTCGGTCAGTAATCCATCGAACCGCGCTCGTCCTCCTGCGGCATGCCGTTCTGCGCGGCTTCCCGGCTGCGAGCAATCCGCTCGGCGACGACCCGGGGGTCGGCCGCCGCGGCACTCAGGCCACCGGCCGCCGCCGTCCGGCCGTCGGCCGTGGCCGCGCCCCAGCCCGGGGCGGTGCCCGCGCCGGAGGCGTTGGTGCCGGTCATGGCCGCGCCGGAGGTGATGCCGAGGCCGGGGGCCGTTCCGAGGGACGTGCCGGTACGCGCGCCTGCGGACAGGTCGGCGGCGCCGCGCATGCCGGTCATCGCACTGCCCGATGCCGTCCGCGTCGCGCCGCCGTTGCCCTCGATCATGGCCTTGAAGCTGGTCAGGTCGGCCTTGAGCCGGCGGTTGAGGGATTCCTGGGCGTGCCGGTCGCTCGGCATGAGCGCGGCGGCGTCCGCCTCCAGCTGCGCCACGACCTGGGTGCGGGTCTCTCCGATGGGCCGGAGGGTGATCGTCTCGGCGAGCGCGGGCCCGTCGGTGCTGCGCCACGAGACCCGCTCGTCGACGGAGCACTCGATCAGTTGGGCGTCGAACTCGACGTGGTCACCGTCGACGTCCATGATCCAGTGCGTACGGTCGCCCGACACCTGGACGACTTCCTCGACGCCGGTCATGAACTGCGGATAGTTCTCGAGGTGGGCGAGCTGCTCGTACACGGCGTGCAGCGGGGCACTCACCTCGATGGTCTGCTGAACCGTACTCATGGCATCTCCCATGCGTGAGCCGGAATATCGGCATCACAAACGGTACAGACGCGAATGCGCTTCGTGTCTCGGAATCCGTTCAGAGGGTGCGCAGGTACTGCCAGACGCCGACCTCGGCCGCGTACCGGGCGTCACTCGCCGGAACGACCGTCACACCGGCCTCCACGAACATCTGCGCCACACGCCGCGACGGGCTCCGCCACGCCTCGCTCAACTCGACGACCGTGTTCGTCGCCCGGCAACCCCGCACCAGATCGGCAAGGAGCGTCGACGACACCAGAGACTCGTCGATACCGGCCTGCACCAGCAGGTTGAGCGGGCGTGCCAGCTGGGTCGGGGCATAACGGCCCGCCCGCTCCATACCCCGTACGGTCGCCGCCACGGCCAACTCCACGACGTCGTCCACGCCCAGCGAACCATCCGCCAGCATGGTCCGGATCTGCCGCGGACCCACCGGGCCGGCGGCGAGCGGCAGCCGGCTCAACGCCACCGACACGGCCTCGATGTCGCCCAGGTCGGCGGGCCACGCGAGCCAGCCGTCGGCCTGCACGATCTCCACCTCGGCGGCGACCTTCAACGTCATCTCCGTACGCTGCTGCGCCCGGCGCACCGCCTCGGCGTACGCGGGCAGCCATGCCGTGTCGGGGCCCACCTGGTCGGCGAAGGTCAGCGAGCTCAGGCCCGCCCGATCGGCCGCCGACACCACCACACCGACGGCGTCGCGCCCCACCGAGAATCCGGTGTGCACGTGCGCGTCAACCCGCAGATCCAGCGAGCCGACCGTACCCGCCGACTTGGTCCCCACCGACAGCTCCACGATGCCTCCCCGAGATCCTCCTGCTTGCCCCTCAAGGCTCACCGCGGCGGGTTTCCGCCGGGGTGAATCGTCCGGTGCATTACGGGTGCTCAGGCGATCCGACATGTCCCCACGAGGGCGTACGGTTCGCCCGCCGCGAGCACGCCGATACCGATGGCGATGACTGCGAGTGCGTACGGGCGTCCAGGTGGTTGAGTGCGGACGTGCCGTCCTCCGCGACGCTCAGGTCGAGATCGGGACCATTCAGGGCTCCCATGGCCCTTGGGCACCGACAACCTTCCTACGGTCGGATCGGCCGCGTTCGTGCCCCGCTGAGCCCTCCGCGCCGCTCAATCTGCGCCCGCGCTACCCAGCCGCACCCCGGACGCACCGCCGGGGCAGCCGTGGCCCGGAAGCGTGTCCGGTGGACGCGCAACTCAGCGCGTCCGGAGGGGGAGCAAGCATGCAGCGACGTCGCCGACGCCGTACCGAATTGTCCGTTCTCGCGATCGCGGTGGCAGCCGCGGGCCTGTTCAGCCTCGCCGCGCCCGGCATCGCCGAGGCCGCCGCGATCGGCGGCATCGTGGAGACCGGAGGGGTCGCCCTGAACGTGCGCGACGCACCGTCGTCCAGCGGCAACAAGCTGGGAACGGTCCCGAACGGCAGCCGCGTCGACATCGTCTGCTACGTCGCAGGTCAGCAGATCGCCGGCTCGGTCCGCACCACCACCTCGTGGGACAAACTGTCGACCGGTGGCTGGGTCTCGGACGCGTACATCCGGCGTACCACCATCGGGACCAAGTGCGCCGCCCCCGCCACGCCGACCGTCACAGCGGCCGTCTCGGAGAGCTGGCTACTGCCGATCCCGGCCAGCCCGGGCAGCGGTTTCCGGACCGCGAACCGCCCCACCCACGACGGCGTCGACCTGCCCGCCGCCAGGAACACCACGATCAAGGCCGCCGCGAACGGCACCGTCATCCGCGTCCGCTGCAACACCGACAGCAACAACTGCGACGTCGACGGCCACATCGGCGCCGGCGGCTGCGGCTGGTACGCGGAGATCCAGCACGCCGGCAACGTCGTCACCCGCTACTGCCACATGATCCGCCAGCCGTCCGTGACGGTCGGCCAGGCCGTGAGGAGCGGCCAGATCATCGGGTACGTCGGCACCTCCGGCAACTCGTCCGGCCCGCACCTGCACTTCGAGGTCCACGTCAACGCCGTCCCGGTCAATCACGAAAACGCTGTCGACCCGGTCGCGTTCCTGCGTACCCGAGGCCTCAACATCTCCTGACCACCGTTGTGGATGTCGCCTGAACCGTCCCGTCAGGACCGGACACCGATGAGAACCCACAACGTGCGACGCTGGCCGTGTGACGACGACCCAGTACTACACGGCAGCCAGCATGGACGGCTTCCTCGCGGACGCCACCGGCCGGCTGGACTGGCTCTTCGAGGCGGAGTCCGGCATGCCGGATCACTTCAACGCCTTCTTCGCCGGCGTCGGCGCGTTCGCGATGGGCGCCACGACGTACGAGTGGGTGTACGAGCACGAGCGCCTGGCAGCGGAACCGGTTCATTGGCAGCAGTGGTACGCGGACGTCCCGTGCTGGGTGTTCACCCACCGGGACCTGCCCACCGTGGCGGGCGCCGACATCAGATTCGTCCGCGGCGATGTGCGTCCGGTGCACGCCGCGATGACCGAGGCGGCCGCCGGCCGCAACATCTGGCTCGTCGGCGGCGGGGAACTGGTCGGGACGTTCGCCGACCAGGGACTGCTCGACGAGATCCTCCTCAGCGTCGCGCCGGTGACGCTGGGCGCGGGTGCGCCGCTCCTGCCGCGCCGGTTGACGGCGTCCCGCCTCACCCTCGACGACGTGGCACAGGTCGGCCAGTTCGCCTACCTGACGTACTCCGTCGGCCGGGTCTGAACGCAGGCCGCCCCACGTCTTGGAGAAGACGTGGGGCGGCCTGCGTGAACGTTCCGATACGGCGGTTCGGTCAGCCGGCGGACGGGCGGATCAGATCGGCCAGCGCGCGAACCGCATCCTCGCTCGGTGACGCGGCCTCGTGATTGCTCGCCTGGAGCTCGCGGTAGATCTCCTCGCGGTGCACCTGCACCTCGCGGGGCGCGCGAATGCCCAGGCGGATCACATCGCCTCGAACCTCGAGCACCGTGATGACGACATCGTCGCCGATCATCACACTCTCACCGGAACGCCGGGTCAGCACGAGCATATGCAACTCCCCTTCTCTTCCATCCGTGGAAAGGGGATACCGGTCAGCCCGCGACGCCGAAGGGCGCCCGTACCTGCCAGCCGGAGCCGGCCAATATGATCTGGACCGCCTGCCGTTTCCCCTGGTCGATGATGATGGGCGCGAGCAGGTTGGCCGTGGTGCTCGCCTCGGCGGCGGTTACCACCAGTAGCGTCAGCAGCTGGGCCGCGTCGGGGTTTCCGAGCAGCTCGAGCGTCTCGTCGTCGACCTCAGGAGCGTAAGCCGGAAAGAACGGCGCCGGAGGCACAACGAGGAAACGCAGCTTCGGATTCTCCATCGAGGTGAGGGCGTACAGCAGGCCGTTCTCGTCGAGCCGCACCATGGCGAAATTGCGCTGGTCCGGGAAACCCGGCATCGGTTGCACGAACTGGATTGTGGGCAGGTCCACCGGCTCGGTCAATTCGGCCGATCGGGTGGGTGCGTGAACAGCCATGATCACCTCAAGAAGTCGACGAGCGAGGGCTGAATGACCTTCGCGGTGGCGGACAACGCAGCTTGATATGCCGTCTGCTGGAGCTGCATCTCCATGATGGTGGCCGGCAGGTCGATGTCCTCGAGCTCCGACTGCTGGGAGGCGAGTGTCAGGAGCCGGTTGTCTGCGGTGTTCTTCATGCTCTCGACGCGATTGTATCGAGCACCGGCCTGCGCGAGTCCCGTTTTCATGATGCCCGTGACGTCGTCCAACCGGCCCAGATCGGCGGAGAGAGAACTCGGGTCGTTCCTGAGTTTGTCCGAGATCGACGCGAGAACGTTGAACAGGTTGTTCGCACCGGTGCCGAAGACCTCCGGGCCGGTCAGGTTCACCCGTACCTGCGCGTTGTCGCCCACCGTTCGCATGATCTGGGCGCCGTCGCCGTCGAACGTACCGTCCGCTTTGTACGCGGCGGCCTTCGGCGTGTTACCGCCGAAGATCGGCCGGTCCAGGTAGGTCGAGTTGGCCAGCCCCAGCAACGACTCGCGGAGGTTGTCGACCTCGGCGGCGATCGCCTCCTGCGAGCCTACGGTGCCCGTGCCGGTGTTCATGCCCTGTAGGACCAGGTCCCGTACGCGCGCCACCTGGGTGCTGGCGCCGGTCAGCGTGGTGTCCAGCGCGCTCAGCCAGGCCATGCCGTCGTTGGCGTTGCGCGAGTACTGCTGGACGGTCCGGTTCTCGCTGCGCATCTGCATCACCGCGATGGTGTCCGTCGGCGAGTCCGACGGCTTGCTGAGGACCCTGCCGCTCGACAGTTGCTCCTGGATCCGGCTGCTCTTGGCCAGGCTCTTCTGCAGGTTGTTCAGCGTGTTGGTGCTGATGGTGCGCTCGGTCACTCGCACTGGGGGCTACCTCCGGGGTGTGGGAGCGGACTCAGGCCGCCATGCGGTTGATCAGGTTGTCCAGCACCGCGTCCACGGTGCTGATCACGCGGGAGGCGGCCTCGTAGGCGCGCTGGTACGAGAGCATGTTCGTCATCTCCTCGTCCAGGCTGACCCCGGACTCGGACGTGCGAGCGGCGTCGACGTCCGAGGTGATGGCCGACTGGATCTCGGAGCGACGGGTAGCGGTCTGCGAGGCGACGCCCAGGTTCGCGATCATCAACCGGTACGCCTTGTCCGGCCCGGTGTCCGAGGTGGCGAGGCGGGCCAGCGCATCCGCATTGGCGTTGTCGCGTGACATGCCCGGCTGCGTCGAAGCGGCGATGTGGTCGCCGTCGGTGAGCACCATCGTGATCGTGCTGGCCGTGGTGCCGCTGAACATGTCGCGGCCGGTGACACCGTCGAGGCCGTACCCCGTCTTGTGCAGGGTGTTGACGGTGGTGACCAGTTTCCCGGCAACGTCGTCGAGGCTGTTCGCGTACGTGGGAATCACACCGGTGAGGGCGTCGGCTGTGGCGCCGGCCTTGCCGCCGAGCTTGAGCGACGTCGTACTGCCGACGAAGGTGATTTTCAACGGGTCCGCCGGCACCGCGGTCGCCTGATCCGAGAGCTTGTGGGCTCCGGTGATCTCGATCTGCCGGGAGGAAGCGCCGGTGACCAGCGACGATCCGTCGAGGAAGAGGTCCACCGTGCCGTCGTCGCGGACCATGGCAGTGGCGCCCGTGGTCTCGGAGAGCCTCATCACCAGGCCGTCGCGCTGGTCGGCGAGTTCGTTGACGGGCAGGTCCGCGGCGTTCGCCTTGCGGATCGCGTCGTTGAGCTGCGCGACCGTCGCCGCCGTCGTGTTCACGTCGCTGGCGTAGGCGTCGAGGCTGCCTCGGAGACTGTCGAACTGGCTGCCCAGAGCGCTGTACCCGTTCCTCAGCCCGTCGGCGACGGTGGCCGCGGTCTCGAGCAGGCTGCCCCGGGCCCCGGTGTCGCTCGGGTTGTTGGCGACGTCGTCGAAACCGGCCCACAGGTCCGCGAGCTGCGCCTGGAGCGACGTGTCGCTGGGCTCGGCGAAGATCGCCTCGACGCTGCCGTACACCGCCGTCGTGCTGGTGAGATAGGCGTTCTGAGCGTGCTCGGTCCGGCCGCGGCCCTCGAGGAACTCGTTGCGGATGCGCTGGACGTCGGTGACCTTGACTCCGTCACCGATACCGTTCGACGTCGACCAGACGGCCGGGGTGATGGAGGCGCCCTTGGACTGCATCTCGACGCGCTGACGGGAGTAACCCTCGGTGTTGACGTTGGCGATGTTCTGCCCTGTCACGTCCAGGCCACGGCGCTGCGCCTGGAGCGAGGAGAGGGCGGCGGAGATACCGGAGAAGGTAGACGACATTTAGATGGCCTTATCAACGAGGTGGGCACGGCGGGCGGAGTCGGACACGGTCTGGCCCTTGCGGCCGTACGTCTCGACGTTGCCGGCGATGACGAGCATCGTTTCGCGGGCGGCGCGTTGACCGGCGGTCAACAGATCGCGGTTGGTGGCGGCCAGGCCGCTGATCTCGGCAGTCATCGCAAGGAACGCCTTGCGGTGCTGATTCAGCAGCTCCGTCCAGGGCTCGGGTGCGGCGTCGGCGATCTCGCCGAGACTCGCCTCGGCGTCGAGGCCGAGCTCGACGGCGGCGGACTGGGCGTACGCGGCGCGGATGACCTCGACCTGGCGGGTCTGCTCCAGAACCACCTCGACTTCCCGGGTGGCGTGCGCGAGCCAGCGGGTACGGCCGGCGGCGAGCAGCAGCTGCTCCTCCTCCAGCTTGAACAGGAGTAGCTCCAGCAGTTCGCGGGTCCGCCACAGAACGCTGGACAGGTCGGTCAGGCTCACCCGTTCCTCCGTCTCCCTGCTTACCCGGGGGCGCCGGTGGGCGCCTTCCCTGCTCACCTCGTCAGGTCGGCACCCCGGCAGGCAGCCTGAGTACTTTGCCCGCAGCGGTCACTCCGCCGGTGAAGCGTTCTTCCTCTTACTGCGACAACAGGTGGTAGGGCCACGACTCGAATCCGCGAAATGTCCGGCCACAAGTCCTCATGCGGGCCGCCTCGAGTCCGAATCCTCATGGTGTCGGCTTACGGATGAGCCGAGATTGGGCCCGACGTCAAGGAGGAACCTCAAATGGGTCTGCGTATCAACCAGAACATCGCCGCGATGAACTCCTACCGGAACCTGTCCGTCACCGACGGGCAGATGTCGAAGTCCCTGGAAAAACTGTCCAGCGGCTTCCGCATCAACCGGGCGGCGGACGACGCGGCCGGCCTGTCCATCAGCGAGGGCCTGCGCTCCCAGGTCGGAGGCCTCAAGGTCGCCGTCCGTAACGCGCAGGACGGAATCTCGGTGGTGCAGACCGCTGAAGGTGCCCTGACCGAGGTACACAGCATCCTGCAGCGCATGCGCGACCTCGGCGTCCAGGCCAGCAACTCCGGCTCCCAGGACGTCGCCGCGCGTGAGGCCGCCCAGACCGAGCTCACCAACCTGAACTCGGAACTGGACCGCATCGGCAAGACCACCTCGTTCGGCGCGTCCAAGCTGCTCGACGGCAGCTTCGGCAAGCAGGGCGCGAAGGTCAGCAACAACCAGGTCGACCTCACCACGCTGAACCCGGGCACCGTCACCGAAGCCGCCACGACGAAGATCGTGCTCGGCACCGCGGACGGCACCGTCAACAGCGACGTCCAGAACGTCGACCTGACCCAGAACACCTTCAAGGCCGGCACGACGTACACCAACGACGCCGCCGGTGCCGCGAAACTGCAAGACAACCTGCAGAAGGACATCGACGCCAACGCCGCGCTCAAGGGCAAGGTCAAGGCCACGGTGCAGTACGACGCCCTCACCAACAAGTCATCGGTCAGCATCTCCAAGACCAGCGCGGACGGCACGTCGAACGACCTGCTGAACCTGGCCGACGACTCGACCGCCGCCCCGCTGGCCACCAGCGCCCTGAAGCAACTCGGCTTCACCCAGGCGGTGGGTGCGGGTGCCCTCGACGTGACCAGCGGCGCGGGCGCCAACCTGCGCAGCTACGGCACGGCCAACGCGAACTCCACGGGTTCGGGCGGCACGTTCCAGGTCGGGGCGAACAACACCACCAACGACAAGATCGACGTTTCGATCGGCAAGATGGACTCGTCGGCGTTGAACACCACGTCGATCGACCTGGTCACCAACGCCGCCGGCGCGATCGACACCATCGACTCCGCCATCAAGACCGTCTCCACCACGCGCGCCAACCTCGGCGCGTACCAGAACCGGTTCGAGCACGCGATCAACAACCTCAACGTCGCGGTCGAGAACCTCTCCGCCTCGGAATCGCGCATCCGCGACACCGACATGGCCCAGGAAATGATGTCCTTCACCAGGTCACAGATCCTGTCCCAGGCCGGTACCTCGATGCTCTCCCAGGCCAACCAGTCAGCCCAGGGCGTCCTGTCCCTGCTCCGCTGACCCCGCACCCCCACAGACAACCTCATCAACAACTTCATCATGGGCAGCGGCCGGGGTCCCCGGCCGCTGCCCACGTTTCGGTGCCGCCGCCCGCAAACCACATAACGCTGCGAGAAATCCGGGAGGAAGGCTCAACCACCGGTACGGCAAGCCGAATAGTCCTGCGTAAGGACAACGGCTCACGGATGAGCCGAGATTGGGCCCGACGTCAAGGAGGAACCTCAAATGGGTCTGCGTATCAACCAGAACATCGCCGCGATGAACTCCTACCGGAACCTGTCCGTCACCGACGGGCAGATGTCGAAGTCCCTGGAAAAACTGTCCAGCGGCTTCCGCATCAACCGGGCGGCGGACGACGCGGCCGGCCTGTCCATCAGCGAGGGCCTGCGCTCCCAGGTCGGAGGCCTCAAGGTCGCCGTCCGTAACGCGCAGGACGGAATCTCGGTGGTGCAGACCGCTGAAGGTGCCCTGACCGAGGTACACAGCATCCTGCAGCGCATGCGCGACCTCGGCGTCCAGGCCAGCAACTCCGGCTCCCAGGACGTCGCCGCGCGTGAGGCCGCCCAGACCGAGCTCACCAACCTGAACTCGGAACTGGACCGCATCGGCAAGACCACCTCGTTCGGCGCGTCCAAGCTGCTCGACGGCAGCTTCGGCAAGCAGGGCGCGAAGGTCAGCAACAACCAGGTCGACCTCACCACGCTGAACCCGGGCACCGTCACCGAAGCCGCCACGACGAAGATCGTGCTCGGCACCGCGGACGGCACCGTCAACAGCGACGTCCAGAACGTCGACCTGACCCAGAACACCTTCAAGGCCGGCACGACGTACACCAACGACGCCGCCGGTGCCGCGAAACTGCAAGACAACCTGCAGAAGGACATCGACGCCAACGCCGCGCTCAAGGGCAAGGTCAAGGCCACGGTGCAGTACGACGCCCTCACCAACAAGTCATCGGTCAGCATCTCCAAGACCAGCGCGGACGGCACGTCGAACGACCTGCTGAACCTGGCCGACGACTCGACCGCCGCCCCGCTGGCCACCAGCGCCCTGAAGCAACTCGGCTTCACCCAGGCGGTGGGTGCGGGTGCCCTCGACGTGACCAGCGGCGCGGGCGCCAACCTGCGCAGCTACGGCACGGCCAACGCGAACTCCACGGGTTCGGGCGGCACGTTCCAGGTCGGGGCGAACAACACCACCAACGACAAGATCGACGTTTCGATCGGCAAGATGGACTCGTCGGCGTTGAACACCACGTCGATCGACCTGGTCACCAACGCCGCCGGCGCGATCGACACCATCGACTCCGCCATCAAGACCGTCTCCACCACGCGCGCCAACCTCGGCGCGTACCAGAACCGGTTCGAGCACGCGATCAACAACCTCAACGTCGCGGTCGAGAACCTCTCCGCCTCGGAATCGCGCATCCGCGACACCGACATGGCCCAGGAAATGATGTCCTTCACCAGGTCACAGATCCTGTCCCAGGCCGGTACCTCGATGCTCTCCCAGGCCAACCAGTCAGCCCAGGGCGTCCTGTCCCTGCTCCGCTGACCCCGCACCACCACAGACAACCTCATCAACAACTTCATCAACTGAACAGCAGTCACAACTGAACAGGGGGGCGGTCGGCAGACAGGTCGACCGCCCCCCACTCCCGTAAGTCCCCGGTGGGAAGGACCACGGTCATGTCGTCCATGAGCCTCGACGGCCTCGTCAGCGGCCTCAGCACCTCATCGTTGATCCAGCAGCTCATGCAGGTGGAAGCGGCACCGCAGACGGCTCTGAGGACCAAGGTCACCAGCCAGCAGAAGACCATCACCGCGTACCAGAGCGTCAACACCAAGATGAGCGGATTGCTGAGCGCCGCCAAGGCGCTGGGCGGCACCGACACCTGGACCTCCATGAAGGCCACCAGCTCGTCCGACGCCGTCGCCGTCAGCGCCAAGCCCGGCGCCTCCGGCGGGAGTCTGACGTTCAAGGTCGACAAGCTCGCCGCCACCCATACTGCGATCTTCAGTGGCCGGGTCACCTCACTGACCGACCCGGCACAGTCGGTACTCACCGGCCCCAAGCTGAACATCCTCATGGCGGACGGCACCACGAAGGAACTGACGCCGACCGACGGCTCGCTCCAGAACGTCGTCAAGTCGATCAACGAAACGGCGGGCGCGGCCTACAAGGCCGCTGCGGTCCAGGTCGAGCCGGGCAAGTACACCCTGCAGCTCACCGCCACCGCAAGCGGCGCGACGTCACCCTTCGCGAGCAAGTTCGCCGACGGCGACGCCACCAACGACGTGCCGGCAGAGCTCAACATCGGCTCGGCGGCGGTCCTGACCCAGGGCGCGGACGCCGAGCTCACGGTCGGTACGACGAGCACGTTCAAGATGACCTCCACCAGCAACACCTTCACCGACGTCCTGCCCGGCGTCAGCGTCACCGCCGCGAAGGTCCAGGGCGCATCCGACCAGGCCGTCACGATCACCGTGGGCGTCGACAAGGAAGGCATCGCGGGCAAGGTCAAGACGATGGTGGACGCCGCCAACGCCGCGCTGGGTGACATGAAGGCGCAGAGCCTGCCGAAGAACGGCAACGTGCCCGCCGGACCACTGGCCGGGGACAATCTGCTGCGCCAGCTCAGCTCTGACATCCTCGCGACCGTCGCCGGTGGCGTGAGCTCGGTGGGCAGCCTCTCCAGCGTCGGCGTACAGCTCGACAAGGGTGGCACCCTCGTCTTCGACAAGGACAAGTTCCTCACCGCGTTCGACGCCGACCCGGTGAAGACGCAGAAGTTCTTCGACTCCTACGACAACAAGGACGCGACGGGCACGCTCGTGCCGGCCCGTGCCAGCGCCGCCTTCGACGTCGGGTGGGACAAGGCGGTGGGGCTGGGCCGCAAGCTCGAGGAACTGGCCGCCCGCGCGTCGGAAGGCCTCATCCTCCCCTCCGACGCGGTCGACAAGGTGAAGGAGGGCCTGCTGCAGGGCGTCATCAAGCGCAAGAACAGCTTCATCGACGACCTCAATGACCAGATCCAGACCTGGGACACCCGGCTCGCCTCCCGCGAGGCGGCGTTGAAGAAGCAGTTCACCGGCCTGGAGACCGCTCTCGGCAAGATGAAACAACAGTCCAGCTGGCTCGCGGGCCAGATCGCGTCACTCGGATGATCGGGAAACGATGACCACGCCTACTCCCGCTCTGCGTGAGCGTTACCTCGCCGACTCGATCAACACCGCCTCCCCCGGCAAACTCCTGGTGATGCTCTACGACCGGCTCATCCTCGACCTCAGCCGAGGCGAGCAGGCGCTGACGGACGGTGACCGCGAGGAGGCCTCACGTCAGCTGCTGCACGCTCAGGAGATCGTCATGGAGCTGCGTAGCTCGTTGCAGGTGGACGTCTGGTCGGGCGCGGCCGGTCTGGCCAGCCTCTACGGCTTTCTGCTCACCGAGCTGGTCGGGGCCAATATCAGCGGCGACCAGAACCGGGTTCGATCCTGCCGTCAGCTCGTCGAGCCCCTGCGCGATGCCTGGCGTGAGGCGGCCCTGGCCGCCGCCGCGGAGGCCACGGCCGGCGCCAGCATGGGCTGACGATGGGCGCGGGGAACATCGAGGACTGGCGGGTGGCCTGGACAGGGGCCTTGGACGCCCTGGAACTCGACGTCGCAGAGACCGAGGCGATGCTGGTCAGCAACCACCTGGCGGCCGAGCTGCCGCCAGCCGACCCGTGGCAGCCGCCGGCCGGGTTGGGCCCGCTGCCGCTCGACCTGAGGCCCCGCGCTGATGCCATTCTGCAACGCCAGCTGGCGGTCGCCGAGGAGCTCGCGCGCCACCTGGTCGCGAACCGGCAGCAGTCCGCCATGGTCTCGCGTATCGAGACAGGAGGCGCGAGGGCGGGCCCCGCCTACCTCGACTGCGCGATGTGATCCGTCGATCCCGGGAACCTTCAGGTTCCCGGGATCTTGCATGCAACCCAGCTGCACCGCACCGCACCTCAGGGCGCAACCGGCGGAGCCGATCGTTGAGGTGGAGCACGGAACGCTCAGATCACGCCAGGGACCGGCGGCCCACTGTCCGCATGTCGAAGGGAGCCGCCGTGTTCGACGACGTGTCGTCGTCCGCTCTGCGCGTCGCCCTGTCCGGGCTCTCGTCCCGGCAGAAGGCCATCGCGAACAACGTCGCGAACATCGAGACCCCGGGCTATCAGGCCCAGAAGGTCAAGTTCGAGGAAGCCCTGCACAGCGCCGTCGCGGAGGGCGAGGCGCCGTCCACCGTCGGCCCGCAGACGCTCAAGTCACTGGAGCCGACCCGGCTCAACGGCAGCAACGTCAACCTCGACGAGGAGACGCTGTCGCAGGTCGACACCTCGATGCGGTACCAGCTCGCCATCCGGGCCATGGACGGCAAATACAGCCTGCTCCGCTCGGTGATCAAGGGAGCCTGATGAGCATCTTCAACGCGATCGGCGTCGCCGGCACAGGCGTCACCGTGTACCGCAAATGGCTCGACGCCGTCTCGGACAACATCGCCAACATGAACAACGTCAGCCGTACGTCGGAGAACGCGTTCCAGGCGAAGTACGTCATCGCCACGGAGGCGCAGGACGGGAACGGCGCCCAGATCGGTGGGGCCGCGCTCGGCAACGCCGAGGGCAAGCTCGTCTACGAGCCGGCCAACCCGCTCGCGGACTCCGACGGGTACGTGCGGTACCCGGACATCGACCTGACCAGCCAGATGGGCCAGATGATCATGGCTCAGCGCGCGTACCAGGCGAATATCTCCGTGGTCGACCGTGCCAGGGACGCATATCAGGCCGCCATCCAGCTTGGGAAGTGATGACCAGTGACCTCACCCATCAGCGCGATCAACGGCCTCTCCGGGACCTCCGGGATCTCAGCCCTGTCCGGGACCGACAGCACCCCGGCCGCAACCGGTTCGAACTCAGTCTTCGCCAACATGCTGTCGAACAGCTTGGAGCACGTACAGAACCTGCAGAACAAGACGGACCAGCTCGCAGTGCAGGTGGCCGACGGAACCCTCTCCGACCCGGCGCAGTACACGATGGCCAGCACGGAATCCTCGCTGGCACTCGAACTCACCATGGCTGTTCGGAACAAGGCCGTTGAGGCCTTCCAAGAGATAATGAGGATGCAGGCCTGATGGGTGACCGCCTTCCGAAGCCGCTCCGCCGTCTCGTCGCGGGTTTCCAGTCCTTCACCGTCGGCCAGAAGGCCGTCACGATCGCCGCCGTCCTGGCGCTGACGATCGGTGGCTACTTCTTCGCCACGTGGGCAGCGCAGCCGACCTACGCCACGCTGTTCAACAACCTCTCGGCCAAGGACGCCGCCGCGATCGTCGACTCGCTCGACAAGTCAGGGACGACGTACCAGCTGAGCAACGGGGGCGCGACGATCCTCGTCCCGCAGGACCAGGTCAACTCGCTGCGGATCTCGCTGTCGGGCGCCGGGCTGCCGGGCGACTCGGACACCGGGTACGCGCTGCTGGACCAGCAGGGCATCACGACGTCGGACTTCATGCAGCACGTCGGTTACCAGCGCGCTCTGGAAGGCGAGCTCGCCAAGACCATCAAGTCGATCGACGGCGTCGAGGCCGCGACCGTGCACCTGGTCATCCCGCAGAAGGACGTCTTCTCCGACGACCAGAGCGCGCCGACCGCGTCCGTCCTGGTCGCCTCGAAGGCCAGCAGCCTGTCGAACAGCCAGGTTCAGTCGATCGTGCACCTCGTGGCGTCGAGCGTCGAGGGCCTCGACCCGACCCAGGTCACGGTGGCCGGTTCGGACGGCAGGGTGCTCTCCGCCGGCGGCGGAGCCGCCACGGGCGTGTCCGGTGACGGCGACGCCCGCACCCAGGCCACCAACGCATTCCAGAACAAGCTGAACAACCAGATCCAGGCTGCCCTGGAGAAGGTCGTCGGTGCCGGCCACGCGGTCGTCACCAGCCAGGCCGACCTGGACTTCGACACCACGCAGACCGAGACCCTGAAGCACTCGTACACCAACGGCGTGCCGCCGATCTCGGAGAGCAACAAGTCCGAGACGTACAACGGTGCCCGCGGCGCCAACGGCGGCGTCCTGGGCCCGGACAACATCGCCGCCCCGGCCAGCGGCGCCAACAGCTCCGGCCAGTACCTTTCCACTGACAGCACCAAGAACAACTCGGTCGACCAGACCAAGGAGACCCGCAAGAGCGCCGGCGGCAACGTCCGCAAGCTGAACGTGGCCGTCCTGCTCGACAGCCGTACCGCCGGGACCGTGGACTCCACTCAGATCCAGCAGCTGGTCAGCGCCGCCGCCGGCATCGACGCCACCCGCGGTGACACGATCGCCGTCAGCGCCATGCCGTTCGACACCAGCGCCGACGCCGCCCGGGCCAAGGAGATCGCCGCCGCCGGTGCCGCCGCGAAGCAGGAAAAGACGCTGTCGCTCGCCAAGACCGGTGGTCTGGCCGTGGTCGTCCTGGTGCTGCTCTTCCTGGCCTGGCGGGCCAGCCGCAAGGCCAAGCGTTCGAAGCTGTCGCAGGCTGAACTGGCCCAGCTCGAGGAGATGCAGACCGCGCTGGAGATGCAGCGCCTCGCTGAACTCAACGCCGGCATCCCGGCGCAGGCCCTGGAGGCCGCCATGCCGGACCTTGACGCGGAGGCCCGCGAGAGCCGCCAGCTGGAGATCGCCCAGATGGTCAACGACCAGCCCGACGAGGTCGCCACGCTGCTCCGCGGCTGGCTCGCCGAGCGCCGCTGATTCACCGCCGCCCGGCAGGGGACATCCCCTGCCGGGCGGTTGGGCATCCCGACAACTCAGAGAATCCGACATCTTGTCGACAGGGGTGACATGACGACGTCCACGGAGCTGAGCGGACTCCGCAAGGCAGCGGTGCTGCTGGTGAGGATGGGCAAGGAGAACTCCGCCAAAATGATGGCGCAGCTCCGGGAGCAGGAGGTCGAGGAACTTTCGGCCGAGATCGCCCGGCTCGGCAAGGTCGACCCGAACACCGCGGACGACGTGATCGACGAGTTCTACGCCCTCGCCACCGCCCGCAACTCCGGCATGGGCGGCATGGACTACGCCCGCGATCTGCTGGAGGCGTCGCTGGGCCAGGAGCGGGCGTCGATGATTTTGGACCGGCTCCAGGCACAGATGACGGACATGCCGTTCAACTTCCTGAGCCACGCCGACCCGCGGCAGGTGCTCTCCTACGTGCAGCACGAGCACCCGCAGACGATCGCGCTGGTGCTGGCGCACGTACCCTCGGCTCTGGCTTCTTCGATCCTCTCCGGCCTGGAGCCGCAGGTGCAGTCGGATGTCGCGCACCGTATCGCGGTCATGGACCGCACCTCCCCCGATGTGATCCGCCAGGTCGAGATGGCCCTGGAACGCAAGCTGTCCACGGTGCTGCAGCCCAACGAACTCTCCACGGTCGGCGGCCTGCAGCCGTTGGTCGACATCATCAACCGCGCCGACCGCACCACCGAACGCCTCATCCTGGAGGCCCTGGAGCAGCGCAGCCCGGAGATCGCCGAGGAGATCCGGCGCCGGATGTTCATGTTCGAGGACGTCATCCACCTCGACGACCGCGCCGTGCAGCTGGTCCTGCGCCAGGTCGAACCGGCGGATCTCGCCACCGCACTCAAGGGCGTCTCCGAGGACGTCCGCGACAAGGTCACCCGTAACCTGTCCGAGCGCGGACGGGAGAACCTTCTGGAGGAGATCGACCTGCTCGGGCCGGTCCGGGTCAAGATGGTGGAGGAGGCGCAGACGAAGATCGTCGCGGTCATCCGTTCGCTGGAGGACTCCGGCCAGATCGAGATTCAGCGCGGTGCGGACGCCGATGACCTCATCGTCTGACCGCGGACCGGTCATCCGGGGCGACTCCGCCCAGCAGGCGTCCGCGGTCACGTTCGGCACAGACCTGCGACGGGCCGTACCGGCCGACAGCAAGGCCGTGGCCCGGATCAAGGAGGACGCCCGTACCGCCGGTTACGCCGAGGGCTGGGCGGCTGGAAAGCGTGACGCCGAGACCGCCGCCCTCGCCGACCGGGAACGGGCCCTCGCGGACTCCGCAGCGTTCGCGGAGCGCCGCGAGGCCGCCCTGCGCCGCGCCATCGGCGCCCTGAGCGTGGCCGCCGACGCGGCCGAGCAGAGCCTCGCCGTCGCGGCCGCGGAAATCCAGGACCTGATTCTGGCGTACGCGATGGAGCTCGCCGAAGCCATCGTCGGCCGCGAGCTCACCGACTCCGACACCCGCGGCGTCGACGCCATCCGCCGAGCCATGACCCTGGCCCCCACCTCCGGCCCGGTGATCGTCGCCCTGAGCCCCACCGACTACGCCGCCCTGGAGATCGCCGACGGCGAGTTCACGTACGAGGGCCGCCCCATCCGCCTGCGTCCCGACCCCTCGCTGCGCCCCGGCGACGCCACTGCCGAGATCGGCGCGATGTCGGTCGACGCGACCGTAGCCACCGCGATCGAACGCGCACGCGAGGTCCTCACCCGGTGACCTCCCCGCTGCGCACCCGCCTGGACGCCGCCCTCACCGCCGCGCGCCCCATCTCCCGCGGCCAGGTCACGGGCGCCGTAGGTTTGCGCGTCACCGTCGCCGGCGTATCCGCACGCGTCGGCGATCTTTTGGTCGTGGGCCAGGGCACGGACACGATCTACGCCGAGGTGGCCGCCATCGACGGCGAACGTCTCAGCTGCCTGCCCCTGGGCCCGATCGCCGGCATCGGCACCGGCAGCCCCGTCGTGAGCACGGGTGCCCCGCTGCGGATCACCGTGGGTGAGGGCCTCCGCGGCCGCATCCTCGACGGTCTCGGCCGCCCGATGGACGGTGGCCCCCCGATCCGCGGCGACGTGGTCGGCATCGACGCCCCGCCCCCGTCGGCGCTGGACCGCCAGATCGTCGACACCCCGATGTCCCTGGGCATCCGCGTCCTCGACACGCTGGTCCCGTGCGGCCGCGGCCAGCGCCTCGGCATCTTCGCCGGTTCAGGCGTCGGGAAGTCGACCTTGATGTCCATGATCACCCGCGGTACGTCGGCCGAGCTGAACGTCGTGGCCCTCGTGGGTGAGCGGGGCCGCGAGGTCCGCGAGTTCATCGAACACGATCTGGGGCCGGAGGGCCTGGCCCGGTCCGTCGTCGTCATCGCCACCTCCGACACCCCGCCGCTGGTCCGCCTCCGCGCCGGGGCCGTCGCCACCCGGATCGCGGAGTACTACCGGGACAGGGGTGCGGACGTGTTGTTGATGATGGACAGCGTGACCCGCGCGGCCATGGCGCAACGTGAGGTCGGGCTGTCCGTCGGCGAGCCACCGGCGACACGCGGGTATCCGCCTTCCGTGTTCGCGATGCTGGCCTCGTTGCTGGAACGTGCCGGGCCCGGTGCGATCGGGTCGATCACCGGGCTCTACACCGTGCTCGTCGAGGGTGACGACCACAACGAGCCCATCGCCGACGCGGCCCGGTCCATTCTGGACGGTCACATCGTGCTGGACCGGAAACTGGCCACGGCAGGGCATTTCCCGTCGATCGAGTCGTTGGACTCGATCTCCCGGGTGGCCAACAAGGTCACTACGCCGCAGCAGAAGGCCGATGCTACGGAGTTGCGGCGGTTGATGGCGGCTCGGCGGGATGTCCGGGAGCTGGTGGAGATCGGTGCCTATGTCGTCGGGAGCAATCCTGACGCCGACCGGGCGAACGAGATCTGGCCGCAGATCACAGATTTCCTCCGCCAGGGGCTGGACGAACGCGTCACCGCCGACGAGGCCTGGGCGGCACTGCACACCGTCCTACATGCTTAGAGGTGATGTCGCGTCGGCAGAGCAGCTCGCGGCGGACGGGGCAGCCGTAGCCCTTGTCGCCGTGCAGTTTGAGCGGCCGTTTCCGGGGTCGGCCGACCGGCTGCCGTACCGGGTTGAGGCCGTCGTAGCCGGGCCTGCCGGGTCCACCGAGCCTGCAAACCCGTGCCGGACCCATCGACCAGCCGCAGCCGTGACGATCCCTTCACCAACCACCCACGGCGACTCGTTCCGGGGATCGACGCCGCACCGCTACGCGGCACGCCACCGAGCGTCCGCCGCCACGATCCCGGACATCGATCGGCCATCGGTTGGGTCGTTGGCTAGCGAAGGAGGGAGGCCAGGCCGACCGTGGTGGTCGTTGGCCCGGGTGGTCGGTCATGCGCTGGTGGTGGTGCGTTTGCCGGCGCGGCGGTGGATGAGGTGGTTGACGGCGGCGATGCGGCGTTGCAGGCGTACGGAGATCGCGTACGCGGCGGTGCCGGTAATGCCGTCGAGGATGGCGCGGGCGGCGTCGAGGTCACCGGCGCGGGCGTGGCCTTCGGCAAGCCAGGTCCGATAGAGGGCGACTTCGCGGGCATGGGCGGGGTTGTAGCCGGCGAGGGCACGGGTGAGCAGCGGCTCGGCCGCGCTGGGCGTACCGAGTTCGACGAGGCAGCGGGCGGCCATCACATCGATCTCGGTGCGGTTGAGCCAGTACACCCATTCGGGTTCGGCGATGGTGGGGGCGCGCTGGTCGTAGGCGTCGTCGACGGCGTCCAGCGCCCGGCGGGTGGCCTCCGGGTCGTGGGTTCGGGCGGCGGCCCAGGCGAGACGTTCGGTGAGCAGCGCCCGCACGACCGGTGTGGCGTGGGCCGCTGCGGTGACGGCGGTGCGGGCGATGAGCAGGGCGTCGTCGCGTTTGCCGATGGTGGCGATCTGGTAGGCGAGGCTGGAGAGCAGTTGCGCGCCGAGGGCGCGATCCCCAGCGGTGTCGGCGGCGGTCACGCCGCTCAGGTAGAGGCGTTGGGCGTACTGGTAGTGCCCGGCGTCGCCGGCGACCCAGCCGGCGAGTTGGGCCAGTTCCCCGATCACGGTGAACAGCCGCCGACCGGTCTGCTCGCAGTAGGACGCCTCCCGGGCCAGGTGCTCGGCGTGGTCGAGTTCCGCGATGATGGCGGGTAGCAGGTCGGTGCTGCCGACGGTGTCGTCGAGGTGGCGCAGTTCGACGACCCGGGCTTCCATCGTGTGGAGCAGGGTGTGCCCGATGCGCCGGCCGGAGCGCAGGTGTCGCACGGGTGGGGCGTCGCCGATCAACCAGGTGTGCGCCGCCCTGACCGGATCGCTGGGGGAGCCGATGGGCACGCCGAGGATCTGTTCGTATCGTTCGATGACCTCGGTGGTGGCGGGCCGGCGGCCGGTTTCGACGAGGCCGAGATACGGCTTGCTGAAGTGGGTGAGTGCGGCCATGCCGGCGAGGCTGTGTCCGGCGGCTTCGCGCGCGGCCCGCAGGTGTGCACCGGGGGCGGTGGGGTCGGTTGTAGACGGTGGAAGACCCGCGGCTGCTTCCATGGTGATCTCTTTCCGCTGATTCTGGATGCAGGCCCAGCGGGAACGCGCATCGAGTCCGAACCGGTTGGTGCCACCGAAGGGGAAGGCCGGGAACGGGGTCGAAGATCGGCAGTCTTCTCACCGGTGCCGGCCCGGCCTTCCCACCGTAGACCACCGCGCCGGGGAACGGACACCATGTCGATGCACCTACCAACGCGTCCGGCCTGGACGTGCGGGGCGTGTGGCCAGCAGTGGCCGTGCCCGACGCGTCAGCGGGAGCTGCTGGCCGAGTTCGACGGCGCGCGGGTGTCGTTGATGCTCCATCTTGCTGGGTGTTTCGTCGAGGCGTCCGCTGATCTGCCCACGGTCGCGGCCGGCGCGTTGTACCGCCGGTTCTTCGGCTGGCCTGACATCCACCGCGCAACGCCCGGTGGTAGCGGCGCCCCTCCCGGTTGACGATTGGCAGGTACGCCGCCGTTGCTATCCGTCGATGTCGTCCCGGTCCTCGTTCCTGCCCTCGGTGTCGGGTTGTAGCGCTTGGTTCATCGATGACAGAAGATGGCGGCGTTGCATACGCAGCCGGACGTGGGAGTAGATGTCGGCGCAACGAACGGACCGCAACCTGCGATCGACGCCGAACCGCGTTCACCTAGCCTTTCTCACCCTGAGCGCCTGACGTTGCGCATCGGATTTCGGCATTGACGGCAACGGTGACGCAACCTGGGCAGACACGATTGCCGCGCCCAAGGCCCAGCGCCGGATCTGGTGACTATCCGAGGTACGGGGCATCGCGGTGTTCGGCGTGGTGGCGCAGGCGTAGGCGGACGGTGTCGTGGACGGGGATGTCGTCGAGCTCGGTGGGGTCGATGAAGCGGACTTCGGTGGATTCGTTGCTGACGGTGAGGGTTCCGCCGGTGATGCGGCCGAGGTAGGTGATGTTGAATTCTTGGCGGACTTCGCCGTCGGTGCAGGCGATCACGTGGGCGGGATCGGTGTAGATGCCGACGAGTCCGGTGATCTCGATGTCGAGGCCGGTTTCTTCTTGACTTCCCGGATCGCGCAGTGTTGGAGGGTTTCGCCGATGTCCATGGTGCCGCCGGGTAGTGCCCAGTTGCCGGAGTCGGTGCGGCGCTGCATGAGGATGCGGCCGTGGTCGTCGGTGACGATCGCGGAGACGCCGGGGACGAGGCTGTTCGCTGGGGGCGCGACCGGGTCGTGGTAGTAGTCGCGGCGGCCCGTCATCGTCGCTCCGGCTGCGCATACGGGGTGGCGGTTTGCCAGATCTGTTCGAACTGGTCGGCGTAGGAGGCGAAGATCCCGTGCGGGGAGAGTTCGCGCAGGTGCAGGGCGGGGTGGTAGCCGCGGGCGCGGAACAGGTACGGGGGCGACGATCATCTGCTGGTCGAAGCGGAACACCGAGTGGTACAGGTGCACGGTGTGCAGGCCGATCTCGACGCCGGGCGTTCCGTGTATCGGGTCAAGATAGTTGAGGGCGTTGCGGATGCGGCCAGGCAGGGTGCCGCCCATCTGTTCCAGGTTGTCGCGTTCGGCGACGTGCGGGCAGTCCGGATCAGCGAACGCCATCCGCATCCGCGCCCCGGCGGCGGCCTTGTCGACGAGGCGGGTCGCCGCGTCGGGTAGCACCTCCAGAACGAACGGGTAGGCGTAGCCGAGCAGGTCGATCCGATCCGTGGCGTTGATCAGCAGAGTCGACCACAGCTCGTGGGGGATGTCGGCGCGGTGGGCGTAGGCGCCGACGACCTCGGCCGTGGCTTCGGCGCCGGGGGTGAGGTCGGGGCGGGTCCGGGGCCACAGATCGGCTTCGGTCTCGCCGAGGGCAGCAGCGACAGCCAGGCGGGTGCGCTGGTGCGGGAGCCTGCCGGACAGCCATCGGGCGACGGTCTCGACGTCGACGTCCACGGTGGCGGCGAGGCCGGCGGGGTCGAGTTGAGCGCGCAGCATCGCCGTGCGGAGGCGGTGGCTCATACCCGCCACGGTAGCCGACATATTGGGGACGCTTCGAGCCCACGACAGTGTCCATCTCGGTGTCGTTGAGGGCGTTCCGGTGTCCGGGCCGGGTTCGTAGCGTCTGGCGGCAGTGGCCTTTGCCGGTTCGTCGCGACACAGATGCCGGGCCGGTGGGTGCCGGTGAGGGGACGCCCACATCCGTCTGGTCGGCCGACGGTCGGCACGGGGGCGTTGGCGCCCCTCACCCTCCACACGGTCGAGAGGCGGGTCGGGTATGTCGAGTCATCAGGCGTCAAGACCGAGTTGGGATTGCACGGGGTGCGGGTTGGCGTGGCCGACGTTTTGAATAGGGCCCACGACCCCTGCCGCAGGCCGGAACACCGACGGAGGGCTCGACCGGACCCCCTTCATGGTGAGAGTTCTACAGCGCAACCAAGATCCACAAATTGTGGTTCTGGGACAGTTAACCAAGCGGGGGGCATCCTCCGCGGCCGAGGCGCGCCATTCGCCGTACAGCGACAGTTCAGAAAAGCTCCCTGAGTCCATCGCCCACGGCGCGAGAGCCCGCGGCAGCCGCTTGCGACTACACAGCCTCCGGACGGCCGATCCCGCACCCATTTTCCCCTTTGGAAAGCCGGGGTAGACTTTCCGCTATGGAAAATCAAGCGTATGCATGGCTTCCTGAAGGCCCGGACGGGACTGTGGGCACCTTGGCCGACATCGACCGTCAGCAACGGTTCATCGCCCAGCAGCTCGGCCGGTACCAGTGGCGGTATCCGTTGCTGGGTGTCGTGCTGGGCGCCGCAGCAGCGTCATTGGCCTGGCGCAACATCGTCTGGATATGCGTCGTGACGGTGCTGTTCATGGTGAGCGTGCTCCCGCTGGTCGGAACACCCGCGAAACTCGGCATCGTGCCGCGCGGCGACAGCCGGGGCAGCCGCCTGCTCGTCATCGTGGGCTGCGTCGTACTGCTCACGACACCCTTGGTAGCGACGGCTGGACCATGGTGGACAGCACCCGCGGCCGGAGCTTTCATCCTGCTCTTCGTGACGGCCTTCGGCCGGGTGCGGCTGGCGGCCGAGCGCGCGGAGTTGAGCCGTCCGCCTACCGGTACCACCTGGTGGCACCGGCTGATCGACCGGCTCGCCCCGAGTGTCCTTTTCGCCCCCGGCCTTGCCGTTGTGCTCGGCACCGCAACAATCACCCTTGCCTCCGATCAACTCATGGTGAGTGCGCCCGCCTTGGTGGCATACCTGCTGGGCGCGAACCTCCTACAGGGTGTGCAGACCCGGATCGGCGAAATTCCCTCGGAACGTCGGCCGTCCCGGTGGTGGGCGTTCGTCCCGTACCTCGTGCTGATCTTCGCCCCCCAGGCCGTCATGTTGCCGTCGTGGCCCAACGCCTGGTGGCCGGCGACAGGCTGCGGCGTGGTCGTCGCGTGCACTGTGGCGGTTGTCGGCCGATGGCAACGCCGCATGCTGCGGGACCCACACCTCACATCGCGGCGTCAGGGAACGCCCCGATGAGCGACGACGCCCACTTCGACGAACTGATTCACGCATCGAAGCGGCTCCGGATTTGCGCGTTGCTCGCCGCCGCCACGGCCGTCGAGTTCGCAACCCTGCGCGACGCCCTCGACGTCAGCGATTCCGTGCTCAGCAAGCACCTCTCAACCTTGGAAGGTGCCGGCTACATCCGGACCCAACGCGAGAAGCGTGCTAAGCGGCTTCGCGTCTGGGTGTCCCTCACCGACACTGGCCACCAGGCGTATCAAGGCCACCTCCGAGCGCTCCGGGAGATCACCGCGTCCACGCCGCCCACCGGCAGTCTCCGGGCTGGCGCTGACGCGTGATTGGAGCTGTCGACGACGCCTGGCCCCTCGGTACAACGGACCGACGAACAGCGCTTAAGACCGCATCCGCAACCCGGAAACCAACGCCTCCGCACCCGCGCCGCCACCACCCGCCGCCACCGCGGACACCTCAACCCCTTCTACTTCGAAGAACCTGGATGTCTGGAACAACGGCAAACGCCAACAACACCAAGGTCCAGATTTGGACGTGCAACGGCAGCTCTGCCCAGCAATGGCAGATCGGACCGAACAACTCGCTGATCCACCCATCATCCGGCAAGTGCCTCGACATCCACGAACTGACGAACTGCACCCAGCTACAAATCTCGACTGCAACAACACGTCCCCGCAACACCGGCTCCTGCCGCAGTCGTAGATCGACCGGTCTGACGTGCGAAGGGCGTGCACCCCCTGGGTGCCCGCCCTTCGTCGTACGCAACCGAACGGCAACCCCGGACATAACCGGGGTGCCACCGGCGGTCCCGACTCTGGGTTGCGCCGGATTCGCAGGGCATGGATTGCCCGGGGCCGGACGAGCTTCACCAGTCCCGCCCTGGCCGCAGCAACGGATCTGCACCCGGACAGGCTCCCTCGCCGCACCACGCCCCGAGGAGGCTTCGCCTCGTGAATCGCCGTTTCAAGCTCGGTCCCGTCCTTCGTGCCCGTCAGGCACAGGAGGACCTGTCCCGTAGCGCAGTCATCCAGGCCCGCGTTGAGGCCGAATCTGCTGCTGCCCTCGTGAAGCGCCGTCAGCTGGATCTGGCCGGCGCCGACGCCCCGAATGAGGGGACTGCTCGCGCCATGGTCGCCTCCATGGTGGCTCGGCAGTCGCTGGCGGCTGGGCTGGTCGCTGCCAGCCAGCTCGTCACCGATGCCGAAGACATCGTTGCCGCGCGGAACGCCGATCTGGCCGACGCCGCCAAACGTCGGCGGGCGGTGGAGTTGCTCGGGGAACGGCACGCTGAGGCCGTACGGGCCTCCGATCTGGCCGCCGACCAGCGGAATCTCGACGAGCTCGCGGTGACGTCCCGGGCGCGTAACGCCGCCCGTGGGTTGGACGCGCAGAACGAGCGGCGGGCCAACAGCATGCGGCAGAGCCGGTCCGCGCGGGGCGGGGACACCGCGTGAGCCTTGGTGTCGCCGGGGTGCTGTCCCGGATCCAGGATCTGCAGAGCAAGCTGGGTATCCAGCAGACCGCAGGCACCACGTTGACCACAAAGGGCGCCACGCCCACCACGGGCAACAGTGCCACCGCGTTCGCGAAGGCGCTGGACGCCGCCACCGGCAACACCAAGGTCGCCGGTGGTTCCACTGTGACCGGTGATGCCGTCGTTGCGGCTGCGAAGAAGTATCTGGGTGTCGAGTACAGGTTCGGCAGCGCCGACCCGTCGAAGGGTCTGGACTGCTCGGGGCTCGTTCAGCAGGCGTACGAGGACCTGGGCATTAAGTTGCCGCGCGTCTCGTCCGATCAGGCGAAGGTGGGAACGAAGGTCGACTCGCTCAAGGACGCCAAGCCCGGCGACCTCCTGGCCTTCGGCAGCCCGGTGCACCACATCGGCATTTACGTCGGCGACGGCAAGATGATCGCGGCGCCGCACACCGGTTCCCAGGTGAAGATCCAGAAGGTGTACGAGACGCCGACGGCGATCCGCAGGGTTGTCGACGGGGCCCCGACGGTCGCGCCCGCGCAGGCGGTGCGGCCGGCGAGCCTGGGTCTGTCGGGTGTGCCGTACGCGGACCTGTTCACATCGGCCGCCGCGAAGTACGGCGTGCCGGCGAAGCTGCTCGCCGCGGTGGCGAAGGTCGAGTCGAGCTACAACCCGAACGCGGTCAGCAAGGTGGGTGCGCAGGGGCTCATGCAGCTCATGCCGTCGACGGCGAAGGGGCTGGGCGTGACGAACGCGTTCGACCCGGCGCAGGCGATCAACGGTGGGGCGAAGCTGCTCGCGCAGAACCTCAAGGAGTTCAAGTCGGTGCCGCTGGCTCTGGCCGCGTACAACGCGGGTGGTGGCGCGGTGAAGAAGCACGGCGGCATCCCGCCGTTCGCGGAGACGCAGGCGTACGTGCCGAAGGTTCAGGCAGCTCTCAAGGCTCTGGGTTAGGAGAAGCAGTACATGACGATGCCGACCCTCGTTACGGCAACGCCGGCCTCCACCCGGGGCACGGGCAGCGACCGGCGTCCGTTGCCGGTGCAGGGCGACCCCGCCGCGTTCGGCTCGGCGCTTTCCGCCGCGCTGGACGAACCGGCCGCGCACCGCGAGGACGACGTGTCCGCACGCCGTGACAACGGTTCCGCCCGCCGTGACGGCGGCCTCCCGCGCCGGGACGACGACGTGGCGCAGCGCGACGACCGTCCGGCCGGTGCCGAGACGCGGCGCGACCGGCAGGCCGAGCGGACCGCCGTGGACCGCAAGCCGGTGGACCGCAAGCCCGCCGCCGAGCGCACGTCGGACGTGGAGCGGCCGGAGGGTACCGAGGGCGACGGCGACGGCGAGGCCGCCACGGCGCGGACTGGAGCCGAGGCCCAGCCCGTCGAGACCGTCACCGAAGCTCCGGCGATCCCGGCCGTGGTGCTGCCCCAGGCGCTCGCCGCCGTGTTCGCGCCGATCGCCACAGCCACCGCAGCCACCGCCACCGCAGCCATCACAGCCACAGCCACCACAACCGCCGCGACCGACACCGCTGTCGGCGCTGTCCAGGCCGCGCAGGTGCCAGTGACCGCAGAGGCAGTGCCGGTTCAGGGGACGCCGATGGCCACCACGACCACGACCGAGCCTGCGGCGGACGTGCCGGTCACGACAGCGCAGGCCCCCAGCGTTACGCAGGCCGCCACCGGTACGCAGGCGGCAGCCGCCACGTCACCGGTCGACGGCACGGTGGCCGTACCCGCCACGGCGGCGGCGACCACTGCCGCGACCACGGACCCCGGCACACCCGCCGCCGACTCCACGCGGACCGCGGCGGCCCCGACCGCGACCACCGGCACCACCGCGCAGACGGCACCGGCCGGAACCACCGCCGACCGGACGCCGGTCACCGCCACCGGAACCACCGCCGACCCGACGCCGGTCACCGCCACCGGAACCACCGCCGACCCGACGCCGGTCACCACCGCCGGGACCGCCGCCGACGCCGCGAACACCGAGACCACGACCGGTACGGAGGTCACGACCACCGCGGAGGGCCAGGACCCGGCAGGCGCGGGTACGAGCGGCGACCCGAGCGGCGGCAACGCGGCTGGGCAGGGCTCCGCGCACGGCGGGCAGGCTGCGGCCGTACCCCGGCAGTCGGACGGGACCACCGCTCAGGCCGCACCTGCGGTCGTGCCCGGGGCGACCACGGCCGCACCGGCCGTCGAAACGCCGGCCGCCGCGCCCATCGGGGGACAGCCCGTCACCGGCATCGCGGCGGCCGCACCGGTCGCACCCGCCGCACCCGCCACGGCGGCCTCGACGCCGTCCGCTCCGATGCCCGCCGCGGCGCAGGTCGCGATGCGGATCGCACCGCTGAAGCTGGAAGCCGACGGGGTCCACCGGCTAACCGTTCACCTGCACCCTGCCGATCTGGGAGGCGTGTCGATCGTCGCCGAGATCCGCAACGGCGAGATCAACATGCAGCTCGCCGGTTCCACGGAGGCCGGCCGGGAGGCGCTCAAGCAGTCCCTGGGCGACCTCAAGCGTGAGCTGACCCAGTCGGGCTTCAGCGGCTGCTCGCTCGACCTCAAGCAGGGGTCACCGCAGCAGGAGCAGGCCCGGCAGCAGTTCGCGTTCCTGGACAACGGTCGCGGCGAAAGCCGCGGCGGCAACGGCCGTAGCGGTGGCAACGCCGGTACGGGTAACGGAACCGGCGCGCCGCAGGCCGGGACGAACACGGCGCCGCGCGCCGCTGCCGCGGGCGGCAACATCCGTCTCGACCTGCACATCTGACCCGGAGGACACCCATGACCGACCCCACCGGCATCACCGGATACGTCACTCCCAACACCGCCGCCAGCACCAGCGGCATCTACACCGGCTCCACCAAGCCCGTCACCAAGAGCGACTCACTGTCCGACAAGGACACGTTCCTCAAGCTGCTCGTGGCCCAGCTGAAGTACCAGGACCCGAGCAACCCGGCCGACTCGACCCAGTTCCTCGCCCAGACGGCGCAGTTCACCCAGGTCGAGAAGCTCGCCGACATCGCGGCCGGGCAGACCAGCATGCTCGCGGCCCAGAACCTGCTCTCCGCTAGCAACCTAGTCGGCCGGACAATCGCTTATAAGGACGCCACCGGCGCCGAAGTGACTGGAGTCGTCAGCAAGGCAACGCTCGGAGGCAGTGACCCGACCCTCACGGTCGGAGACACGGATGTGCTGCTGTCCTCGGTCAAGGAAGTCCGCCAGAGCGCCTGATCCATAAGCCACTCTCCGGCTCCCACACTCCAGCGAAAGAAGAGCACATGCTGCGTTCGATGTTCTCCGGCATTTCCGGTCTCCGCGCCCACCAGCAGATGATGGACGTGACCTCGAACAACATCGCGAACGTCAACACGACGGGCTTCAAGACCAGCCAGACCACGTTCCAGGACACCCTGTCGCAGATGGTCCGCTCGTCCGGTGCCCCGCAGGGCCAGTCCGGTGGTACGAACCCGGCGCAGATCGGCCTCGGCGTGAAGCTCGGCGCGATCAGCACGAACTTCGGTCAGGGAGCCGCGCAGACCACCGGCAAGAGCACCGACCTCATGATCCAGGGCGACGGCTTCTTCGTCGTCCGCTCGGGCGGCGAGCAGCTCTACACTCGTGCGGGCGCGTTCGACTGGGACAGCAACGGCAGCCTCGTCACCACGAACGGCAACATCGTGCAGGGCTGGATGGCCACCGCCGGAGTGGTCAACACGGCCGGCACCCCGGGCAACATCCAGCTCCCGCTGGGCCAGACGCTCCCCCCGGTCGCCACCACCAAGTTCACCATGAGCGGCAACCTCTCCGACGAGGCCACCGTCGGCACCGTCAAGGACGTCACGCAGACGATCTACACCTCGACCGGGGCCGAGCAGTCCATCACGCTGAAGTTCACGAAGAAGGACGCCGACACCTGGACGCTGGCGCTGCCGGACGGCACGAACAAGGACGTCGACTTCACCGCCGGCAAGCCGACGACCTCGCCGATCACCATCGGCCCGTTCACCTTCGACGTGTCGTCGATGAGCGCCTACAGCGGCGCGACGTCCGCGACGGTCAACAACCGTGACGGTTCCGCCTCGGGCACGCTGGCGTCGTACACGATCTCCCAGTCCGGCGAGATCATCGGTGTCTTCTCCAACGGCCTGAAGCAGGCCCTCGGCCAGATCGCCATGGCCAACTTCAACAACGTCAACGGCCTCGAGAAGGTCGGCAACTCGATGTACCGCACGACGGTCAACTCGGGCCTCCCGCAGGTCGGTGTCGCCGGTACCGGCGGCCTGGGTGTCATCAACGGCGGGGCGCTGGAGATGTCGAACGTCGACCTCGCACAGGAGTTCACCAGCCTGGTCATCGCCCAGCGCGGCTTCCAGGCGAACTCCCGCGTCATCACGACCTCGGACGAGCTGCTGCAGGAGCTTGTGAACCTCAAGCGCTGACGCACGTAGCACGAAAAGGCCCGCCGGCGATCCCGGCGGGCCTTTCGCCTTTCGTCGGTTGCCGTCCGGTGAGAACCGGCTGTGACCGGCTCAATTGCTCAATCGCCCCCGCCGGGGGTCGAAGGACATGTGACGGGGCCACGGAGGGTCTCGCCCAGCCAGACACCAAGGACGGATCCCGTGATTCTCGTTACCCGCCTCAACGGTGCCGTGTTCGCCCTGAATCCCGACCTTGTCGAGCGTTGTGACTGCACGCCCGACACGGTGGTCACGCTGGTCGACGGCACCAAGTACATCATCGCCGAGTCCGTGCCCGAGTTCATCGACGCCGTTCGGCACTACCGCGCCTCGCTGATCGCCCAGGCGAGCCGCCTGGAGTCGGAGCCCACTCCGGCCATGCAGATCACGTCCGCCGACGACGAGCAGGACGCCGAGGCTTCCGCCAAGGTTCTCCCGCTGCACCGGAAGGAGCGGTAAGCGATGGATATCGCCACCATTGCCGGCGTCGTCGCCTCCATCATCATCGTCTTCGTCGTTCAGATCATGGAGGGCGGTTCGCCGTCGTCCATCATCCTGATCCCGTCGATTCTGCTGGTGTTCGGTGGTGCCCTCGGCGCGGCCATGGCCGGCGGCATCATGAAGGACACGACGAGCATCGGCAAGAACCTGACCAAGGCCTTCATGCCGAAGCTGACGCCGCCGGACAAGCTCGTCGACGACATCGTGAAGATGGCCGAGCGGGCCCGCCGCGAGGGCCTGCTGGCCCTGGAGGACGCGATCAAGACCGTCGACCACGTCTTCCTGAAGCGCGGTCTGCAGCTGGCGATCGACGGCACCGACCCGGAGGAGCTGCACGACATCCTCCACGCCGAGGTCGCCGCCAAGAAGAAGGCCGACAAGGCCGCCGCCAAGATCTTCGAGAACATGGGCGGGTACGCCCCGACCGTCGGGATCATCGGCACGGTCATGGGTCTCGTGCACGTGCTTGAGAACCTCGACAAGCCGGAGACCCTCGGCCACTCCATCGCGGCGGCATTCGTCGCGACGCTCTGGGGCGTGCTGAGCGCGAACCTGATCTGGCTGCCAGTCGGTAACCGCCTCGCCCGGATCTCCGGCGTCGAGTGCGAGGAGATGGAACTCGCCATCGAGGGTGTCCTGGCCATCCAGGCCGGCTCCAACCCCCGCATGGTGGCCCAGAAGCTGCGCAGCCTGCTCCCGCCCGGCTCCGTGCCGGCCGAGTCCAAGAAGGCGGCCTAAGACCCATGAGTGCTGCGAAGAGTGGGGCCCCCCGCAAGAAGAAGGGGGGACACGAAGAGCACGAGGAGCACGTCAACCACGAACGCTGGCTTGTTTCGTACGCGGACATGCTGACCTTGCTGTTCGTGCTCTTCGTGGTGCTCTATTCGATGAGCAACGTCGACAAGGCCAAGTTCGCCGAGCTCGCCTCCGGCCTCTCGCAGGGCTTCGGCGCGCAGAGCGTGGCGTTCAGCGGTGCCTCGGCGCCGCTGGAGGGCTCCGGCAACAGCAGCGCCGTCATCCCGATCGACCCGGGCGCCAATCCGGGACTGGGTGGCACGGGCGACAGCAAGACCGAGGAGCAGAAGGAACAGGACAAGGCCGTGCAGCGCGCGGTCCAGGCCGAGGAGCGGGCGAAGGCGTCGGAGGACGCTCAGGCGGCCGTCAAGGAGGCGGAGAACCTGAAGAAGATCCAGGAGCGGATGACCGAGGCGCTGACCAGGGTGAAGCTCCAGAACAACGTGAAGTTCACGATCGACGAGCGCGGCCTGGTGGTCACCGTGGTGACCAACGAGATCGTGTTCGAGGGTAACCGGGCCGAGTTGCGCGAGGGTGGCACCAAGATCCTCGACGCGATCGACCCGGTCATCAAGGGCCTGCCCAACAAGCTTCAGGTCGACGGCCACACCAACCAGCTCAACGTGCGGACCACGTACTACCCGAGCGGTTGGGAGCTGTCCACGGCCCGCTCGTCGGCCGTCGTCCGGTACCTGGCCGGACACGGCATTCCGGAGAAACGGATGACGGCGTCGGGGTACGCCGACACGCGTCCGCTGATGGACCCGAAGGACCCGAGGGCCGTGACCATGAACCGCCGCGTCGACATCGTCGTCCTCTCGGATCTGCCGGCCGACCAGCGTGAACTGCTGCCGGCGGCCGCCGGCACCCAGACCAGCACCACCACCGCGCACGACTGACACCGCCGAGGGGGAGTTTCCGATGGCTGAAAGCACTGAGGCGGCCGAGGCCGCGCCGAAGAAGAAGTCCAAGCTGCCGATGATCATCGGCGCCGCCGTCCTGCTGGTCGGCGCCGCAGTCGGTGCCTACCTGATGCTCAAGGGCCCGGCCGAGACCCCCGCCGAGAAGGAGGCCGCCGCCGCGAAGGCCGCGATGCCCGGCGCGGTCATCGCGCTCGACCCGATCACGATCAACCTGGCCGAGGGGCACTACCTGAAGATGTCGTTCGCCCTGCAGGCCACCGCGGACGCGGCTGAGGCGCCGGACGGCAGCCAGGCACTCGACATCGCCGTCACCGAGTACACCGACCGCAAGATCAGCGAACTGTCGACCGCCGAGGGCCGGGCAGCCGTCAAGAAGGAACTCACCGAGAAGATCAAGAAGGCGTACGTGAAGGAAGAGGTCGTCACCGTCATGGACCTCTACATCACGTCGTTCGTGATGCAGTGAGCACCGGCTCGGTGACCGGATGACTCAGGTGGCCGCGGACGGTGCCGATGGGCACTTTGTGACCAAGTCGCCGTCCGCGCCCTCCACCGCACGCGCGGGACGCATGTCCCGGCGGGGCAGCAACGTCGGCCCGTCACCGTACGACTTCCGGAAGCCGGTCAAGCTCACCCGCGAACACGTACGGACGCTGCAGATCGCCTTCGAGACGTACGCGCGCGGGTGCGGGACGCTCCTGACCACCCGGCTACGGGTGGTCAGCAGCATGACGCTCGCCTCGATCGACCAGCTGAATTACGACGAATACGTCAACTCGCTCAACAACCCGACCGTCGTCTCGACGGTCAGCCTCGACCCGCTGCCCGGCACGGTGCTGATGGAGATGTCCTCCATGCTCACCATGGCGAGCATCGACCACATGCTGGGCGGGCCGGGCGGCGTGCAGCCGGAACGGCCGCTCACCGAGGTCGAGATGCCACTGCTGCGGGGCCTGCTGGAACGGATGCTCGGCGAGCTCGCGTACGGCTTCGACACCCTGGTGAAGCTCCAGCCGAAGCTGGGCGGGCTGGAGTACAACGCGCAGTTCCTCCGGGCCCATCAGCCGGGCGACGCCGTCATCGTGGCGTTGTTCGACATGAAGGTGGGCGAGGCCGAGGCCAACGCCACCATCTGCCTGCCGTTCAACACGATCCTGCCGGTGCTGGAACGCCTGGACAAGGTCGAGATGACGGCGGCGGAACGAAACGCCAAGGAGAACGCCCGCCGCGGTCTGAGCGCCGGCCTGTCGGCCGCACCGATCGACGTGGCTGTCCGTTTTCAGCCTATCCGGATGCGGACCGACGACATCGTCGGGCTGAGCCCGGGCGATGTGGTGCCGCTGGGCCACCCCACCAGCGCACCCCTCGAGATCACCGTCAACAACACGACCTTCGGTTACGCGGTGCCAGGCAATCAGGGCGCCCGCCTCGCCTGTCTCGTCGTTCCGCCCCCCACGGAGGAGAACCGACCATGACCGCGCTCACCGTCACCGAGCCACAGCTGGCGCTGGCCCGGTCCGCGGCGCAGGCAGCCCTCGCCGTCCTCCCGACCAGCCGTGAGCTGGAAGTGGGCACACCGACCGGAATCTCCGCGGACGTGCTGATCACCGGGCAGGCCGTCACCGCGACGTTCAGCGGCGCGGCGAACGGCGAGGTCGTCGTGGTCGTGGGGCAGGACCTGGCCGACGCGCTCAAGGAGAGCCCGCTCGGCGAACTCGACATCACCGCCGCCGTACGGCCGGCGCTCGAAGCCGCCGCCCGTACGTTCGGGCCGGTCGTGCTGGACCCGGGCCAGCTGATGGACCCTGAGTCGGCGCTGAGCTCGCTCGCCTCCAAGGACGACTCCGTCGCGGTGCCGCTGCTCGACGGCGACGAGATCGGGGCGGTCGTGGCGCTGGCCCTGAGCCCGTGGCCGGCGGACGCGCCGACGGACGCGCCGACGCCCGCCGTACGCGGTACGGGCGCCGTGACCGGCCGGGGCGGCGGGCTGGACATGCTGCACGACGTGGAGATGGAGGTCTCCGCCGAACTGGGTCGCACCCGGATGAGTGTGCGGGAACTCCTGTCGCTGACCCCCGGCGCGATCGTCGAACTGGACCGGGCTGCGGGCTCCCCCGCCGATCTGCTCGTCAACGGCCGGTTGATCGCCCGTGGCGAGGTCGTCGTCATCGACGAGAACTTCGGCATCCGGATCACCGAGATCGTGTCGGGCGAGGGGTAACCGCGTGGTCGAGCTCGTACTGCGGATCCTCTTCTCCCTGCTGGTCGTCCTGTTCCTGATGTGGGGGCTCGCGAAGCTGGCCCGCCGGCCGTTGACCGGGGGAAGGGGCGGGGCAGGGGTTCTCTCCGTTCTCTCCCGGCAGCAGCTGGGCCGGGGATCCTCCGTGGCCGTCGTACGCGTGGCCGACAGGGCACTGGTGCTGGGCGTCACCGACAACCAGGTGAGCCTGCTCGGCGAGGCGGATCTGGGGGCTGTTGAGGAGCACATGGCCGCGCCCGCGGTGGAGCGGCGGGCCGCCGTACCCCTTGCCGGTGAGCTGCCGTCCGGCGGACCGCTCGAGGGGTCGGCGCTGTCGCCGAAGACCTGGGGTTCCGCCCTGAACTTCCTGCGTGAGCGGACGACGCGCCGATGACCCGGCTCCGCGCGACGTTGATCGTCGCCGGCCTGGCCGTGACCGCCGCCGTGGTGCTCGGCTGGGCCCAGGTGGCGTCGGCGGCGCCCGCGCCGCCGGTCCCGCCGGTGTCGCCGTCGTCGCCGGGGCTGATCAGTGTCAACCCCGGTGGGTCGAGCCCGTCGAGTTCGCTGACGATCCTGCTCGGCCTGACCCTTCTGTCCGTAGCACCGGCGATGCTGCTGCTGTGCACCTCCTTCACGAAGATCTTCGTCGTCCTGGGCATCACCAGGAACGCGCTCGGCCTGACGACCGTGCCACCGAACCAGGTCCTGGCGGGGTTGGCGTTGTTCCTGAGCATGTTCATCATGGGCCCGACACTCGCGGACATGAACGCGAAGGGCGTGCAGCCCTACATCAAAGGCACGAAGTCGCAGTCGGTCGCCTTCAAGGACGGCGTCGAGCCGCTACGCACCTTCATGCTCAAGAACACCCGGGTGGACGAGATCGCCCTGCTCACCAAGGTGTCGAAGGCTCCGAAGCCGGCGAACAAGGAGTCGGTACCGCTGACCACGCTGGTGCCCGCCTTCGTCCTGTCCGAGCTGCGGTCCGCGTTCATCATCGGCTTCGTCATCTTCATCCCCTTCCTCATCATCGACATGGTCGTGTCCGCGTCACTGATGAGTCTGGGCATGATGATGCTGCCACCGGTCACCGTGGCCCTGCCGTTCAAGATGCTGCTGTTCGTGCTGGTCAACGGCTGGGGGCTGGTCATCACCGCGCTCGCGAGTAGCTACTGACCGGCAACGTCGCGGGTCTCGTCCCGCAACCACCCGGAGCCGAATGGAGCTCTGTGACCGACGTGATGATCGTTCAGCTGGGCCTTCAGGCCATGACCATCGCCGCGAAGCTCTGCGCGCCCATTCTGCTCACCGCGCTGATCCTCGGCTTCGCCATCTCGCTCTTCCAGAGCGTGACCCAGATCCAGGAAGCCACGCTCTCCTTCGTGCCCAAGGCGCTCGGCGTCGGCGTCGCGCTGCTGCTCAGCGGCAACTGGATGCTGCACGAGATGATCACGTACACCACCGAGCTGTTCGAGAAGATCCCGACGCTGCTCGGTGCGGCATAGCTTGACCGGATCCGGGATCGGCACGGTTCATGCGGCAGTGACCGCATGAACGTCGACGTGCCGATCGCCGGTCTCGTGGCGGTCATGCTGGGCGCGATCCGGGCGTCGGCGTGGATCGTCATCTGCCCGCCGTTCAACTCGCGGATCATCCCGGGCCAGATCAAGGCGCTGTTCGCCGTCGCGCTCTCGCTGCCGATGGCTCCCCATCTGAAGGACGCCATCCCGGACGTACAGACCAGCGCACTGATCTTCAGCGCCGCAGCGCAGGTGATCATCGGCGCGACCCTGGGCTTCGTCACGTTGCTGTTCTTCGCCGCGGTGCAGGCCGCGGGAGACATGCTCGACCTGTTCGGCGGCTTCTCCCTCGCCCAGGCGTACGATCCGCTGTCGCAGAGCCAGAACTCCGTGTTCGGCCGGTTCTACAACCTCCTCGCCGTCACGCTGCTCTTCGTCAGCGACGGCCACCAGCTCATCCTGCGGGGCTTCCTCCAGTCGTACGAGACGCTGCCGCTCAACGGCACGCTGTCACTCGAGTCGACCGGCAGGTTCCTCACCGCGGGGGTGGGGGAGTTCTTCCTCGCCGCGCTGCAGATCGCCGGTCCGCTGATCGCCGTGCTGTTCCTCACCGACGTGGCGTTGGGCCTGCTCAACCGGGTGGCCCCCGCGCTCAACGCGTTCGGGCTGGGCTTCCCCGCGAAGATCTTCCTGACCCTCTCCCTCTCCGGTACGGCCGTCGCCGTCCTGCCGAGAGCCCTGGACGGCCTGGTGCAGAAGGCGGTCGCGGCCGTCCTGAGCCTCAGCGGCGGCTGACACCCGCCGAACGGGTCGACAGGGCGCAACGACGAGGGGGGTGGTGGCATGAGCGGGGAGAAGACCGAGAAGCCGACCGCCCAACGGCTCAAGAAGGCCCGCTCCGAAGGTCAGATCGGCCGCAGCCAGGACGTCGGCGCGTGGTTCGGCATGATGGCCGCCAGCTTCATCCTCCCGGGAGCGATCGAGGGAGCGCTGAAGTACGCCCGCGAGGCCATCTCCAGGGTTCCGGCGGTCGTCGCGAACCCCGACCCGGCCGCGGCCCTGGACATGATGAAGGCCGGGCTGTTGGGGGCCGCGTACTCGGTCGCGCCGCTGGCCCTGGCCATGATGGCGGTCGGCATCGCCGCCGCGGGTGCCCAGGGCGGTATCCGGGTCGCGACGAAGCTCTTCATCCCGAAGTTCAACCGGCTCAATCCGCTGCCCGGCCTGAAGAAGATGCTCGGGCCGCAGTCGCTGTGGGAGGGCTCGAAGGCGCTGATCAAGACCGGCGTACTCGGTGGCGTGCTGTGGATGACGGTGAAGGATCTCGTACCGGTGCTGATGGCCGCGGGGCAACTGCCGCTCGGGGCCCTGCTCACCATCGTCAAGGACGCCGTCTTCACGCTGATCCGCGCCGCGTCGGTGGCCGGCATCGTGATGGCCGCCGGTGACTACTTCGTGGTCAAGAAGCGGACGAACAAGCAGCTCAAGATGTCGAAGGAGGACATCAAGCAGGAGCACAAGCAGTCCGAGGGTGACCCGCACGTCAAGGGCCAGATCCGGCAGCGGCAGATGGCCATGGCACGTAACCGGCAGATGGCGGACGTACCCAAGGCGGACGTGGTCATGGTGAATCCGACGCACGTCGCGGTAGCCCTGCGGTACGACCCCGCGAAGGGCGCCCCGCGCGTCCTGGCGAAGGGTCAGGGCGCCATCGCCGCCAAGATCCGGAAACTCGCCACCGAGCACCGGATCCCCATGATTCAGGACGTCCCACTGGCGCGCGCCCTGCACGCGAGTTGCGAGATCGGCCAGGAGATCCCGTCGGAGTTCTACGGCGCGGTGGCGAAGGTGCTCGCGTTCGTCATGAGCCTCAAGGCGAAGGGTTCCGCCGCGGGCGTCCATCGCAACCCGAACGCCAGTTCCGTACCGGCCGCATGACCGTCTTGCACCGGGCACACCTCTCACGAGCGCGCTCCGCGCGCCGATGGGAAGTACGCCAGGGATGGCGCCCGGCACGGCAGGGATGCACCTAGCGCGTGAGAGGTGCTGTGAACAACAAGCAGCTCGGCAAGCTCGTGGTTCCGATCGGCGTCATCGGCATCATCGTCATGATGGTCGTGCCGCTGCCGACGTTCCTGCTCGACATGTTCATCGCCCTGAACATCACCGGCGCCCTCCTGGTGCTGCTGGTCAGCATGTTCGTGACGAGCGCCCTCGAGTTCTCGATCTTCCCCGCCCTGTTGCTGGTCTTCACGCTCTTCCGCCTCGCGCTCAACATCAGCGCCACCCGGCTCGTGCTGCGCGACGGCGACGCCGGAAAGGTCATCCACGCGTTCGGTGACTTCGTGGTCGGCGGGAACCTGGTCATCGGCCTGGTGATCTTCATGATCCTGATCATCGTGCAGATGATCGTGGTCACGAAGGGCGCCGAGCGCGTGGCCGAGGTCGGCGCCCGCTTCACCCTCGACGCGATGCCCGGCAAGCAGATGGCGATCGATGCCGACCTCAACGCCGGCCTGATCGACGAGGACACCGCCCGCAAGCGCCGCAAGGACGTCGCTGCCGAGGCCGACTTCCACGGCGCGATGGACGGTGGTTCCAAGTTCGTCAAGGGCGACGCGATCGCCTCCATCATCATCACGCTGATCAACCTGATCGGCGGCTTCGCCATCGGCATGCTGCAGAACGGGCTCTCCCCGGCCGAGGCGATGCAGACGTATTCGCTGCTCAGCGTCGGTGACGGCCTCGTCTCGCAGATTCCCGCGCTGTTGCTGTCGGTCGCCACCGGCCTCATCGTGACCCGGTCCGCGACCGAGGGTGACATGGGTTCAACCGTGCTCACCCAGCTCGGAAACAACAAGCTGGCGCTGCGGATCGGCGGCGGTGCCGCGCTCGCGCTGTGCGTCATCCCCGGCCTGCCGAAGCTCCCGTTCCTGCTGGTCGGCGGCGCGGTGCTGTTCACCGCCCACAAGATCAAGCCGCCGGTCGAGGTCGAGGCCGAGGTGGCGGCGGCGGACGACCCGGACCACCCTTCGCCCGACTCCCCCGAGACGCTGATCGGCGAGATGCGCGTCGATCCGCTGGAGCTGGCGCTCGCCCCCGACCTGGTCGACCTGGTCGACCCGAGCGGCGGCGACCTTCTGGACCGGGTCCGCGCGCTGCGCCGCAAGATGGCCATGGAGCTCGGCATCATCATGCCGCCGGTGCGTACGCGCGACGACCTGGACCTGCCGCTGTCGGCGTACGCGGTGCGGATCAGCGGCGTCGACGCGGCCACCGGCCAGGCCCCGCCCGGGACGGTGCTCGCGATCGGTGACGGCCTGGCCGCCCTGCCCGGCCGGGCAGGCGTGGAGCCGGTGTTCGGCCTGGCCGGCAAGTGGGTGCCCGCTGAGCTGCACTACCAGGCGGAGCTCACCGGAGCGACGGTCGTCGACCGGGCCTCCGTCATCATCACTCACCTCGCCGAGGTGGTCCGCACCAACGCCAGCCGCCTGCTCGGCCGGGAGGACGTGAAGGCGCTGACCGAGATGGTCAAGCGCACCCACCCGGTGGTCGTGGAGGAGCTGACCCCGGCGCTGCTGAGCACCGGACAGGTGCAGCGGGTTCTGCAGGGCCTGCTGGACGAGGGCGTGCCGATCCGCGACCTGATCCGCATCTTCGAGGCGCTGTCGCTGCGGGCCAAGGTCTCCCTGGACCAGGACGGTCTGGTCGAGGCCGCGCGGGCCGCGCTGGGCCCGGCGATCGCCGCTCAGCACACCAGCCAGGGCCGGCTCACGGTGCTGACGCTGGACCCGCAGCTGGAGCAGCACCTGCTGGAGTCGCTGCGGCCGGGCGAGGCGGGCAACTTCCTGGCCCTGGACGGTATGCGCGCCGAGGCGGTCGTTGCGGAGTCCGGCCAGCTGGTCGAGGCCGCCGAGCACCAGGGCGTGACGGCGGTGCTGGCCTGTTCGCCGCAGCTGCGGGCGCCGCTCGTACGGCTTCTGCGCGCCGGCAACCGCAAGATCATCGTGCTGTCGTACTCGGAGATCTCGGAGTCCACGGCGCAGATCGAGACGATCGGGGTGGTGAACGGTGCCTACGCGAGTGCTGCTTGAGGGTCCGGCGATCGAACCGCTCCTGGCGCAGGTGCGTGAGGAGTACGGCACCCACGTGAAGATCATCTCGGCGGACAAGGTACGGACCGGTGGCATCGGCGGCTTCTTCGCCAAGCAGAAGTACGAGCTGTCCGTCGAGGTGCCGGACGACGTGGCGCCCGCTCCCGCGCCGGCCGCGAAGCCCGCCGGAGAACAGGCGGAGAAACCCGCCGAGACGTTGGAGCAGCTGTTGGCCCGGGTCGAATCGCAGGACCGGTACGGCGACGACGACGCGTTCGCCGAGGACAAGCCGCCGCCGTTCACGCCGTCCCCGGCGTTCGCCGCCCAGGCCTCCAAGGTCCCGCCGCTCGTGGAGCCGCAACTGCCGCCACGTACGTCGATGCTGTCCACGAACGGCGCCGCGTTCGCCGAGGTGATGGCAGGGCTCGGCGCACACGCGCCGGTGGCGGGCATGGCGCCCGCCGACAATCCGGCGGTACGCCCGTTCCGCCCGCAGACCGCCACGGGGACCCCGGTGAACGCCGTGTCAGCGGTCCCGTCGGACTCGGGCCTGTCGAACGGCCGCCGCAACCCGTACCTCGACGACGACCTGATCTCGGATCTGACGTCCACCGCCGCCACGCTGCTGGACGCGTCCAAGGCGAAGGCACCGCCGCCCCCGAGCGCGGCCCGCCCGATCGTGGCGCCGCCCGTCGCGGCGCCCGCCCGCGCCCTGGAACCGCCCGCGCCGCAGCGGGCAGCGGAGGCACCGCAGCGGGCAGCGGAGGCACCGGAGCGGGCAGCGGACAGGGATCCGCTGGTGGGGTCCCTGGTCCGGCTGGGGCTGCCGGAGAACCTCGCCGCCCGGATCGAGGGTGCGGACGCGTACTCCGGTGTGCTCCAGGCCCTCGCCGACCTGCCGCAGGCGCCGGAACCACCGGACCGCCCCGGTGACGTCCTGGTCATCGCCGGTGAGCTGCAGCATGCGGTGCCGGTGGCCCGGCGGGTGGTCGAGCAGCTCGGCCTGGACGAGCAGCAGCTCCTGCTGGCCGGGAGGTCCGCGGCCGGTACGGGCATCCACGCCTCGCGCCGGGTCGACAGCCCGGAGGAGGCCGAGCGGCGCGCCCGCAGGATGCATCGCGCGGAGGCCGCACACGTGGTGGTCGTGGACGCTCCGGTCTCCGGCCTGGACGCGTCCTGGGTGCGCGACATCTGCGACGCGCTCGGGGCGACGGCGGTCTGGGCGGTGGTGGACGCGACCCGCAAGACCGGCGACACCAGCCGCCACCTGGGCGCCCTCGGCGACGTGGAGGCGATCGTGGTGCACGGAGTCGTGGACACCGCCGATCCGGCCTCAGTTCTGGGCCTTGACCTGCCGATCGTTTCTCTGGACGGTGAACCGGCCACCCGACGGTCCTGGGCCGCCCTGCTCTGCGAGCGAATGACCGCCGACATCGACGACGACGTGCCCGGCCGACGCCGGCGCCGGATGCGGGAGCGCTGACATGGCTTTGATCCGACCCTCCGTCCTCCTGCTCGCCCTGGGCATGTCCGCTCCGGCGACCTACCAGTACGTCACGGACGAGAGCGACATCACCACGGCACTGACCCGGTTCGTGATCGCCGTGCCCGTGGCCGCGATCATGCTGGCGTTCCTGCGGATGATCACCGCGAACTATGGAGAGAAGACCGTCGAGAAACCCGGTGACCTCCGCGGGAGCCAGCCGCCGCAAGCGGTTCAACCGGAACCGCTGGAACCGGCGTCCACTGAGTGACATAACGACAAATCCGTCTATAGCGTCCCTTCCTGCGGTTTATGGTGCTGGCTCTGCACCCACGACCGCCGGAGGTGGACCATGGCCGACGACCGGCCGATCATCGTCGTCGGATGCCCCCGCTCCGGCACCACGATGCTCCAGCTCATGCTGCACGCACATGCCCGCATCGCGATCCCCCCGGAGAACAGGTTCGTGCTGCCCGCGTACCAGCGGCGGCGCTCATTCGGCGACCTGGAGCTGGCCGGGAACCGCCGGTCGCTGGCCCGCTGGATCGTCTCGCACGCGAAGTTCAGCGACCTCGGGCTGGACAAGGACCAGGTGATCGAAGACATCGTCGCGGCGCCCGGCACGCTCGGATCCGCGCTGGGCACGGTCTTCCGGGCGTACGCGGCCCGGTTCGGCAAGCCGCGCTGGGGAGACAAGCGCCCGGCGTACGTGCGCAACATCGACATCGTGCTGCGGCTGTTCCCGGACGCGCAGATCATCAACATCGTCCGGGACGGACGGGACTGCGTGGCGTCGCTCAAGGAGATGCCGTGGCGCCGGACGGGATTCTTCGAGCACGTCGCGAGCTGGTCACGAGCCATCGATGAGGCGAACCGGGCGGCCCGGCGGCTCGACGCGTCGTCGTTCCACCAGCTGCGCTACGAGGATCTCGTCGCCGACCCGGAACCTCAGCTCAGGGCGCTCTGCGCGTTCCTCGGGGAGGACTACGACCCCGCGATGGCGCAGCCGTCCGCGATCGCGAGCGTGGCGGTGCCGAAGTACAAGACGTGGCATGCCCGTACACACTCGGCCGTCACCACCGAACGGGTCAGCAGCTGGCGCGGCCGGCTGACCGCGCAGGAGGTGGCGCTCTGCGAGGCGGCATTCGGTGACCGCCTGCTCTCCTGCGGCTACGAGCTCTCCGGCGCCCCGGGGCCGGGGGCGGCCGTCCGGGCCCGCTACGCCTGGGCGACGGCCGGCCACCGGTTCGCCCCCGCCCGCCGGGTGATCCAGCAGGCCACAGCCAGGCTCCGCAACGAGCCCCCGCTCGCCGCGCAGCTGACCGTCCGGCAGAACCAGGCGAAGGTGCTGCCCCAGAGCCGGACTCCGAAGAACCGCACCTCCGCGTAATCCTGGGTTCTAGGGCGCCATCGACAGGGCGAAGCGGCCGCCACCGTACCGGGAGACGTCCATCGTGAGGTCGAGGCGCCGGCCGAGCGCCAGCAGGTGTGCGGCCGCGTCGCTCGGCAGATCCTGACCGGGTGCGACGACCTGGTGCAGCTTGACGTGCGGCATGCCTTCGCGGTTGAGCAGGCTGGTCAGGATGTTGAACAGCTCGCGCACGTTCTCCACCAGCATCGGCGTCAGCGACTTCTCGTCGAGGGCGTCCTCGGCCGCGCCCGCGGGCAGAAGCCCGAGTGCGGCACCGGCGTTGGCGGCGAGCGAGAGGTCGAGCCCGATCACGCCGGCGATCTGCTGGGCCTGGTCGACGTAGATGGCGACGACGGCGCGGGCCAGGTCGGCGCGCTCGAACGGGGTACCGGGCGCGACGGTGACATCCCGGCCGAGCAGGTCCTCGAAGAGGTTACGCACGGCAAGCGAGCCCGGAATAACGGAAGTATCTGACATGTAATCATCATCCCAAAATCGGAGAGAAGACCTCATCGAAACGCTCGGCCGTGAACGGCTTCACGATGAAGAACGCGGCGCCCGCGGCCTCCGCCTGCGACTGCATCTCCGGCGTGCACTCCGAGGTCACGAAGCCGAAGCGGACGTCGTTGCCGGCGGCGCGCAGCTTGCGCAGCACCTCCACACCGGTCATCTCCGGCATGTTCCAATCCGAGATCACCAGATCCGGGCCCTCGGCCACGGCCAGGTCATAGGCCTGCTTGCCGTCCGCCGCCTCGACGAGATCATGCCCGTCGAACCCGGCCTGGCGAAGCGTCCGCGTCACGATCTGGCGCATCACCCGACTGTCGTCGGCGATAAGGATCTTCACGCTTCCTCCTTGACGTCGGTCGCCTGCTGCCACATGGTGACGGAGATCGGTTCGCCCCTCCACAGGCCGTACAGGCCGGCCACCTGGACCGCCGACGGGTACCGGGTCGCGGAGTCCGGGGCGAGCACCACCTGCGGCAACGACAGGTAACAGCCCGGGGGCAGTATCGCCTTCACGTTGCCGCCGACGATGTTCGCCATCTCGCCGAGGACGTCCGAGATGTCCTCGGCGCTCACCTCGTCCGGCTCCATCGCCAGGAACGCGGCCGCCGCGTCCCGGGCCGCGGCGTTCGACGAGGCGTAGACCACGGCGCCCTGCCACGAACCCGTGATCGAGACCGAGGAATGCACCTCGGACTCGTTCACCCCCTCCTCCATCGGGATCAGCGGGTCGATGCCCTCCGGATCCAGGTACGACGTCCACACCTGTTCGACCATCTCGGTCAGGTCGTCCACGGTAGGCACGGTTCCGACACTCATGGGTTCGCTCCCGTTGGGACAAGGCCCAGGAGGGCCAGCTTGTCTAGCATGGAGTCTTCGGTGAACGGCTTGATCACATACTCGTGGGCCCCCGCGGCGAGCGCCCGTACGATCTGGCCCTGCTCGCTCTCAGTCGTCACCATGACCAGGGTCATGTCGGCGTACCGCGGGTCCTTGCGGGCCGCCTTGACGAATTCCAGGCCGTTCATGTTCGGCATGTTCCAGTCGATCAGAGCCAGCTCCGGCGGCTCCGGCATCGTCGCCAGGAGATCCAGGGCCGCCTGACCGTCGCCGGCCTCAACGGGGTCGAAGCCGACCTTCTGCACGATGCGCCGCAGGATAAGCCGCATCGCTCGCGAATCGTCGATCAGGATCGCTCGCATCGGCATCACGCCTTCCTCGCGGCGCCCACCGGCGCCGCTGACTTGAGCCGGTACGCCGACGTGCGCCCGGCGGCCACCCGCTCGTAGTTGTCGTCGATGCCGATCGTGGTTTCGGCGGCACCGAGAAAGAGCCAGCCGTCCGGCTTGAGCAGCCGGGCGACGTTGCCCAGGACAGTCCGCTTCGTCGCCACGTCGAAGTAGATGAGGACGTTGCGCAGGAAGATCACGTCGAAGGGCGGCAGCGGCGGCAGCGGGGCAGTCAGGTTCATCCGCTGGAACGTGACGTTCCGCCGCAACGACGGGACCACTCTCCACTTCGTACCGGCCCGCTCGAAGTACTGCACGAGCTGTTGCGCGGCCAGGCCCCGGTTCACCTCGACCTGGCTGAACTCGGCGGCCTCAGCGCGCTTGATCATCTCGGTGGAGATGTCCGTACCGACGATGTCGAACGTCCACCCCGCGGGCAGCGCCTCATGCATCGCGATCGCCAGGCTGTACGACTCCTGCCCACTGGAACTCGCCGCCGACCAGACGCGCAGCCGCCGAACCGCCCCCCGGGACCGCATCAGCTCGGGGAGGATCACGTCGCTCATCGCCGTGTACGGCTCACGGTCACGGAAGAACGACGTCTCGTTCGTGGTGAGCGCGTCGACGATCCGGCGTTGATGGTCCGGGTTCGGCGTCCGCTGCAACGCGGCGAGGAACTCGCCGACGCTGGGCGCCCCAACCGCCCGGGCGACCGGGATCAGCCGCGCCTCGACCAGGTACTCCTTGCCGGGTGCCAGGACGATGGACGCCTCGCGGCGCACGAGCGACACGACGAACTGAAAGTCGGAGACGGACAGGCTCACTGGCTAACTCCCACGCGTGCGGTACGGCCGAGCCGGCTCATTAAGGCGGCAGCGATCTGATCGAGTGGCAGGACGACGTCGGCCAGCCCCGCGCCCACGACGGCACCCGGCATGCCCCACACGACGGAGCTCTTCTCGTCCTGGGCGAACACCGAGGCACCGGCGGCACGAAGTTCCCGGCAGCCCTCGCGGCCGTCGTACCCCATGCCGGTGAGAATCAGGGCGAGTGTGGCGCCGCCGAACACGTCGCGGACCGAGCGGAACATCACGTCCACCGCGGGACGGCACGAGTTCTCCGGCGGGGCGGTGCTGAGACGGACTGACGCGCCGGCCGGGCGCTTCTCCAGCACCAGGTGGAAGTCACCCGGTGCGATGTAGGCGGTACCCGCCGCCAGTGGCATCCCGTCCTCGGCCTCGACGACGGCCAGCGGCGTAGTCCGGTTGAGCCGGTCGGCGAACATCTTCGTGAACACCGGCGGCATGTGCTGGGTGACGACGATCGGGACCTGAAGGTCCGCGGGCAGGCCCGCGAAGAGCCGGGCGAGCGCGTCCGGCCCGCCGGTCGACGAGCCGATGGCGAGTACGTCGACCCTGCCGCCCCGCTTCATCGGCGGCACGGGCACCGGCGCCGCCGCACGGCGGGCCGTCACCGGGCGCGACGCCCCCGAGGCGGGCCGAGCACCACCCAAGGCCTCGATCTTGGGTATGAGCTGCTCCCGTACCATCGCCATGGACTCAGAGAACTGCCCGGTATTAGAGGGTTTCGTGACGTAGTCCGTGGCGCCGGCGGCCAACGCGTCCAGTGTGGCGGACGCCCCCGCGGCGGACAGCGTGCTGAACATGATCACAGGCAGGCGGGGGTGCCGCTTGCGCAGCTCACGGACGGCGGTGATGCCGTCCATCTCGGGCATCTCGATGTCCATCGTGACGACGTCCGGGCGCAGCTGGTCGATCTTCGCCTGGGCGAGTTTGCCGTTCGAGGCGGTACCCACCACCTCGATGCCCGGCGCGCCGGTCAGCGCGTCGGTGATGATCCTGCGGACGACCAGCGAGTCGTCCACCACAAGCACCTTGACAGTCATCTCAGCTCCACCAGCTCGGGCCCAGTGCCGCCACCACGGGAGTGAGCAGCCGGTGGGCCGTGGCCGTGTCCAGCAGATCCCGGACAACCAGCGCCTGGACGCCCCCGCTGAGCATGTTCCAGACCCCGCCCGCGCGATCCGCGACCGGGATCGAGGCCGTGTCGATCGCCTGCACGAGGAGCATCTGCGCGGCGGCCGCCGTCCGTACCCGATCCGACAGGTACGCCGCCCACGAGGCCGAATGCACCGCCGGCGACCACCCGGACGCGTTGCGTCGCGAATCCTCCGCCGCCTGGGTCAGCCGTACCCGATCCGACGGGCGAACCGAGCGCAGCCGGTCCAGCAGGGCCGACACCGCGTAGTGGTGCGGACCAAGGTCCACCGGCGCACCGCCGGGGAGCTTGCGGGTCGCCGCCACCCAGCCCGCACCCAACCGGCGACGCGAACCCTCGTCGAGGACATCGCGCAGGTAGCTGGCGACCGCCGCGTCGCAGAGCAGCCCCGTCGCACCGGCCGCCGACGCGGACTGCCGGGCGTCGCGGCCCGCGCCCTGCCAGGTCCACGCCATCACGTCGTAGCGGATGCAGGTCAGCAGCTCGTCGACCGAACCGATCGGGGCTCGCTCGACCACCGCCAGCGAACCGGCCGGGTCGTCCTGGTTCAGCGTGCGAAGGTTCGGCACATTCCGTGCCGCAGTCTCCACCGCCACCCACAGCGGACCGCGTACGTCCTCGTCGGGCAGGTGGGCCGAGAGCACCGTCAGGTCCTCCTCGGTCAACCGCATCGCCCGCAGCATCACTTCGGCGACGGCCGCCCCACCCGACATCCGGGTGAGGTCGAATCCCAGCACGGGCGCGCTGACCAGGCTGTACATCGGCGGCTCAGCCCGCGACGCGGTACGTGTCCACCGCGGCGCGTACGTCGAGCGCCAGCATCAGCCGGCCGTCCATCTTGTACGTACCGACGACCAGGTCCCGGGTCGGTCCGTCGAGCGTCACCGGCGGCGGCTCGAACGCGTCCGCGTCCAGGTCCACGACCTCACCGATCTTGTCGACGAGCAGGCTGACCGGTTCGTCGTCGCCGCGCAGGATCACGTTCATCAACGGGCCGTCGAGGCCCTGCCGGTCCAGACCCAGCTGCACCCGCAGGTCCACCGCGGCGATCACCTGACCTCGCAGGTTGAACAGCCCGCCCACGGCCGGGGGAGCCAGCGGGACCGGGGTGTACTCGTTGTACGAGAGCACCTCCTGCACCGCGTCGACCTCGACCCCGAAGAACTGGTCGGCCACCTCGAACGTGGCGAACTGACGGCTCGTCATCGGATCTCCACCACCTGTGCGGGGTCGGGGTTCTCGACCGTCTCGGTGTAGAAGGTCGGGTCCGCCACCAGAATGGCCCGCCGCACGTCCAGCAGTTCGGTGACCCGTTGCTGGATGACCGCGGTGCCGACCAGGCCGTCCTCCTCCTCGTCACGGCGGGCGGTGACGGCGTCCTCGGCGATGTCGACGATCCGGTCCACGACCAGCGCGACGCTGCGCTCGCCCTCGCTGTAGACCACGACGCTGACGTTCTCCGAGTCGGACTCCTCGCCGTACACGCCCAGCAGGTTGGCGAGCCGTACCAGCGGCAGGATCTGGCCGCGGTACTGAACGACCTCCCGGGAGCCGGCCTGCTCGATCCGGTCCCGGGGGAACTCTTCGAGCCGCGTCACCGTGTCCAGCGGGATCGCCACCCGACGTTGACCGACGGCGGTGACGAGCAGCCGCTCGCCGTTGCCGGCACCGCCCGACGTACGCCCGACGCTGTGCGCGGAGCCGCGGTCGTTCTCTCCGGCCGCCAGGTGCGAGCGGCGCGCCAGCGAGGTCACGTCGAGGATCAGGCCGACCTTGCCGTCGCCGAGGATGGTGGCGCCGGCGTACAGCCCGATGTCCTTGAACCGCGAGTTGATCGCCTTGACGACGACTTCCTCGGTGTTGAGCACCCTGTCCACCACGAGGCCGAACCGGCGGCCGTCGGCCTGGAGGACGACGATGTACACGCCCTGGTCGGTGCCGATCTCGAGGCCGAGCGTCCGGTCGAGGCGCACGAGCGGCAACAGCTTGCCGCGCAGCCGGTAGACGGGGGCTCCGGAGGCGTACTCGATCTTGGTGGCCTGGCCGTCGATGTAGACCAGCTCCAGCACGGACACCTGCGGTACGACGTAACGCTGCTCCCCGCAGTCGACGGTGAGCGCCTGGATGATGGCGAGCGTCAGCGGGATCGTGAGCCGCCAGACCGTACCCTCGCCGGGCGTCGAGTCGACGTCGACGGCCCCACCGATCCGCTCGATGTTGGTCTTGACGACGTCCATGCCGACGCCGCGGCCGGAGACGTTCGTGACCGCCTTGGCCGTCGAGAAGCCCGGCTGGAAGACGAGCGCCATGATGTCCCGGCGGTCCATCTGGGCGATCTGCTCGGGGCTGACGATGGAGTTCTCCACTGCCTTGGCCGCGATCCGGTCGACGTCGAGCCCGGCGCCGTCGTCGGCGACCTCGACCGACACGTGTCCGCCCTCGTGGTACGCCCGCAGTGTCAGCGTTCCCTCGGCGGTCTTGCCGGCCGCGATGCGGGTCTCGGGGTCCTCGACGCCGTGGTCGACGGCGTTGCGGACCAGGTGGGTCAGCGGATCCTTGACCGCTTCCAGCAGGCTGCGGTCAAGCTCGGTCTCCTTGCCCAGCATGACCAGGTTGATCTGCTTGCCGAGGTTGTTGGAGAGGTCCCGGACGACGCGCGGCAGCTTCGACCAGATGTGGTCGATCGGCTGCATCCGGGTCTTCATGATCCCTTCCTGCAGCTCGCTGGTAATCATTCCGAGCCGCTGGGCGCTGCGGACCAGGGCGGTGTCGCCGCCCTCCATCACGCCCCGGACCAGCTGGTTGCGGGAGAGCACCAGCTCGCCGACCAGGTTCAGCAAGCTGTCCAGCAGATCCACGTCGACCCGGATGGCGCTGTCCGCGACACTGCGCTTCGGCGCCTGCGCCTGGAGCGCCTCGTTGACCGCGGCCGGCGCGGCCTTCCCCTCGTCCAGCAGGATCGTGCCGAGCTTGCGCTCATCACCCTCGAGCTGGCGCTGGAGCGCGGACCCCACGTCGGACGTCGTGGCCGCGCCCTGCTCGACGAGCACCTCGCCGAGCGGGCGGCGTTGGTCCTGAACGGGCTCCGGCGCGGGCCGGGTCGGCGTCTGTTCCAGCGGCACCGGCGCATCCGTGGGTACGCCGTCGGCCTTGCCCGGCCCCGCGGCGGCGGCCTCGTCGGTCATCTGCGCGTGGATCGTCGACACCAGCGCGTCGAGGTTGTGTTCGCCCTCCGTGCCGGTCTCCTCGATGGCGGTGAGCAGCCCTCGTACGCCGTCGATCATTTCCAGCAGGGTGGTGATCGTGGCGGGTGTGACGGCCTGGACGCCGTCGCGCAGCCGGGACAGCAGTGACTCACCGGCGTGGGCCAACGACTCGAGGCGCGAGAACGCGAGGAACCCGCTCGTGCCCTTGATCGTATGGATCGTCCGGAAGATCCTCGAGATCAGCTCCCGAGAGTCGGGCTGCTGTTCCAGCTCGATCAGGTCCCGGTCCAGCTGATCGAGGTTCTCGTGGCTCTCCAAAAGAAACTCGCCGACGATCTCGCCCAGTTCTTCCACGGCGTTGCCTTTCTGATCGACTACCTACTCCCCATCGGCACCGCGATGGAGACCGTGAGCAAACGTGGCTGTCAGGCCTCGCTGCCCGACTTGCGGTACCGGTAGCCGAACCCGCGCACCGATTCGATCGGTGACTCCTCCGGGTCGGACCAGCCGAGTTTGCGGCGCAGCCGCAGCACGGCGAACTTGACCCGTTCCTGGCCGATGCCCGTCGGGTCGTCCCACGCCTGGGCGAGCAGCTGGTTCGGGCTGAGCACCGCACCCGCATGCCGCACCAGGGCGTTGAGCAGCCGGAACTCCGTGGGCGTCAGGCGCTTCTCCTCGCCCTTGACGTACACCCGGCGCTTGGTGGGATCCAGGTGTACGACGCCGTCGTCGTAGATCTGGCTGGCCCAGTTGTTCTGCCCGGTCGAGGAGCGCCGCAGCAGCGCCTCGACCCGGGCGAGCAACTCGGCGTTCGCGAACGGTTTGGTGAGGTAGTCGTCCGCGCCGCCGCGCAGGCCGCGCACCTTCTCAGCCTCCTGACCGTGTGCGGTCAGCACCAGCACGGGTACGTCGCTGACGTCCCGCAGCCGTTCGAGCACCTGCCAGCCGTCCATCTCCGGCAGGCCGACGTCGAGCACCACCAGGTCGGGGTGGTGCTCCCACGCCTCCTTGAGGCCGGTACGGCCGTCGCCTGCGTGCCCCACGTCGTAGCCCGCGCGGCTGAACAGCAGCTGCAGGGCGAGCGCGATGTCCGGGTCGTCCTCGACGACCAGCAATCGACTCATGTGACGAACCTCTGCTGGCTCATGGCCCACCCCCCGTATGCGTCGTCGACGGACGCGCGAATCCGAGGCCCGGCAGTGGCCTCTGGTCCGCCGCTGACGGTCCCGATCAGCGGTATGACTGGTGCCGTCACCCGTTAAGGGCGCAAAGGGGCACGATTGAAGGACGCGACACCACGATAACGTGATGTCACAGGTGAAATACGAAAAGTTATAGTTTGCCGGTGCCTGACCCGCCAGCCACGGGCGCCCGCCGACCGAGGAAGCCATGACCCCACCATCCGGCAGCCCCGGTCCCCCCGTCACCGTGCGCCCCGGGGACATGGAAGCACGCTTCCTGGCCGTCGTCTCACACGAGCTACGAACCCCGCTGACCACCATCGCCTCGTTCACCGAGAGCCTGGAGGCCGACGACCTTCCCCCCGCCGAGCACTCGCTCGCGCTGTCGGCCGTACGGCGCAACACCGACCGGATGCTCACCCTGGTCGAGGACCTCATGCTGCTGTGCCGGCTGCAAACCGGCGACCTGGCGCTGACCGTCGGACCGGTCGACCTGGCCGCCGCCGTACGGGGCGCCGCAGAGGCGCTCGCCGTACGGGAGCCGTACACCGCCACGGTCCTCGAACTGCCCGACGGCGTCCCCGTACGCGGCGACGCCGCCCTGCTGGGCCAGCTCCTCTACGCCGTACTGGGCACCGTCGCCAGCGGGGCGGCCGACCGCGGCGCCACCGTCCGGGGCACCGCCGACGACGACGGCTGGACCGTGACCGTGCAGGCACGACAGGCGGAGCAGCTCACCGACGAACAGCTGATGGCCGGGACGCTCGCGATACCCGAGCCGCCGTACCGCAGGCGCAGCACCGCACTCTGGATGCTGCTGGCCCGGACGATCGCCGACCGGCACGGCGGCTCAGTCGCCCTGACGTACGACCCGTCCGTCGGTGCGGGGGCCGTCGTCAGCGTCCCGAGGGGCTGACGAGCCCGGCACCCTGTCGGCAACTGAAAGCCCACAGCCTCGCACCGGCGCAATCCCTGAGGCGCCTTGAGCGCGCGCCGATCGGAATCGGGTAACCGGCGGAACCCCGTCGGGCCGGCGATCCGAAAGGCTGCCTCTGTGCGTACGAAGACGAACCGTCGCCTCGCCCTCCTCGCGATGATCCCGGCCATGCTGCTGGGTTCGCTCTCCATCGCCTCGCCGGCCAGCGCCGCTCTCGTCCCGACGCCCACGATGGAGGCGAGCGTCGTCTACTGGACCAACGTCCAGCGCGCCAAGGCGCACTGCGCACCGCTGCGCGTGGACAGCCGCCTCACCCAGGCCGCCCGGTTCCACAGCCGCTGGATGGCTACCACCGGCAGGTTCAGCCACACCGGCTTCAAGAACACGAACTTCGTGACCCGCGAGGCGATGGCCGGCTACCACGCGCCGGTCGCCGAGAACATCGCCTGGGGTTACACGATGGGCCCGACCACGGTGAACGCCTGGATGGCGAGCCCCGGTCACCGCGCCAACATGCTGAACTGCCGCGCGAAGGCGGTCGGCGTGGGTGTCGCGTACTCCAAGAGCGGCAAGCCGTACTTCACTCAGGACTTCGGCGCCAGCTGACGCGTCCCGCCCGGCCTTCACAGCTCGCAGTTCACCAGGACCGGTTCGGGGTGCAACACGACCCCGAACCGGTTTTTCACGCCCGCCCGAATCGTGCGCGCCAGATCGAGCAGCGCGGCCGTACTCCCTCTGCCCCGGTTGGTGAGCGCGAGGGTGTGCCGGGTCGAGATCGAGACGCCGCCGGCCCCTTCGAATCCCCTGTGGAAGCCCGCGTGCTCGATGAGCCACGCGGCACTGACCTTGACCGTCCCGTCGGCGGCCGGCCAGCCGGGCGCGCCCTGGGCGGCCAGCGGCGCCCAGTCCGCGGCGGTGAGGATGGGGTTGGTGAAGAACGACCCTACGGACCAGGTGTCGTGGTCGTCCGGCGCGAGGACCATCGCCTTGCCCGCGCGCAACCGCAGGACCGTCTCCCGCGCGACATCCAGGGGTACGGTCCCCCCGATGTCGACGCCGAGCGAGCGGGCGAGTTCGGCGTACCGGAGCCCGGTGGAGAGCCCGCCCGGGACGAGCCGGAAGCGGACCGTCAGCACCAGCCACCGGTCGGCGTGCTTGAAGACGGACCCCCGGTACGCGAACCCGCACTCCTGGGCGGTCATCCAGCGCTCCTCGTCGGTGACCCGGTCGTAGACGCGGACCCCGACGATCGTGTCCGCGACCTCCTGGCCGTACGCGCCGACGTTCTGGATCGGGGTGGCGCCGGCGGACCCGGGGATGCCGGAGAGGCACTCGACGCCCGCCCAGCCCTGCGCGACGGTGTACGCGACCACGTCGTCCCAGGGTTCGCCGGCGGCCACGTCCACGATCACCTCGCGAACGCCCGCGTCGACCACGTCGATGCCGCGGGTACGCAGCAGCAGGACCGTCCCGGGGAAGCCCGCATCGCCGACGACGACGTTGCTGCCCCCCGCCAGGACCAGAACGTCTTCACCTTTTCGAATGGTTGCGACGGCTTCGTCCGGATCCGTGACGGCGACTATCCGGCCGGCCGGACCACCGAGGCGTAGCGTCGTGTACGCCCCGAGCGAGCGGCCGGTCTCCGGATGTGCTGCGGGCGGGGCATCGGCATTAACGTCGGACACGCCGTTCACCCTAGGCTGAGGATGGGCCGGGCCAGCGCCGGGCGGTCCGGCCGGTCGTGGAGGTCGCCATGAGAATGCACGCCTCGAAGGACTTCTGGCTGGGTGCGCTGCGCGCCGACGGCCCGGCCCTGCGCGCCGCCGCGGCCGAGGCCGGCCCCGACCTCGCGGTGCCCTCGTGTCCTGGCTGGACGATCGCGGACCTGTTGCGCCACGTCGGATCCGAGCTGGCGTACGTCCGGAGTTTCGCGGCCACCGGCACCCTCTCGCCGCCGCCGCCGCGCCGGGAGCCCGAGCCGGCCGAGTGGAGCGCCACGCTGGAGTGGTTCGACGCCGAGTACGCGGGCACCGTCGCACTGCTCGACGGCCTGGATCCGGAACGCCCCGCGTGGAACTGGGCGCCGCAGACCAAACGTGCAGGTTTCTGGCACCGCCGGCTCGCCCATGAGGTTTCGGTCCACCGCTGGGACGCGCAGATGGCGCTCGGCGTGGCCGAGCCGATCGAGTCGAAGCTGGCCGCCGACGGCGTGACCGAGGTCCTCGACACCTGGCTCCCGGCCGGCAGGCGGACCGGCCCGACGGACCGGTACGGCGTCCTGCACCTCGTCGCGACGGACGCGAGCCAGGAGTGGTTCGTCCGGCTCCGGGGCGCCGGGGTGGCGCTGCTCGACACGGCGACGATTCTGGACACCGACGACCATCACGCCCGGGTCGGCGCGGCCGGCACCGCCAGCGATCTTCTGCTCACCCTATGGGGCCGGGTGCGCCCCGAGGATGTTCTGGCCGTAACCGGCGACGCGGGTCTGTTGGCCGCTTTGCGCACGGGCTGAGTCGGCGCCTCAACTCGGGCCGGAAGGCTTCCGCAGGCCCGTGACCTGCAGTGATGTCGGCCAATCGACGCCAAACCCGGACGAGCCGCCGCCAATGCCGCGCGTTTGTAACGCGGATGCAACTTTGTGAGAGCGCTCTCTTGACACATCCGGGACGGACCCGCAGGCTTCGGGGAGCGCTCTCCCAGTGAAGCGCATCACCCTTCAATTGACTCTTACCCGACAATCTAACGTCTGAGAGGGGCACCAGATGGGCGTCCTTTCGCGCGGCAGCCGCGTTGCCGCCGCCGCCCTCGCCACCGTCACCGTTTTCGGTGTCGCCGCGTGCAGCAGCACCCCCGCCGAGAGCGGCGATGGCAAGATCAAGCTGATCGTCGACACGTTCGGCGAGTTCGGCTACGACCAGCTCGCCAAGGACTACATGGCGAACCACCCGAACATCACGGTCGAGATCCGGGGTAAGGGCGCCAAGCTCGACGACTACTCCGCGAACCTCACCAAGCAGCTCGCCACCGGTAAGGGTGCCGGGGACGTCGTGGCCATCGAAGAGGGCCTGATGATCCAGTACAAGGCGAACCCGAAGAACTTCGTGGACCTCAACAAGTACGGCGCCGCGGAGCTCAAGGGCAACTTCCTCCCGTGGAAGTGGGACGCCGGTCTGAGCCCCGACAAGTCGCAGGTCATCGGCCTCGGCACCGATGTCGGCGGCATGGCGATGTGCTACCGCAGGGACCTGTTCCAGAAGGCCGGCCTGCCGACCGAGCGTGACCAGGTCTCGGCGCTCTGGCCGACATGGGACAAGTACATCGAGGCGGGCCAGAAGTTCACAGCCGCCAACACCGGTGCCGCGTTCCTCGACGGTGCCTCGCAGACGTACAACGTGCTGCTGCTGCAGGACGCGGGCGCGACCACGGGTTACACGTACTACGACACGAGCGACAAGCTGGTCGTGGACTCCAACCCGGCCGTCAAGTCCGCGTTCGACACCTCGATGAAGATCATCGACGCCAAGCTGTCCGGCAAGTTCGGCCAGTGGGGCGACGAATGGGTGACGGCCTTCAAGCAGGCCAAGTTCGCCACGATCGCCTGCCCGGCCTGGATGACCGGTGTCATCAAGGGCAACGCCGGTGACGCCGCCAAGGGCCAGTGGGACATCGCCAAGGTCCCGGGCAACGGTGGCAACTGGGGTGGTTCACACCTCGCCGTCCCGGTGCAGGGCAAGCACCCGCAGGAGGCGGCCGACCTGGTCAAGTTCCTGACCAGCAAGCAGGGCCTGATCGGCGCGTTCAAGGAGAAGGGCCCGCTGCCGGCCAGCGCGCAGGCTCTCGACGACCCGATCGTCAAGGACGCCAAGAACGAGTACTTCAACAACGCCCCGATCGGCGAGATCTTCGGCGAGGGTGCCAAGGCTCTGAAGCCGGTCTACATGGGCCCGAAGAACCAGGCTGTCCGTACCGAGGTCGAGAACGCCGTCCAGCAGGTGGACCTGGGCAAGCTCGACAAGACCGCCGGTTGGACTACGGCGCTCGACAACGCCAAGAAGGCTGCGGCGAAGTAACAAACCGCCCAGCATCGGCTGGGGCCCGTGGAGGTCATGCCGACCGCCCGGGCCCCAGTCCCTTACAGGTGCTTCCTTACGTTGGTCCCCCCGGAAAAGAGAAACCCGATGACCTTGCAGACGGACGTCGGCCGGCATTCAGCAGGCGCTGACCCCGCGCCCCGCCGCCCCTCGAGACGGCCGGAGCGGCGCACGCGTACGTGGACGAACCGCTTCGACCTCAAAGCCTCCCCGTACTTCTACGTTGCGCCGTTCTTCATCCTGTTCGGCGTCTTCGGTGCGTTCCCGCTGGTCTACACGGCCTGGGTCTCCCTGCACAACTGGGACCTCATCGCGGAGGACCACCCGTTCATTGGCCTGGACAACTACACCAAACTGCTCGGCGACCCGGACTTCTGGAACTCCGTCTACAACACGATGGGGATCTTCGTCCTGGCCACGATCCCGCAGCTGCTGTTGGCACTGGCGCTGGCGAACCTGCTGAACCGCAACATGAAGGCGCGGACGTTCTTCCGGATGAGCGTGCTCATCCCCAACATCACGTCGACCGCCGCCGTCGCGATCATCTTCGGGCAGATCTTCAGCACCAACTTCGGCCTGATCAACTGGTTGCTCGGCCTGACCGGGATCGACGCGGTCAACTGGCACACCAACCGGTACCTCGGCTGGATCGCCGTCTCCACCATGGTCAACTGGCGCTGGATCGGCTACAACGCGTTGATCTTCCTGGCTGCGATGCAGGCCATCCCGCGCGACCTCTACGAGTCCTCGGCGATCGAGGGCGCCACCCGCGCCCGCCAGTTCTGGTCGATCACGATCCCGATGCTGAAGCCGACACTGATCTTCTGCATCATCGTCTCGACGATCGGTAACCTCCAGCTCTTCGCCGAGCCGCTGCTCTTCACCACCGGCACGGACAGCATCCGCGGTGGCGCCGGCCGGGAAGTGCAGACCATCACGATGTACATGTACGAGAACGCGTTCCAGCCGTACTACAACTTCGGCTTCGGCTCGGCGGTGGCCTGGATGCTGTTCCTGCTCATCGTCGTCATCGCGCTCGTCAACGCGCTCGTCACCCGCCGGATCAGCGGCGAGGGGAAGAGGTAGTCATGGCCACCGGAAGCTTCGTCAACGCTCCGCCGCCCACCGCGGCCCTCAAGCCGGTCAAGAAATCGAGGACCCGGAACGGCGCGGCCTCCCTCTGGGGCGCGTCGCCGCTGACCTACGTCACGATCATCGTCGTGGCCGTGCTGTCGCTCTTTCCCATCTACTACATGTTCGTGGTCGGCACCCGCGACAACAACTCGCTGGGCGTCATCCCGCCGCCGGTCACGCCGGGCACGAACTTCTTCGACAACGCCTCGCGACTGTTCGCGAACCCGGACGCCAAGTTCGCGACGGGCCTGGTGAACTCGGTGATCGTCTCCCTCTCGGTGACGCTCTCCGTGGTGTTCTTCTCGTCGCTGGCCGGCTTCGCCTTCGCGAAGCTGCGCTTCCGCGGACGCAACATCCTCCTGCTGATCATCATCGGCACGATGATGGTGCCGACGCAGCTCGGCATCATCCCGCTCTACATGATCATGGCCTCGGACGCCCTGCAATGGACCGACCGCCTCCAGGCCGTCATCGTCCCCGCACTGGTCACCGGCTTCGGCGTCTTCATGATGCGGCAGTACGCCGAACAAGCGGTCAGCAACGAGCTGATCGAGGCGGCCAGGGTCGACGGGTGCAGCACGATCCGGATCTTCTGGAACGTCGTCCTGCCCGCGCTGCGGCCCGCGGCGGCGGTGCTCGGCCTGCTCACGTTCATGACCAGCTGGAACGACTTCCTCTGGCCGTATGCCGTTCTCGGCGGTGGCGACAACCTCACCGTGCAGCTGTCGTTACGTAATCTGTCCAATGGGTACTACAGCGACATGTCCCAGGTGTTCACCGGCACCGCGGTCGCAACGCTGCCGCTGTTGATCGTCTTCGTAGTCTTCGGCAAGCAAATCATCGGCGGCATCATGCAAGGAGCGGTCAAGGGATGACGGCCACCGTGACACAGCCCGGCACAGCCGGGCAGGAGCAGGCTGCGGCCATCAGCTTCCCGGACGGTTTCGTCTGGGGCGCCGCCACGGCGGCGTACCAGATCGAGGGCGCGGTAAACGAGGACGGGCGCGGCTCGTCCATCTGGGACACCTTCAGCCGTATTCCGGGCAAGGTGTACGGCGGGCACACCGGGGACGTGGCGTGCGACCACTACCACCGGTACGCCGACGACGTGGACCTGATGTCGCAGCTGGGTCTCCAGTCATACCGGTTCTCCGTGGCCTGGCCGCGGATCCAGCCGAACGGCACGGGCCCGGTCAACCTCCGCGGCCTGGACTTCTACGACCGCCTCGTGGACAAGCTGCTCAGCAAGGGCATCGACCCACTGGTCACGCTGTACCACTGGGACCTGCCCCAGACGCTCGAGGACAGGGGTGGCTGGACCAACCGGGAGACCGCGGAGGTGTTCGCCGACTACACCCGCGCGGTGTACGGCCGCCTCGGGGACCGCGTCCGCACCTGGACCACGCTGAACGAGCCGTGGTGCTCGGCGTACCTCGGCTACTCCAGCGGCCGGCACGCCCCGGGCGTACAGGACCCGGCATCGGCCTTCGCCGCGGTGCACCACCTCAACCTCGCACACGGCATCGGCGTGCAGACGCTGCGCGCCGAAGGTGCCCAGGTCATCGCCGTCACGCTGAACCCGGCCTCGGTCATCCCGATGGACCCGGCGAGCGAGGCCGATCTGGCCGCCGCCCATCTGGTCGACGGCCTGCACAACCGGATCTTCTTCGAGCCGATGCTACGCGGGAAGTACCCGGCCGACGTGCTGGAGCACCTGGAGCGCTTCGGTGGCACGCCGTGGCTGCGTGACGGCGACGAGGCGATCATCTGTCAGCCGATCGACTTCCTGGGGATCAACTTCTACAGCCCCACGTACGTCGGGCACAGCGAGGGCGCCAAGGGCAACCTCGAGGAGTACCCGGGTACGGACGATGTCGCCTTCCGGGCGCCGGTCGGCCCGGTCACCGACATGGGCTGGCAGATCGAGCCGTCGGCGCTGACGCGGATGCTCGTCCGGATCGGCCGGGACTACCCCGAAGTGCCGCTGATGATCACCGAGAACGGGGCGGCGTACCCCGACGGCCCGGGTCCGGATCACCGCGTCACCGATACCGACCGGATACGTTATCTGGACGGACACCTGAGGGCCTGTCACGATGCGATCGAGCAAGGTGTCGATCTGCGCGGTTACTACGCCTGGTCGCTCCTCGACAACTACGAATGGGCGGAGGGGTACCTCAAGCGCTTCGGGATCATCCACGTCGACTACACGACGCAGGCCCGTACCCCGAAGGACAGCGCACTGTGGTACCGCGAGGTGATCCGTCGTAACGGCCTGACGGCCACCGGCGAAACGGAGGCGTGACATGGTGACGCGGGAACGGCCCACCCTTGAGGCGGTCGCGCGACGTGCGGGCGTCTCCCGGGCGACCGTTTCCCGCGTCGTCAACGGCTCCACGACGGTCGCGGAGGCCATCCGCGACGCGGTCAACCAGGCGGTCGACGAGCTGGGGTACGTCCCCAACCAGGCCGCCCGCAGCCTCGTCACCCAGCGGACCGACTCGATCGCGCTGATCCTGCCCGAGGCGGCGAGCCGGGTCTTCTCGGACGACCAGTTCTTCGCCCAGATCGTGTGGGGTGTCAGCGCCGTGCTCGAGGCGGCGGACAAGCAGTTGGTCCTCATGATGGCCGGCTCGTCCGCCAGCCACGACCGGGTCGAGCGGTACGCGATGGCGAGCCACGTCGACGGGGTCATGTTCGCCTCGATCCACGGCGCCGACCCTCTGCCCGGCGCACTGTCCCGGATGGGCATCCCCGTCGTCGTCAGCGGGCGGTCCATGGCCCCCAGTAACGATTCCGTCCCGTACGTCGACGTCGACCACAGCCACGGCATCGACGCCGCCGTAAGGCGGATGGTCGACGCCGGTCGCCGCAGGATCGCCACGATCGCGGGACCCCAGGACATGATCGCCGGCATCGAGCGGCTCCACGCGTTCCGCAAGGCGCTGCCCGAGGCCAACCACAGCCCCGTCGTCGCGATCGGCGACTTCACCCGGGAGTCCGGCACCACCGCCATGCGGCAGGTCCTGGAACGCGACCCCGGCGTGGACGCGGTCTTCGTCGCATCCGACCTGATGGCGCACGGCGCGCTGCACGCGTTGAAGGAAACCGGTCGCCGGGTGCCGGACGACGTCGCCATGGCGGGTTTCGACGACATCGAGATCTCCCGGTACAGCGACCCGCCCCTGACGACCGTCCGGCAGCCCAGTGTCGAGATCGGACAGACGATGGCACGGCAGATGCTGCGCCTGGTCAACGGGGACGACGTACCCGAGTCCGTCGTCCTGCCGACCGAGCTGGTGATCCGGGCTTCGGCCTAGCGTCCGTCCATCGGAACGTGGGGCCGTCATCCCGCTGGCTCCGGCCGGCGGCCGGCGCGCCGGTCTCCGTACCTGCCGAGCTGTGCCGAATCCCGGTGAAGATCCGTACTACCGGACGCTGGAGACCTGGACCGCCGTCTCGTAGGCCGCACGGCCGTGCAGGACCACACGTGCGGTCCGCAGATTCGTCGGCTGCGCGGTGCGCAGCACGGCCAACGCCTGGGCGATCGCGTCGTCGAGCGGCCACCCGTAGACACCGGCCGAGATCAGGGGGTACGCGATCGTCCGCGCCCCGAGGTCGTCGGCGACCCGCAGCGACGTCTCGTAGCAGGAGCGCAGCAGCGCGGACCGGTCCTCCGCCACCGAGTACACCGGGCCGACGGTGTGCACGACCCAGCTGGCCGGCAGCCGCCCGGCCGTGGTCGCTACCGCCTGCCCGGTCGCCAGGCCACCGCGATACCGCGAGGCGCGGAGCCGGCGGCACTCGGTGAGGATGTCGGGGCCGCCCCGGCGGTGGATTGCACCATCCACTCCCCCGCCGCCGAGCAGCGACGAGTTCGCGGCGTTGACGATCGCGTCGACCTCCTGGCTGGTGATGTCGCCCTCGACCAGTTCGACCTCCATCAGGACCTCGTCACGGCCTGTTCGTCGATCGGCAGACCCAGGACGCGGCGGGAGAGCAGGGTGCCGCCCGCCACCGCCGCCGGGGTCAGCAGGACGACGCCGAGCGGGATGAGGAAGCAGAGGAAGACCGCGACACCGAAGCCGAGCGTGAGCGACCGCTGCGTACGCAAGGCGAGGCGCCGGTCCGGCAGGCGGCGGCCGCGGCGCTGGAACGGAACCCCGGTCAGCTCGACGGCGAGGATCCAGCCGCCCAGCGCGGCGCCGAGCACCGGGATCACGGTCTGGCCGACAACCGGGATGAACCCGCCGACGAAGAGCAGTAGTCCGATGAGGAGCGAGAAGCCGACCAACCGCAGGCCGTCGACGACGCTGCGGCCGAGGGAGGCGTACCAGGGCACGTCGACCGCGTCCGGCACACCGCCGAAGCGGTCCTCGACGAGCTCGGAGATCCTCTCGTAGAACGGGTCACCGATGATCAGCGTCACCGCTGTGAACGTCAGGACGCCCAGCAGCCCGCCGAGCCCGATGACGGCCGCGGCGCCGATGAAGCGTACGAGGTCGCGCAGCCACACCGACCAGTCGTCGGCGAACCAGGTCACTGCCGCGGCGATGTCCGCGAGGTTCCACACCAGGGCGACCACGCCGGCGGTGTAGAGCGCACCGGAGATCAGCGCCGGGACGAGGCCGAGCACGATCATCCCGGGAGTACGCAGATACATCCCCAGCCCGCGTCCGAGCAAACTGACCCCGAGAAGGAACTGCCGCACCGCACCGCCACCACCGCTACCCATGATCGGGGAGCTTAGGGCATCACCGGTCAGGGCGCGGGACTGGCGGACACCGGCGGCGAGGCCTCGCCCGACGACTCGGCCGGGTCCGGCGACGGCGGCGTCGGCGTCGGTACGGGCGGCGGGCTGAACGGCGGCTTCGAACTCGTACGGGTCGGTGTGGGCTGGGCCGGCCCGGCGGACCGCGACGAGGTGACCACGACGACCGGTGGGGTCGACGTGGTGATCTCGGCGACCGTGCGCGGTCGCGGAGGCGACCAGCCGGGCGCGGACCGCAGGGGAACCCGTACGGCTCCGGACGGCGCCGAGCCGATGCCGCCGATCGCCGGTGCCCGGCGCTCACTCACGGGCTCCGGGAACGGTTGACGGGCCCCGAGGGTCCAGCCGGTCGTCAGGGCCATGGGTAGCCCGAACGCCACGATGCCCAGGAATATGGACCGCGGTTTAAGCCTCACACCCGATCCACCGCGCGAGGCGAGGAAAAGTTACGCGTGGAGGAAGCGCATGACCGCGCTGGGGGTGGAATTCCGGAGACGGTGACGAGCCGATCGAGGTGCACGCGGTACGGACGTCACGATGACGTCCGTACCGCTCACCAGAAACCTTTGCCGTCCGACAGGTCCCGCAGCCCGGCCCGCACGTCGAGCAGGTAGATGGCTGCGGCCGCGATGCCGATCATCGCAATGATGCCCGGTGCGGTATTGGAGCCGAAGACATAGGTCAGAGCTCCGGAGATGCCGATGATGGCGAGCCAGGCACCCTTCGGAAGCGTGCCGATCGCCGGGAAGCCGTCCGAACGCTGGATCAGGCAGTGGATGAACGCGACGAGCTCCAAGCCCAGCGCGAAGAGCCAGATGGCGTCGTTCAGGTAGCTGACAACCAACTGATAGGGCAGGTAGGCGCCGATGACCATGTCGGCAAGTCTATGCCGCCGAGGCCGGGCACGTCCGAATGTGCGTACCCAGCCTCGACGTCGTGATCAATTCGCGGCGGGACCGGTGGACTTCTTGGCCCGGACGGCCTTGACCGGCTTGGCGGGGATGTCGGCCGGGGTGGCGGTGACGGGCTTGGGCGCATCCGTGGACTCGATGTCCGCGTTCACCGTGTCGGCAGCCTGTACGACGCCGCTGCCGATGACCCGCTCGCCGTGGGCGACGAGGGTCGTGTACAGCGCCACGGCACGCTCCTGGGCGGCCTGGGCGAACGACGTGGTGTTCTTCAGGGCCTGCTCGCGCAGGGCCTCGAGGTCGGCACCCTTGAGGCTGGTGGCGGTGTCGTTGGCCCGGTCACGCAGCACGGAGGCGCGGGTCTCGGCGGCACGCAACGAGGCGATGGCCTTCTCGCGCAGCTCGAAGCCACCGGCCACGGCGCGGCCGCTGAGTTCGCCGACCACGGTCGGGAGCTTGCGCAGCTGCTGGTACGCGAGGTCGCCGGCTCCGGCGGCGGCGTACAGCGGGCCGGGGATCCGGGTCGGCTTGGTGGTCTGGGTGTCGGTCATGACTGCTCCTTCGGGGAGGTCTCGGTGACCGCCTTCCGGGCGGTCTTCCTAGCGGGTTTGGGAGTGGTCTCGGGTGCCGGCGTGGTCTCGGGTGCCGGAGTCGCGCCCAGCTCGACGGCGGCGACCGCCTCGAGCAGGTCGTCCTCGGACGGGCCGGTGTCCTGCACCGGCACGGCGGCGGAGGGCTCCGCGTTGCGGGAGTTCTCACTGCGGAACGTCTCGTAGATCTGAGCGAGCGACTGCTTCTGGGCCATGGTCAGTTCCGGGTCGACCGCGATGGCGGCGAGTACGCCCTGCTGGCCCTCACTGTCGAGCAATCCGGCCCGCAGATACATCGCGGGGGTGGAGACCCGCAGCGCACTGGCGATCTGCTGGAGCACCTCGGCGCTGGGCTTGCGGAGGCCGCGCTCGATCTGGCTGAGGTACGGGTTGCTGACCCCGGCCCGCTCGGCGAGCTGCCGCAGCGAGATCTGCGCGTTCTGGCGCAGGTCCTTGATGAAGACCCCGATGTCGCGTGGCAGGTCCTTGGGGCTGGGCATGAGTCCGACCGTAACGCCCGCCGCTAGCTGTTGCAAGCGAAACGCTAACTATTGCTAGCGTGCGACAGGTCACATACGGTTTCCGCTGTGATACTCCCAGTCGTCGACCTGGGCTCCGGTGGCCCGTGGTCCTGCTGCACGCCGGGCGCGTCTCAGGCCAGGCCGAGCAGCCGCCGGGCCTCGTCGGTGGTGAGCGGCGGGCGCTGCGCCAGCTGCGCGAAGCCGACGGCGCGGGCCACCAGTTGCATGTTCGACTCGACCGGGCGCCCCTTCGCGTAGGTCAGCGTGTCCTCCATGCCGACCCGCAGATGCCCACCGGTGGCCAGCGAGGCCAACATCACGGGGATCGTGCTGCGCCCGATACCGGTGGCGGAGAACGTCGTGCCCTCGGGCAGGTCCCTGATCGCCTGGCGGCATGCGACGAGCGCGTCGGCAGTACCGGGCATACCGCCCGGGACACCCATGACCAGGTCCACGTGCACGTGACCGCCGTAGGGCAGCCCGTGCTCGCCGAGCAGGCGCTGCAGGGTGGTGAGCTGCCCCAGGTCGAAGATCTCGTACTCGGGGACGACGCCGCGTTCCTGCATCCGCGTGTGCAGGCCCACCACGAACGCCCAACGGTTCAGGAACACGTCCTCGCCGAAGTTGACCGTGCCCATCGTGCAGGACGCCATATCCGGGGCGGCGTCGACGACGGCGAGCCGGGCGTCCTCGGGATCGGTGACCGCCCCACCGGAGCTGAGCTGCACGATCAAGTCGGTGCTGCCGCGTACCGCGGCGACGGTGTCGCGCAGCCGGCCGAGGTCGAGCGTCGGGCGCGCCGCATCGTCGCGGACGTGGATGTGGATCATCGCCGCTCCGAGCGCCTCGCACTCCGTGGCGGTCATGACCAGCTCATCCAACGTGACGGGCAGATTCGGCACATCGATCTTGCTCGACTCGGCCCCAGTCGGCGCCACGGTGATGAGAGTCCCGGTCATCCCCCGATGCTCCCACGCCTCCAGGAGTGGCAGGGACACCGTCAGGCGGGGTCGATCGCGGCCGTGGACGGGCCGACCGTGAGCGCTGCGTCATCGGCGACGTTCCGCTTGATGACGGCCAGCGCGACCAGGCCGAGTTCGTGGTGCCGGACCGCCGTGCCGACGAAGCCGACCGAGCGGCCGTCCAGCTCCACCGGGGTCCCCTGGGCAGGCGGCTGGTCGGTGGCGATGCCGTCCAGGTGCAGGAGGACCAGTCGGCGCGGGGGACGGCCGAGGTTGTGGACCCGTGCGACCGTCTCCTGACCGCGGTAGCAACCCTTGTCCAGGTGGACGGCGGCAGCGGTCCAGTCGACCTCAGCGGGGATCGTGCGGTGGTCGCTCTCCCAGCCGAGGCGGGGTACCCGCGCCGCGACCCGGATCGCCTCGTACGCCCACAGTCCGGCCAGCGGCACGCCGAGCCCGGCCACGATGTCGGGGACCGCGGAGCGCGGCACCAGCAGATCGACGCCCAGCGGGCCGCGGCGGGCGAGTCCTCCGAAGGACGGCAGGGGCCGGACGGCGTACCCGCTGGACGATCGAGGGGCGACGGTGCCTCCGGCGAACTTCGGGCCCGGCACCGGGTCGATCCGGGGTTCGGGCAGGTCGATCACCGCGGCCGCGCGCGGCCCGACCAGCGAGAGGACCGCGGTTTCCGTCGTCGCGTCGCGAGGTTCGACGCGGGCGAAGAAGCGCATCTTCCGCAGGTACGCCAGGAGGCCCGCGGCCGAGCCCGGCTCGGTGTCGAGCCAGGTCGTCGTGTCGTCGTCAGCGACCGCGGCGTGATGCTCGACGTGGCCGTTCGGGGAGAGGACGAGCAGTTCGGTGCCGCCGACCAGGGCGGTGAGGTGCTGGCTGGTGATGCTGTGCAGCCAGCTCAGCCGCTCCTCGCCGGATACGGCGACGACCCCGCGGTTGGACCGGTCGACGAGGCCGGCCTCGGTCGAAAGGAGGCGCTGCTCGCGCATCGGGTCACCGTAGTGGGCGGCGACCCCGGCGTCGCGGCTGTCCGGATCGATGGCTTCGACGGCGATCACGACTGGCACTCCTTGCAGACCCCGAAGAACGAGGTGTGCCCGATGTCCACCCGGAACCCGCGTTCCTCGCGCAACTGCTCTGCGATCGGCGCCAGGACCGCCGGATCCACCTCCGTCACGGTGCCGCACGAGCGGCAGACCAGGTGGACGTGCTGGTGCTCGCCCACCCGGTGGTACGTCGGCGACCCGTGCGACAGGTGCGTGTGGGTGACGAGGCCGAGGTCCTCGAGCAGTTCCAGGGTGCGGTAGACGGTGGTGATGTTGACTCCGGCGGCGCGTTCCCGGACGGCGGTGTGCACCTGTTCGGGGGTGGCGTGCCGCAGATCGTGGACGGCCTCCAGGATGAGCTGGCGCTGCGGGGTCAGCCGGAGGCCCCGCTCGCGGAGCAGCTCGGCCAGCGACGTGTCGGACACCGTACGAGCATATGCTCACGCGTCATGGCCGAACGCATCGTGGTGTTCCCGGGGTCCGGCGTCGTGAGCCCCGACACGCCAGTGCTGCGCGGCGACGACGCAGGCGTCCTCTACGGCGACGGCGTATTCGAGACGGTTCACGTCCGCGACGGCCGCCCCTGGCTGCTCGACGAGCATCTCGACCGGATGTCTCGCTCCGCCGCCCTGCTGGCCCTCCCCCTGCCGGACCTGCGGCCCCTCGCCCTACAGGCATGCGACGCATGGGACGAGCCGGAGGGCGGCCTGCGACTGATCTGCACGCGCGGTCCGGCCGACGGCCCCCCGACCTGCTACGCGACGATCACCGGCGTCCCGGCGGCGACGCTGCGCGAACGCCGCGATGGAGTCCGGGTGGTCACCGCGGGGCTCGGGATCGCGGTCGGACAGCGTCCGCCCTGGCTGAGCTCGTCGCTGCGCGGCCTGGCGGAGGTCCGCGTCCTGGACGGGGTGACCCGGCCGGCGTCCGAGTGGACCGCCCGCATGCACGCCGTCCTGGGCTTCTGACGTCCCAGAGCTTCTGACGTCCTGGGTTTCCCGGGCAGGGGTCAGGCCCCGGGGATGCCGGGACCCGACGTCGCGTCGCGGGCGGCGAGCCGCCCCCCCGGACCAGCCCGGCCGACAGGTGCGGGGTCCGGGGGGGGCCCTCGGCGGCCCACTCCAGGGCGTTCAACAGTGCGCCGTCGACGATGCCGAAGAGCCGCTGACCGGCGGTGACCTCCTTGGCCGTCGCCGTCCGCATGACCGCGTCGGTGACCAGCTCGAGGCGGGTCCCGACGGCCCGGCCGACGTATAGCTCCATGATGCCGGTGGGGCTGCTCATCAGCGCTTCGACCTCGTCGGTCGGGCGGCCGTCCGCCAGCACCGGACGCCACCAGCCGGTCTCCCGGCCCGCCTGGCGGATCGGCTGGGACTGATCGTCCAGCAGCCACGCCCTCGACTCGTAGTGCAGGAACGGCCGGCCGTCATGGCTGATCCGGATCTCCTGCGCGTAGTCGAAGTCCTCGACCGTCGGGTAGCCGCCGCGTCCACGGCCCCGCCACAGCCCGATGAACGGCAGCAGGCCGAGCAGCGCGGGGTGCAGGTCCGGACCCTGGCGCAGGTCGTGGGTGTCCTCGTACGGGTACGCCTCGACGGGCGGCGCGTTCAACCACGGCGGCGGCCCGAGAGGATTCTCTTCCGTCGTACTCAATTCTGCCGCCTTTCGTTCGCGACTGCCGGGCTCGCAGGCCCGCTCCTCCCGCTCACCAGCGCCCCCGGCCGATGCGGACGGCCAAATACGCCATACCGCCTGCCAGTGCGCCGAAACCGGCGACAAGCAGGCTGACGAACCCGATTTCCGTAACCATGACCCGGTCATCCTATGCTGACCGCCATGGCCCGCCTCCTCGTCGTCAAGGCAACCGCCGGAGCCGACTCACCCGAACGATGCTCACAGGCCTTCACCGTGGCCACGACGGCGCTCGCCGCCGGGGCGGACGTGTCGTTCTGGCTGACCGGCGAGTCCGCGTGGTTCGCGCTGCCCGGCAAGGCGGCCGAGTTCGAGCTGCCGCACGCGGCGCCGCTGCCGGGTCTGCTGGCGATGGTGCTCGACGGCGGCCGGGTCACCCTGTGCACCCAGTGCGCGGCACGCCGCGGCATCGGCCCGGACGACGTCCTGCCCGGCATACGGATCGCCGGGGCGGCCGTCTTCGTGGAGGAAGTGCTGAGCGACGGCGCGCAGGGACTCGTCTACTGACCTAGGGACAGCCGGTGGTCTCCGTCGCGCGGATCACGCCGTCGACGCTGGTGACCACGATGGAGTGTCCGTCGCGGCGGTAGGCGTACGCGGCCGGCTCGGCCTGCACGACGTTGGCGCCTTCGGCTAGCGGGCGGAGCGCCGTACCCAGGTCTGGAAGCGATGCGGAGGCACGGACGGCGACGGTCCGGGCGATGCCGCCCGACGGGCAGGTGACCTGCTCCGACGTGGCCGGCGCGGTGGCGGGGAGACCCACGGCGGCCAGCACCGGGGCCAGCTCGGGTCCGGGGTTCGCGGCCGGTGCGGGCGGCAGCGACGCGCCGTCCAGCGGACGGCAACCGGTAGCGGCGACGAGCCGGACCACCGCGCCGCCCGACTCGATGCCGCCGTTCACGGCGATGAAGTCCCCGGCGTCCGCGGTGAGGACCGGGGTCGCGTCACGAACCGGGATCACCCTCGGCCGGTACGCGACCGGCAGCGCCGCCCGCACCGACTCCAACAGCGCCGGGCCCTGCCCCGGCCGGACCCGCACGGCGACGCCCTGCTCGAGGCGGATGCCGTCGCGCACCGGAGTGATCCGGCAGGAACCCGCGGACCGCAGTGCGGTCAGCTCCGCGACCGCCTCCGGACCCGTCGCCGCCAGCAACTCGCCCACCACCCGGCCCACGACTGGCTGCGTCTGCGCCACCGACCGCTGATCGCGGACCGTCGGCTCGTCACCGCGCGACGACACGATCGCCAGCGCGGTCAGACCGACAGCCCAGGCAACTGTGCCCGCGATCAGCCAACGGCGGCGGGCAGCGGCGATCACGGGTCCATCCTCACACGCGAGAAGCCGGGCCGATTCCGGCCCGGCTTCCCGATGCGTTGCGGATACGTGATCAGGCGACCGCGACACCGACGTTGTTGATGCCACGGGAGGCGTCGATCTGCACGTCGCCGTTGCCGTGCCGGGACAGGGCGCGCAGCGTCCAGGTGCCCGGGGCGGCGAAGAACCGGAAGACGCCCTCCGGCGAGGTGACGACCTCGGCGGTGAACTCACCGGTCGAGTCGAGCAGGCGCACGTACGCGCCCGCCACGGCCTCGCCGTCGGCGGCGGTCACCACGCCGGTGATCACCGTTTCCTTCTCGAGGTCGACGGAGGCCGGGATCGGCGCGGACTGGTCGGGGGCGGCGCAACCGGCCGCGATGGGAGCAGTCATCGTGCTCACGCCTTTCCGGGCTCGTCGCCGAGGGCCACCGGCACACCGACCAGCGAGCCGTACTCGGTCCAGGAACCGTCGTAGTTCTTCACATTCTCGTGGCCGAGCAGCTCCTTGAGCACGAACCAGGTGTGCGAGGAACGCTCGCCGATGCGGCAGTACGCAATCGTGTCCTTCGACCCGTCGAGACCGGCCTCGGCGTAGATCTTGGCGAGCTCGTCATCCGACTTGAACGTGCCGTCCTCGTTCGCGGCCTTGCTCCACGGCACGCTGATCGCGGTCGGAATGTGGCCGGCGCGCTGCGCCTGCTCCTGCGGGAGGTGCGCCGGGGCGAGGAGCCGGCCGGCGTACTCGTCGGGACTACGCACGTCGACGAGGTTCAGCACGCCGATCGCGGCGACGGTCTCGTCGCGGAACGCGCGGATCGACAGGTCCGGGGTCTGCGCGACGTACGTCGTGGCGGCGCGGTTCGGCGCCTCCTTCGAGTACGGGCGCGCGTCGAGCTCCCACTTCTTGCGTCCGCCGTCGAGCAACTTGACGTCACCGTGGCCGTACAGCTTGAAGTACCAGTACGCGTACGCGGCGAACCAGTTGTTGTTGCCGCCGTAGAGGATGACGGTGTCGTCGTTGGCGATGCCCCGCTCGGACAGCAGCTTCTGGAACTGCTCCTGGTTGACGAAGTCGCGGCGGACCTGGTCCTGGAGGTCGTTCTTCCAGTCGAGCTTGATGGCACCGGGGATGTGACCGCCGTCGTACGCGGTGGTGTCCTCGTCGACCTCGACGAAGACGACGCCCGGGGTTTCGAGGTTCTGCTCGGCCCAGTCGGCCGAGACGAGTGCGGTGTCGCGACTCATCAATGACTCCCATTGTCGGGTGAGATGTCGGGTGAGCCAGCGCGTGAGAACAGAGCCGCACGCGCGGGACCCAGGGGATTGAGGGATCACGGTTCGTGCGACGGCGCCGCTGCCGGGCGTGAAGGTGAATCAGTTGGTACGCAGCACAAGCAGCCCCGCCGTCAGATGACGGGGCGACACAGACAGGTGGCCACGCGGCACAGGTCGACCGCGCGCCGTTTCGTGAGCATCCAACCCATGGTCAGCGAGCCTACCAGCGGCCTCATCGAAACCGACAGCCCCGCCCACCTTTCGGGATCACGAGCGCCGGTTCAGGTTGACCTCGCTGGCCGTCGCCGTCACCTGCAACCCCGCGGCGGTGGGCGTGACCTTTTGGATCTTCAGATTCAGCGGAAGCTGGGGCAGCTTGAAGCCGACCGAGATCTGCTCCGCGTAGCTGTTGACGAGGTTCTGGGCGAATGGGATCGCGGCGAGCTCCGGGGCGGACAGTTGCTCGAACCGGACCTGCACGGAACCGTCCGCCACCGTGAGACCTGCCGTGCCGCTGACGGTGATGGTCCGGCCGAGCGCTTCGAGCGGTGCGGTCACGGCGAGCTTGCCGCCCCTTTCCGACAGTTGCAGGCCGGGCCGGTTGATCAGCGCGGTGACGCTGGCGTAGTCGATGGTCGCGGTCCCGTTGACCGTGGTGGCGACGATCGGACCCTGGTTGTCGAGGATCGCCTGCAGCGGCGCCCGTACGTCGAGGGCGTGGATGTCGACCAGGGGCACCGTGACCGTCTCGCCCCGCGCGGTGCCGGTAAGCTCGCGCAGCTGGATGCGGATGTCGTCGTAGTTTCCGCGCAACACCTGGGTGACGAACGGGAATCCGGTGATGTCGACCTCGGGACGGTCGGAGGTCGCCTTCTGCTGCCGGATCTGCGCGGCAACCTGGTCGGCGATGCGGCGCTCGGCGTATGAGGAACCGAACCGGTCGATGACGACGGCCGCGATGCCCAGTAACACCACCAGTGCCAGGAGGGTGATCAACACGCCGCGGCCACGACGCTTGCGCGGGTGTCGCACCTCGGTGTCGCTGTAGGCCACGGTCGTCCTCCCCGGTTAGCGTCCGTGCTGTCGGGCACAGTACTTACCCGGTTCACCCGCACGCCACCCAACAGGACAAGCTGGACAATCAAGAGAGGAACAGCATGACCATGCCGTACGTGGCCGGGGCGGCGAGCGCGAACGCGCCCAGCGGACCCTGCATGTGCCGGGCCACCCAGAACGTCGGCGGATCTCCGGCCATCTCCCGGCCCGCCTCCGCGTAGTCCACCGCGAGGTCGACCAGTACGGCCGCGGCCGCCGCGACCAGCCCCAGGACCGCACCCTTCGCCGGGGTGAACGGCTGCACCAGGTAGCTGCCGAATACCGCCGCGGTCAGCGTGCCCAGCATCGCCCCGAGGACGATGCCCGTCGCCCCGCGCGGCACCTGCGGCGCGACCTGCGGCCTGGCGAACACGGCATCGGTCAGCCGCGCCACCACGAGCGCCACCGCGGTCGCCGCCAGGCAGGGCAGGACCGCCTGGGTGCCGCCGGTCCGGCGGGTGAGCACGATCAGCGTGGCGAATGCGACCACGCCGACCACGATGAGCAGGGTGCTGCCGAGCGCGTCGGTGACCTGGGACCGCTCCGTGCCCCGTACCAGCTGGCCCACCACGGCCAGCGCGAACCCACCCGCGGCGACGTACCCCAGTGGAGCCAGGGAGGCCGTGTCGGGCAGTACGGCGGCCGCGTCGGCCCCCAGCGCGACGAGCACACTCACTCCGGCGACCGTGCTCCACGCCGGGGGCCGCATCGCCATCGTCCAGGCCAGGACGAACAGCGCCTGCACCCCGAAGATCACGATGGCGTACGGCAACCGGGCGCCCGGGCCGGCCGTGTGCGCGCCGAGGATCAGACCCAGGCCGAGCAGACCGGCGAAGCCCGCGATCGCCACCGACAACGTCGGCCGGACCCTTGCCGGGACGATCTCCTCGTCCTCGATATCCTCCTCGCCGGAGTGCGGGGCGATGTCCTGCCCGTACATGCCGGTACGGGCGAGCGCGGCACGGGACAGCAGGCCGTCGCGATCGTCGGAACCCCAGGGGTCCGGATCGCGATCGGGGGGCGTGGAGGCGGGCACGCCTGCGATCGTGCCAGACCGGCGCCCTGATCGCCGCACCCCGCCCGCCGGATCCGGCGCGACGCCCCGCCCCGGTCCAGTGAACGGCCGGTCACGACCTCCGCCTTTCGGCCACCGCCCGGGCGTTCAGTGCATCACGTCGCTGTTCGACCGGGGACTTGAGGCATGACCATCGGATAGGGTGAAGCCCTGCCCACCCGTCATTGACGCCGGGACAGGTCCGGGGGTGGCCGAGCAATCGCTGCGTGCCGCCGGGTCACGGATGCGGCCCGCGCGCCGCAAGTCGGAGGTGAGCGTGGAGATTCTGCTGCTGGTGACAGCGCGCGCCGGAGAACCGTCCGCCGTACTGCCCGCACTCGATCTTCTTCCCCACTCGGTGCGTACCGCTCCACGCGACGTACGCACCCTGGTGTCGGGGCCCAGCGCGGACGCCATCCTCGTCGACGCCCGCTCGGAACTCTCCGAGGCTCGTGCCACCTGCCGCGTGCTGCACGCCACGGGACTCGGCGTGCCGCTCATGGCCGTCGTCACCGAGGCCGGCCTGATCGCACTGAACGCCGACTGGGGCATCGACGATGTCGTCCTGGCCAGCGCCGGACCCGCCGAGGTCGAAGCGCGGCTGCGGCTCGCCGTCGGGCGACTCGCCAGCGCCACGGCCGGCGCCGGTGGCTCGATCCGCGCCGGCGAACTCAACATCGACCCCGACACGTACGCCGCAAAGCTCAAGGGACGGCCGCTCGACCTCACGTACAAGGAGTTCGAGCTGCTGAAGTTCCTGGCCCAGCACCCGGGCCGGGTCTTCAGCCGTGATCAGCTGCTACGCGAGGTCTGGGGCTACGATTACTTCGGCGGTACGCGCACGGTCGACGTGCACGTCCGGCGGTTGCGCGCCAAGCTCGGCTCCGAGTACGAGTCGATGATCGGCACCGTCCGCCAGGTCGGCTACAAGTTCGTGGTCCCGCCCAACAGGTCGCTGCCCGACAGCGAGCCCGCGCCACTGTCGGTGTGATCCCGGCCGAGGTCCTGGCGCTGGCGGACGCCGCAGCCGAGGTGGACGGCGTCTACCCGCTCGACGAGCACACCGTACTGGCCGTGAAGGGCGGCGGCACGGGCGCGTCCGTACATCTGGAGAGCAGGCACGACGGCAGGCTGGCCGGATACGCCCATGTGGACACCGCGACCGGCGCGGCGGAGCTGGTGGTGGCTCCCGCTCTGCGCCGCCGGGGCATCGGCGCCGAACTGCTCGCGTCCGCAACGGCCGCGACCCGGTTCTGGGCGCACGGTGACCTGCCGGCCGCCGCGGCGCTCGCGAACCGTGCGGGCCTGCACCGGGTACGCACCCTGCACCAGCTGCGCCGCCCCCTGACCGGCCTGCCGCCGGTGCCGTGGCCTGCGGATGTCGTTCTGCGCACCTTCCGGCCCGGCCTCGACGACGCCGCCTGGCTCGCCGTGAACGCCCGTGCCTTCGCCGACCACCCCGAACAGGGCCGCTGGACCCAGGCCGACCTGGACGCCCGGATGGCCGAAGCCTGGTTCGACCCGGCCGGCTTCCTGCTCGCCGTCGACCCGGCCACGGATGCGCTGCTGGGTTTCCACTGGACCAAGACCCACCCGGACGGCCTCGGCGAGGTGTACGTCCTCGGTGTCGACCCGGGCGGCCACCGCCGGGGCCTCGGCGGCGCACTGACCTCTGCGGGCCTCGCCCACCTGGCCGGCCGGGGCCTCACCGACGTCCTGCTGTACGTCGACGAGTCGAACACCGCCGCGATGCGCCTCTACCGACGCCTCGGTTTCACCGCGTACCGCACCGACGTCATGTACGCCTGACGGCCGCCACCGACGGACCTCGACCCCCTGGCTGGGCGGGCCAATGGAGCGTTCCGAGTGCGCCCGTACGGTGACATGGTTCACCGAACGGACACCTCGGCCCCAGGCCAGCGCCATGTCGACGGCTGAAACTGTTCACCCTTCGTTCACTTCGGCCCGGGTCGATGTCCACCTGAGGCTCCTAGCTTGCCTCGTATGCCGGTCAGAGGTCGGCGGCCGGGCGCTCCGGCAGACATCCGTGCGAAGGGAACACCTCCGGTGAAGCTCCAGCGGCCGTACCTGGCTGGTCTTGCAGTGACTGCGACGCTCGCCCTTGCGGCGTGTGGTTCGGACAACATCGCATCGCCGGGCACCGGCACCAGCGCTGCTCCGGCGAGCTGCTCGACCGGGACCGTCAACGCGCAGGGCTCCTCGGCGCAGAAGAACGCCGTCTCCGAGTGGATCAAGGCGTACCAGTCCCAGTGCTCGCCCGTCACGAGCTCGCCCATCAAGCTCAGCTACGAGCCGACCGGCTCCGGGGCGGGCATCCAGGCCTTCATCGCCGGTACAGCGGACTTCGCCGGCTCCGACTCCGCGCTCAAGCCGGAGGAGCAGCCGAAGGCCGACGCCAGGTGCGCGGGCGGCACCGCCATCCACCTCCCGATGGTCATCGGACCGATCAGCGTGGTCTTCAACGTGAGCGGCGTCGACTCGCTGCAGCTGAAGCCCGCCACGATCGGGAAGATCTTCGCGGGCACGATCACCACCTGGGACGCCGCGGAGATCAAGGCGGACAACCCGAACGCCACACTGCCGTCGACCCCGATCCAGCCGGTGCACCGCTCCGACGAGTCGGGCACCACGGAGAACTTCACGAATTTCCTCGACAAGACCGCCCAGGCCGACTGGACGTTCGGCAAGGCCAAGGCGTGGAAGGCCCCGGGCGGCACCGGCGCCAAGGGCTCCGACGGCGTTGCCGGCCGCATCAAAAGCACCGACGGCACGATCGGCTACGTCGAACTCTCCTTCGCCGAGAACAGCAGCCTCACGATGGCCAAGATCGGTAACGGCGCCGGCGAGTTCGCCGAGCTGACCGCCGCCAACGCCGGCAAGACCATCGCGAGCGCCAAGCCGTCCGGCACCGGCAACGACCTCAAGCTGGACATCGACTACAACACCACGGAGCCGGGCGCCTACCCGCTGGTCCTCGTGACGTACGAGATCGCGTGCAGTAAGGGCACACCCGCCGACAAGCTCCCACTGATCAAGAGCTTCCTGGGGTACGCCGCCAGCACGGCCGGCCAGGCGGAGCTCGACAAGCTCGGCTACGCCCCGCTGCCGGACGGGGTGCGTACCAAGGTCGAGGCTTCCATCAAGGCCATGGCCTGACGGCAGCGGCACCAGCCATCCCCTGCGACATGACAGCGAGCGAGCTCATGAGTGACCACCTGGGCGGCGGCGGCGCGCTGCCGCGCCGTACCCGATTCGGGATGGAGGCGGGGTTCCGCGGCGTCACGGTGGCGGCCGGGACGGCGGTCCTGGTCATCATCGTCGCCATCGCGGTCTTCCTGATCGCCAAGGCGGTGCCCGCACTTCGCGCCGACACGGTCAATTTTCTGACCGCCCAGCAGTGGTACCCCAACGAGGCGTCCCCCCGCTTCGGTATCGCCGCACTCGCCTTCGGCACGTTGCTCACGTCCGTCATCGCGCTCGTCCTCGCCGTGCCGGTGGCACTGGGCATCGCTCTGTACCTCTCCCACTACGCACCCAAGCGGCTGGCGACTCCACTCGGCTTCACCATCGACCTGCTGGCGGCCGTTCCGAGTGTCGTCTTCGGACTGTGGGGGCGGGACCTGCTGATGAATCCCGTCCGCGAGCTGTCCGGATGGCTGCACGAGTACGCCGGATGGCTGCCGATCTTCGGCACCGGCCCGTACGGGCCGTCGATCCTGCTCGGCGGAATCGTGCTGGCCATCATGGCCCTGCCGATCATCACGTCCCTCTCCCGCGAGGTCTTCCTCCAGACCCCGGCGATGAACGAGGAAGCCGCTCTCGCGCTCGGCGCCACGAAATGGGAGATGGTGCGGACCGCGGTGCTGCCGTACGGCCGTGCGGGGATCATCGCCGCGACCATGCTCGGCCTCGGCCGCGCGCTCGGGGAGACGATCGCCCTCGCACTGACCCTCGGCATCACCTTCGACATCTCCATCAACGTGATCCAGGCAGGCGGCAACACCATCGCCGCCAACATCGCCAACGCCTTCGGTGAGGCGAACGAGACCGGCCGCGGCGCCCTCATCGCATCCGGCCTGGTCCTGTTCGCGATCACCCTGATGGTCAACATGACGGCACGGGCGATCATCTACCGCCGTCGCGATTTCCGGGACGGGGCCGCATGAGCGTGACCGTCGAACGTCCGTCCGCAGGTATCACTCCGGCCGGGATCCGGTCCAAGCGGCTGCCGTCGGCCGCAGTGCCCGGCATCGCGGTCGCGGCCCTGGCGCTCTCCGCCGGGATCGTGCTGCCGACCGGCGTGGGCAACTGGGTCCTCGTCGTCGTACTCGGCGGCCTGTTCCACCTGATCGGCCTGTACGCCACGTCGACCGCCGTCGAAGGCCGCCGGGCAGCGAGGAACCGTACCTGGAGCGCCCTGATCCACGCCGCCTGCGTGCTGGCGATCCTGCCACTCGCGAGCCTCGTGTGGACGCTGGTCTCCCGGGGGGTCGCCCGCCTCGACGGGAACTTCTTCGGCACCTCGATGAACAACATCGGCGCCCGGGACCCGATGGGCGGTGCCTACCACGCGATCGTCGGCACGCTGGAGCAGGTCGGCGTCGCCACGCTGCTCGCCGTACCGCTCGGGGTGCTCGGCGCGATCTACCTGGTCGAGTACGGCCGCGGCGCGTTCGCCGGGACGATCCGGTTCTTCGTGGACGTCATGACGGGTATCCCGTCGATCGTCGCGGGCCTGTTCGTGCTCGCGTTCTACGTACTGGTCGTGACGCCGTGGTTCAACGGTGGCCGGCCCGGCTACTCGGGTGTCGCCGCCGCGCTCGCGCTGAGCGTACTGATGCTGCCGACCGTGGTCCGATCCACCGAGGAGATGCTGCGGCTGGTGCCGGGGCCGCTGCGCGAGGGCTCGTACGCGCTCGGCATACCGAAGTGGAAGACGATCCTGAAGATCGTCCTGCCGACGGCGTCGCCCGGCATCGTCACCGGCATCATGCTGGCGATCGCCCGTGCCGCCGGTGAGACGGCCCCGGTGCTGCTCGTCGCCGGTGGGGGCGCGGCGATCAACGTCAACCCGTTCGAGAACAACCAGTCCTCGCTCTCCCTCTTCGTGTTCCAGCAGGCCGGTGACGCGTCCAAGTACGCGCCGGCCCGCGCCTGGACGGCCGCACTGACGCTGGTCGCCCTTGTCCTGATCCTCACGATCGCCGCGAAGCTGCTTGCCCGCCGCAACCAGCTGACCGGGTAACCGGCGAAGGAGCCCCATGGCGAAGCGCATCCAAGCCACCCACGTCACCTCGTACTACGGCTCGTTCAAGGCCATCGACGACATCTCGATGACCGTGGAGCCGAAGACGATCACCGCTCTCATCGGGCCGTCCGGCTGCGGCAAGTCGACGTTCCTGCGCTCGATCAACCGGATGCACGAGGTGCTGCCGAACGCCCGGATCGAGGGCCGCCTCACCATCGACGACCAGAACATCTACGACGTCGACGTCGACGTCACGGCCGTCCGCCGGATGATCGGCATGGTCTTCCAGCGCCCGAACCCGTTCCCCACGATGTCGATCTTCGAGAACGTGGTGGCCGGCCTGCGCCTCAACGGCATCAAGAAGAAGTCGCTGCTTGAGGAGGCGTGCGAGCGCTCGCTCACGTCAGCGAACCTGTGGGACGAGGTCAAGGACCGCCTCGACCGCCCCGGCGCCGGGCTCTCCGGCGGCCAGCAGCAGCGGCTGTGCATCGCCCGTACGATCGCGGTCGAGCCGCAGGTCATCCTCATGGACGAGCCGTGCTCGGCGCTCGACCCGATCTCGACGCTGGCGATCGAGGACCTGATGTTCAAGCTGAAGGACCGTTTCACGATCATCATCGTCACGCACAACATGCAGCAGGCAGCCCGCGTCTCCGACAAGACCGGCTTCTTCTCGATCGACAAGACCGGTGAGCCCGGCCGCCTGATCGAGTACGACGACACCCAGAAGATCTTCAGCAACCCGTCGGAGAAGCGCACCGAGGACTACATCACCGGCCGCTTCGGCTGATCCTCAGCCACACCTCGCCGTCCCGGCCGCGGACGAGTTCCGGTTCGACGGGATGGGCCGCATCGCGGTCCGCGGCCAGCGCCTGCTCGACGCTGGGGTACGCCGCCAGCTCGCGCAGCGTGACCGCTGTCGGGGGCAACATCGGCAGGTCCCCGTAGTCGGCGGGGTCGATCCAGGCCGTACGGTCAGCCTCGCCGGACACGTCGGCCGGGTCCTGGCCGGGCGGTAACGCCACCACGAAGAACCAGGTGTCGAAGCGGCGCGGCTCGAAGTCAGGCGTGACCCATCGCGCCCAGGGGGCCAGCAGGTCGTCCCGGATCTGCAGGCCGCGCCGGTCCAGCACCTCGGCCAGCGTGGTCTCCCGCCGGACCAGCGCCAACCGCTCCACCTCCAGCCCGCCGGCACCTGTTCCGTCGATCACGTCGAGCCTGCCGTCGGGCACGCCGAACCCGCCCGTTCCGTCGGGCACGCCGAACCCGCCCGTTCCGTCGGGCACGCCGAACCCGCCCGCTCCGTCGGGCACGCCGAGCGCGGACGCCGGCCGGTCCGCGTCCGTGGCAACCGGAGAGGCCAGCAGGACGCCGGTCTCCTCGAAGAGCTCGCGGACCGCGGCGCCGACCACCGCCCGGGCGTCGGGCTCGTCGACACCGAGTCGTTCCGGCCAGTCCTTGCGCAGGCCGGCAGGATCGTCGCGGGTATCGACAGAGCCGCCGGGAAAGGCGTATACGCCGCCGAACACCATCGCGGCGTGGCGGCGGAGCGCGTACACCTGGAAAGCCCTGCGGTGCGGGCGGAGCAGGACCACGGTTGCGGACTTGCGGGCCGGCGCGGGCGTGCCGCGGAAGGCGGCGGCGCGCTCGGCCATACCGGGCGGCAACGGCAGGTCGAGGGTCATCGCCGCACGATAGCTTCCAGGCATGACCGATCATGTCGTTCGCTGGGGCATCCTGGGCACCGGCGGCATCGCCACCACGTTCGTCTCGGACTTGCCGCGGGTGCCCGGCGCGCAGCTCGCAGCCGTGGGTTCACGCTCGCGCGACACCGCCGCGGCGTTCGCCGCGAAACACGCCGTGAAATGCGCGCACGGATCGTGGGCGAACCTTGCCGCCGACGACGAGGTCGACGTGATCTACGTCGCCACGCCGCACCATTCCCACGTCGACGCGACGCTGACCTGCCTGGAGGCAGGCAAGGGCGGTGCTCTGCGAGAAGCCGCTGACGTTGGACCGCCCGTCGAGCGGCCTGCACGGGTGCACGGTACGAACGACGGCGCGGCCCGGCCGCACGCAACGCGCACCACCGGGCCGCACCCATCGATACGAACAACCGGACCCTAGAACAGCGGGCGAACCAGAAAGTACATGAGCGCGGCGATCAGGCCGGCCGCCGGGAACGTCAGGACCCAGGCACCGATGATGTTGCCGGCCACACCCCAGCGGACCGCCGAGAGTTTCTTCGTCGCGCCGACGCCCATGATCGCCGAGGTGATCGTGTGCGTGGTGGAGATCGGCGCGCCCAGCCAGATGCCGAACGTATACAGCACGCCACTCGCCACGGTCTCGGCGGCGAAGCCCTCCGGCGGGCGCAGGTCGATGATCTTGCGGCCGAGCGTACGGATGATCCGCCAGCCGCCCGCGTACGTGCCGAGGGCCAGGACCGAGGCCGACGTCCAGTACGTCCATTCGGGGATCGTCTTCGCGTCCGCCTGGAACCCGCCGACGTAGAGTGCCAGCACGATGACGCCGATCGTCTTGGCGGCGTCCTGCAGGCCGTGGCCGATCGACATCGCCGCCGCCGACGCGGTCTGGGCGTACCGGAAGTTCCGGTTGAGCTTGTGCGGGTTGCCCTTCCGGAAGATCCACAGCAAGGCGAGCATGACGAGGAAGCCGAGCACGAAACCGGCGGTCGGCGATACGACCATCGGGATGACGACCTTCTCCAGCAGCCCCGCCCACTTGACCCCCTCGCCCGCGGCGAGGGCGGCGCCGACGAGTCCGCCGATCAGCGCGTGCGACGACGAGGAGGGCAGGCCGAAGTACCAGGTGATCAGGTTCCAGGCGATGGCGCCGATCACGCCGGCGAAGACGATGGCGAGGCCGGAGATCGTCCGTGGTGGGGCGATGATGCCGCTGCCGACGGTCGCGGCGACCTTGGCACCGAAGTGCGCCCCGATGAAGTTCCCGATGGCGGCCATGCCCAGCGCGACCCGGGGCGTGAGCGCACGGGTGGAGACGCTGGTGGCGATGGCGTTCGCGGCGTCGTGGAAGCCGTTGGTGTAGTCGAACGCCAGGGCGACGACGATCACCGCGAGGACGGCGATGAGTTCGGGGGACAAGGTCTAGGACTCCTTGACCGCGATGGTCTCGACCGTGTTGGCCACGTGCTCGAACGCGTCACAGGCGGCCTCCAGCTCGTCGGCCACCTCCTTCATCTTCAGCACGGTGAGGGCGTCGTACTCGCCGGAGAAGAGGCGGACGAGCAGCATGCGGTAGGCGCGGTCGCCGTCGTTCTCGAGTCGGTTGACCTCGATCCAGTACGGCTCGAGGTCCTTCATCCCGCGCAGCCGCGGCATCGCGTGGGCGGTGAGCTTGGCCTGCTGGTCCAGCACGTTGACGAGCTCGTGCATCTCGCGCGGCAGCGACGGGAGCTGGGTGAGGCCGTACAGGTAGAGCAGGTTACCGACGGCTTCGAGGTGGTCCATGACGTCGTCCAGCAGGGAGCCGAGGGAGTAGATGTCCTCCCGGTCGAACGGCGTGACGAACGTCGAGTTGATCTTCTTGTACAGGTCGTGGGTGATCTGGTCGCTGTCGTGCTCAACCTCGGTCAACCGATCGCTGACCGACTGCACATCCACCCCGGGCAGCGCGAGCTTGTTGAGCAGGGCGGTGCCCTTGACGAGATTCTCGGCAGCCTGGGTGAACAGCACGTAGAAGGCGCTTTCGTTCGGGCGGAAGGAGAACTTCACGGGGCGGACCTCGCTGCCTGGAAACGGACGGGGTGGGTGGTGCCGCAGGAGATGCTAGGTAACCGCAGAGCGCGACCGCCGCTCGCGTACCCCTGCTCAGAAACGGTTCAGCTGGCGTTCACGCGTTGTTCACCTAGGACCGGCCGCGGACGGACCGGACGGCCCCGCAGGTGCCGGGCAAGGGACACCAGATCGGTGTCGGCGAGCGCGTCGACTCCCGCGTCGTGCAGCGCGGCGCGGAACGCCGCCCGGATTCGCCGCGGCCGGTGCGGCACGCCGCCGATTCGGACCGTCCGGCCCTCCGCGTGCGCCTCGGCGGCGAGGCCGTGCAGGAGGTGCCGCTCGACGGCGGTGAGCGGCTCACGGCCGTCCCAGCCGAACCGGCGGGTCCACGGCTCGCCGAGGCTGGGCACCAGGGTGGCCGGGGCGTCGTAGCGGCCGACGTCGTCGAGAGTGCCGTCGGCGAAGGCGTACCGGTGGGATTCGCCGGACAGCAGGCCACGGACATCGACGGTGCCCGCGATCAGGATGGTGACCGCGTTGGGCGAGACCCGCCCGCGCAGGCAGCGGGTCAGCACGGCGGCGTGGTCGCGCAACTGACGGTCCAGGTTGAGGTACGCGCGCAGCAACGTCGCGGCGTCCCGCTCCGGACCGGTGAATTGGACGACCAGCTCGAACGGCCGGTCCTGCGTCCGGTGCAGACGGCCTCCGCGGGCCATGACGAGCTCGGCCAGCGGGCGCAGCACGAGTCTTCGCAGGCTGCGCCCGGGTTCCGGCTCACCGACGAACAACTCGTCTCGGGGCCCCGGGCGGACGGCTACCGTCGCGCCGCCGAAGCCGTACCGCAGGACGGTCCGGAGGTCGGCGCCGAGCGCGTGCCCGCCCGGCAGCCAGGCCCGGCGGCGGCGCAACAGAGCGGTGCCCGCCCCTGCCACGAGGCCGGCACCCGCGAGCCCGACCGTCCCGCTGAGCAGGGTCGACATGCTGTCCGCCATGGCAGCTCCGCAGATCGGACAATCTCGGCAATTGATCACTACTGTGGCACATGAGGGTGGCTCAGGCCCGCAGCACCGCCGCCTGGAACCAGCTCAAACCCCGCCAAGTAGTCCCGCATGCCGTGACGGCCGGAGTGGGGGTCAGACCACCAGGGCCAGCCACTTGCGGTACGCCGTCGCGAACGGCTCGGTGCCGTCCTCCAGCGCGCCGAGCAGCATGCGGGACGCCGCCTCCGCCTCGGCGATCACGTCGTCGGGGTAGCCGAACAGTCGCTGGTGCTCCTCGAACTCGTCCTCGTCACGCAGCTCGACCGCAGCGGTGGCGCGACGGCGGACCACGTCCAGGTCGAGGTCGATGATGTGGACGGTGTCGCCCTCCCAGCGGGCCGGGGTGGTGATGTCGCAGTAGACCTCGCTGGTCCGCGGTGGCGGGTTGAACATGCCCGTCCACCAGGCGTGATGGGGCACCAGCAGCACGAACGGGATCTGCTCCACCGACGGACGGCCATGGTAGACGCTCTGCGAGCCCTTGACGACGCCGAGCCAGACGCCGAGGTCGTCCTCGGCCAGCCGGCGGGCAGGGTAGTCACGGTGCGCCGCACCGTTGTACTTGCGGTACACCACCCGGACCATTTCGCTCGGCATGCACCGCACCCTAACCGATTGTCGTGACGCCATTCTGTCCCAAGGTGCGGGTACGGTCTTCGTCGTGACCGCCCCCGCCAAGCCCGTCGCCCGTCCGATTCCGAAGCGGCGTTCCCGCAAGTCGGGGGCCACCGCCGACGAGCTGCTCGCGGCCGCCGTCGGGGCCGTTCCCGGCGGTTGCGCCCGGTCCGGCCAGCAGCAGATGGTCAGCGCGATCACCGAGTGCATCGAGGCCGGTGAGCACCTGCTCGTCCAGGCAGGCACCGGCACCGGCAAGTCGCTGGCGTACCTGACGCCGTCGCTGCTCGTGGACGGTCCCGTGGTGATCTCCACAGCCACCCTCGCCCTGCAGAACCAGCTCGTCGAGCACGACCTGCCCCGGCTCGCCGAGGCCGTCCAGCCGGTGCTGGGACGCAAGCCGACATTCGCCGTCCTCAAGGGCCGGCACCACTACCTGTGCATGGCCAAGCTCGAACACGCCGACGAGGACGAACCGAACCTCTTCTCCGAGGGCAGCGGGGGCGGCACGGGGTGGCTCGGTGAGACCGGCCGGCTGGGCAAGCAGATCCAGCGGCTGCGCGACTGGTCGGTCAAGACCGAGACCGGCGACCGGGACGAGCTGGACCCCGGCGTCGACGACACCGCCTGGCGGCAGGTGTCCATGCCGGCCCGGGAGTGCGTCGGCGCGGGCAAATGCCCGTACGGGCAGGAATGCTTCGCGGAGGCGTCGCGCGTACGGGCGCGCGAAGCGGACATCGTCGTCACCAACCACAGCCTGCTTGCCGTCGACATGCTCGCCGAACGGCACATCGTCCCGCCGCACAAGCTGCTCGTCGTCGACGAGGCGCACGAACTCGCCGACCGCGTATCGTCGGCGGCGCAGGCGGAACTCACGCCCGACGGCATCGACCGGGCCGCCCGCCGGGCGCGCCCGGTTCTCGCCCCGGCGGCCGCCGAGGCGTTGACCGACGCCGGCGACGCGCTCGCCGTCGGCCTGGGCGAGACGCCCGCCGGACGGCTCACCTCGGGCCTGCCGCCGGCCCTGCGCGAGGCGTGCACGCTACTCGACGCGGCGACCCGCGGCGCCCTCGACGGCATCGGGGAGATCAAGAATGACGACCCCGACCCGGTCCGCAAGCAGCAGGCGAAGGCGATCCTGGACGAGCTGTCCACGACCGCGCAGCGCCTCCTCGACGACGACGAGTACGACGTCGCCTGGGTCGAGAAGTCCGACGTCGGCGGCCGACGCGCGCTGGTCGTCGCGCCGCTCTCCGTCGCCGGCACCCTCGGCAAGCACCTGTACGACGAACGCACCGTCGTGGCGACGTCGGCGACGTTGACGCTGGGTGGCCGCTTCGACACGGTCGCGAAGGCGCTCGGCCTGCCCGCCGAGGTACCCGACGGGGGGCACGGCTGGCGTTCCCTCGACGTGGGGTCCCCGTTCGACTACCCGAAGCAGGGCATCCTGTACGTCGCCGCGCACCTGCCCCGCCCCGCCGCCTCCGGGCTGCCCGCGCAGGCCGGTGAGGAGCTCGTATCGATGATCAAGACGTTGGGTGGCCGTACCCTCGGACTGTTCTCGTCGCGACGGGCCGCGCAGCAGGCCGCGGAGCTGGTCCGGGCACGGACCGGCCTGCCCGTACTCCTACAGGGCGAGGAAGGGCTGCCGATCCTGGTCCGCCGGTTCCGCGAGGAACGAGAAAGCTGCCTGTTCGGCGTCATGTCGCTGTGGCAAGGCGTCGACGTGCCCGGCGACTCGTGCCAGCTCGTCGTCATCGATCGGCTCCCGTTCCCTCGTCCCGACGAGCCCCTCGCCGCGGCCCGCGCCGCCGCGGTCGACGCGTCGGGCGGTTCCGGCTTCGCGTCCGTCAGCGTCCCGATCGCCGCGGTACGCCTCGCCCAGGGCGTGGGCCGGTTGATCCGCTCCGCCGGCGACAGGGGCGTCGTCGCCGTCCTCGACTCACGGCTCGAGACCGCCAAGGGGTACGGCGCCTTCCTGCGCAACACACTCCCCCCCTTCTGGTACACGACCCGTCCCGACGTCGCCCTCGGTGCCTTGGAACGCCTCGCCACCACCTGACCGCCGCCGCAGAACGAACGGATGGAGCGGGACGGCGACGCCTAGGTGGGGTTGGCGGCGGCCACGACGACGGCGTCCGGGGGGATCTCGGGGCGGCGGCGGGCGAGCCGGCGTACGCCCGTGTTGAGGACCGCGATCAGCGGCACGGCGACCAGGGCGCCCACGATGCCGGAGAGGACCGCCCCCACCGCGATACCGATGATCACGACGAGCGGGTGGATCGCCACTGCCCGCCCCATGATCAACGGCTGCAGGATGTGCCCCTCGACCTGCTGGACGAGGATCACGGCGGCCAGCACCAGCGCGGCCGTCACCCAGGTCTTGTTGTCGACGAGCGCCACGAGGACGGCGACCGCGCCGGAGATCGTGGCGCCGACGATCGGGATGAACGCCCCGAGGAACACGAGCGCGGCGAGCGGGAACGCGAACGGGACCTCCAGCAGCACAAGCGCCAGGCCGATGCCGACCGCGTCGATGAACGCCACCAGGACGGTCGCCCGCACATACGAGCCGAGGGTCGCCCAGGAGGCCTCGCCGGCGTCGGAGAGCTGCCAGCGCGCGTTCACCGGGAACAACCGGACCAGGAACCGCCAGATCTTCCGGCCGTCACGCAGGAAGAAGAACGTCGAGAAGAGCACCAGCACCGCACCGGCGAGCAACTCGAAGACGGTGGTGCCGAAGTTGAGAGTGGCGTCGGTGAGCTGAGCCGTGTTGGCGTTCAGCCAGTTCTGGGCCTTGGTGATGGCCTGGTCGACCTGGCTGTCCGACAGGTGCAGCGGGCCGGTACGAGCCCAGTCCTGGATCTGGCGGACGCCTTGGCTGGCGTTCTCCGTCAGCTGCGGTAGCCCCTCGATGAACTCACTCACCACCAGGGTCAGGGTCCCGCCGACCGCCGCCAGGCCGCCGATCAGGACCAGGAACGTGGCGAGCGACCGCGGCAGCCGGGCCCGCAGGAGCCACCCGACGGCGGGGGCCAGCAGCGCGGAGAGCAGGAGAGCGACGGCGAGCGGGATCACCACGATGCGGATCGTGCTGATGAAGATGAGCAGCGCCCAGCCGACCACCCCCACCACGATCAGCCGCCAGGACCAGGCGGCGGCGAGGCGCAGCGGGTGCGGCACCTCGGCGTCGTCGGCGCTCATCGTGGACGGGTGCACCGTCGGGGGCAGAACCGGCGGTTCGAGTTCCAGCTCGCTGTCGACGCGGTCGGGCTCAGGCGTGCGAGCGACGCGAACGGACTCCCGCCCGTTCTCGTAGGCACGCTTGAGGTTGGCCCGTACGCGTCCCAGCCCACCCACGCGGACACCCCCTCGCTGATCTCTTGGTGCACAGGCTACTGGCCTCGGACCAGACGGCGGCGATTAACTTCCCCGGCGTCGGGTGCGGGAAACCGCCGCCGTATCGGGACCCGCCCCTGACGAGCCGGAACGCGCGGGTACCGTCTGGTGGCGTGACCGCCGACACCGACACCGACACCGGCCTGCCGATCCGGCTGCTGCACGACCGCGTACTGGTCCGCCTCGAGGGCCTCGAGGGCGAACGCCGTTCCACCGCGGGCATCGTCATCCCGGCCACCGCCTCCGTGGGGAAGCGGCTCGCCTGGGCGGGCACTGTCGCCGTGGGGCCGAACGTCCGGTCCATCGTGGTGGGTGACCGCGTTCTGTTCGACCCGGAGGAACGCTCCGAGGTCGAACTGCACGGCCGCTCGTACATGCTGCTGCGCGAACGGGACGTGCACGCCGTCGCGGCCAGCCGCGTCGAGTCCGACGGGACCGGCCTCTACCTCTGAATCCATCGATCAGGGGCTTGGCGACGCCCAGCCGTCGTTGCCGTCGCCCTTCGGGTCTGACGGAGGCGGTGGCGGTGTCACTGGTGGGCGTGGCGGCGGATGACCGTAGCCACCTGGCGCGCCGTAGGGATCGGGTGCCGGTGAACGCGGGTTCGACGGCTGGCCGTACCCGGGGTACGAGGACGCCGGGTACGTCGGAGCCGGGTACGTCGGAGCCGGGTACGTCGGAGCCGGGTACGTCGGAGCCGGGTACG
>CBIHNN010000003.1:0-114693 GCA_966211315.1 uncultured Micromonosporaceae bacterium | reverse complement strand
CCAGCCCCAACCGCATGGCCAGCGCGTACGCCTCCGCCTTGGCGACGCGCCGCGCGTCCTCCGTCAGCGCCGCGTTGTCAGCCGCTTGCGCTAGGTGTTGACGACCGCGGGTGGGTGACGTCTCGGGGCCGGCGATGTTCACGTGGGTGGTATTCACATGGGCGGTGTTCACGTGGGCGCTGGGACGAGCATCGGGCGACTGCGCGGTATGGGTGGCCGTTGGCATCTGGGGCGTTCGGGTGCTCAGCCGCCGTAGGGGCTTGTCGCCGGGGGTGCCATGGCTGTGACGGATTGGCGGCTGACCGCCGCTTCGTGAGTGGACCTCGACGGGCGTTGACGAGTGGTCCTCATTGGACGTCGGCGGGTGCTGTTGGGGGTGGTGCTCGCCGCGCAGTCGCGCCACGAGGCTGGTGCCGTCGCGGGCCTGCCGCCGGGCCCCGGCGTTCCCAGCCTGCCGCTGCGGCGGCAACCCCGACGTGCCCTGGCCCGACACCGCCTCGGACGCGGGCTGCTGGCCGGTCCGCGACGCGTCGGGCTGCTGGCCGATCTGAGACGCGCCAGTCGGCTGGCTGGTCGACTCCGGCGCCGTCTGTACGGCCGCTGACCAGTGCGGGACATCCTGCGGGACGTACGTCTGGTCGGCGCGCACCCCTGTCTCGAGCCGCTCGCCGCCGGTGGGGGTTCCGGTGCCGCCGGTTGGTGGCACGTCACGTGGGGTGAACCCCCCGGTCAGGTTGTCGGCGGACGTTGCGGCGTGCGGCCCGGCGTCCGGTGCGTGCGGCCCGGCGTCCGCTGCCTGCGGCATGGTGTCGAGGTGCGGCAGGGCCTCCAGGTGCCGCAGTACGCCGGTCGGCGGTAGGCCGCCTCGGCGATGGCGCAGCTGGGTCAGGGCCTCCACGGTGCCCTCGGTGGCACCGGCGGTCAGGTCCCACGGCGAGCCGGTCCAGCCCTGCCGGGTGACCACGCCGGTGACCCCGGACGTGAAGTACTCGTGTGCCGCGCTGCCAGCCACCTGGCGCAGCCCCGCGGTGAGGTCGCGCCCGAGCGCACCCTTGACCCGCTCGGGGTTGAATAGCCGGCCGGCGGCGCCCTGGGCGATCGGTCCCAGGACGCCGCTGACCCCACCCGTGATCGCGGCGTTGGCGGTCAGCGCCTTCTCCCAGTGCCTGCGGGTGCCCGCCGCCATCTGGGCGGCCTGGGCGATCGAGTCGAGGGCCAGCTGCATCGCCTCGCCCATCACCAGGGACATGATCCACATGCCCAGCCGGTACGTGGCCAGCCGGGCCAGCATCCTGCCCAGCGCCGCCAATCCCGGGATCCCGGCCAGCGAGGCGCCGAAGGTCGCGCCGGACAACCAGAGCAGCTGACTGATCTGTGCGGCGAGGAGCACCAGTTCCTCGATCACAATGATCTTCATGTATTGGACGTTGACGCCGGTCTGGTGGATGAAGTCCGACACGTCGTGCGAGCCGGTCGCCAACCCCGCCAGCTGCCGGCCCGCCGGCGCCTCCCCTGCGAGCGCGAACGCCCGCGCGGCCGGGCCGTCCCAGTCGCTTCGCCGTACTCCCCGGACCGGCTGCATAAGCTGGTACTGCAACGTGCCGATGGCGCCGCCGACGGCCGCCCACTCCCGCGCCAGGGCCCACAACGCGTCCTCGTCGGCCTCGGGCCAGCCGTCCCCGGTGGTGATCTGGAACATCTTGCGTGCCCACTCGGGAAGCTGCATACCCATGGCTGGATCCCTACGGCGAGAGTCAGCGACCAGCGGCCGGCGCCCTGCGGGTTCCCCACATCTCCCGCCTGGCGCGTCGATGCGCCCCCAGGACGAGCCTCCCAGCCACATCAGGCGAGGTTGTAACCGCTTGGAGGACTCTGGGGCATTCGCTGGGCGTCAGGACGAATAATCCTCTTCATGATGATTGCGGTGGACAGTGCCGGACCGGTCGATCGATGCGCTCGGCCGGCTGCGTCGCGTCCCCATCGCACCGCAGCCGAGCGGCCAATCCAACTGGCGACTCTACGTAGCGTGCTTCCGCGGTGACGAGCAAGTGATCCGGACATCCGTTGGTACATCCGACCGGGCTCAGGTCTCCGCTGACCTGGGCATATATTTATCAACTTCGGCGGAAGCAGGCAACGGCGGACTAGTCAGGCGTCGAGATTTGTTCCACAGATCACGTGGCTAACTACGGTACGTAGTCATGTGGGTTTGAACAGGTCGCGGCAACCGGGCTGGACAACCGATCTCCGATGGGGAATCAGTCGTCCAGGATGACCGCGACGTGTTCCTCCGCCGGGCCGAGTTGATCCGGTATGTGGCTCTTGGCGTCCGGTGACAGCCGCGTGTCCGGGGCCGGTGATCGGCTGCGCCCCATCGCGAGTGGGGGCCATATGTCACCCACGCAGGTCCAAACACCTGCGCGACGCTCTCGCGAGCCGGTACGCAAGAAGGAAGCGGAGACTCCGGGATTCGAACCCGGGAGGGGCTTTAAGACCCCAACCGCATTAGCAGTGCGGCGCCATAGACCGGACTAGGCGAAGTCTCCTCCGATGATCCGCAGACCACCGACGTTTGAGGGTACCGTGCCCCCTCACCCGTCAGCAAAGAGGCTATCCCGCGGCGTCGCAGATCCGCAGGCGGGGCTCGCGGGCGGGCTTCCGCGTGTCCCGTGCCCCTCGAGGACCCCCGTTGGTCAACGTCCCGGGGAGAGCCGGCCCCCGGTGCGGCCGTGGGTGCGCTCGCGACCGGGTTCGCGACGCCGGATCGGTGACTCTTTCACCCTTCGCGACCTGGGACAGTTTCAACAGGTGGATCTACAGAGGCCGGATTAGGCTGCGACGATGGAGGAAACGCCGCCGCCACCACCGCGCAAGGCCCGCCGCCCACGTCCCGAATCCGGTGCTCAGGAGCCCGCCCCGCGAAAGCCGCCGCCCGCGAAGGCCACACACCCCGGGGCCACACCCCCGGAGGCCACAGGCGCGAAGGCGGTCCGGGCGGACGTGTCACCGGACGAACCGGCGGCTGCCTCCGACCAGCCCAGGGCCGAACCCGCCCCCCAGCAGACAACCCGCAGGACCTCCACATCCGGGGGTACGCCGCCGGCGAGCGCGGGCCGCCAACGGTCCCGCCGCCCGGCGAAGCGGTCCCCGGCGCCATCCGCCGCCGGGCGGTCCCCCGTCGCCGAGACGGCATCCGAGCCGGCCGCCCCGGAGACGGTGCCGGACGGGTCCGCTGCCGACGACCCCGCCTCGATCGTCGACGTGTCCCCGACTCCGGATCCCCCCGCGACGACACCGCCGGACACGGTTACGACGCCGCCGTCCACGGAACCCGTCGAGCGAACGGGCGTACCGGCCGGCGTGGCGCACGTCTCCGGTGGACTCTGGGCCCGGTTGCGGGATGAGCCGGGACAAGCGCGCGAGGTACTGGCGCGGGTGGCCGTGGAGGTTCTCGGCCCGCGGGCCAGGGTATGGGCCGCGCAGACCAGGGAGGCGTACCCGCAGGTCGGAGCGGCTGACGTGGCGCGGTTGGCCGTACGGCGGGCGGGGCGCAACGGCCTCGTAGGTGGAGCCGTGGCGGCGTTGTCGGGTGCGTTCGCTCCGGCGACGTCGATGGTGGCCGCGGCGTGGACGCAGACGGCGCTCGTGCTGGAGGTCGCTGCGGCGTACGGGGTGGATCCATCCGACGAGGGGCGTGTGGCGGAGGTGTTGGAGATCACCGGGACCCGGGACCTCGGGATGCCGATCGTGGCACAGGTCACGGGGTGGTTCGCGTTGCGGACGGTGAACCGGATCCTGCCCGGGTCGGCGCTGCTCGCCGCCACGCTCGGGGGCCGGGCGGCGGCGCAGCGGGTGGGGGCGCGGGCGGTGGCGTTCTACAGCCAGGAAAGCCAGGCCTTCGGCAACAGGGTGTAGCCGACGAAGGCGCACACGTCCAGGAGCGTGTGCGCCACGATCAGCGGCATGATCCGCCGTGTGCGCAGGAAGAGGAACGCGAACAGCACGCCCATGATCGCGTTGCCCACGAAGGCGCCGAAGCCCTGGTAGAGGTGGTACGTACCGCGCAGAATCGCGCTCGCGGCGACGATTGTGCCGGTGCGCCACCCGAGCTCGGAAAGCCGCGTGATCAGGTAGCCGACCACCACGACCTCTTCGAGGATCGCGTTCTGGGCGGCGGCGAGGATCAGCACCGGGACGGCCCACCACAGGTGTGGCAGGGCGGCCGGAACCAGGTTGGCGTTGATGCCGAGCAGGTCCGCGACGTACACCAGGAGCAGGCCGGGAATGCCGATCAGCGCGGCGAGGGCCACACCGCGGAGGGCGTCGGCGCCCGGGCGGGTCGCGTCGAGGCCGAGGTCGCGGGTCGCCGACGGGTTGTCCCGGCGCAGCAGGTGTACGGCCAGCACCACCGGCACGAGCGCGAAGAGGATTCCGAGCAGCTGGTACGTCAGATCCAGGTACGGCCGCGGGCTCTGCGACGGGTTCATCGTGGCGGTCTGCTGGCCGAGCGGCCGTTCCCCGGTGAGCTTCGCGGTCAGCGACACGATCGCATAGACGGCGGACTGCCCCAGTGACAGGGCGAGCACGAGCAGGACCTCGGATCGCAGGCGGGTCCGGGGTGGGGCGGCGGTGGTCACCCGACAACTCTGCCAGCTCCAGCGGGCACCCCGCCCCACACGTACACCGTCGACGATGTGACGGCGAGGTGTCCGTACGCCTGAACTGGTGGGAGAGGTCTGGGCGACGGGCCTTTCACGTTGCGTCGCACAGAAAGTGATGGATGGTTGTCGCACAGTATGTGCGCCGCCTCAGCGCCCACGGTCGCCACATTGGGATGGCGCCCCACACATGCATTCTTCCCACCCACTGACCGCAATCCTGACCACCCTGAACGCGCACCGGACCCACGAGGCCGGCGCTCGCTGTGAGCTCGGAGAGGGCCTCAATGGGTAACCTCGCAAAGCTACTCAAGGAGAGTTGGGCTCTCGTCGAGGAGCAGCAGGACCGCGTAGCCGGCTACTTCTACGCCCGGATGTTCCTATCGCACCCGGACATCCGGGACCTCTTCCCCGTACAGATGGACGTGCAACGCACCCGTCTGCTCAACGCGATCGTCACCGCGGTGCAGACCCTCGAGGACCCTGAGGTCTTCGACGGCTACCTCAAGTCGCTGGGTCGCGACCACCGGAAGTTTCACGTGAACCCGAGCCACTACGAAGTGGTCGGCAGCGCGCTGATCGAGGCGATGCGGGCGTTCGCGGGTGAACGCTGGAGCATCGAGTACGACCAGGCCTGGGCTGACGCGTACAGCGTGATCGCCAGAAAGATGATCGCCGGGGCCGACGCGGACACGAACCCGCCGTACTGGCACGCCGAGGTGATCTCGCATGAGCGGCGTGGCCGCGACATCGCCTGTTTCACCGTGCAGCCGATGCACCAGCTGGACTACCGGGCCGGGCAGTACCTGAGCCTGGAGTGCCCGAAGTACCAGCCGCGGATGTGGCGGACGTACTCGCCGGCGAACGCGCCGCGCCGGGAGAACACGATCGACTTCCAGGTCCGCGCGATCGGCGCCGGCTGGGTGTCGAGTGCACTGGTACGCCGCCTACAGCCCGGCGACATGGTCCGCGTGGCGGCCCCGATGGGGTCGATGACGCTGGACCGCAGGTCCACCCGCGACGTCGTGTTCGTCGCCGGCGGCACCGGGCTCGCGCCGGTGAAGGCGCTGGTCGAGGAACTGACCCGGTACAACCGGACGCGCTGGGTGCACGTCTTCTTCGGGGCGAGGCACCGTGAGGACCTGTACGACCTGGCCGACCTGAACCGGCTCGCCGCCCGCTACCCGTGGCTGTCGGTCGTGACCGCGTGCAGCGACGACGAATCGTTCCCCGGCGAACACGGCAACATCTCCGACGTCGTCGCCCGGTACGGGCCCTGGTCCGATCACGACTTCTTCGTGTCCGGTTCCGGCCGGATGGTCAAGGCGACGCTGCGGACGTTGTCCGAGCTACAGGTGCCGTCGGTACGGATCCGCTACGACACCTTCAACGAGGTGTGAGTGTCCCGGAACCGCCACTCCAACCGGTAACAGGCGTTCAGCGCGGGCGCGTCCGTCGACCACTCGAACGTGGCGGTGGTGCCGTCGGAGTACCGTCGCACCGGGTTGCGCACCGGCGACTCGGCGGCCAGGGACGTCTCGACGCCCCACACGCGCGCCTCGAACTCCACCGGGAACCGCAGCCGTACGGTCAGGTGCCGTGTCGGCAGGCGTACGCCGCGCTGGAACCACGGCCCCCACTTCTCCCCGCCGACCGTGTACGCGTACTCGATGGTCGCCCGCCGCCCCGGGTAGAGCGGGAAGCGGCCGTTGTCGTTCTCGAACAGCAGCCACACCTCTTTGAACGCGTCCCGGTCGTGCCGGATCGTCCAGCGGATGGGCTCGCCACCGCAGTGAGCGGTCAACTGCATCTCGTCGTACGTGAGGGGGTGTGCCCGGTGGTGAAGGTTGGACCGTTCCGGGTCGTGCGGGTAGCGGTCGACGGCGATCCGGGCGAGGAAGCGGGTGACCGGTTCGCTGCCCGCGTTGAACAGGTCCCGTACGACACGGCAGCGGTAGTCGCCGTCGACGTGTGTCAGTTCGGCGATCTCCTGCTCGACGATCAGACCCGAGCCGGGCGGCATCCACTGCTGGACGGGGACGACCTGGGTGCGGTGGGGCTGCGGCGTGGCGTGCCGGAGCGCTTCGTACTCCTCGAAGCGTCGCCAGATCGCGCCGCCGGCGGCGAGGACGGCCTCGGCGCGCCGGGCGAAGTCCTCGGTGGGCCGGTGCCGCCGGCCTTCGACGTGGCTGACGTACGAGGGGTCGAAGCCCATCCGCGCGGCGAGCTGCTTCTTCGACAGGCCGCGGTCGGTGCGCCACCGGGAGAGCTCCGCCGCGAACGACTCGGCGGCGTGCTCTGTCGGCGTCGACGTCACGGGCGTCCCCTTCGTGGCGGGATTCCAGTCTGCGTCGGATCTCCGACAGGCCCGCCCGAACGGCGACTTGCCGACAGAAGGCTTGACGAATCCGGCATCTCCACCCATCGGTTAGTCCGGTCTGACTACGGGTATCGCGTATCCACGAAAGTTTCCTCCAGGATCTATGGTTAGGCTAGCCTCACGGGGCGAGGTGGAACGTCTGGCATGAGGGCTCGGCGTCGACGAGAAGGAACGGGGTGAGGGTGGCAGCATGACGACCGCACTTCACCGCGACGACATCGCCGGACCGCTTGCGCCGGTGACCGCCACTCTCCACGCCATGTTCGGCACCAGCACCGCAGTCCCCGGCCTCGCTCCCGACCTCACCGTGCACGACGCCGCCGGCTGGCTGCCCGCCAACGAGCTGATCGACGGCCGGGTGCCCGCCCTGATGGAGATGGCCCGCCTCAGGTGGAACGCGCCGCCGCACGCCGCCGCCGCGCTGGCCTGGAAGGCGTACACGTACTGGCTCGCGCTGCCCGCCGTGCTCGGCTGGGCATCGGCCCGCCGGGTGCCGCTGCTGCGCGCCGCCGACGTGCTCGTACGCCCCGAAGAGCGCGGGCCACTGATCAGCATCGGGCTCAGCCCGCACGTCACCGTCGCCGTCCTGCCCACCGACCCGCTCGCCGCGGCGGGAATGCCGCACGTACTGGTCGTCGCCGACGAGGAAGCCCTCCTCGGCGAGCTGCGCAGCTCGCTGATGGATCAGCACCTCGTACCGCTGCTCGACGCCATCCGTGAAAACGTCCGGCTGGGTGGCCGTACGCTGCTCGGCTCGCTCGCATCCGGTACGGCGCACGCCGTGCTGCGCTGCGCCGACGTGGTGCCCGGCTCCAGCAGTGAGACCATCGCCGCCCTCAACACGGCGCTCGGCGTCGCCGATCTCGTGGAGCTCGTCGACGGCCCCGCTGGACGGCTCGCCGTCCAGCGCAAGACCTGCTGCCTGGCGTTCACGCTGCCACAGCCGAAGGTCTGCTCCGGCTGTTGCATCCGCTAGGCCGCTCCTAGAGCAGGGCACCTGGAGCAGGACACCTAGGGCGATTTCTTCACCGGCGGCGGAATCGTCGCGTTCGGGTCGTCGACCAGCGCGCGTACGTCCCACAGCCATACGCCGCCCACCAACTGCGGCTCGCGGTTGAGGATCTCCTGCATCGTCCGGATCATCTGGATGTCCCGCGTCTGCGGGACGACCACGATCACGCCGGCCTTCCAGAACCGCAGGTCAGCGAGGGTGACTTCACGCCGCAAGTCGTTGACGACCGGGGCGGGAAAGCCCTGCTTGATCGAGGCGAACAGGCCACTCGTCGGGCGCCAGGGCCCTTCGAACCGGCCCGTCCGGTCCTCCGGCCTCAGCGGGTCCGAGGTCGGGAAGATGCCGTAGCCGCGGGCCAGCTTCATGTCGTTGCGCGTATACGCGGCCCACCGCATCGGCTGCGGGTAGAAACTGTTCGGCAGCGGCAGCGCGACCAGAGTGTGGTTCTGGTCGACGTACTGTTTCCAACTGCCGTCGGTGATGAACGCCGGGACCTGCGACATCCGGCGGGTCGGCAGCGGCGTCGGGAACAACGGCACGAGGGCCATCGCCACCACCGTGACGAGTGCCAGCCGCAGGGGGTTACGGGCGGCCGGCTGACGCTTACCGAGGTCGATGGCGTGCTGGCAGCCGAGCGCCAGCACGATCGCGATGATCGGTGCGATGGCGAGCGCCCACCGGGTCGGCACGGCCGAGCTGAGCACCGGCACGTTGTGCAGGTACGCCCACAGACCGGAGTACCCGGTCGGCCGGCCGCGGAAGGAGATCTGCGGGCCGAGCGACATCGCTCCGAAGAAGAGCGCGATGGAGGCGAGGACCAGAACGGTGGCCCGGCGCCGCATCCAGAACACCAGGCCGAAGAAGAGGATCACGAGGCCCCAGCCGAAGAAGGCGTTCTCCTCGGAGGCGTTCTGGGTGAACCGCTCGGCGCTCAGCGTGTGGCCCGCGATCGACCGGCGCGCGTACGCGGTGAACGAGCCCAGGTCGGCACCGAAGTACCGGACGAACTCCGACAGCCCGTGGTACGCCTGCGGCCCGAAGAACTGCACGTACAGCGGGTATGCCAGCGCCGCCAGCGAGGCCGCCGCGGTCACGCCGAGCGCCCGGGCGAACGGCCGCCACTCACCGGCGTGGGTGTTGCGGCGGCAGATCGCCATGACCGCGAAGAAGATGCCGAGGCCAACGGCGGTCATGAAGAGGATCTCGAGGTTGACGAACGCCTGCCACACCACGACGCCGGCGAGGATCAGCCCGTTGCGCACCGCCTTACCGGGTTCCCGCAGCTTGAGCGTCCGCCAGATCAAGATCGGCACAAGGAACTGGGACACGATGTTCGGGTGGCCGCTGGCGTGCGAGATCATGCTCGGCGCGAACGTGGCCAGGAGTGCACCCACCCACGCGGCTGTGCGTGACGTCACAAGACGCCGCGACAGAACGACATACCACGCTGCCCCGGTGCATGCGAGCGCGAGCGTAAGGAAGACGTTGAACGAGACATGTGGGCCGAAGATCACAGTGACAGGCGTCAACGGTAACGAAACGGCCAGCACCGAGGTGTTGGCCATCATGTTCACCCCATCGGGGTAATTCAAGCTATTGGAGAAGAACGGCGACACGCCTTCGGTGAGCACCCGGGCACCGTGTGCCAACATCCACTCGAAGAACGCCTGATCTTGTGGATCCTCGCGCAACTCGTGATCGAGGTTGAGCCACAAGGGCGCCGTGATGAACAACGCCATGACGACAAAGCTGGTCAGCGCCAGCACGTCCGACCAGGTGACGGTCCGCCAGTGACTTGGCCTGACCTGCGGCTGAGCAGCTCTTCGCGGTTTCGTGGCGATGGTTGCGGACGGCGTCGCGACGGACGTCTCGAGCTTGAGCAGCTCCGCGTCGAGGTCGTCCACCGCCTGGCCGTCGCGGGGAGGCGGAGCACTCCCGCCGAACGACTGACCTGTGGAGTCAATACCCGTAATCGTCATAGCATCGGCGAGCTTAACCGAGGTTGGTAACGTAAACGTGTCGAGCGACCTAGGCGTGATCGAGTCGAGACGCGAGCGGGTTTGCGACGCTCACACCGACTCTGCGCCCCGGCGCTCAAGGATCCAGTGGCATGAGGCATAGGTCTCAATCAGGCCAAAGATTTGGCGTGCGGCGTTGCTCAACTTTCGGTTCACACCGGCAGATGGTTAAATCTTGCGGTCCCGCCTGACCTTATCGGCAAGACGAGGAAGCTTCTTCTATGGCAGACATCACTGGAGACCAGCGGATCCAGTCCGAAGTGCTCGAAGGCCTCGCGACGGCGGTCAACCATCGGCGGTGGTTCGTCGAACTGGCCGTCCCCTACCTGGGCGACAACCCGATCGAGATCGGTAGCGGCCTCGGCGACTACGCCCTCGAATGGGCTCCGCACGTGCCACGGTTCACCGCCACCGAGGCCGACCCGGACCGGCTGGTACTGCTCAAGGAGCGGATGGCCGATAACCCCAAGATCGAGGTGCGGCAGATGCTGCTGCCGGCGCCCGATGCGGACGGCAGCTACAGCGCACTCGTCTCGTACAACGTGCTGGAGCACATCGAGGACCACGTCGGCGCGCTCAAGAGCATGGCCAAGCTGGTCCGCCCGGGTGGCGCCGTCGTCCTCATCGTTCCCGCCTTCATGTTCGCCATGAGCAACGTTGACATCGCCACCGGCCACATCCGCCGCTACACGAAGAAGACGATGCGGGCCGCGATGACCGAGGCGGGCCTGACCATCGAGAAGCTGCACTACGCGAACGCCCTGGGCCTGATCGGCTACTACATGGCGACGAGCGTCTTCAAGCTGGCTCCGAAGGAGGGGCCGATGGTCAAGATTTACGACAGCACGGTGCTGCCGGTGACGAAGTTCGCCGAGAAGATCGTCCGTCCCCCGTTCGGACAGTCCGTCTTCGTGGTAGCCCGTACACCTGCCTGATCTTGCGAAAGGGGGCGAAATGCGGCCCCCTTTCGCATGTCAGGAGATGTGGTACGTCGGGCGCAGAGTCGCCCGGGCCAGGGTGTGGAACGCCAGGTTGAAACCGACGTACGCCGGGGTCGCCCCCGGGGTCACCTCAAGGCGGTCCACGTCGATGGCGTGCACCGCGAAAACGTACCGGTGCGGGCGGTCTCCCGGCGGCGGGGCGGCTCCGGCGTACGCGGACTCGCCGTAGTCGTTACGCACGCAGAACGCACCATGCGGCAGCGGCTCGGCGCCCCGGGGCAGCTCGGTCACGGATACCGGCACGTTCACCAGTACCCAGTGCCAGAAGCCGCTGCCGGTGGGCGCGTCCGGGTCGAAACACGTCACGACGAAGCCGCGGGTCTCCGCCGGGAAGCCGGACCAGGCCAGCTGCGGCGAGACGTTCTTGCCGCCGGCGCTCTCGTGCACGTGCAGCACGTCCATCGGTCCGCCGTCGTGGACATCGGTGCTGGTCAGCTCGAATGCCCCGACCGGTGGAAGGACGTCGTACGGATCGGGGGCGACCGCTCGTTCAAGACTCATTCCGGGACGGTAACCGAGGCGGCGGCCGTCAAACGTCACCTGCTCCACGCGTCCAGGTGAAGGCCGGCGGCGCTCGTGCCCTGACCGTGGTCGTCGTCGACGACCTTGGCGGCACCCTGATCGGCGGGCCCGACCGCACCTGAAGTCAAACACTCGAAGGCTCAACCTGCGCTCCCTGATGTCGACGGACAGATCGGACCCATCAACGGGAAGGAGGCGCAGGGTGGCACGTACGAGGAAGTCGTCGGCGAAGGTCCGGAGCCGGCCACGTCATGCCGCCCCACCGCCGCCCGGCTGGTCCCCGGAAGCAACGCTGCTGACGGTTCGTCTGCTACTCACCGGACTCGTCGTGGCGGCGACGTCCGCGCTGCTCAGCCTCTTCATCTGGACCTTGCTGCCGGTCGCCCTGGGCTGGTCGCCGTCGGTCATCGTGACCGGTTCGATGCTGCCGGCCGTCGAGCCGGGCGACATCGTCGTCGTCGCAAAGGTCGAGCCGGAGGTCCTGAGGGTCGGACACGTCATCCGGTTCGTCGACCCGTCACGGCCATCGCGTCACCTGCTGCACCGGATCACCGAGGTAGAGCAGGACGGCAGGTTCATCACCCGTGGCGACGCGAACCCCACGGCAGACTCCACGCCTGTGTCCAGGGAAAGCGTCACAGGCGTCGCCCGGCTCCGGGTCCCGTTGATCGGCCTGCCGGTGGTCTGGTTGCGCGAGGGTCACTTCCTGCAACTGGGCCTGGCGACCCTTGCCCTCGTGGCCACGGTGCAGCTGCTGACGGGGGTGAAGAACAGCCTGGTCGACGACGACACCCCGCCGGGCGAGACGTCGGCCGCAGGTCCGGACCCAGAGCAAGATCCAGGCGAGGGTACGTCAGACGTCACTCCCGCCGAGGACACCGCCGAGGACACCCCCGTGCCGTCCGAGGTTCCCGAGCCGGAGCACGAGACCCGGCCGGCACCCGTACCGGTAGCAGTCGGGCGTTTGAGGTCGTCGGCCCCCGAAGCGGGAGAATCGCGTCACGGGGTGACGATGCGACCGTTCCGTTCGAGCATGCGGGCAATGGCACTGAGTAGCTGGTGAGCGCTGACCGGCTTGTTGAGCAACGTGGCGCCGGCAGGCACTGTGCTCCGGGCGGCGAGGATCGTCTCGGCGTACCCGGACATGTAGATCACTCGCATCCCCGGCCGTGCGCGGCACAACACCCCGGCGAGGTCGGGTCCGTGCATCCCGGGCAGAACCACGTCGGTGAGGAGCAGATCAACGACCTCGCGGCCGTCGGCCTCGATGCGGGCCCGTTCAGCGGTCCGCGCCGAGATCACCGAGTAGCCGTTGCGCTCCAGGATCCGTTCGGTGAGAGCGCGCAGGCTGTCGTCGTCCTCAACCACCAGGATGATCTCGCCCTCACCCTGCCGCAGGGTGTTCGACACCGGCTCGGTCGGTTCGCAGGAGCCGTGCGTGACCGGGAGCAGGGCCGCCACCGTGGTGCCGTGGCCCAGCTCGGAGTAGATCTGCGCGTGTCCGCCGGCCTGCGCGATGATTCCGTAGATCGTTGCGAGCCCGAGGCCCGTACCGCTGCCCTTGGGTTTGGTGGTGAAGAAGGGCTCGAACGCCCGCTCCAACGTCTCCTTGCTCATGCCGGTACCGGTGTCGCTGACCCGTAGCCGGGTGTAGTGACCAGTGAGCATGCCGGGATGCTGCGCGGCATAGTGCTCGTCCACGACGATCGTGTCGGTGTCGATGGTGAGGGTGCCGCCGCCCGGCATGGCGTCGCGGGCGTTCACGGCCAGGTTCACCAGAACCTGTTCGAGGCGGCCGACGTCGGCCTTGACCGGCATCAATCCGTCGCCCAGGTGGGTGACCAGGGTGATGTCCTCGCCCAGGGTGCGGCGCAGCAGCTTCTCCACGTCCGCGACGACGGTGTTGAGGTCCAACACGCGCAGCTCGGCGACGACATCCGCACGGGCGAACGCGAGAAGCTGACGGGTCAGGGCGGTGGCCCGGTCCCCGGCGGCGACGATCTGCAGAAGATCGTCGTGCAGGGCACGCCACGTCGGGTCACGCGATACGGCGGGGGCGACCTCGGCCGCGGACATCTCTGCGTACCCGTTGATGACACCGAGCAGATTGTTGAAGTCGTGAGCGATACCGCCCGCGAGCTGGCCGAGACTCTCCAGCCGTTCCGACTGGTGGAGCCGGCGTTGCAGCTGCTCACGTTCGTCCACATCATCCACGACCGCGCACCGCACCAGCTGACCGGCGAACGTCGTCAGATGCGACGTGACGTTCACCTGCGTGACCGTGCCGTCCGCCCTGACGTGGCGCTGCCCGACGCCGCGCTCCACCGGCGGTGCGGAAGCGACCGCTTCCGCAACGCCTGCCGCGTCCCCCTCCGGGCACAGGTCGACGACCCTCATGCCCAGCAGCGTCTCCCGGGGATAACCATAGAAATCCGTCGCCGCATCGTTGACGGCGACCAGGTCCAGCGTCTCGACGTCGAACAGGTACATCGGGAACGGACTGGTGTCGAACATCGCCCGGTAGTTGGTGGCGTGCTGCCGGACGTCCCGTTCGGCCTGACGGCGCTCGGCCAGTTCCCGCTCGACGGTGGCGATCAGGGCGTTGAACTCGGCACCGAGATCGCTCACCTCGCGGGGGCCGGCGACCGGGATCGCGGTCTGCGCCGTTCCGGAGACGGCCGCCTCGTGGACGGCCGCCCGGAGCCGGCCGATGGGGCGTGTGATGCGCCGGTAGACCAGCGCCGTCGCGAGGAGACCGGCGAGGAGGCCGATCACGGCGATCAGGGATTGCCGCCGCGCCAGCCGGTGGGCCGTCGCCAGCGCGGCCGCGCGATCGGCACCCGCGTACATCCGCCAGCCGGTGCCGGCGACCGACGCCAGCCCGTAGATCCGGGCCATTCCGGTCACGTCGGTGCCGTACCCGTCGGTGTCCGGGAGGGTGAACCGGCTGCTGGTCACCGGCATGCCCGCCCACCGCGATCCGTCCGGCCACCGGGTCAGCACCACGGAGTCGTCAGCGCTGGTCAACACGAACTCGAGCCCTCTGGCCCCACTGAACGCCTCACCCGAGGAGGCACCCAGGGCAACCAGATCGACGACGGCGATCACCGCCCCACCGGCCGGGAGCGGAGCACTCACCAGCAACCCGGGCCGACTCGTCCGGGCGTCCACCACGACCGTGGCGGTCTGCGCGGCCTGCATCGCCGTACCCAGCCAGGACGCCCCCCGGTACGCGGCGGCGTCCTGCGCGTCCACCGGCATCCGCGACGAGCACGCCACCGTGCCGTCCGGGCTCAGGACATCCATGTGGCCGTCGTTCTCCCCGCCCAGACTGAACGCGAGCCGGCACGCCGCAGGATCGGTGAACACCTGCCCGACACTCGGACTCGACGCGACCCCGTCGACCGCGGACCGGACCACCACGAGACTCTTCCCGATCTGATCCGCGGCCTTACCGGCCGCGAACGCCGCATCGGTACGAGCTGCGGACAACCCGTCCCGCTCGGCCCATGACCATCCCGACCAGATGGCGGCACCGGCAGCGACGACGAACAACGCCGTCAACCCCGCCAGGTACGCCTTCAACGCCAGCCGTGGACGCCCGGCCCGGCGACGCTCCGCCGTCTCCACCAGCTCACCGCCTCGTCTTCGCCACCTCGTGACGACTCCCGAACCCAGGCGATGGCGGCCGTACGGGATGCGGGGCGTGACCGGTCGGCTACCAGCCGACACACACGTGCAACGCTAGCGGCCGGACACGTGCGGCGGGCGGCCTTCCGCCGATCGGAGCTACCCAGCGGTATCGACGCCGCTTCGCCGACGGATGTCGACCGCCCCTCGGATGGGACATCGGCGGGACGGCTTGGACACCTACGCTGCCGTCCCGCGTGCCCGGTCGGCGTGCCCGGGCGGCGTGCCCGGTCGGCGGAAGCGGGCTCGCCTGGGCGACTGTGGCCGGAAGCGGCGGGGTCATCTCGGTGGGGCCGAAGGAACGCGGGCGGAATACCCAAGACGGGTTATGCCTGATCGCAGACATTCCTCCAGCAGATCAACTCCGGAAACCAGGTCAACGACGAATTAACCTCCGACGTGCCTTCTGCGGCTATGCGAATCGCGATCCGGGGAGGCGCCCGGCACGTCGTCGGTCAAATCTGATGGTGCGTTCTTCTGCGGCCCCGGGTCCTATGTGATCCGGGGTCACGGGTTCATGAGTCGAGTTACTCATGGACGGCAGCGCTCCCGGTCGGCCTGTGAGGTTTCGCCACCGGCGGAGTTCGTCCTGCCGTCTGCCCCGGCTCTCCCCAACCAGTCCGGCGCCCCTTCGAAGGCAGGCGGATGACCCCGTCCGCATTGGACGACGTGCGGTGGCGTGCGAAAGGTTCACCCGGGCACGGAACACGCGAACCGCCCTCCAAAAGGGTGGGTACACAGGCAGAAGGTCGTTGCACAAATTGGCGGTTCTCTATATCGTGGCACGCGTCACGGCGCCAGCTGGCGACATCGCGGCGGCGTGCTGCGGCAGATCCATCGACGCTGCAGATCTCGACGTGCGCCCGTGTCGACCGACTGCCTTTGGTATGCGAATGCGTCGTCCCCACCGCCGTGGGGCCGACTGAAGATTTGGGGCGATTTCCTGCGGACGCGCGTCCCAAGGTTCAGGAGACCAAGTGATTCTCAAGATGGGAAGGCTGGCGCGAACGCTTCGTGCCGCTACCGTTGTCGGCTTGGCTATAGGTGCTACAACATTTGCCATACAGTTCGAATCGACGGCCTACGCCGCCGGAGCCCCATTCAAGGGCGTGGCCAATGCGGCCTGTGGTGACCTGGGCAAGATGAAAGCATCATGGTGGTACAACTGGTACATCAGCCCCGACGGATGTAAGACCGGAGATTTCATCCCCATGGTTTCCGGCAAGGAGAAGCACGGCGCCGGCGACATCGCCTGGCAGCGCGACCAGGCCATCAACGCCGGATACACCACGATCCTGGGCTTCAACGAGCCCGACCACACCGACCAGGCGAACATGTCGGTCAGCACGGCGGTGGCCTTGTGGCCGACGCTGACGGCCAATCCGTCGATCCGCATCGGTGGCCCGGCGCCGTCCAGCGACAGCACCGGACGGGACTGGCTGAACGCCTTCATGAAGGAGGTCCAGGCCAAGAACCTGCGGGTCGACTTCCTCACCATGCACTGGTACGGGTGGAACGCCGGTTCCTGCGACGCCAACGCGACCGGGCTGGAAGACCAGATCAAGTGGATGGAGAGCTTCCCGGGTAACCGCCCGATCTGGATCACGGAGTTCGGCTGCCAGAACAAGAGCAACCCGGACATGGCCACGGTGAACACCTTCTACCAGGGCGCCCTGAAGGTCTTCGCCCGGCACCCACGCGTCCAGCGTTACGCCTGGTACCCGTGGCTGCCCAACAACGAGCTGACCTCGAACGGCAACCTGACGCCGCTGGGCCAAACCTTCGCCAACGCGTCAAAAGCCCGTGATGTCACGCTCATCAACCGGGCCACCGGCAAGTGCCTGGATGTCTACAATGCCTCGACGGCCGACGGCGGCGACGTCCGGCAGTGGACGTGCACAGGCCGCCAGAACCAACGCTGGCTCATCGAGGCGCAGAGTGACGGCACGAACGAGCTCACCAACGCGGGCAGCGGCAAGACACTCGACGTAGCCGGCTGCGGCACCGCCGACGGCACGAACATCCAGCAATGGGTATGGCTGAACAACGCCTGCCAGAAGTGGTCGCTGGTCGAAACGGACAACGGGTGGATACGGTTGCAGAACGCCAACAGCGGCAAGGTCGCCGACGTGGCTGACTGCAACGCCGCCGACGGGACCGATGTGCGCCTGTGGACTTGGCTGAACAACAACTGCCAGCAATGGCAGACCCGATCCTGACTCTGTCTGACAGCACGTCGAGCGGTGCAGCCATCCGGCCGCACCGCTCGCACGGGTGCCGTACCAGCCGCGCCATGCCGCCGCCCTCCCGGCGCCACCGCCATTGATCGCGGTATGAGCTGGGTCCTGGTGGATCCCGGTGTGGCGGCGTGACGTTGCCCGGCCTGGGTGGGCGTGGCCGGATGGGGTCGGGTAAAGCACTCAGCGTGTCGGAGACGTGGCCTTAGCGCAGATTTCGACGCGTGTCGCTTGGGGAGCCGCCCCAATCGGTGCGCCCACAATAGCGCTGACCCGGTCACGGGCCGCTGTCGAAGCACAACGACGCGCATTTTCGTTGCCACGGATAGTGGCTATACGGCCGCGCACGGCAGTAATCGGCAAAGAAAGCGCCAAGCCTGCCACGAAGTCATTGCCACGCATGTGCATTCATTTATATTGTGCCGTGCACGTCCCGTTGTGATGTTCAGCACAGCAGGGCGGATGGTCGTCCCAGCCGATCGGCCCGTTGACGTACCACCGTCCTGCTGTCGGATGACCACCGGGGAATGCGCGTCAGTCACCGTGGCTGACGGAAGATCGGCGCCCACTCCTATGTGGATCCGCGCCCGGGATTCAGGAGACCTCATGATTCTCAAGATTGGAACGGCGGCGCGGGCGCTGCGTGCCGCCACCGTGGCTCTCTGCGTGGCAGCGACTGGACTTGTCGTGGAGCCCAGATCTGCATCGGCCGCGGGCGCCCCATTCAAGGGCGTGGCCAATGCGGCCTGTGGTGACCTGGGCAAGATGAAAGCATCATGGTGGTACAACTGGTACATCAGCCCCGACGGATGTAAGACCGGAGATTTCATCCCCATGGTTTCCGGCAAGGAGAAGCACGGCGCCGGCGACATCGCCTGGCAGCGCGACCAGGCCATCAACGCCGGATACACCACGATCCTGGGCTTCAACGAGCCCGACCACACCGACCAGGCGAACATGTCGGTCAGCACGGCGGTGGCCTTGTGGCCGACGCTGACGGCCAATCCGTCGATCCGCATCGGTGGCCCGGCGCCGTCCAGCGACAGCACCGGACGGGACTGGCTGAACGCCTTCATGAAGGAGGTCCAGGCCAAGAACCTGCGGGTCGACTTCCTCACCATGCACTGGTACGGGTGGAACGCCGGTTCCTGCGACGCCAACGCGACCGGGCTGGAAGACCAGATCAAGTGGATGGAGAGCTTCCCGGGTAACCGCCCGATCTGGATCACGGAGTTCGGCTGCCAGAACAAGAGCAACCCGGACATGGCCACGGTGAACACCTTCTACCAGGGCGCCCTGAAGGTCTTCGCCCGGCACCCACGCGTCCAGCGTTACGCCTGGTACCCGTGGCTGCCCAACAACGAGCTGACCTCGAACGGCAACCTGACGCCGCTGGGCCAAACCTTCGCCAACGCGCCGGCGTAGCGCAGACGCCAGAGGCCCCGGTGATCTGCGTTGTGCAGGTCACCGGGGCCTCTGCCGTGATCGGGGGGAGCGGAGGGCGTGGGATTCGAACCCACGATGAGTTTCCCCATACCGGTTTTCAAGACCAGCGCCATCGGCCACTAGGCGAGCCCTCCCGGCTGCCTCGACGGCAGCGCAGACAGCGTACCTGGACAGGGCGTCGGCACATATCCGGCGCGGCGTCACCCGGGCGAACCGGTCGGCCGGTGATCTCGACGACCTCGACAGCCGGCAGCGGAGGATGGCGAACCGTAGTACCCGCATCGAGGTGGGCGAATCTGGCGTTAACCGGACCCACAACGCAGTTAGGGTGATTGCGCACGCTCCGCCCAGCCCACGGCCACTCTCCGGTGTCCGTGCCGCCGACCAGGAGGAGACGGGTGTGTTCCGACGCTCCGGGCCGCTGCTGTTGATCCTCGTGGGTGCAGCCGGGCTTGCGGCGTACCTGCTCGACGTACCGATCCTGCGCGAGGTCATCTACACCGCTCCCGTGCTCGGGGTACTGGTCGCGCTGGTCGTCGCCGTCGATGCGCACCGCAAACTGCCTGCCGGGTCCGTCGTGATCGCGTTGCTGGTCGCCATGTTGCTCGCGTCGGCGCTGGGGCTGATCGGGCCGGGAGTCGCGCTGGCGTTCATCGGTGGTTCCCTCATGGTCGTCGGGGCGATCGAGATGGTGCTCGACGACGACGTGGAGTCGGGGGACGGCTGGTCAGGAATCGCAGCGTTCACGCCGCGCCGGATCGCGCTCGGGGCCACCGGGGCCGGGCTGCGAAGTGTGTCCGTGACGGCCATATTCACGCGGGCCGTGGTGGATCTCAGCACGCTGCCCATCGAGCACGTCGAGGTCCGCGCGTCGTGCTGGGGCGGGACCGTCGACCTTCACGTACCCGAGGATTGTTGCGTCCTGATCGGCAGTCTGACCGATCATGCGGTCCGCTTCAGCGGTGACTCCGACGGGATCTGGGACAGCGCCGAACACGAGGACCGGCCGACCGTCGTCCTGCGCACGGCGGGCGTGTCGGGTGCGGTGCTCGTACGCAAGCAGGCTTCGGCCGTGGCCTTGGAGGAACGTTGACCCGAGTGAACATCTACGCGGTGCTCACCACGCTCACCGCCCTGCTCATCGCGGCGGCCGTACTGGCGGGATCCTTGGCATACCGGGCGCGGCAGCGGCGGACGAGCCGGCTGGGACGGCTGGAGGACGCCGTGATCGGGCGGCAGATCGACGACCTGGCAGCGGGGACGATGGCGCCGACCGAAGCCACGCAGCTGCTGCGGGAGTTGCGGTACCTGCCCGCGCCGGGCGCCAAGGCCACGAACCCGAACCAGCCGGTGGAGAACAGCGCGTGGGACGGGGCGTTCAGTTTTCCGAATCAGGAGACCGGCACGTCGCGGCTGGGTTACCGGATCTTCAAGTGGCTGCTGTTCCTCGGGTTCTTCCTGCTCATCGGGCTGATGGGGTACGCCTGGTGGACGTACCCGACGACCGGCGACGCGACCCGGCTACTGCCGCTGGGCGCCACCCTGGACGAGCGGCTGCGGGCCGTACAGGACCTGCGCAGGGACTGGTTGCAGCAGGTCAAGGACCTCGGCCAGGTGTTCGTGCTGACCCCGATCTTCCCGCTGCTCGGCACCGTCGTCGGCTACCTGTTCGGCGTACGGCGGTCGGGCCGGGACCGTACGCCGCACGCCGTCCCCGTGACGGCCGGGCCGGAGCCGGAGCAGCCGGCCGGGGATCTCGCGGCGACGCTGGCGGCGTCCGAGGCGATCGCCCAGCTCGCGGAGGCGAACGAGGGCGTGCCGTCGGAGTCGCCGGCCAAGCCCACGGTGACGCCCACGAAGGTCGCCGCCGGCAAGGCCACGGCCGCCGAGAGCGCCCAGGACCGGCGGAAGGCGGCGGTTCTGGTGGGGCCGGGCCCAGCCGCTGAGGAGACGGGCGTACCCGTGACCGCGACCGTGGTGCGCACGGATGGCGTCGACGTGGCCGCGCCGAAGCGCACCACACGCCGGAGCCCCCGCCGTACCGAATGATGTCGTAGGCATGGGGTAGGACTTCGGACATGCGTGCAGTGGCGATCACCCGGCCGGGCGGACCGGACGTACTCTCCTGGACCGAGGTGCCCGACCCGGTGAGCGCACCGGGTGAACTCGTCGTCGACGTCGTCGCGAGCGCCGTGAACAGGGCCGACGTCATGCAGCGCGAGGGCCGCTATCCGCCGCCGGCAGGCGCTCCGCCGTACCCGGGCCTGGAATGCAGCGGGACCGTCGACGGCCGTGAGGTGTGCGCGCTGCTGGCTGGTGGCGGCTATGCCGAGAAGGTCGCCGTGCCCGCGGGTCAGCTGCTGCCGGTGCCCGCGGGCGTCAGCCTGCGGGACGCGGCGGCGCTGCCCGAGGTGGCCTGCACGGTCTGGTCGAACATCGTCGACCAGGCCGAACTCCGGCCGGGCGAGACGCTGCTGGTGCACGGCGGCGGCGGCGGCATCGGCACGTTCGCGATTCAGCTGGCCAAGGCGCTGGGCGCGACGGTCGTCGCCACCGCCCGCAAGACCAAACACGACCAGCTACGCGAACTCGGCGCCGACCACGTCGTCGACTACCGCGACGACGACTTCGTCGCCGCGGCCAAGGCCGCCACCGGCGGCGCCGACGTCGTCCTCGACATCATCGGAGCCGCGTACCTGACCAGGAACATCGATGTCCTCAACGTCGGCGGCCGGATCGTCACCATCGGCATGCAGGGCGGCCGCAAGGCCGAACTCGACCTGGGCGCCCTCATGCGCAAACGCGGCCAGATCGCCGCGACGACCCTTCGCGCGCGTCCCGCTGCGGACAAGGCCAGGATCGTTCAGGGCGTACGCGCACAGATCTGGCCCCTCATCGAGAGCGGGACGATCCGCCCGATCGTGGACCGTGTCCTGCCGATGTCGGCTGCCGCCGAGGCTCACCGGATCCTGGAGGCCGGCGACCACGTCGGCAAGATCCTGCTCACGACGACCTGAGCACCCGCCGCGGCCCCGAGCCCTCCAGCGCCAACCGGTCGCCGGGATTGTTCAGCCCGCACGTCTGCAACGACAGGCAACCACAGCCGATGCATCCGGCCAGGTTCTCCCGTAGCCGCTCGAGGATCGCGATCTGGTCGTCGACCCGATGCCGCCACCGCGCCGACAGCCGAGCCCAGTCCGCCTTCGTCGGCGTACGCTCCTCCGGCAGCGACGCCAGCGCGTCCCGGATCTCCTCCAGCGACACCCCGATCTGCTGCGCGATCCGGATGAACGAGACCCGCCGCAGCTCAGGGCGCGCGTACCGGCGCTGATTGCCGGTGGTACGGGTGGCCCGGATCAGACCGAGCCGTTCGTAGTAGCGCAGTGCGGACTGGGCCACACCGCTACGCGCGGCCAGATCCCCGATCGTGATCGTGTCCAACGTTCCCCGTACCTCGACGTGAAGTGAACTTGAGGCCACAGGCTGGTCGTGGCCGGCGAACGGGATGATCAGGCGGAATGACGGCGGGTGCGTTCGCGGCCGAGGATCCACAGTGCCTCGACGCCGTCCCGCCAGGTGATCTTCTTGCCGTCGGCGCGGCCGCGCGCCGTGTAGCTGATCGGGACCTCGTACGGGCGGATCTTGCGGCGGAGCAGCTTGGCGGTGACCTCGGCCTCCATGCCGAAGCCCGCGGAGCGGATGTCCAGCGAGCGGTACAGCGACACCGGCATCAGCTTGAAGCACGTCTCGAGGTCGCCGACGTACGCGTTGAAGAGGATGTTCGCGGCGGTGGTCACGCCCTTGTTGCCCATCACGTACCAGAAGCTGTAGGCGCTGTGACCGCCGAACGTGCGGTTGCCGTAGACGACGGTGGCGCGGCCGTCGAGGACCGGGCGCAGCAGCGCGGGGATGTCGTTCGGGTCGTACTCGAGGTCGGCGTCGAGGATGACCATGAGGGTGCCCTCGGCGGCGGCGACCGCGGTGCGGATGGCGGCGCCCTTGCCGGCGTTACGCGGGTGGGTGTGCACCTTGAGGCGGGGGTCGTCGCAGGCGTTGAGGATATCGGCGGTGCCGTCGCGGCTGCCGTCGTCGACGACGACGAGTTCGATGTCGCACGGGTAAGGCACGGCGAGCGCCTGCTTGACGGCTTCGCCGACGCGTTCCTGTTCGTTGTAGACCGGCATGAGGATCGACAACTTCATGACGCGGAACTCCTAGCTGCCACTTCGGTGAAGGGACAGCGTACGCGTCAGGCGTGCTGCGCGCTGAACCGCACGGAGGGGGTGAAGCGGCCAAGGGTACGGCGTTCGGAGTGCTGGTTCGCGCCGGAGCGGGATCGGAACACGTGGTTGAGCAGAGCGTCACGGTGCCATAGCTGATCGGCGTCGGTGACCCGCATCCAGAACCGCTCGCGCACACCGTCCACCGCGGTCGCGGCGAGTCCGATGGCGTTGCGCTGCATGTCGGGATTCCAGGTGACGTTGCTGAGGTGGCGCAGGTCGGTGTTGAGGTGCAGCTGCATGCGGCGCAGCAGCCGGGTCTCCTGCGTGATGACGAGGCGGCGGTGCGTCAGCAGCATCAGGAACTCGCCGCGCATGGGCCGGTCGGCGCTGTTGCACCGACCGACCAGCACGGTCTCGTCGTCCGGGTCTACGCAGCGCCGGAAGATGGGCATGTGCCGACTGACGGTCGCGATGGCGATGCCCGCTTCGGCGGCGGCCGGGAGGAACGTACGGGAGAACACGTCCATGAGCGGTCTAACGGGAGGCAAACGGGTTATGTCACGGCGCCATCGCGATGAATATCGAATTACAGCGCCTCGATGATGGTGGCGTTCGCCATTCCTCCGCCCTCGCACATCGCCTGTAGGCCGTAGCGGATCCCGTTGGCACGCATGTGATGCAGCATCGTCGTCATGATCCGGGCGCCGGACGCTCCGAGCGGGTGACCGAGGGCGATGGCCCCGCCGAGCGGGTTCAGCTTCGACGCGTCGGCACCGGTCTCGACGAGCCAGGCCAGCGGTACGGGCGCGAACGCCTCGTTCACCTCGTACACCCCGATGTCGTCGATGCCGAGCCCGGCGCGGCGCAGCACCTTCGCGGTGGCCGGGATCGGGGCGGTGAGCATGATGACCGGGTCGTCCGCTGCCGCGACGGCGGCGTGCACGCGGGCGAGCGGGCGGAGCCCGTGCTCGGCGGCCCATTCGCTGGTGGTGACGGCGAGGGCGGCGGCGCCGTCGGAGATCTGTGACGCGGATCCGGCGGTGACGACGCCGTCGCGCTTGAACGGCGTCGTCAGGCCGCCTAGCCTGGCCAGCGTCGTGTCGCGGCGGATGCCCTCGTCGGCGTCCAGCTCGTCCAGCGTGACGATCTCGTTCTTGAACGCTCCGGCGTCCTGTGCGGCGGCGGCCTTCTCATGGCTGGCCAGGGCGAACTGGTCGAGCCGGGTACGGTCGAAGCCCCACCGCGCGGCGATCATCTCCGCGCCGACGCCCTGGTTGAACGGCACGGGCTCACCGTCGCCGAAGCCGTCGGCCCCGGCGTAGCGTTCGCGCACCGCGGGGCCGTACGGCACCCCGCTGACGCTCGCGCTGGAACCCATCGGCACCCGGGACATGGACTCGACACCACCGGCGACGACCAGGTCGGCCTGACCGGCGATGACGGTCGCGGCGGCCAGGTGCAGGGTCTGCTGGCTGGAACCGCACTGCCGGTCCACGGTCGCGCCGGGCACCGACTCCGGCCAGCCGGCCGCGAGGACGGCGTTGCGTGCCACGTTCCACGACTGCTCGCCGACCTGGCTGACGCAGCCCCACAGGACGTCCTCGACGTCGGCGGGGTCGAAGCCGGTCCGCTCGGCCAGCGCGCGCAGGACCGCGCCCGACAGGTCCACCGGGTGCACCCCGGACAGGGAGCCGTTCCGCCGCCCCACCGGGGTTCGTACCGCTCCGACGATCACCGCATCGCGCATCCGGCTACTCCTCAGTAACAAGACCTGGTTCGAGAGTACGCCGACTTGCGAGACTGGTGGACGTGCAACCTCACGAATGGCGGGTCCCCCGCACTCTGCCCGTCCTGAAAATCCTCGGCGCGATCCTGTTGCCGCTGCTCACGTGGCTGATCGGGCGGGGAAACCCGGTCGACTACACCATCGCGGGTGCCGCGGCCACCGCCCTGGCCCTGTGGGGCCTGCGCGACCTGGTCGTCCCCGTCCGGCTCACGGCAGACCGCAGCGGGCTCACGGTCGTGACGGGCTTCGCCGGCCGTCGCGGGCTTGCCTGGTCACAGATCGAGGCGGTACGCCTGGACTCCCGCGAACGCCGCGGCCTGCGTACCGAAGTCCTGGAGATCGACACGGGCGACACCCTGTACCAGTTCGGCCGCGGCGACCTCGGCGCCCACCCGTACGAGGTGGTCGACGTGCTGACGGCACTCAGCCCGTCAGGTTCATCACCCGGCCCACAGTGATCCCCACGAGCACCAGCAGCACCACCGCGCATCCGACGACCTGCACCAGTGTCCGCCTCTCCCGCGGCGCGTACGCGAGCACCGCCGCGACGACGCCACCGGCGAGCAGACCGCCGACGTGTCCCGGCACGGAGACGAAACTGGCGAACGAGATCGTGAAGACGACATTCACGATGATGATCGGCACGATGGCCCCGGCGTTCTGCTTCAACCGGCGCAGCAGCACGAACAGGGCGGCGAACAGGCCGAAGATCGCCGTCGACGCACCCGCCGTGTACGCGGCCGGGTCGCTGAACGCGAACGCGGCGACGTTACCGCCCAGCCCCGAAAGCAGGTAGAGCGCCAGGAAACGCCGAGGCCCCAGAGCCGCCTCCAGATTGCCGCCCAGTTGCCACAACACGTACATGTTCATGGCCAGGTGCAGAAGTCCGTAGTGGAGGAACATCGCGGTGATCAGCCGCCACCACTCGCCCGCCGCCACGCCGTGCATCGTCGTGTCGGACGCCGACCACTTGTCGTAGCCGACGACGGCGCCCCAGGCGGTCAGCTCGTTGGCGGAGCCCATCAGCCCGGCCAGGCCACCGCCGATCAGGGTCTTCATGCCGCCGAGCGCCACGGCCCAGAGCATCACCAGGATGTTGATTCCGATCAGGGCCTTGGTGACGTACCCCCGCTGACCGATCTCGCTGCCGCCGAACGCGGTGGCCGGCCGCCGGGTGGTTCTCCGGCCCTCGGCGACGCACTCCGGGCACTGGAAGCCGACCGAGGCCTCGTTCATGCAGTCGGGGCAGATCGGACGTTCACATCGGGTACACCGAACCCCGGTCTCCCGCCCGGGATGGCGATAACAGACCGGGGTCACAGGTGCGCTCATGAGCCAAAGATACCCGTTCGGGTGATCAGCTCTCGATCTCCACGCGCTCGATGACGACATCCTCACGGGGACGGTCGCCGGGGCCGGTCTGGGTGTTCGCGATCGAGTCCACGACCTTCGCCGACTGGTCGTCGGCTACCTGACCGAAGATCGTGTGGCGGCGGTTCAGGTGCGGGGTCGGACCCACCGTGATGAAGAACTGCGAACCGTTCGTGCCCGGTCCGGCGTTCGCCATGGCGAGCAGGTACGGCCGGTCGAAGACCAGGTCCGGGTGGAACTCGTCGGCGAACTGGTAGCCCGGGCCACCACGACCGGTGCCGGTCGGGTCGCCCATCTGAACCATGAAACCGGCGATGACCCGATGCGAGATCGTGCCGTCGTAGTACGGGCCCGTCCCCTTCTGGCCGGTCCGCGGGTCGACGTACTCCTTGGTGCCCTGGGCGAGCTCCACGAAGTTGCGCACGGTCTTCGGGGCGTGGTCCGGGAAGAGGTGCAGGCGGATCGGGCCGTGGTTGGTGTGCAGGGTGGCGTAGACAGCCTCAGCCACGGGTACTCCTGTCTCTGTAGGGTCACCGGCCGCCTCGGCGGCCCGGCGCATTCCATACCGATACTCCCATGTGCCCGTTCCGCGTGTACGAGGGTGCCGGACAGGGGAGTATGACGGAGGACAGACACCACAGGAGGTGGGCACGGGTGTTCGGAATCGTGCGACGCAAGAGCCACAGCATCATGGCCAGGAACGAGTTCGACCAGGGCGTCGAGCACTTCAAGCTGGCAGCGACCCACGCGGCACGCGGCGCGGGCGCCACAGTGGGCCCGAAGATCGCCTCGGCACGTGAGCAGATCCAACCGGCCGCCGGCAAGGTACGCGATGCCGCCAGCAGCGGCTGGGGTACCGCGGTGGCCACGCTGGCGCCGATCGCCGCGGCGGCCACCGAGGGTGCCCGCAGGGCCGGGAAGAAGAGCAACAAGGCGACCCGGAAGAACGCCAGGAAGCTCGATGCGCGCGCCCGTCAGGCGCTCGGTCAGAAGAAGTCGAGCACGGGCAGACTGGTGGGGCTCGCCCTCGCCGGGCTGGCCATCGGCGCGGCCGGGGCCATGGTGCTGCGCCGTCGCCAGCGTCAGCAGTGGGACGAGTACGACCCCAGCAAGCCGATCGCGTCCAGCGCCACCGGCCCGGTCGGTTCGGAGACGGTCGCCGCGCCCGCGGACGTGGACCAGACCTCGTCGCCGCAGCACAACCCGACGGTTGCGCGGATGGCCGGCGGCGAGAGCCCCAGCTGAGCAGTACGTATCCTTCTCGAAGGCGCGCCCGGTGCTCCGGGTGCGCCTTCGCGCGTCTACAACCAGCCGTTACGCCGGAACGCGCGGTACAGCATCACCGAGATCGCCAGCATCAAGGCGATGACGGTCGGATAGCCGAACCGCCAGCGCAGCTCCGGCATGACATCGAAGTTCATCCCCTCGACGCCGGCGAACGCGGTCCAGACAGTGGCGATCGCCGCCCACGCGGCGATCTTGCGCATGTCGTTGTTCTGGTCGACGGTCACCTGGGCGAGCCGCGCCTGCAGGATCGAGTTCAGCAGATCGTCGTACGAGGCCACCTGCTCGACCGTACGTACGAGGTGGTCCTGGACGTCCCGGAAGTAGCGCCGGATCTCCTTCGGCACGAACCGGTCCTGCGCCGAGGTGAGCGCGGCGAGCGGGCGCTGCAGGGGGACCACCGCGCGACGGAACTCCACCAGCTCTCGCTTCATCTGGTAGATCGACTGGATCGGGCTGCCGATGTCCCGGGAGAAGACCCGCTCCTCGATGGCGTCGAGGTCGTCCTCGACCTGCTCGGCGACCTCGACGTAGTCGTCCACCACCCGGTCCGTGACGGCGTACGCGACGGCCCACGGGCCCTGCTCCAGCAGCGCCTGCTTCGACTCCATCTCGGCGCGCAGCGGGCCGAGGCGCGACCCGGCCCCGTGCCGGACGGTCACGATGAAGTCGGGACCGACGAAGATCAGCACCTGGCCGGTCTCCACGATCTGCGAGTTCTCGGTCAGCTCGCCGTGCTCCACGTACCGGGCGGTGCGCAGGACCAGGAAGAAGACGTCGCCGAACTGCTCCAGCTTGGCCCGTTGCTGCGCTTTGACGGCGTCCTCGACGGCCAGCTCGTGCAGCCCGTACGTGTCGGCGATGCCGGCCATCTCCGCGGCCGACGGCTCGTGCAGGCCCAGCCAGACGAACGCGTTCTGCTCGGATCGCGCCGCCTTCAGCGCCTCCACGTACGAGCGGTCACCCGGCTGGCGTACCCCCCGGATGTAGAGGCCACAGTCGACGACCGCGCTGCGGCCGGTTCCGGTGTCCCGCGGCGTGGCCTCGCCATCGGTGGCGCCGAGGATACGGTTCATCGCCCGGACCGGCGCGGCGAGCGCCTTCGACAGCGATCGGTTGACGGCATCGGAACGCCGCGCGGAACCGTTGTTGTCGCCCATGGCGCCCCTTTTCGACGGCCGTTCGAACCGGCCGTCGCACGCCCGGCCGTTGCTGAGGCTACGCCGGGTGGGTCGGTGCCGCGTGCGACCGACCGCGCAAAGCGGGGGTGGGGATGCGTACGCCGGCCCGAGCGGAAGCCCGGACCGGCGTCGACGACGAACCGTCGCAAACCCGACAGTCGGCTACCGGCCCTTCACGTCCTCGATCGCCTCGGCGATCCGCCGTACGCCTTCGTCGATCTGATCCACGGTGACCGCCGAGTACGCCAGCCGCACCGAGTGGTTGCCACCGTCGAGCAGGAAGTCACTGCCCTTGACGATCGCGACACCCTTCGCGGCGGCGACGGGGAACAACGCGTCCACGTCCACGTCCTCCGGCAGGTCGACCCAGAGGAAGTAGCCGCCGTCCGGCTCCGTGAACATCGCGCCCGGGATGTGCCGGCGCAGCGACGCGGCCAGCACCGACGCCCGCTCAGCCAGGGCCGTGCTGACGGTGGCGATCGAACGTTCGATGTCACCCGACACGCAGAACTGGTGCACGATCGCCTGCGCCACCATGCCCGGCGAGATGTAGAGGTTCGTGGCCTTCTTCGCGATCGCGCCGATCACGTCGGCCGGACCGACCAGGTACCCCACCCGTACGCCCGGGGCGACCGTCTTGGTGAAGCTCGACGCGTGCACCACGACACCGCTCGTGTCCAGCGACAACATCGACGGCAGCGGCTCACCACGGAACCGCACGTCCACGTACGGGTCGTCCTCGAAGATCGTGAAGCCGTACTCGCCGGCGAGGGTCAGCAGCGCGCGCCGCTTCTCCAGCGACAACGTCACACCGGCCGGGTTCTGGTAGTTCGGGATGATGTGCGCCAGCTTCGGCCGCAGCCCACCCTCGAGCAGCCGCCGCAGCTCCTCCACGTCGATCCCGTCCGGCTGGATCGTGACCTGGTGGACCTTCCCGCCCTTCTGCTGCAGATTCAACAGCGTCCGGTCGTACGTCGGCTTCTCCACGATCACGTCGTCGCCCGCGCTGACCAGTAGGTCGAACAGGAACGCGTCCGCCTGCATCGACCCGTTCGTCACCAGTACCTGCTCGGGTGTCACCCCGTGCTTCTCGGCGATCCACGTGCGCAGCGGCAGGTACCCGACGGACGTGCCGTACGCGGTGACCCCTGCCGGGTCGGCGTCGAACGCGCGCACGGCGGCGGCCTTCAATCCTTCGACGTCGACGATGTCCAGGGACGGCGCCCCACGGGCGAACGAGATCAGCTGCTCAACGGTCATGGAGTGAGCTTACGAGGTCCTCTACGCTGCGCGGACGCCGCTGCGTTCAAGGGTGTCGCAGCGGGCGGCGCTATCCTCACGGGCAATGCCGTCTGCCGGAAGGATCACCTCATGATCGGTCTCGTTCTCGCCGCCGGTGCCGGACGCCGGTTGCGCCCGTACACCGACACGTTGCCGAAGGCGCTCGTGCCGGTCGACGGGGAGACCACGATCATGGACATCTCGCTACGGAATCTCGCCGCGGCGGGGTTGACCGACGTGACGATCGTCGTGGGGTACCGGGCCGAGGCGGTCGAGGCGCGCAAGGCCGCATTCGAGGAGAAGTACGGCGTCGACATCACGCTCGTCCACAACGACAAGGCCGAGGAGTGGAACAACGCGTACTCGCTCTGGCTGGCTCGTGACCATTTCGCCGGAGGCGCGCTGCTGGTGAACGGGGACACCGTGCACCCCGTCAGCGTCGAAAAGACGTTGCTGGCGCAGCGGGGACCGGGGATTCTGCTCGCCGTCGACGACGTCAAGAAGCTCGCCGACGAGGAGATGAAGACGACCTTCTCGGCGGACGGCCGGCTGAGGCGGATCACGAAACTGATGGACCCGGCGGAGGCGTTCGGGGAGTACATCGGCGCGACCGTGATCGAGGCCTCGGCGGCGCAGGGGCTGGCTGACGCGTTGAAGACCACGTTCGAACGGGACCCCGACCTGTACTACGAGGACGGGTACCAGGAGTACGCGGACCGCGGTGGCGAGGTGCGGGCAGCGACGATCGGGGACATCCCCTGGGTCGAGGTCGACAATCACGAGGACCTGGCGAAGGCGCGTGACATCGCATGCCACTACTAGCCCGGAGCGTCCAGACGCCACTGCACATCGACGTACGGCGCGGCGCGGTCGGTGACCTCGGGGCGATCCTGGCCGACGGGCGGATCTCCGCGGGCGGCGACGTCGCCGTGGTGGTCGGGCCCGGGCAGGGCCAGAAGATCGCCGAGCTGATCCGGCCGACGCTGGGCTCCGCTGACGTGTACACGACCTCCGGCGGCACGCTGGAGGCGGCGAACGAGCTCGGCGCGAAGCTGCGGTCCCGCTCGTACGACGCCGTCGTCGGAATCGGCGGTGGCAAGACCATCGACACCGCCAAGTACGCCGCGACCCGCTGGGCCCTGCCGATGGTGTCGGTGGCGACGAGCCTCGCCAACGACGGCATCGCCTCCCCGGTCGCCAGCCTGATCACGGACGGCATCAAGGGCTCGTTCGGGGTGCACATCCCGATCGCCGTGATCGTCGACCTGGACTTCGTCGAGGACGGTGACGTACGCCTCAACCGGGCGGGCATCGGCGACGTGATCAGCAACATCAGCGCCCTCGCCGACTGGGAGCTGGCGCGGCAGGTCCGCGGCGAACCGGTGGACGGGCTGGCGGCGTCGCTGGCCCGGATGGGCGCCGAGGCCGTCGTCAACCACACCGGCGACATGAGCGACGACGGGTTCGTCACCGTGCTGGCCGAGGCGCTGATCGCGAGCGGACTGGCGATGGCCGTGTGCGGCAGCAGCCGCCCGTCCAGTGGCGGCTGCCACGAGATCATGCACGCCATCGACTCACTCGTCCCGGGCACCGCCTCGCACGGCGAACTGGCCGGGCTGGGCGCCCTGTTCTGCACGTTCCTGCGCGGGGACCTCGCCCGGTTCGCGCAGATGTCCGCGTGCCTGCACCGGCACCGGCTCGCGCGTACGCCGACCGACGTGGGGTTGAGCGCGCAGCAGTTCACCGACGCCGTGATGTTCGCGCCACGCACGCGCCCCGACCGCTACACGATCCTGGAGCATCTGGCGATGGAGCCGGACGAGATCCGCCGGAGGCTTGCAGACTATGTCGACGCCGTTGTCCAGCACTGAGCCCACCATCGCCGACTTCTACGGCGTCAACCGCGGCGGCGGCCTGTTCAGCGAGGCCGTATCGCAACGCCTGGGGGCGCGGCTGGCGCTCGCCGCGTACCGGCGCAGGCTGGCGCCGACCGTGCTCACCGCCGCCAACCTGGGGTTGAGCTGTCTCGTCTCGGCCGTCGTCGTGGCGGGTGCGGCGCCGATCGCCGAGGGGCGGGTCCCGGCCTGGGTGATCGGGCTGCTCGCGCTGGCCGGCTGGCAGGTGGCGTACGCCTTGGACTGCGCAGACGGCCAACTGGCCCGGGTGACCGGGCAGTCGAGCCCCGCGGGCGCCCGGGTCGACGTGCTCTGCGACGTGGCGGCGCAGGTCGCTCTCGTGTCGGCCCTGGCGGCGACGGCGTCGGCCCAGCTGCCGGACACCCCCGCGTGGCTGCTCGCGGCGTTCGCGGGCACCTGGATGGTGAACCTCGTGACGTCGGTCATGCAGTCCGGCCCGCAGGCCGCCAGCATGCTGACGTCGAGCTCCCTGCCGGTCCGGGTGCTGAAACTGGTCCGCGACTACGGCGCCGTCATCGCCCTCGCCGGCCTGGTGCTGACCGTGGCGCCGGGCATGACGGTCTGGTTCGTCGCCGCGTTCACTTTGATCAACGGCGGCTTCCTGGCGGCCAGCATCGCCTTCGCGGGCCGCGACTCGCTGCGGAGCCCGTCCTAGGGTCGATACCCGCGACGCCGTATCGGGTCCTCTGCGACGCTAGACGCGCACGGGCACGGCTGAACTCGCGCCGAGGACGGTGCCCGACGCGTCCAGCGCCTCCGCGACGACGTACTCGGGGATGCCGGGGATCGTCAGGGTCGTCTCGAAGCCGGTACGGGCGGCCTCGGTGACCGCCGCCAGCTGGGTCGGCTGGCCGCCTGCCCGAGTGCGCCAGCGGGCCACCCGGGTGTTGCCGTTCCAGCTGGCGGAGACGACGACGGTGCCGTTCTCGACGCGCAGGCCGAGGGTGGGCTGGTCGTTGGGTACGCCGTCCCAGTCGAAGCGGTACGCCCGGTACGACTGGTTGTCGAACGGCAGGTGCCCGGCGAAGCGGAGAGTGCCGTCGGGGGCGTACTCGGTGAAGTGTGGCATTTGCCCCCATCCGATGAACGAGCCGCCGTCGGCCAGTTCCCGGAACGAGCCCTGCGTGGGGGCGGACAGCCGGTCGGGGTGGAGGTACTCGGCGACGAACGTCGCCGTACGGGCGGCCTCGTCGAGGCGCAGGACGAGGCCGCGGGAATGGTCACGCTGCCTCGTGACCCCGGCGCCGTTGTCGAAGACGCTGTACGTGCCGTCCCGGCGCCGCCGGAAGTCGTGTTGCCAGGAGAACGCCGATCGGGTGTCCACGGCGAAGTCGGACTTCTTGCCACCCAGGCGCCACAGCACCTGACCGGTCGACCGGGAGATCTTGTAGCAGGCCCAGGTGTGCCGGGCCGACACGATGATGTCGCCGTCCGCGTCGACGCCGACGGAGTTGGCGTGGAAGTAGTCGTACGGGAGGCGGGCCGAGTCACCCTGCGGCAGGGGCGCGTACGACTCGGACAGGTCGACGTGGTCGGAGGCGCGCCACTGCCAGAGGACGCGCCCGGTGGCGATGTCGATCTCCTGGATCACGCCGTCGTGCAGGACGCCGTCGGCGGGTCCGCCGAACCCGGACAGGTCTCCGGGTACCGGGTCGTACACCCAGAAGAGGGCGCTGTCGTGCGCGGTGATGACGAGGTCGTGCTGGTCGGCCTGTTCCGTCCCGGCGGCCCGCACCCGGGTGATCTCGTGGTACTCCTTTCCGGCCAGCACGAACTCGCCCTGGCCGACGCCCTGCCCGCCGGTGCCGCCGATGGTCCCCTCCCACCAGGTCAGGACCGGTCGGCCCTGGTACCGCTGGACCTTGAAGTCGATCGCAACGGTGGCCGGGTCGGGCACCTTGCGGAACCAGACGGGCGAACCCGCGTTGTCGACCATCAACGGTCCCCACAGGCCTTTGCCGGACGCCGGGGTCAGGAAGGTGTATCCGCTGCTCGTCCCGGGCGTGACGATGGTGATCTCGGGCACCGCGGCCAGGTCCGGGCGGGATCGGAACCGGGGCACCGAGGCGGGCGCGACCGCGGATGTCGGGGCCGTGGACGGCCGGTGCAGCACCCAGCCGGCGCCGCCTCCCGCCGCGGCGGCGGCCGCGGCGACGCCACCGGTGGCCAACAGCTGACGACGGGTCCAGCGCGGGGTCTTCTCGCTCACCTGTGAAGGATTCCCGTCGAGACGTTTCCTTAACTGTGAGCGCGGGAGGAGTTCGCGGAGAGATTCTTGTACAGGTCGATGAGTTGCCGGGTCACGACGTTCGGGTGGAAGATCGACCGATATCGCTCGTACGGGTCCTGTTCCGCGGTCGACGACCGCGCGATCGGCAGGGCAGCGGCCAGGGCGTCGGCGGTGGGCTCGACGACCCAGCCGGCATCACCGATGAGGTACGGCACGCCGCCCATCGCCGTACCCAGGACGGGCCTGCCGGCCGCGAACGCCTCGATCACCACGGTCGGGAGTACGTCGTCCCACATCGGCACCGCGAGCACGACGGCGGTCTCCCGCAGCGCGGCCTGGACCCCGGCCCGGTCGAGAACCCCCAGGTACGTGACGTCCGCGCGCTCGGCGGCTGCCTGCTCGGCGAGCGGCCGGAGCTCGCCGTCCCCGGCGATGCGCAGCGGGCCGAGCGAGCCGTCGGGGTGCCGCCGCCACGCGTCGAGCAGCTCGGCGAGGCCCTTCTCCGGGTTGAGCCGCGCCAGGTAGAGGAAGCCGTCGCCGGGCGGCGCCGGATCGCCCGGGTCGGCGACCGCGTTCGGCTTGACCGTGATGTGGTTCGCGGGGATGCCGTAGTCGCGCAGGTGCCAGGCGATCCCGTCGGTCAGCGCCACGTAGTGGTCGACCGACCGCCACGTCGGCCGGTGCACGGCCAGCGTCGTCGCCATCAACGCCGACTGCACCCGCGAGTCCCGGTAACAGCGGTGCTTCACGGCCGGTGTGCCGAAGAACTTTCCGCGGCAGTCGTGGCACACGTGCCCGTCCCGGAAGTACAACCCCGACGAGCAGACCTGCCGGTAGTTGTGCACGGTCTGCACGACCGGCACGCCGTGGTGGTGCGCCGTCCGCACGATCCAGGGCGAGATCAGAGGGTACGGGTTGTGCAGGTGCACGACGTCCGGGCGGTGCTCCTTCAGCAGTTCGGTGAGTTCGCGTTGCGCCTGGCGGTTGTAGATCGGCGAGATCGGCAGCAACGCCTTCCGCGGCGCCGACATCTGGGCGATCTCGTCGGAGCTGCGCAGCAACGGCACCACGTCGACGCCTGCGTCCCGCAGCTGCCCGATCTCGGCGTCGACGACGACGTTCTCACCGGACGGCTGGCCCGTGCGGTACCGGTTGTGCGCGACGACTACCTTCACGGCTGCCGAGCGTACCGGGCAGTGTGCGATGCCGATCCTGTCGCGGCAGCCACGGTAACGTGAAATCGTGCCTGAGCTGCCGGAGGTGGAGGCGCTCGCCGCGTATCTGCGCGAGCGGGCGGTCGGTCGGCGCGTCGAGCGGTGCGAGGTGGCCGCGATCGGCGCGTTGAAGACGTACGATCCTCCGACGACGGCTGCGGTGGGGCTGACCGTGTCGGGGGCCGGCCGGTTCGGCAAGTTCCTCGACGTGCACCTCGGCGACGACCTGCACCTGGTCACGCACCTGGCCCGGGCGGGCTGGCTGCACTACCGGGACGGCTTCACCAGCGCTTCGCCGCTCAAGCCGGGCAAGGGCCCGATCGCGATCCGGGTACGTCTCGACGACGGCTCCGGATTCGACCTGACCGAGGCCGGCACCCGTAAATCGCTGGCCGCCTACCTGGTGAAGGACCCTCAGCTCGTACCGGGGATCGCACGGCTGGGGCCGGACGCGCTCGCCGTCGACGCCGACACGTTCGCGTCCCGGATCCGCTCCCAGCGGGGGCAGATCAAGGGCGTCCTCACCGACCAGGAGACCCTGGCGGGGGTGGGGAACGCGTACTCCGACGAGATCCTGCACGCGGCGAAGGTGTCACCGTTCGCGCTCGCCAACCGCCTGACCGACGAACAGATCACCCGCCTGTACGCCGCCACCCGCCAGACGCTCACCGATGCGGTCGGCCGTTCGGTGGGTCAGCGGGCCGCCGAGCTGAAGGGGGAGAAGCGCGCCGGGCTCCGCGTCCACGCCCGCGCTGGGTTACCGTGCCCGGTTTGCGGCGACACGGTGCGTGAGGTTTCTTTCGCCGATTCGAGCCTTCAGTACTGCCCTCGCTGCCAGACGAACGGCCGTCCGCTGGCCGATCGCCGACTGTCGAAGCTGATCCGCTAAACCCCTGTGGGCCTCCGTCGAAAAGTTACCTTCCGCATCAGAAACCGGGCACAACGCTGCCTGGCGGACGGGCGATCCATCGGTATAGTGGCCCGGTCCCACGCTGTGCCGAGGATTCGAACAGGTCGACGCCGGTCGCGCCGACCGTCCGGAGCCGACGGCGGAGCGTAATGTCTGCGGGGCCGCGGGCCCACTACCACCGTCGCGGTAGATCGGCGGCGGATGTCGTGCGGGAGGACGTGGGTGAGGTGACGACGGACCTCCAACGCCCGGTAACCAGGAACGGCCGGAGCAGCACGGTGCCCTACGACAGTTACGAGTGGCAAGAGCCGCCGAGCAGTGGTGTTCCGCGCTCGGCGTGGACCCGTTCCCACAAGCGGCTGTCCCGGTGGCACCGGCCGTACACCGCGGTCCTGGTCATGCTGGACTTCGCCTGTGGACTGGCCGCGAGCACGCTCGGCGCGAACCTGCTGGAGAGCCGCGCCAACGCCGGCTTCAAGGGCCAGGAGACCATGTTCGCCCTGGTCACTTACCTGTTCCTGCCGCTCGGCTGGCTGGTGATCCTGTGGGCGACGGGTAGCTACGACCGGCGCTACCTCGGCCTGGGCAGTGACGAGTTCAAACGGGTGCTGCGCGCCTTCGTCACCGTGGTAGCGACCGTCTCGTTGCTCGCGTTCGCCTTCAAGATCACCCTGTCTCGCGGCACGGTCGCGTTCGTCTCACTGACGGCCCTGCTGCTGATCCTCGTCTGCCGTTACCTGGCCCGTCAGATCCTGCACATCGCCCGCCGCCGCACCGGCCACGGCGCACACCGGATGGTCCTCGTCGGCACGCTCCCTGAGGCCCTCGAGGTCTATACGGCGGTCACCCGCAGCCCCGCCGCCGGGCTCATCCCCGTCGCGATCCACCTCACCGACGGCTACGCCGCCGCGCGCGGCATCGAGACACCCGTCCCGGTGTACGCGGGCCGCGACGTCCTCGCCCTGGTCCGCGAGGTCGGCGCCGACTCCATCGCCGTCTGTGGCTCCGCCAGCGCGGAGCCCGGTGAGCTGCGCCGCCTCGCCTGGCAGCTGGAGGGCACCGGCGTCGACCTGGTCGTCGCGCCGCAGCTCACGGACATCGCCGGTCCCCGCGTGCACATCCGCCCGATCGAGGGACTCCCACTCCTGCACGTCGAGGAGCCGACCCTCTCCGGCCTCGGCTGGCTCGTCAAGAACCTCCTCGACCGGCTTGTCGCACTCTTCGGCCTGCTGCTCCTGTCGCCGGTGCTGGCGATCATCGCGCTCTGCATCCGCATCTCCGATCCGACCGGGCCGGTCTTCTTCCACCAGCCCCGCGTCGGCCATGAGGGCCGCACGTTCAAGGTGTGGAAGTTCCGCACGATGTACGTCGACGCCGAGGAGCGCAAGGCCAGCCTCGACGAGCTCAACGAGTCCGACGGCATGATGTTCAAAATGCGCGACGACCCGCGCATCTTCCCGTTCGGCCGCCGGCTGCGCGCCAGCAGCCTCGACGAACTCCCCCAGTTGATCAACGTCCTCAAGGGCGAGATGTCGCTGGTCGGACCCCGTCCGCTGCCCGCCGACGACGGCGACTACCTGGGCGACGTACGGCGGCGGCTGCTGGTGCGGCCGGGGATCACCGGGCTGTGGCAGGTGTCGGGCCGCTCCGACCTGTCCTGGGACGAGGCCGTACGGCTCGACCTGTACTACGTCGACAACTGGTCGCTCACCTACGACCTGGCGATCCTGTGGCGGACCATCTGGGTCGTCCTACGGCGTAAGGGCGCGTACTAGATGCGGGCGTGAGGACCGACCTGCCGACCGTACTGGCGGTGCTGGCGCTCGTCACCGCACTCGCCGGGGCGGTCGTGGCGGTGGTCCGGCTGCGCGGGCGGCGAGGCATCGCGACCGCCATGCAGCGCGCCACGTACGACGTCCTGCACACCGCGTCGCTCGCGGCATCGCCGCTGCGTGGAGGCCTGACGGTGGCATCGGCCGCGAAGTCCGCCCGGCATCTGCGGGCGCTCGTCGGTGCGGCGGGGCTGGTCATCGTGGACTCCGGCACGATCCTCGCCTACGACGGGCGCGGACAGCACCACGGCGAGCAACTCGTCTCGGCGGCGCGCCGGGCCGTCTCGGGGCAGCGGTCCGCCGTACTCACCGAGAAGGACCTGCCCTGCGACCGGGTGGACTGCGTCGTGCGCGGCGCCGTCGTGGCGCCCCTGACCGCTCCCGGAGGGCGTGGCACGGCCGCGCTCGTCGCGGTCGCCGACGACCACCCGGCGCCGGGCCTCGTGCAGGCCACGCTGGAGACGGCCCGCTGGGCCGGGTCGCAGCTCGCCCTCGCCGAACTGGACTCGTCGCGCGAGCGTCTGGCCAGGGCGGAGGTACGAGCCCTGCGCGCCCAGATCAGCCCGCACTTCATCTACAACGCCCTGACCGCGATCGCCTCGTTCGTCCGGACCGACCCGGAACGGGCGCGCGAGCTCATCCTGGAGTTCGCCGAGTTCACCCGGTACTCGTTCCGGGCGCACGGCGAGTTCACCACGCTCGCCGAGGAGCTGCGGTCCATCGACCGCTACCTCACCATCGAACGGGCCAGGTTCGGCGACCGGTTGCAGGTCAGGTTGCAGATCGCCCCCGAGGTCCTCCCGGTCGGGCTGCCGTTCCTCTGCCTGCAGCCGCTCGTCGAGAACGCCGTGCGGCACGGGCTGTCCCGTAAACCGGGCGTCGGTATGGTGAGCATCGAAGCGCGGGACGCAGGGGCCGAATGCCATATCACCGTCGAGGACGACGGCGTCGGCATGGATCCGGAGGCCCTCGCCGCGGGCGTCGCCGAGGCCGCCACGGGCCACGGCGAGGGGCAGCACGTCGGCCTGTCGAACGTCGACGAGCGGCTGCGCGCGGTCTTCGGGGACCAGTTCGGCCTGGTGGTGGAGACCGCCCTCGGGGCGGGGACGAAGGTGAGCATGCGGATACCCAAGTTCCACCCGGAGGTACGCGCATGAGTCTCGTCGTCCTCGCCGTCGACGACGAGCCGCCGGCGCTGGACGAGCTGGCGTACCTGCTCCGCGCCGACGACCGCGTCTCGCGGGTGCACACCGCCGGCGACGCCACCGAGGCGCTCCGGGTTCTGCGCGACACCGAGGTCGACGCCGTCTTCCTCGACATCCGCATGCCCGGCCTCGACGGCATGGAACTCGCCCGTGTCCTGCGCCGCTTCGCCCGCCCACCCGCCGTCGTCTTCGTCACCGCGTACGACGACGGCGCCGTGGACGCGTTCGCGATCGGTGTCACCGACTACGTCCGCAAACCGGTCCGCGCCGAACGCCTGGCCGAATCGCTGCGCCGGGTGTCCACGTCCACTCCGGCGCCCCCGGCCGGCGGAGACCCGACGATCCCGGTGGAGCTGGCCGGGACCACGCGGATGCTGTCCCGGTCGGCCGTACGGTGGGTCGAGGCACAGGGCGACTACGCCCGGCTACACACCACGGACGCGTCACACCTGGTCAGGGTCTCGCTGGCGACCCTCGCGGAGCAATGGGCGGACGCCGGGTTCGTCCGCATCCACCGCTCGTACCTCGTGCGGTTGCGGTTGGTGGCCGAGCTGCGGCTGACCCCCTCGGGGTACGTCGTCGTCGTGGACGGAACGAAACTGCCCGTCAGCCGGCGGCACACCCGGGAGCTCAAGGATCGGCTGGTACGAGCCGCCAAGCAGAACTGGCGCTGAGCGCTATCCACAGGGTTATCCACAGGCTGGGCCGGTTGTTCACAGGTTGTTCAGATCATGACCCGTACCCGGTGACAGTCCGAGGGCGGTCTAGACGGCCCGCCGGGTACCCGGGCGGACCCGGGTGCCGCGTACAGGTGACGTCGCCCGCCTGATCTGGTTACCGGTAGGACCTTGACACGGGCGGTCGGCAGACGAGACTGCCCGCATGACGAGACCGGGGCAGCGTACGCGGGTGGTGTTGGCGCAGGCGGCCGGTAGACCCCCGGCGGCTGCCGCGAAGGCTGAGCTCGCCGAGCAGACACCCGTCGGCGATGCGCTGGTACGGGGGCTGGTGCGGGCGCAGCTGGCGCTCGCCGTACGGATGTCCCTGGTGGTCGTCGCGGGGCTGGGCGGGTTGCCGTTGTTGTTCGTGGTGGCGCCTGCCCTGGCCGACGTGACCGTGTTCGGGATCAACCTGCCGTGGCTGCTGCTCGGGGTGGCCGCCTTCCCGTTCCTGCTCACGGTCGGGTGGGCGTACGTGCGGCTGGCGGAGCGGAACGAACAGGACTTCAGCGCGGTGGTCCGGCGGTGAATCCGTACGTGGTGCCCGCGCTTGTGATCGTCACGTTGGTGACGGTGGCGATCGGAGCGTACGGGCTGAGGCTCGCGCGGACGACGTCGGATTTCCTGGTGGCTTCACGGTCGGTGAGCCCGGCGTGGAACGCGGCGGCGATCAGCGGCGAGTATCTGTCGGCGGCCAGTTTCCTCGGTGTGGCCGGGCTGATTCTCAAGTACGGCGTCGATGTTCTCTGGTATCCGGTCGGGTTCGCCGCGGGGTATCTGGCGCTGCTGCTGTTCGTGGCGGCTCCGTTGCGGCGCAGCGGTGCGTTCACTCTGCCCGATTTCTGTACCGTCCGGTTGAGGAGCCGGGGGTTGCGCCGGCTGGCGACGTTCTTCGTCGTGTGCATCGGGTGTCTGTATCTCGTGCCGCAGCTGCAGGGGGCCGGGCTGACGCTCGCCACGGTCACCGGTGGGCCGTACGAGTGGGGTGCGCTGATCGTGGGCACCGTGGTGACGGCGAACGTGGCGCTGGGTGGGATGCGGGCGATCACGTTCGTGCAGGCATTCCAGTACTGGCTGAAGCTGACGGCGCTCGCCGTACCGGTGATCTTCCTGATCCTGCATTGGCAGGCGGCGGGACGGCCGGCCGTGACGCCGCCGGATCTCACTTTTCCGGTGGCGACGACTGTGGTGGTGCAGGACGCGGCGACGTTGACGACAGCCGATGGGGCGGAGAGAACGGTCAGCCCGGGTGAGGAGCTGAGTTTCGCGGCGGGGCAACGGGTGCCTCAGGTGTCGTCCGTGGACGCGACGTGGGGGCTCGACTGGCTGCTGCCCGGGGATCCGGCCAGCGGGGATGGGGGGCTTTTCGCCACGTACTCCCTTATTCTAGCGACTTTTCTCGGCACGATGGGTTTGCCCCACGTACTCGTGCGTTTCTACACCAATCCCGACGGATCGTCCGCACGGCGGACGACGCTGGTGGTGCTCGGCCTGGTGGGCTTGTTCTACCTTCTGCCGACGTTGTACGGCGTCCTCGGCCGGATCTGGACCCCGCAGTTGCTGCTGACCGGCCGGACGGACGCCGTGGTGCTGGTCCTGCCGCAGGCGGCGCTCGGGCCGGGCGTGGCGGGTGAGGTCCTGGGTGCGCTGGTCGCGGCGGGCGCGCTCGCGGCGTTCCTGTCGACGTCGTCGGGGCTGTTGACCAGCGTCGCCGGTGTGGTCTTCACGGACATCCTGCACGGCGACACCGAGAGGCGGACGGTGCGCGGTTTCCGGTTCGCGACGGTGCTTTCGGCAGCTGTGCCGATGGTGCTCGCGCTCGCCATCTCCAGGCTGGACGTGTCGCAGGTGGTCGGGTTGGCGTTCGCGGTGGCCGCGTCGAGCTTCTGCCCGTTGCTCGTGCTGGGGATCTGGTGGCGCGGGCTGACCGCCGCGGGCGCTTCGGCCGGGGTGCTCGTCGGCGGCGGGTCGGCGATGACGGCGGTACTCGTGACCGTGCTGGGGCCGCCGTTGGACGGGTGGGCGGCGGCGCTGGTCGCCCAGCCTGCGGCCTGGACGGTGCCGCTGGCGTTCACCGTCATGGTGGTGGGGTCATTGCTCACCCGTGGGCGGATTCCTGCCGATGTGGGCGCCACGATGTTGCGGCTGCACGCCCCGGAAAGCGTCCGTCTGTAGAAGGTCTCGCGTTCGTCGCGCCCCGTCATGAACTCATCGGCACGCCATGCCGTATGTCTCGGTACTGCCCGGCGATCGGGCTCGTGCTCACGCACGATCCCGGATCGTTCCCGAGCCGGAGGCGGCGCCCCGGCGCAACAACTAACGTCGATGGGGTGATCACCACGGCTGATGCGGCACTCGCCCTGCGTGGGCTGGCGAAACGGTTCGACACGACCATCGCGGTGTCCGGAGTGGACCTTTTTGTCCCCGTGGGTTCCTTCTATGGTCTCCTCGGTCCCAACGGCGCGGGCAAGACGACGACCCTCTCGATGGCCGTCGGCCTGTTACGGCCCGACGCCGGTCAGGCCTTCGTTCTGGGGTACGACATCTGGGCGGACCCGGTGGGCGCGAAGTCCCGCCTCGGCGTGCTCCCCGACGGCGTACGGCTCTTCGACCGGCTGACCGGGGCGCAACTGCTGGCGTACCACGGTCTGCTGCGCGGCATGGACCCAGCGGTGGTCGACGAGCGGGCGCGGGAGCTGCTCGACGTCCTCGCGCTCGGCGTCGACAACCGCACCCTGGTCGTGGACTACTCGGCGGGAATGAAGAAGAAGATCGGCCTCGCCTGCGCACTGCTGCACGGTCCACGACTGCTCGTACTGGACGAGCCGTTCGAGGCGGTGGACCCGGTATCGGCGGCGCTGATCCGCGACATCCTCCAGCGGTACGTCGCCGGCGGCGGCACGGTCGTCTTCTCCAGCCATGTGATGGAGGTCGTCGAGCGGCTCTGCGACCACGTGGCGATCCTGGCCGGCGGTGGCATCCGCCGGTACGGCCCGATCGACGACGTACGCGGCGGCCGCTCCCTCGAGGACGTGTTCGTCGAGGTCGTCGGCGGCCGTACGTCGACCGGCGGCGAGCTGGCATGGCTGTAACGGCTCCCACGATTCCGCTCCGGCACTTCGCGCGGCTCAAGCTGCGGATCGTGGCGAACGGTATGCGCGGCTCGACCTCCCGCGGCCTGCTCTTCGCCGCCGGCCTACTCGCCACGGCGTACTTCGGTTTCGTCGGATTCATGCTGTTCGCGACACCGGGGCTCGTCCGCAGCGACGTCGGCGCGGAGGTCGCGGCCGGGCTCGCCGGGTCGGCGCTCATGACCGGCTGGGTTGTCGTGCCGCTGGTCCTGACCGGCGTCGACGAAAGCGTCGACCCGGCCCGCTTCGCGCTGCTCCCGGTGACCCGGCGGACCCTGGTCGGCGGGTTGCTCACCGCCGCCGTCATCGGCCTGCCCCCGCTCACGCTGCTGATCGCCACGAGCGGGCTCGTCGTGTCGGCGCTCAGCCTGGGCGGTTGGGCCGCGGGGCTCGCCGCGCTGGTCGGCGTCGTGCTCGGGCTGCTGGTGGCGGTCGCGGCGAGCCGCGCCGTAACCAGCGCATTCGCCGCCGCGCTACGGTCGCGCAAGGTCCGTGATCTTGCGGCCGTCCTGCTCGCGGCCGTCGCCGCGCTGTTCGGGCCGGTGCAACTCGCACTGATGAACCGGATCGGCTCGATCGACGTCGCCGGCCTCCGGGGCACCGCCCGGGTTCTCGGCTGGACACCGCTCGGGGCACCGTTCACGCTCGGCATGGACGTCGCGGCGGGGCGAGCCTGGGCCGTACCGGTCAAGTTGGTGATCATCGTCGGCTCGCTCGCCCTGCTGCTTGTCTGGTGGTCACGCTCCCTGGACGGGGCGATGCTCGGCGTACGCGGGGCACGGGCCGCCATGTCGAAGGCCGAGGCCGGCGACCCGATCAATCAGCTCTACCCGTGCGTGCTGCGCTGGTTGCCGAAGAACCGGTTCGGCGCGCTCGTCAGCCGCGAGCTCCGGTACTGGTGGCGGGAGCCGCGGCGACGGGCCGGCCTGATCAGTTTCGGCGTCATCGGCAGCTTCCTGCCGGCGTTCCTGAGCTCCGACAGCGAGTCCGTCGGCCCGGCTTCGACTGCCATGATCTTCGCGGGCGTCTTCGCCGCCCTCAACCTGGCCAACCAGTTCGGCTTCGAGGGGACGGCGTACGCCGCGAACCTCGTCGCCGGAGTTCCCGGACGCGCAGAACTGCACAGCCGCGCAGCCGGGCTCACCGTCTACGTCGGACCGGTGTTGATCGCCGGGCTCGTCGGAGCCGTCGTAGTCGGCGGTCATCCCGGCCGGTTACCGCAACTCGCGGGCACGGCGCTGGCCGCGTACGGGGTGGGCCTGGCCCTCGCGTCGACGGCGTCGGTGGTGGCCGCGTACGCGATGCCGGACACGTCGAACCCGTTCGCCATGTCGACCGGCGGCGGCGCGGCCAAGAGCCTGCTCAGCATCGTGGTGCTCGTCGCGGGTGGCGTCGGGGTGCTGCCGTACGTGGTCCTGGGCTGGACCTCCGGCGCCGTGTGGACCTGGCTGGCCCTGCCGGTCGGCGCGCTCTACGGCGGCGCCGCGTACGTCCTGGGGTTGCGGCTGGCCGCGCTCGCCCTCGACACCCGGGCTCCCGAACTCCTGCTGGCGGTCGACTCACGGCGGTAGCGAATGTCATCCGGCGGTTGACGGAAGCGTCGCGGTGACCACCGTCGACGTTCGGTGGGCGGGTGATCGGAGCCCCCGCGCAGGGCCAGAATGTTTCACGTGAATCCCATCGAGCCCGGCGGCCACATCCATCGCGGTGACCCGTTCGCCATCCCGGACCAGGACAAGTCGGCGGCCAGGAGGCTGCGCAGTCGGCTCGCGTCACCGGTCACGCTCTGGACCGCTCCGGGGCCGGCCGGGCTGACGGTGTCGTCGACGGTGGTCGCGGACGGCGCACCGGGCCGGCTGCTCGGCTTGATCGACGACGAGAGCGATCTGTGGGCCGCCGTCGAGCGCAGCGAACGATTCGCCGTCGCGCTGCTCGGGCCGGACGACCTTCAGCTGGCCGACCGGTTCGCCGGGCTCATGCCCGCTCCGGGCGGCCTCTTCGCGGGCGGGAAATGGACTCAGACGCCCTACGGCCCGGTCCCCGAGACGGCGACGTGGGTGGGCTGCCGCCTCGATCAGGCCCGCGAGTACGGGTGGAACCTGCTCGTCGAAGCCACCGTGGAGACCGTGGAACTGGGCGGTACGCAATGGCCGCTCCTGCATCACCGCGGCCGTTACCGCACCTTGAAGGATTGACCACATAGACGGCCATCCGTCGGCGGCAGCAGGGTGACATGAGTCACTGGGCGCACCGGGTGGACCGCTGGGCGCACCCGATGACGGTGTCCTTCCCCCGTGAGCGCGCGGCTTCGTACCGTGCGCGAAAAGTCCACTCCCACGAGGTGGTGAGCTCCTGATGACAACCGACGTGCCGAGGGCGGGCGCATCGCAACCCCTACCGGCTCCACCCCCGGCCGAGGCGGCGAAGACCCCGACGGTTCCGCCGACCCGCAACTATGTCGCAGTCGCGCAGTCCGACGAGTTCGGCGGCCTGCGCCGCTCGTTGCGGCGATTCGTGTTCCCCATGACCGTCGCCTTCTTCCTCTGGTACGCCCTCTACGTGCTGCTCTCGGCGTACGCGCGGGACTTCATGGGTCTCAGGATCGTGGGCAACATCAACGTCGCCCTGGTCTTCGGCCTGCTCCAGTTCGTGTCGACCTTCCTCATCGCCTGGCTCTACTCCCGGTACGCCGACAAGCACCTCGACCCGGTGGCCGACAAGATCCGAGCCGACCTGGACGGTGCCGAATGATGGTCCTGGCCGCGGAGGCGGAAGGTTCCACCGCCCGTACCCTCACGATCACGCTCTTTTTGATCTTCGTCGCGATCACCCTGGGCATCACGGTCTGGGCCAGCCGCCAGACGAAGACGGCGACCGACTTCTACGCCGGCGGCCGGTCGTTCTCCGGTTTCCAGAACGGCATGGCGATCGGTGGCGACTACATGTCGGCGGCGAGCTTCCTCGGCATCGCCGGCCTGATCGCCCTGTACGGCTACGACGGCTTCCTCTACTCGATCGGCTTCCTGGTCGCCTGGCTGGTGGCGTTGCTGCTGGTCGCGGAGCTGCTGCGGAACTCCGGCCGCTACACGATGGCGGATGTGCTGGCGTTCCGGATGCGGCAGCGGCCGGTGCGTACGGCGGCGGCGGTCTCGACGATCGTGGTGTCGATCTTCTACCTGCTGGCCCAGATGGTCGGCGCGGGCGCACTGGTGTCGCTGCTGCTCGGCATCAAGGCGAACACCACCTTCCTGGGCATGAACGCGGCCACGGCGAAGGTGGCGACGATCATCCTGGTCGGCGCCCTCATGATCATCTACGTGACCGTGGGTGGCATGAAGGGCACGACCTACGTCCAGATCGTCAAGGCGTTCCTGCTGATGAGCGGCGCCCTGCTCATGGCGATCCTGGTGCTGTCGCACTACAGGTTCAACCTGTCCACGCTGCTCGGCGACGCCGCCCAGCAGTCCGGCAAGGGGGACGCGTTCCTCGAACCCGGCCTGCGGTACGGCATCGAGAGCAAGAACGCACTGACCACGTTCTACAGCAAGATGGACCTGCTCTCGCTGGGCATCGCACTGGTGCTGGGCACGGCGGGCCTGCCGCACATCCTGACCCGGTTCTACACCGTCCCCACCTCGAAGGTCGCCCGCAAGAGCGTGCTCTGGGCGATCGGCATCATCGGCACGTTCTACCTGCTCACTCTGGCGCTCGGCTTCGGTGCGGCGGCGCTGGTGGGGAGCAAGGCGATCACCGCGCAGGACAAGGCGGGCAACACGGCCGCGCCGCAGCTGGCGGAGGCGCTGGGCAAGAACTTCTTCGGCGGTGACCTTGGCGGTGCGACCCTGCTGGCGATCATCGCGGCGGTGGCGTTCGCGACGATCCTCGCCGTGGTCGCGGGCCTGACGCTGGCCTCCTCGTCGAGCTTCGCGCACGACTTCTACGCCAACGTCATCAAGCGCGGGCAGGCGTCCGAACGGCAGGAGGTCCGGGTCGCCCGGGTCGCCGCGCTGGTCATCGGTGCGGTCGCGATCGCCCTGTCGATCTTCGCGCAGAACCTCAACGTGGCGTTCCTCGTCGCGCTGGCGTTCGCGGTGGCGGCGTCGGGCAACCTGCCGGCGATCCTCTACAGCCTGTTCTGGAAGCGGTTCAACACCTCCGGCGCGACCTGGGCCATCTACGGCGGCCTGCTCTCCGCCGTGGTGCTGGTCCTCTTCTCGCCGGTCGTGTCCGGCTCGGCGACGGCCATGTTCCCGGCGTCGGACTGGCACTTCTTCCCGCTCAGCAACCCGGGCCTGATCAGCATCCCGGTCGGGTTCCTCTGCGGCTGGATCGGCACCGTCCTCTCCAAGGAGAGCGATCCGGACAAGTACGCGGAGCTTGAGGTCCGGAGCCTGACCGGCCACGGAGCCCACTGAGCCACGAGCCCACTGAGCCACGAGCCCACTGAGCCACGAGCCCACCGAGAGGTCCGCGCGGCGCAGTCGCCGCGCGGACCCCTTTGTAGGGTGTGACTCATGACTACTTCGCGGGAGTACGGGTCCGGCAGTCGAATCCTCGTGTCGGGCGGCGCCGGTTTCGTTCCCTCGCACGTGGTGGACGCCCTGCTCAAGCGCGGCGCGAGCGTCGTCGCGGTGGACAACTTCGTCACCGGCTCCAAGGACAACGTCGCCCATCTGGACGACGAGCCGCGCTTCACGCTGGTCGAGGCCGACGTGAGTGAGGGGCTGCCCGAGCTGGGCGGACGGTTCGACGCGATCCTGCACATGGCGTCCCCGGCCAGCCCCACGGACTTCGCGAAGCTGCCCGTCGAGATCCTCAAGGTGGGTTCGGCCGGCACACTCAACCTGCTCGCGCGCGCCCAGCACGACGGCGCCCGCTTCCTGATGGCCTCCACCTCCGAGGCGTACGGGGATCCCGAGGTGCACCCGCAACCGGAATCGTACTGGGGAAACGTCAACCCGATCGGGGTCCGGGCCGTCTACGACGAGGCGAAGCGGTTCTCCGAGGCGGCCACGATGGCGTACCACCGGCTCGGGGTGGACACCGCGATCGTGCGGATCTTCAACACGTACGGACCGCGGATGCGCCCCGACGACGGGCGGGCCATCCCCACGTTCATCAGTCAGGCGCTGCGCGGTGAGCCGATCACCGTGCACGGCACCGGCGAGCAGACCCGTTCGATCTGCTACGTCTCCGACCTGGTCCGCGGCATCCTCGCGCTGCTCGACTCGGGCGAGACCGGCCCGGTCAACTGCGGCACCGAACACGAGCTGACCATGCGGCAGCTGGCCGAACTGATCGTCGAGCTCGCCGGCAGCTCGTCCACGGTGACGTTCGTACCCCGTACGTCCGACGACCCGGAGCGCCGCCGCCCCGACCTCACCCGCGCCCGTACGCTGCTCGGCTACGAGCCGGACGTGGCGCCCGCCGACGGGCTGCGTCGCACGATCGAGTATTTCGGCGCGGCACGATAGCCGACCGGCTGAAATCGCGCTCACCTGCGGCTTTTCCGGCACCGGTTTGTGTCGTCCTGGTGTCGGTGCACGGTTCGGCTGGTAGCCGATACGTAACCTGGGAGGCATGGCAGCCACGACCTCTCCCCAGGGCGGTTCCCAGGGCTCGGGCCGCGCCTCGGTCCCGGGTTACACCCGGCCGGGTTCCGTGCGGCCCTCGGGGCGTTCCGGCGCATCCCGGACGTACGGCGGCAACCGCAGCGGCAGCACGTACGTCGGGCGGCCGTCGCGGAGTGACGACGTCATGATCACGCGTCCCGGTGGTGGCTCCGGTCGTGGCCCGGGCGGACCGGTTCGTCCCGGCGGTGGCGGCGGCGGTGGCCGGGAGTACCGGGGCAAGCGCAGGCCGCACTGGGGCCGGATCGCTCTGGTGGCCGGCGTGGCCCTCATCATCCTGGGCCTGCTGGGCGTCGGCGGTGCCTGGCTGTACGCGTCCAACCTCGACGACGACCTGGCGCGCACGGACCCGTTCTCGGCCCTGACGAACGGCCGCCCGGCGAAGACGGTGGACGGCGCGCTGAACATTCTGCTGGTCGGCAGCGATTCACGGGACCCGGACGCCAAGGTCGACTCGCAGAGCGAGTGGCGCGCCGACACGCTGATCATGATGCACATCCCGAAGGACCACAGCGAGGCGTACCTGGTCTCGATCCCCCGGGACCTGTACGTGCCGATCCCGAAGGCGGCGGGCGACGCGTGCGACTCCGGCGCCCGGCACAAGATCAACGCCGCGTTCGCGTTCGGCGGTCTGCCGCTGGCCGTGAAGACGGTCGAGTGCATGACCGACGTCCGGGTCGACCATGTGATGGCGATCGACTTCGGCGGCTTCAAGGAGGTCACCGACGCCCTCGGCGGGGTGGACCTCAAGGTCGAGCAGACCATCAAGAGCATCCACAAGCCGTTCCGCACCTTCACCAAGGGTGACAGCGTGCACATGAACGGCGAAGCGGCACTGGACTGGATCCGCCAGCGCAAGCAGTTCGCCGAGGGCGACTTCGCGCGAATGCGCCACCAGCAGGAGTTCCTCAAGGCGCTGATGAACAAGGCGGCCAGTTCCGGAACCCTCACCGACCCGTCGAAGCTGAACGCGTTCCTCAGGGCGACGGTCAACGCGGTGACAGCGGACAAGCAGCTGTCGCTCGTCGACATGGCGGTTCAGTTCCGGAACCTGCGCGGCGAGAACCTGCACTTCGTGACGAACCCGAACAAGGGCAGCGACACCATCGGCGGTGAGTCGGTCGTCGTGGCCGACAAGGAGAAGGCGCGCGCGCTGTACGAGGCGATGGCGGCGGACACCATGAGTGCCTGGGCCGCGCAGACCCAGGGGGGTTCCACCCCGGCCAAGTGACCGGGACGTTCGGGAAGCGGAAATAGCAGACGTATCGCGGGCGAGAGCGCCGGTCCGTACAGTGGGCTCGCCCTGCCCTTTCGCCTCTTCGGCCCTCGTCACTCCGGGAGAGCACGCCCATGATCGTCCAGGCTCCTCGGCGTCCTGGGTCGTCGGCTCCGGACACCGGGCCGGCGAAGAAGCGCGGCAGGAAGCGCAAGGACCCGCTCTGGGCCAAGGTCACGGTCACATTCGGCGCGGTCCTGCTCATCCTCAGCGGTACGGCGATAGCCGCCAGCAAGTGGTTCATCTCCAGCGCCACCGGCTCGGTCAACCAGGAAAAGCTGATCGACGACGAGGAGCAGGACCAGACCACCGGCAAGAGCCTGGACGGGCCGATCAACCTGCTGCTGCTCGGCGTCGACGTACGGCCGGACTGGGACATCAACGACACTCGCGCCGACTCGATCATCATCCTGCACATTCCCGCGAGCCATGACCAGGCGTACCTGCTGTCGGTACCGCGCGACACCGAAGTGACGGTGCCCCCGTTCCCGAAGGCGCGCTACCCGGGCGGCGTGGCGAAGGCGACCGAAGTCTTCTTCCACGGCGCGCAGAACGGCGCCGGCTGGGCGGGCGGCTCGCAGCTGATGGCGAAGACGCTGAAGAAGGCCACCGGGATCAGCTTCGACGGTGCCGCGATCATCGACTTCGGCGGTTTCGAGGGCATCATCCAGGCGCTCGGCGGCGTCCACATGTGTGTGGACCAGGAGGTCACCTCCATCCACATGTTCATGGTCAACGGCCAGCCGATCTGGAAGGCGGAGGCTCGCAAGCTCGGGAAGCTGCAGCATCCGGTGGTCCACAAGAAGGGGTGCCGCGACATGGCGGCATGGGAGGCGCTGGACTTCTCCCGGCAACGCAAGGGCCTCACCAACGGTGACTACGACCGCCAGCGCCATCAGCAGCAGTTGCTCAAAGCAATGGCGAAGAAGGCCATGGACGGTGGCGTCATGTCCAACCCGCTGAAGATCAAGTCGCTGATGGAGGCGGCCGGTAAGGCGTTCACGCTGGACACCGGCGGCGTCGACATCGCCGACTTCGTCTTCACGCTCAAGGGCATCGCGGCCAACGACCTGGTACTGCTGAGAACGAACGGCGGCACGTTCTCCGGTAACGGCAGCGGCCGCGAGGTGTTCACCGCCGACAGCCAGAAGATGTTCGACGCGGTGAAGAGCGACACGCTCGCCCAGTTCGTGGTCGACAACCCCGCCGTCATCGCCAACGAGAAATAGCGCATAGGGTGGTTCGCGTGTTCGGACCCCAGGTACCCACCGTGACCGCGCCCGAGGTTGGCCCCGACTCGTACCTGCTCGACGTACGCGAGCCGGACGAGTGGGCGGCCGGGCACGCGCCCGCCGCTCACCACCTGCCGATGATGGAGGTGCCCGCCCGGACGGCCGAGGTGCCGACCGACGCCGACGTGGTGGTGATCTGCCGGATGGGCGGCCGGTCCAGCCAGGTCGTGTCGTACCTGATCGGCAACGGGTGGGACAACGTCCGCAACCTCGAAGGCGGCATGCACGCCTGGGCGGCGGCCGGACGCGAGATGACCAGCGACGACGGGCAGCCTCCCCGGGTGGTGTGATGGGCCGTCCCCTGGTCTTCGCGCACCGAGGCTCGTCCGAGGTGCTGCCGGAACACACGCTCGCGGCGTATCTGCGCGCGCTCGACGAGGGGTCGGACGGGCTGGAGTGCGACGTCCGGCTCACCCGTGACGGGCATCTCGTCTGCGTTCACGACCGGCGGCTCGACCGCACCAGCAACGGCCGCGGCCGGGTCAGCGCCCGTACGCTCGCGGAGCTCGACGCGCTGGACTTCGGCTCGTGGCACGCGGGCGACTACGACGACGAGGACTCCGACCGGACCCGGCTGCTCACCCTGGGCCGGCTGCTCGACGCCGTACGCGCGGCGGGCCGCCCGGTCCGGCTGCTGATCGAGACGAAACACCCATCCCGGTACGGCCCGCTGGTCGAACGCAAGCTCGTCGCCCAACTGCGCAGGTACGGCCTCGCCGAGCCCGTCCCCGGCGACCTGGTCAGCGTCACGGTGATGTCGTTCTCCCCGCTCGCGCTGCGCCGGATCAGGCAGCTCGCGCCGGACCTGCCCACGGTCTGGTTGATGGAGTTGCTGCCGCCGGGCGTGGTCCGCGGCAGACTGCCGTTCGGTGCGCAGATCGCCGGACCCGGTGTCGGGCTGGTACGCGCCCGGCCCGCCCTGGTCCCGGCCGTACGCGCCGCGGGCCACCAGGTCTTCGTCTGGACCGTCAACGAGCCTGCTGACCTGGAACTGGTCGTTGAGCAGGGTGTCGACGGCGTGATCACCGACCGGCCCCGATTCATCCTGGACCGCCTCGAGGCGACGACCTGACGGACCAGTGGCGGGGGCGCACTGCCGTTCGCTGTGATGACGAGGCAGACTCACCACATGTCCGAGCGACCCGACTATGCCGCGCTCATCGAGGGGCAGGCCCGGATCCTCGAGCGCGTCAACGCGGGCGAGGCAGGGCTCTCCGTACTGCCCGATCTTCTGAGGCTGGCGCAGGACGTGCTCGGCGCCCGCGGCGCGATCTTCGCCCGATACGACCCGGCCGCCGGCCGGATCATCGCCGCGACCGGTGGCTGCGAGTGGGCGCTCGGCCGACCGGTCGACCGGACCGCGCCGCAGTGGACGGCGGACACCTCGGCCCAGGTCAGCCCGCTGCGGTCGCTCAGCCCGGAGCTGACCCGCCAGCTCGGCGGCCGCGGTCTGAGCCGGATGCTCGGCGCCCGCGCCGAGGTCGGCGGGGTCACCGTCGGCACCTTCCACGTCTGCTACCACGCGGACGACCCGCTGCCCGGCGAGGAGCACCACCGCGTCGTCACGCTGCTCGCCGCCGCGGCCGCGCAGATGTACGGCACCCAGGCCGGGCCGCCCGACCGGCGGCACGACGACCGTGACCTGTTCGTCGCGGTCACCAGCCACGAGCTCCGCAACCCCGTCACCGTCATCAAGGGGTACGCGGACACGCTCACGAACCACTGGGAGTCCCTCGACGAGCCCGGTCGCCGCGAGGCGGTACGGATCATCGGGCAGCGCTCCGGTGACCTCGCCCGGCTGGTCGACCGGCTGCTGTCGGCGGCCAGTGACGCCGGACCGGTCGGTGGCACCCCGCCGGCCCCGTTCGACCTGGTCGACACGTTGCTTACCGCCGCGATCGGGCTCCCGACGAATCTGCGCGACCGGCTGACGTACCGGCTGCCCGAGGGCCTGCCGAAGGCCGTCGGTGACCGGGAGTCGCTGGCCACGCTCCTCACCGAGCTCGCGACGAACGCCGACAAGTACTCGCCACCGGACACCCCGATCGAGGTCACCGCGGACGCCGACGAGCGCAGCGTCTCGTTCCACGTCTCCGACCGGGGCGTCGGCGTACGGCCCGAGCACGCCGAGCGGGTCTTCGAACGCTTCTGGCAGGGCGAGTCCGGCGACCACCGAAGCTACCCGAGCACCGGCCTGGGGCTGTACCTGGTCCGGCGGATCGTCGAACGGCAGGGCGGCTGGGTGTCCCTGCGACCCCGGGACGGCGGCGGAACCGTGGCGGAGGTCCGGCTCCCCCGCGGTTGATTCATATCGACACGTGCACCCGGCTTCGGGACTGCCGGCCGTCGTACGCCTAGGCTGGGTCGCCGTGAGCAAGCGTCGAAAGAACCCCCGCAGCGCCTCCGCCCCGGCCAAGCCGCCGAAGGTGCGCGACATCTTCGTCCCTCGGCCGTTCGAGGGCCTGGCCGACGAGCCCGAGTGGATCGCCCTCCGCGAGCTGGTCCCGGCCGCCTCCGCGCCCCTGCGCCTCAAGCCCGAACTCGTGGAGAAGTACGGCGACCGCCCGGTCACGCTCTCCACCGTCCTGCCGATGGCCTGGCCGGCGATGACGCGTACCGACGGTCGTGTCCTCGTGGGTTTGCAGCGGCATGTGCAGTCCGGTGACGTCTCCCGCGACCTGGCCGTGGCGATCCTGCGTGCCCTGCAGACCGAGCCGGGCGGCACGGTCTCCGTACCGGCCCTGCCGGGCGAGGGCGAACGGCTGCAGGACATCCTCGTCGACGAGCCGCTCGACCTGACCCTGCACGAGGGCTTCGAGTACTGGCTGGACGAGGACCAGGCCGCCGACCCGAACGTGAAGGCGTCCCTGGAGCGGGCGAACGAGTCGATCTACCCGACCGTACGGATGTCGGCGGCGAAGGCGGCGTACTGGTGCCGGGTCCCCGACAAGGGGCACGTGCGCTGGGTGCTCCCGGACGACGAGGACGCGGCTCTGAACGCCCTCGCGAAGCTCTCCGGCGCCGGTGAGCTGCTGCTCGGCGACGGCACGAAGTTCGCCGGCATGTTCCGGGCACACGGCCTGCTCGTCCCGGTGTGGGACATCCCGGGCGGCCCGGAGGCGGCCGAGTGGGAGTCTCCCCTCGCCGACTTCGCCAAGCGGTACGCCGCCGCCCTGGCCGACCCGGACCCGCTGGACCCGGCGGCCCGCCGCGCCAAGCAGGGCCTGCTGGGCCGTCAGCTGACCCTGCGCTGATCAGTCCGGCCGTCGCGCAGTCGCCACGGTGATCGCGCGGCGGTGGGAGTGGGTCAGCCGGTCCTGGTCGTGAGATGCGCCAACTCCGGCCCCGGACGGTGCGGCGGAACCGGGCGCGGACGACTAACGTCACTGTCGACGTAGTGGCTCACACCGGGAGCGTAGCCGACACGATGCACGATGCGGAAAAAGTGGCGGGCGATGAATGCGGCATTCATCCCGACTCATTCGCCCGTCATTCGCCGCTCATCACTTGCTTCCGTAGGGGGTTGACCACTTACCGTAGTGCCCACAGGGCTCTACCGACCTTTTGCCGGAGGTCACAGTGACTGTCTTCCCCGTACGCCGAGTGGTACCCGCCATAACCCGTGCGCTGCCCCCAGCGGATCCGCGTACCCCCGCGGAGACGCAGCCCACGCTCGGTGCCCCCCGTAGCAACCCGATCGAGTGGGCCCGACGCCGCCGCGCCGAACGCGACGCCCGCCGTCTGGAAGCGGCGGGCGCCCGGGCACTGACCCGCCTGGACCGCCTCGGTCCCGCCTGGCACATCGTGGACTGGCCACGCACCGATCCCGCCCAGAGCGTCTGGTACGAGGACGCCGCTGACGACCGCGCGGGCTTCCTCGCGATCGGGCCGGGCGGAGTCTTCGCCGTCACCGTGGCCGACCACGGCCGGGCCCGCGTGCTCATCGCCGGCGACGTCGTGCAGATCAACGGCAAGCGGCCCGCGTACGTCTCCGACGCCCGTCGCGACGCCAAGCGCGCCGGCCGGGCCATGTCCGGCGCCGTCGGGCTCCCCGTGCCCGTCACGCCGGTTCTCGCCTTCGTCGGCTCCGGCGTCATCAGCGTCCACGGCCTGCCCAAGGACTGCCTCGTCGCCACCCACCGCGAGCTGGATCGGCTGCTCATCGCGGGCGGCGCGCGGATCAGCCCCACCACCGCCGCCAAGCTCACCGTGGTCGCGAGCCGCCCCGCCACCTGGACGATCCGCGATTCCCGTACCGGCGGTGACTACCGGTGGTACGACGACGGCCGAACAGCCACTGACAAGAGGGCAACCCGCAGGTAGCGTCTGTGCCGGTGCACCGCTACCGCCGACGGCGCATCGGGCGTCACGCCACCGGGGCTAGGCCCGGCTTCCCGGCGGGACGCCCCACCGGCGCGGTACGCAAGGGAGGTGTTGGTGGCGCACGTGGAGCTCTCGCTCTCCGGAGCGTTCGTCCCGCAGGCCCGTACGCCAGCCGAAGCCGAGTTCCTCACGAGCATCGACCGGTGGACGACGACCGTGGCCGGGGCGATCGAGCCCTGCATCGTCATCGACTACACATTCGCCATCCTGGCGGTCTCCGCGTCCGGCAGCTCCCTGCTGAGCCTAGGTAATCCCGCCGACGTCCTCGGAAAGCCCCTGCTCGGCGGCTCGCTGCGGTTGATCGACTTCACGGCCGGACGGGGCGAACTCACCGAGCCCGAGCTGGAGAAGATCCCGCCGTTGCTCGCCCTCACCACCCGACGTCTGGCCCGCGGCCTCATGCGGCTACAGCCGGCCGGCGGTGCCCCCGACCTGACCGTCGACGCGATCTCCACCCCCCTGTGGACGGGTGGCCAGGTGACGGCCTCGCTGACGTTCCTCTCGCAGGTCTGACTGTCGGTGTGTTGATCGACGCACCGTGCAATGGTTGGGCGTTACGCGCTGATGATCGTAGGGTCGGAACATGCTTGATCTTGACCTGCTCCCGCAGGAGTACGCGGTCTGCCGGCTGCCCGCAGGTGCCGCGATCCCTGTCGGCCTGACCGCGGGTCCGGGTGACAACAAGATCGTCTCCGTCGTCTTCACCCCCGACGAGACCTCGATCATCTGCCCGGCCGACCGGGCACCCGCCGACGCCACCACGGAGTCGCCGTGGCGCTGCCTGCGGGTCGTCGGGCCGCTCGACCTCGCGCTGACCGGCATCCTGGCCTCCCTCGTCGGACCGCTCGCCGACGCCCGGGTCAACATCTTCGCCTTCTCCACATTCGACACGGACTACGTCCTCGTGCCCGCCGTACGGCTCGCCGAGGCACTGGACGCGCTCGCCGGGGCGGGACACCGGATCAGCGGCTGACGTTCCACTTCGGAGGGCCTGACCTGCCTTAGCATGCGAGGGTGCCCCGGTTCCGCCTCCTCGCCGTACCGGCCGCGGTCGTGCTGCTCGCCGGCTGCGGCAAGCCACCGGACCTACGGGACGGGAGCCGCCAAACCGCACCGCCACCCCCGCCGCTCGTGACGAGCGCCCCGCCGCTCGCGCTGCCGTCGGCGTACGCGCCCAGCCTCGCGCCGTACACGCCGCCGGCCACCCCGTCGACGCCGTTGACCGCCGTGACGCCGACCAGCCCGTCCCCGTCGCCGACAGCGCCGAGATGCGGATCCGAGCCGACGAACCCGCAGGTGGTCGCCGCCGCCGCGTCGATATCCGGGATGCCGGACGCGAGCGCCCTGCACGTCGCCGAGGGACCGTACTGCGCCATCGGCTGGCAGTTCACCGTCGTCGCCGGTACGGGGGAGGAACGGCTCTCCGTCGTCACCCGCGGCAACCCGGCCGCCCTGACGGTCGTGGAGATCGGCACCGACGTGTGCAGCCCGACCGTCATCGCGGACGCCCCACCCGGCATCCGCAACCTCGCCTGCCACGGCGGCCGATAGCCTGAGTCCATGCCAGGTACCCCGCCGATGCGCTTCGTCTACCTCGGGCCCGAGGGCACCTTCACCGAGCAGGCGCTGCGCACCATCCCGGCCGCCGAGTCCGGGCAGCGTACGCCGGTCCGCAGCGTGCCCGAGGCACTCGACGCCGTACGGTCCGCCGAGGCCGACGCCGCCGTCGTACCGCTGGAGAATTCCGTCGGCGGGGCAGTACCGGTCACGCTCGACGAGCTCGCCACCGGGGACCCGCTGGTCATCACCCGCGAGGTCGTACTGCCGGTCGGTTTCGTGCTCGGGGTACCCGCCGGGACGCATCTGGCCGACGTACACACGGTTCTGGCGCACCCACAGGCGTCCGCGCAGTGCCGGACGTGGCTGCGTACGCACCTGCCGGAAGCCACGGTGATCGACGCCCTCTCCAATTCCGCCGCCGCGATCGGTGCGGCCGCCGGTGAGGCCGACGCGGCCATCTGCGCAGCCATCGGCGCCGCCCGTTACGGCCTGGACGTCGTCGCGGAGAAGATCGCCGACCGCCCGGACGCGGTGACCCGCTTCGCGCTGGTCACGCGCCCCGCGGCACCGACCCCGCCAACCGGCGACGACGTCACCTCGCTCGCCGTCTACATCTCGCACGACCGCGTCGGGGCACTGCTGGCCGTGCTCACCGAGTTCTCGGTACGCGGCATCAACCTCACCCGCATCGAGTCCCGCCCCACCGGCGAACAGCTCGGCCTGTACGTCTTCTTCCTCGACTGCGTCGGCCACGTCGCCGAACCGCGCCTCGGCGAGGCACTGCGCGGTATCCGGCGGCTCAGTTCAGAGGTCCGTTTCCTCGGCTCGTACCCCCGGCACCGCTGGGGGACCACCGCCGGCGAACAGCCGGTCCCCGCGCCACCGGGTCTGTCCGATGCCGACTTCGCGGACGCGGCCGCCTGGCTGGAAAGGGTCCGCGCCGGCGAGCCGGGTTAGGGGCGGGCCGCCCCGGGTCATCCCCAGCCGAGGGCGTGCAGACGCTGGTCGTCGATGCCGAAATGGTGGGCGATCTCGTGCACGACCGTCACGGCGACCTCATCCACCACGTCGTCCTCGGTGTCGCAGGTCTGCAGGGTCGTGCGGCGGTAGATGGTGATGCGATCGGGCAGCACCCCGGCGTAGTCCCAGCCGCGTTCGGTCAGGGCATAGCCCTCGTAGAGGCCGAGCAGATCAGGCTCGTTCGCGGGTGGGTCGTCCTCGACGAGGACGACGACGTTGTCCATCAGGCCGAGCAGTTGGGCGGGCACCTCGTCGAGGGCCTCGGCGACCAGCTCCTCGAACCGTTCACGGCTCATGTCGACGGGCATCAGCCCATTGTGCCGGGGCGTACGGTCGAACCGCACGCCCCGGACGTACTCAGGAGAGAGCGGCGTTCAGGCTGATCTGGGCGCCGGGGGAGAGCAGGCGGGAGATCGGGCAGTTCTCCTTGGCACCTTCGGCGATCTTCTGGAAGTCCGCCGCGTCGATGCCGGGTACGTCCCCGACGGTCTCGAGCGCGATCCGGGTGACGGAGAAGCCGGCGTCGGTCTTGTCCAGGTGGACCTTGGCGGTGGTCTCGACCGACGTCGGGGTGAAACCCGCGTCGGCGAGAGCCTTGGAGAAGGCCATCGAGAAGCAGCCCGCGTGCGCGGCGCCGATCAGCTCCTCGGGGTTGGTGCCCTCCCCCTCCTCGAAGCGGGACTTGAACGAATAGGCCCCCTGCAGCCCGCCCTTACCGGTGCGGATCGTGCCGGAACCTTCGATGAGGTTGCCCTGCCAGCGGGCCGAAGCAGTACGAATAGCCATGACCTGACGTTAGTGCATCGGATCGGGGTTGTGCCCGTCTGCTTCGCCACCGCACTGGTCCCCCGCCTTCCGAGCCGACATGATGGGACGCATGTCGCAGGACACACCCCCCGACGTGCACCCCGCCGGACCGGAGGCCGAACCGGGTCGTCGCCGCCCCGCCGACATCCTGAACGATCGACGGGTGGTGCCCGTCGCCGCCGCGCTCGGGACAGTCGCGCTGGCCGTCAGCCTGCTCTCCGAGTGGCAGCTCACCACGATCGACCAGACGATCTTCGGTGACAGCGAGGTCGGCAACCGGCCGCTGTCGAGTGGCGTGGGCGACCTGGGCGGCTGGGGCGCGGGCTATCTGGTCGGGGTGTCCGCCCTGGTGGTCGTGGTGAACCTGCTGATATTCGGGCCGCGAGCCGGCCGGGCGTACGCCCGCGTCGCCGCACTCGCGCTCGGGGGCATGCAGCTGGCCGTGCTCGTCGGGCTCGTCAGGGAGATGAGCCGGATCAGTTTCGGGCTGAACCGGGTGTTCACACTGACCGTGGATGACGACCAATTCACGCTGACCGTGGGCCGAGGTGTGTACTGCGCGTTCGCCGGAGTGCTGACGTTGATGCTGGCCGCGTGGCTCGCCGAATCAGTGGCCGGTGCCGCGCCCGCCGTCGGGAGCGCCGGACACGACTCGCCGTGGACGGAGCCCGGGACACGGGCCGAGGAGTTCCCGGAGGCCCCGCCCGGCTTGACCGTCGCGCCGAGCGCGCCTTTCCAGCCCGTATCCGGCCGCACAGCCCCCCGGGACTAGACGGCATATGGGGTGAACAGCGCAGGGGGACGCCGGTAGGCTCAACGACCGTGATTGACCTGCGCCAGCTCCGCGACGAGCCCGAGACGATCCGTGCCAGCCAGAGGCTGCGAGGCGAGTCGGAGTCCGTCGTGGACGACCTGCTCGCCGCCGACGAGCGGCGCCGTACCGCCGTACAAGGCTTCGAGACCGTACGGGCCGAGCAGAAATCGTTGGGCAAGCAGGTCGCGCAGGCCAAGGGCGACGAGCGTACGGCGTTGCTGGCGCGTACCAAGGAGCTGTCGGCCGAGGTGAAGGCGGCCGAGGCCGCCGCGGCCGAGGCTGAGGCGGAGTTGCGCCGGGCGCAGTTCGCCGTGTCGAACCTCGTCGAGGACGGCGCCCCCGCGGGCGGCGAGGACGACTTCGCGGTGATCCGCGAGGTCGGTGAGCTTCCGAAGATCGAGAAGCCGAAGGACCACCTGGAGCTCGGCGAGGCGCTCGGCGCCATCGACACCGAGCGCGGCGCGAAGGTGTCGGGTTCGCGGTTCTACTTCCTCACCGGGGTCGGCGCCCTGCTGCAGCTGGGCATGCTGCAGCTGGCCATCGCGCAGGCCGTCGAGCACGGCTTCACCCCGTCGATCACGCCGGTGCTGGTCAAGCCGGAGTCGATGGAGGGCACCGGGTTCCTCGGCGCGCACGCCAGCGAGATCTACCGGCTGGAGGCCGACGACCTCTACCTCGTCGGTACGTCGGAGGTGGCGCTGGCCGCGTACCACTCGGGCGAGATCCTCGACCTCTCCGACGGGCCGAAACGGTACGCGGGCTGGTCGTCGTGCTTCCGCCGCGAGGCCGGGTCGCACGGCCGGGACGTCCGCGGCATCCTGCGTGTGCACCAGTTCGACAAGGTGGAGATGTTCTCGTTCTGTCACCCGGAGCAGGCGCGCCAGGAGCACCAGAAGCTCCTCGCGATGGAGGAGGAGATGCTGGCCAAGGTCGAGATCCCGTACCGGGTGATCGACGTGGCGGCCGGCGACCTCGGCTCCAGCGCGGCCCGGAAGTTCGACTGCGAGGCCTGGGTGCCGTCGCAGGGCCGCTACCGCGAGGTCACCTCGACCTCGAACTGCACCACGTTCCAGGCCCGGCGGCTCAACATCCGTTACCGGGACGCCGACGGCAAGCCGCAGACCGTCGCAACACTCAACGGCACGCTCGCGACGACCCGCTGGTTGATCCCGATCCTGGAGAACCACCAACTGCCCGACGGTTCGGTCCGGGTGCCGAAGGCACTGCAGCCGTACCTCGGCGGCCGCGAGGTCCTCGAACCGCGTTGAGCCACCCCGGCTGACAGGACGCACCATACCGGGACGCCGTCCCGGCCCTGCTGCTGCCGGACGCCCGAACGGCTACATAACCGCCACGGTGAAGCAACCTCCAGCACACACCGCGGAGCACTCAGCCGGAGTAACGTTGCCTGCCCGCGCTCAGCGGGGGCGGTTCGACACCGCGCCCTCGGAGGTTTGCATGGCACACCCTGGACTGCCGAAACTCGTCGCCACCGACCTCGACGGCACCCTCGTGCGCAGCGACGACACGGTGTCCGCGTACACCCATGAGGTGCTGGACCGGGTCCGGGCCGCCGGCATCCGGGTCGTCGGCGCGACCGGACGTGGACCGCGACTCACCGGGCTGACCCGCAACGACATCCGCGCCGCAGACTACCTGGTGCTGGCCGGCGGTGGCCGCGTCGTCGACCAGAGCGACCCGGTCGTCGGCCCGCTGGTGCTGCGCGACGAACGTCTCGCCGCGCCGGTACTGGCGAAGATCGTCGCCGACCTCGAGGCCGAGATCGGGCCGATAACGGTCATGGTGGAGGCCCTCGACGGGCACGACGAACCGCTCTGGGGTGACCTCGACCCGACCTGGCGCTACCCCAACGACGTGCACGAACGCTCCCGTGACGAGTGTCTGTCCTGCGATGTGATCAAGGCCTTCGCACGGTCGGTCGACCACCACGTCGACGCGCTGCTCGCCGTGGCCCGGCGGCTCGTGCCCGCCGACGTGGCGACCGTCACCCAGGCCGGGCTCGGATTCGTCGAGATCACCCCACCCGGCGTCGACAAGGGCACCGGCCTCGCGATCGTCGCGCAGTCCCTCGGCGTCGACCCGGCGGACGTCCTCGTCTTCGGTGACATGCCCAACGACCTGCCGATGTTCGGCTGGGCCGGCTGGTCCCGGGTGGCGGTCGCGAACGCGCACGCCGAAGTCCTCGCGATGGCCGACGAGGTCACCCGGAGCAATGACATGGACGGCGTGGCCGTCTACCTGGACCGGCTACTGTCGAGGTGATGCAACCCCGACTCGTCGCCACCGACATCGACGGCACCCTCATCCGCTCGGACCGTACCCTCAGCCGCCGTACCGCGGCCGCCCTCGACAAGATCACCGCCGAGGGGACCCCCGTGGTACTCGTGACGGGGCGTCCGGTGCGCTGGCTGACCGACCTGTACGACCAGATGGCCGAGCCGCTCCCCGCCGTCTGCGCGAACGGGGCGGTGATCTACGACCCGGACACCGACGAGGTGCTGCGTACGACCCCACTCGACTCGGAGCTGCTCGTCGAGGTCGCCAAGCGGCTGCGTGACGCCGTACCGGACGTGGTGCTGGCGGTCGAGATCGAGGACGGCCGCAGCTTCGTACACGAGGCGGCCTGGCCGAGATTCTGGGACGGCGAGCGGCACGACATCCGGGTCATCTCCACTCCCGACGAGCTGACCACCCTGCCCGCCGTGAAGCTGCTCGCCCGCTCCGCGGGCCACGGCGCCGACGAATTCGCCGAACTGGTCAGCGGCCACCTCGGCGAGATCGCCGAGACCACCCACTCGTCCACGTCCGGGCTGGTGGAGATCTCCGCCGCCGGCGTGACCAAGGCGGCCGGTCTGGCCTGGCTCTGCCAACGCGAGGGCATCGAGGCCGAGGAGGTGCTCGCCTTCGGCGACATGCCGAACGACGTACCGCTGCTGACCTGGGCCGGGCGCTCGGTCGCCGTGGGCAACGCGCACCCGGCCGTGCTGGCCGTGGCCGACGAGGTCACGCTGACGAACGACGAGGACGGCGTGGCCACGTACCTCGAAAGGCTGTACGGCCTCTAGAGATACTGGCCCGTCCGGCCGCCGTCGCCGTTGCCCTGGGCCATGCCGGGCATCCCCGGGATCACGCCGTGCGGACCGGCCGGAAGCGCCGGGCGGCCGCCGCCCCGCATCTGCTCGAGCTGTAGACGGGCTGCCATCTGCTGGGCGACGAGCGCCGCCTGGATGCCGTGGAAGAGGCCTTCGAGCCAGCCCACCAGCTGGGCCTGGGCGATCCGCAGCTCCGCCTCGCTCGGCGGGGTGTCACCGTCGAACGGTAGCGACAGCCGCTCAAGCTCCTCGCGAAGCTCGGGGGCGAGGCCGTCCTCCAGCTCGACGATCGACCGCTGGTGGATCTCCCGAAGCCGGCCACGGCTAGCCTCGTCGAGCGGCGCCGCCTTCACCTCCTCGAGCAGCTGCTTGATCATGCTGCCGATCCGCATGACCTTGGCCGGTTGCTCGATCAGGCTGCCGGGATCCTCCGGCGCGACGTTGCCGTCCGCCTCGACAGTGCCCATCGGGCGACCGTCGGGACCGACCACGATCACGGTGCCGGCCTCGTCATTGTCGTCTGGGGTTTGCGTTGCGTCGGTCATGCGTCCCATCTTCCCGCATCGCGGCGGCGCAACCGGCCGGGGTGGGGCAGCTGCGGTACGCCACCAACCTTCCCTATCGGCGCAGCTCCGCCACGGCGCGCGTGACGCTGCGCCACCGCACATCAGCGGCCCCGGCTCGACCGGCACCGGCCCCAGGGGTAGGTACGCTTCGGTTTTCCGAAACAGCTCTAAGCGTTGCTCACGAGAGGCGATTCGTTGCAGATGGACGCCGTCGACCAGCGGATCATTGCACTGCTCGTCGCCGATGCCCGAACCTCGTACGCCGACATCGGCGCGAAGGTCTCCCTCTCCGCCCCGGCGGTGAAGCGCCGCGTCGACCGACTCCGCGCCGACGGCGTCATCAGGGGCTTCACCGCGGTGATCGAACCCGCCGCCGTCGGATGGGCCACCGAGGCCTTCGTCGAGCTCTACTGCACCGGGCGGACCACCCCGGCCCAGATCACCGTGGCCACCCGGCGGCACCCCGAGGTGGTGGGCGCGTACACGGTCTCCGGGCAGGCCGACGCGCTCGTGCACCTTCGCACCGCCGACATCGCCCACCTCGAACAGACCCTCGAACGGCTGCGCGCCGAACCGTTCGTCACGTCGACGCGGAGCATGGTGGTGCTGTCCCGCCTCGTCGAGACGGCGACGGCCGTGCCGACGCCCGGAACCGTACGGGCGGCCGACGTGACGTAGACGGCATGTCGAGAGACTCCGCCAGCTCGTCATATCCGCGCCGATCGTCCTGGCGTTCAGCGACCAGCCCTTGACGCGAACCGGCGCGCCATCGACCTACACGACGCGGCGAATCCTCGGCCGACCGGCGAGTTGGAGATCACCGGATGCTCCGCACACCTACAGCCCGTCGGCGACGACCAGCTACAGGTACATCGCAGCTACAGGTACATCGCAGCTACAGGTACATCCCGGTGCTACAGGTACATCCCGGTGCGGTGCGAATCGTCCGCAGGCGGGGAGACCATGGGGTTGTCACCCTCGCCGAAGAACCGCTTGCCACCGAACTCGCCGTGCAGCCGGTCGTCCAGCTCATCGGCGAGACCCGTCATGACCTGGACCGCCAGCATCAGGTGGGTCGCCTGGAAGTTCCGGCCGAACACGGGGATCGACGCCCACACGGTGTCGCCGGAGCAGTAGAGCCGGCCGATGGGCATCCTGTTCGTCAGCTCACTGAGCTTGACGTACAGCTGCTCGGTCGGCTCCACCTCGGTCAGAATGGGAGAGAAGACGTCGACGAGCGGCGGGTTGTCCCGGACCCGTACGAACACCATCGCCGAGCCTGCCCGGATGCCGACGTCACCGTCGGAGTCCACCTGCAACTGGTCCACGGGCGTCTTCGACATCGTGGCGAGAACCGAACGGACCCGCTCCTCCAGGGGCAGCACGTCCTCGGCCGCCCCGGCGAGCGCCGCCGTCAACGCACCATCGGTGTCGAGTGCCTCCACATCGATCTCGTCGTCGAGGCTGGGCTCGTGCCGGGCGGTGCCCAGCGGCGACGTCTCGATCGGCTCGTCCTGTTCGTCGTGCACGAGGTAGACGACGAACGCGGGGTGCGGGGCGCCGTACACGTCCCGCAGCGTGCGGGACACGGTCGTCGCGAGCCGCTGGGCCGCCGACACGGTCGTCCGCAGCCCGAACGAATCCCGCGAGCCGGGTAGCACACCGGGCGGCGACCAGCCCAGCGCCACCAGAGCGGCAACGGCCGCCCGGTCCATCTGATAACCCTTCGGCAGCTCGGCGTTCCCGACGGCCAGCGCCTCGACCGCACCGTCCGCCACGATCCGCAGGCTTACCGAGTAGACCGCGTCACCTGTGCCGGAAGCGGTCGGATCGAGGGTCAGGTCGACGTGCGCGCCGATCGGCAGCGTCGGCAGCAATATCGCCAGGGACGCGGCGAACTCCCGCCAGGCGTCCGTCACCTTCGCCCGCAGGTCAGCCGTCGTGGACTCGTCGAGCAGAACCGCCTCGGAGTGGTTCTCCTGGTTGTGTGTCTCGGGGTCGTGGCGTTCGAGATCACGGCTTTCGAGATCACGGCTTTCGGGGTCGTGGCTCTCCTGGTCGCGCGGCGGCTCCGGGTGTTCTGCCGTCATGATCGCCTCCGTCCGTCAGGCACACCCTATCCATCCGCCGGTACCCGAGATCATCCCGCTATCACGCACCTTCGCCGCCCTATGCGACCTCGCGCCGCAACCGCGTCCGCCCGCCACGGAACCTGCGAACTGCCACAGGACCTGCGAACTGCCACACCCTCGCAGTAGCCGAGCCCCGCGAAGGCGGCCGGCGGGTCCACCCACAGATCGTCGGCCCGCTCAATCAACGACGTCGTCGGCTGAGGGCCAGCTGTGGGCGAGGGCGGAGAGGCGGGCGGCGGCGTCCGCCGGGTCGGCGCCGCGGCCGACGGCCAACCCGAGCAGGTACGCCGACACGGGTGCCCCCGGGCGCAGGACCTGATGGGCCACGTCCTTGGCGAGGTCGAGCAGCACTCCCGTGGGAATCACCTCGCCGTCGAGTTCCAGTTCGGCGCAGGCCGCCTCGACGAAGTCGTCCATCCGGCTCATCGTGCCCACTCCTCCGCCGTACGCAGGTCGTCGTCGGTGTCGCAGTCGAACCAGGGAGGCGGCCCCGGGCGCCGCCAGGACACCTCCGCGACGTGCAGGGCTTCGAACAGTTCACGCGCGGAGGCACCGTCGACGCCCTGAGGGCGCACGCCGAGGCGGTCGACCGCGCGCCGCAGGGCCGAGGCACGCCAGACGCCGCACAGGAGTTGGCGGCGGCCGTCGGCGTCGCGGTAGACGGCGCCGTCCATCGGGGCGGACTCCACGGTGAGGCGGAGGACGTCGACGGCCTCGCCGGTGAGCAACGGCAGATCCGCGGCGAGGAGGGCAACGAGCGCGATGTCGTGCGGTACCAGCGCCAGGCCTGCCGCGGTGGCCGCGACGGGCCCTCCGCCGGGCGGCTGTTCGCGAGTGCTGTGCACGGTGACAGGCAGGTCCGGCGGGACGGAGCCGACCACGATTCGGGGGTCCGCGTCACCGACGGCGGCGATCACACGGCTCAGCATGGACTGCCCGCCCACGGGCAGCGCCGGCTTGTCGGCGCCGCCCATTCGGCGTGCCGCCCCGCCAGCAAGTACAACCGCCGCGAATCCCGCCACGCACGTACCGTATCCCGCGCCGCAAGCGCTTCTGGTGTGATGGCGACGGCCCAACCTTAGGGTGACGCCCGGATATGCGCTGACACGCTTCAGCACGCGGAATCATGCGCTGATCGCACCGTTCGGTCTGTGGCCGGCGGTACGCATAGGCTCAGGCCATGGGACGGGTGACCGGTCGGCGCAGGGTGGTCCGGATCGACCTGGACGCGCCCGACCAGCCGCGCAGCCGCCCCGACGACCTGGCTGCGGAGGAGCCGCTGGAGATCCGCGTCAGCAAGGTGCCACTCGCCGTGACGATGCGCACGCCGGGTCACGACGTCGACCTGGTGCTCGGGTTCCTGCTCACCGAGGGGGTCATCCGAACCTCGCAGGACGTACGGACGGCTCAGCTCTGCGCCGGGACGGATACGCCGAATACGTACAACGTGGTGGACGTGGTGCTCGACGACCGGGTTCCGCCGCCGGAGACCGATCCGAGCCGGAACTTCTCCACCACCAGCTCGTGCGGGGTTTGCGGCAAGGCGAGCATCGACGCCGTACGCACCCGGTCCGCGTTCGCCGTCGAGGACGACGTACTGCGGGTCCCGCCGAGCCTGCTCGGCGAGCTGCCGGAGCGGCTGCGCGCCGGTCAGCGCACCTTCGCCCGTACGGGCGGCCTGCACGCGGCCGGGCTCTTCGACGGGCGGGGCGAGCTGCTCGTCCTCCGTGAGGACGTCGGCCGGCACAACGCCGTCGACAAGGTCGTCGGCTGGGCGCTGCGCGAACATCGCCTGCCGCTCGCCGGTCACCTGCTGCTGGTGTCGGGCCGGGCGAGCTTCGAACTGACGCAGAAGGCCTGGATGGCCGGCATCCCGCTGCTCGCCGCCGTCTCCGCGCCCAGCACGCTGGCCGTGGAGCTCGCCGACGAGGCGGGGATGACGCTGGTCGGCTTCCTCCGCGGCCGGACGATGAACGTCTACACCCGCCCGGACCGCGTCACCTGACGGCGGGCTCAACGGGGGATCTGCCGACGGCGTCTCGCCCGGCTGCGGCGCGTGCCCCGTACGGGCCGGTCGTCGAGCCAGCCGTCCAGGAGCGCTCGTCGGAGGCCGCGATGGAGGATCTCCTCCAGGAGCCGTGCCATCGAGTACTGCGGGTCTACGGCGAGGGCGCGTTCCAGGGCGATCGCGGCCAGCACGCCGTCGCCCGTACGCCAGGCCGCATACGCGAGCAGGCACGCGGGGGCGGGGATGTACTCAGGTTCGACCCGGCGGACCACGTCGGCCCAGAACGCGCTGTGCCAGACCTGGGCGCCGGTGTGCTCCCAGGCGTGATCGCGGGTCGGTACGTGCACCAGCAGCAGCCCGAGCCACGCGACGTCGTCGTCGTCAAGCGGCGCACCGGCGCCGGAGAGTGCCACGTCGACGGCGGTCCGCCCGGCCGCCCCGACCTCGTCGGAGGTGAAGGCCGACAGGCGCCCGGCGGCGGTTCGGGTGGCCGATCTCATCGCCCGGCGGGCCGCGCCGGAGACGGGGGCGATCTGCTGGGCGAACGTCTCGCGGTCAGGCAGCGCAGCCTGCCCGGCGAAGGTGGCAACGGCGGCGACCAGCGTCGACGCCCCGTCGTACGGGCGGCCCGACGGTGGGCAGCAGGACGGGTCGGTGCAGGCGGAGGACCAGTACCGCCCGTCGGCGACGCGAAGCCGCTCGGGCACCTGCACGCCGTACGACATCAGGCCCGACGCGACGTCGTCGAGCGCCGGAGTGACCTGGTCGGGTGGGCCGTACCCGATGAGCACGGCGGTGTCGACGCCTTGCCGGGCGACGGTTGCGGCGATGTCGGCGGCGACGGGTGGCAGGTCGCAGCGGGCGGCGAAGGCGACCGAAGGTCCCTGTAGTCAGCATGGAACGGCCGGCTCGCTAACGCTGCACCCCGTGGGTGATCTTCTCGTGGGTCATCCACTCTGGTGAGCGGAAGGAGCCACTACCGGAAGGGAGCCGGCCGCTCATGACCAGTGTCGCGCTATCTGGTGGTCCGATCCACCTGGGGTCGGATGTCAGACCCCACGACGCGTCGAGGCACGCCGCGGCAGGAACGATCCCCGTTCGCCCTATGGCCCACCGTTACGGCGGTGACGGCCGCGTTTAGTCCGGGGCACCATCCCGCGCATCCCCGACTTGCGATCTCGACACGCGAACATCAGACCGGCGGCGCACCGACCCGCTCCGCCTCGATGCGTCGTGGCCACCCTCCCCGCTCACCACCAGGACCCGACAACCGCGAACACCTCCCCGCCCCGGCCCTCGATCATCCACTCCTGGGTCCCCGCGTCAAGGACGCCTCCGGCGTCGCTACGCGATCGACTACGTCGATCCTTGACCCGAACACCCCATCCGTGGTCTTGGCGCCGAGCGAGGCAGGGAACAGACCGGCCTGCACCCAAGACGGGGCCAACCACGAACCTAACCGGGCAGACCACCGCAATTCCGTACTCGCACTTGACAGAGCCGTTCCACATCAGGGCGAGGACGACGACGCTGTCTGCGGGGTGGAACCCGAGCAGGTACGGCACGGCGCTGATGAGGTCGGCGGGCGTGCGCAGCGGCACGACGGGCCCGGCGGTCTTGGGGGGCTCGGCAGTCATGGAGGGCTCGGCAGTCATGGGGGCAGCATGGCCCGGCTCAGAGCCGGGATGCGCCCATGATCGACAACCTGTGGACGACACGCCGGTCGTCCACAGGGACTAACTACGGAATTGCAGGCCCTGGAGTTGGAGTCCGTCCTGCCATTGACGACTGTGCTGGTTCAGGTCGAGCGTCAGCTGAAACGACGAGACCACGTCGTACCCGGCCGCGTGCAGGCAGCGGATCGCCTCCACGTTGCGCGACTCGGGCGAGATCGTCAGCTGCACGAACCCGCGCTCGTTCGCCTGGGCGGCGACGTACTTCAGCAGCGTCCTCCCGATGCCCCTACCCCGGTGGGACGGGGCGACGACGACCGGCTCGACCTCGCCGGCCCGGCCGCGCATGATCAGCCCGACCAGCCCCACCACACCGTCCGTATCGTGATCGGCGACCCAGACGCCGGAAAGGTCGAGGCGCGTCAGGTACTCCTCGAACGCGTCACCGCCATCGGAGGAGGCAAACGGAGCAGCGCCATACATCTCCTGGTGCTGCTGGGTCAGTTCGGACCACAGGCGGCGGGCCGCTCCGTGGTCACTGGGCCGGTACGAGCGCACGGTGACCTGAGTCATGCCGTCATCGTGACTCCAAACGACCGATCCCGTCACGGGAAGTGCAAGATAGGGCCGTGGATCTCGGGTATCTTCGCGCGCACCCCCAGCACCTCCCGACATTTCTGACCCATCAGCGGATCCGGGAGACGCCCGTCGGAGGCGGCTCCACGTGCGCCGTGTCGCGGCTCACCCTCGACGACGGCAACTCCGTGCTCGCGAAATCGTGGCGGCAGGGCCGGGCCCCGGACGGGTTCTTCCACGCCGAGTCGGAGGGTCTGCGCTGGCTGGCTGCGGCGGGGGCGGTGCCCGTACCCGAAATGATTGTGGAGACCGACGACCTGCTGGCGACCGCGTGGGTCGAACCGGGCGAGCCGACGCCGTCAGCGGCCGAGATGTTCGGCCGGGAGCTGGCGGCGCTGCACCGGGCCGGTGCGAGGGCCTTCGGCGCCGCATGGCCCGGATTCATCGGGCCCCTGCCTCAAGACAACACCGAGTCGCCCGGCCCGTGGGCCGACTGGTTCGCCGAGCGCAGGCTCCTGCCCTACCTGCGGCTCGCGTCCGAGGCACTGGATCGTGCGACCGTCCAGGCCGTCGAGCGCGTCGTTTCCACCATTCACCGGTACGGCTCCGGCGAACCGCCGTCCCGTATCCACGGCGACCTGTGGCCCGGCAACGTTCTGTGGGCTGCCAAGGGGCGGGCCTGGCTGGTGGACCCGGCCGCACATGGCGGCCACCGCGAGACCGACCTGGCCCAGCTCGCCCTCTTCGGCGGTGCCCCGCACCTCGACCGCATCCTCGCGGCCTATCAGGAGGTATGGCCGCTCGCCGATGGCTGGCGGTCCCGGGTCGCCCTGCACCAGCTACACCTGCTTCTCGTGCACGCGGCCGTGTTCGGCGCCTCCTGGGCGAGCCAAATACGGGCCTGCGCGGCTAGCCTAGGAGCGTGAACCCGCTCTCCGACCGGTACGGCCGCACCGCGACCGACCTGCGGGTCTCGCTGACCGACCGGTGCAACCTGCGATGCTCGTACTGCATGCCGGAGGAAGGCCTGGCCTGGCTGCCCCGGCAGGACGTCCTCACCGACGACGAGGTGATCCGGCTCGTCCGGATCGGTGTCTCGTCGCTGGGCATCACCCAGGTCCGGTTCACCGGCGGCGAGCCGCTGATCCGGCCGGGACTGGTCAAGATCGTCGCCGCCGCCGCTGAGCTGTCTCCGCGGCCGAGACTGTGCCTGACCAGTAACGGCATCGGTCTCGCCCGGCTGGCTCCCGCGCTGAAGGCCGCGGGCCTGGACCGGGTGAACATCTCCCTCGACACCCTGTCGCCCACCCGTTTCCAGCAGCTCACCCATCGCGACCGGCACGCGGACGTGCTCGCCGGGCTGCGTGCGGCGCAGGCGGCCGGGCTCACTCCCGTAAAGATCAACTCGGTACTGATGCGTGGCGTCAACGACGACGAGGCCCCGGAACTGCTCTCCTTCGCCCTGTCCTACGGCTACGAGCTCCGATTCATCGAGCAGATGCCGCTCGACGCCCAGCACGGCTGGGACCGTGCCTCGATGGTCACCGCAGCCGAGATCCTCGCCTCCCTGCAGGAGTCCTTCACCCTGCTCCCCGACCCCGTGGCCCGCGGCGCGGCGCCCGCCGAGACGTGGCTCGTGAACGGCGCCCGCGTCGGTGTCATCGGTAGCGTGACCCGCCCGTTCTGCGGTGACTGCGACCGCGTACGCCTCACCGCCGACGGCCAGATCCGCAACTGCCTGTTCGCCACCGAGGAGTCCGACCTGCGCGCAGCCCTGCGCGGCGGCGCCTCCGACGACGAGATCGCCGGCCGCTGGCGCGCTGCCATGCTGGGTAAACGTGCCGGCCACGGAATCGACGACCCGTCGTTCCTGCAACCGGCTCGCCCGATGTCCGCGATCGGCGGCTGAACCCGTTGATCACCGTCCGGTATTTCGCCGGGGCACGCGCAGCCGCCGGGCGCCCCTCCGAATCGCTGCCCGCGGGCCAGTCACTGGACGAACTCACCGAGTTCCTCGCCGCCCGGCACGGCACCGACCTGGCCCGGGTACTGGCCGCCGCCAGCTTCCTCGTCGACGGACTCGCCTGCCATGATCGAAAAATCATGCTTCCCGCCGGGGCCACGGTGGACGTCCTTCCGCCGTTCGCGGGCGGCTGATCCTCTCCGACGAGCACATTCCATACCAACGGGCCGCTCCGCTGACGAGCCCGCCGAGAGAGGTCATGATCTTGGGGTTCGCCGCCGTCCTCGCCGCCATCACCGCGGTCGTGCACCTCTATCTTTGGAAGCGTCTGGTCCGCGACACCCTGCGCCCAGGCTGGCCACGCCGGATCGGGACCATCACGGTCATCCTGCTCGCCGTCCTCATCCCGGTCACCCTCATCGGGGTCCGCAGCGGGTACCTGCCGTGGTTGGCCCTGCCGGGATACCTCTGGCTCGCCGGCATGTTCTACCTTCTCGTCGTCCTGGCCGTCCTTGAAATCCCCCGCCTCGCTGCCACCGTCTGGCTCCGTCATCGCGCCAAGCTCGCCGCTTCCGGGACCGCCACCGCTTCTGGAACCGCCACCGCTTCCGGAACCGCCGGACCCGGGGCCGCCGGGATGGGCATCGCTCCGACCGGGCGTACGAACGCCGACGGGTCCGCCGCCGCAGGTGTCGTTACCGCCTCGTCCGGAGCGGAGCCGCATCCCGCCGCGGCCGGCGGCCCCGCGTCGGCGGGTACGGATCCGGGCGCCGCCGACCGAAGTCGGAGGCTGCTGCTCGCGCGAGGGACGGCGATCTTCGCCGGGCTCACCGCGACGGCGATCGTGGGCTACGGCGTGAAGACCGCCCTCGGGCCGCCGCAACTGGACCGCGTCCAGATCCCCCTCGGCAAGCTTCCCCGCAGCCTGGACGGAACCCGTCTCGCGGTGGTGTCGGACATCCACCTCGGCCCGCTGGCCGGCCCGAACCACGCCCGGCGCATCGTCGACATGATCAACTCGGTGGACGCCGACATCGTCGCGATCGTCGGGGACCTGGTCGACGGCTCAGTGGAGGAGCTCGGGGCCGCCGCGGCTCCGCTGCGCGACATCCGGTCGAAGCAGGGGGCGTACTTCGTGACGGGCAACCACGAGTACTACTCCGGGTTCGCACCCTGGATCCGGGAGGTGCAGCGGCTCGGGATCCGTACGCTGCGCAACGAACGCGTCGAGCTCGGCCCGCTGGACCTGGCCGGCGTGAACGACCTCAACGGTGTGACCGTCGGCGACGGGCCGGACTTCGAGAGGACGTTCGCGGACCGGGACACGACCCGGCCGGTGGTGCTGATGGCGCACCAGCCGGTGCTGGCCGTTCAGGCCGCGGACTTCGGCGTCGACCTACAGGTGTCGGGGCATACGCATGGCGGGCAGATGGTGCCGTTCAACCTGATGGTGAAGCTGCAGCAGCCGCTCGTGTCCGGCTTCGGCCGCGTCAAGGGCACACCGGTGTACGTGACGAACGGCGCCGGCTTCTGGGGGCCCCCGGTCCGTGTCGGAGCACCCCCACAGGTAACCCTGATCGAACTCCGCTCGCCCTAGGACGCGGTTGTCCACAGCGGCGGTGCCGGTGATCGGATCCTGCTCCTCCCCGCGGCTCGGGTACGGGCGAGCGGGGCGAGGCCGCAGACCGGATTCGGCGGTCATTCGGGGCGCCATGATCCATAGTTGTTGTGGCGAGGTGCCCGGATGTCACCTAGATCTGGTGTGAAGCGACGCGCAGGGGGCCGTTCCGCGCGTGGCGGCGCGCATCGTCGGGCGTCGCCGTGGCAGGATGCAGCGTGCCCCCGTTCAATGCGCAGTCCCGGACATCCGCGGACACGTATGTGGCGGACCTGCACATCCACTCCCGGTTCTCGCGCGCGTGCAGCCGCGACCTGACCCTGCCGAACCTGGCGTGGTGGGCGCGGCGCAAGGGAATCACTGTCCTCGGAACCGGCGATTTCACGCATCCTGCCTGGTACGACCACCTGCGCGAGAACCTGAACGAGGCGGAGCCCGGCCTGTACCGGCTGAGCCCGGACGCGGAACGCGATGTCGCGAAGCGCCTGCCCCCGCTGCTCGCGGACGCGACCGAGGCGCGGTTCATGCTGAGCGTGGAGATCTCCACGATCTACAAGCGGGACGATCGCACCCGTAAGGTTCACCACCTGATCTACATGCCGGATCTGGACGCCGCGCGACGGTTCAACACCGCGCTGGGGCGCATCGGGAACCTCACCGCCGACGGCCGGCCCATCCTCGGGCTGGATTCGCGGGATCTGCTCGAGATCACTCTGGACGCGAGTCCGGACGCGTACCTGGTGCCGGCGCACATCTGGACGCCGTGGTTCTCGGCGCTGGGTTCGAAGTCGGGGTTCGACGCGATCGCGGACTGCTACGCCGACCTCGCCGACCACATCTTCGCCGTGGAGACGGGTCTGTCGTCGGACCCGGAGATGAACTGGCGGGTGTCCAGTCTGGACAGATACCGCCTCGTGTCCAATTCGGACGCCCACTCGCCGCAGGCCCTGGCACGCGAGGCGACGCTGTTCAGCGGTCGGCTCGGCTTCGACGAGGTACGCAACGCGCTGCGTACCGGAGACGGGCTCGCGGGAACGATCGAGTTCTTCCCCGAGGAGGGCAAGTACCATGCCGACGGGCACCGCGTCTGCAACGTGAACTGGGAACCCGCGCGTACCAGGGCGGCCGGGGGCCGGTGCCCGGAGTGCGGCAAGCCGTTGACGGTCGGCGTACTCAGTCGGGTGGAGGAGCTCGCTGACCGCCCCGCCGGGTTCGTGAAGAGCGGGCAATCCGTCACCCACCTCATCCAGCTCGCGGAGCTGCTGGGTGAGATCAACGGCGTCGGACCGAAGTCGAAGACCGTCGAGGGCCAGCTCAATCACCTCGTTGCCACGCTGGGACCGGAGCTCGACATCCTGCGGCACATCCCCACGGCCGACGTGGCGCGGGTGGGCGGCGAGCTACTGGGCGAGGCCGTCGACCGGTTGCGGCACGGCCGGGTCCGGCGCATTCCCGGCTACGACGGGGAGTACGGGGTGATCACCGTGTTCGAACCCGGTGAGCTGAAGAACAAGGGCTCGGCGCCGCAGGCGGAGACACTGTTCGACGTACCCGTGCCACAGCAGCGACCGGCATCGGAGCCGACGCGGCCCGCGATCGGCCGCGCGACGGTGCCCGGGGGGAAGCCGGAAGCGAAGCGCCGGCCGCCGCGGCCCACGCCGCCGATCCCACCACCGCCGTCGCCGCACGAGCCGTTCGAGCCGATGCTGGCCGGGATGGAGGAGGTCGGCACCGGGTTGCTGGATCGCCTCGACGCCATGCAACGGGTCGCCGCGTCGGCGCCGGGTGGGCCTCTGCTCATCGTCGCCGGGCCCGGTACGGGCAAGACACGGACGCTGACCCACCGGATCGCGTACCTCTGCGCGGATCTGAACGTGCCGCCGCCGCACTGCCTGGCGATCACGTTCACCCGGCGCGCCGCCGAGGAGCTACGGCACCGCCTCACCGGGCTGCTCGCCGAGAAGGCCGACGAGATCACCGTCGCCACGTTCCATTCGCTGGGGCTGGTGATCCTGCGCGAGCAGCACAAGGCCGCCGGGCTGCCCGCCGGGTTCCGGATCGCCGACGACGCCGAACGTGCGGCCGCCCGCGACGAGGCAGGCGACGACGTCGACGCGTACACGAAACTGCTGCGTTCCCAGGATCTCGTCGACCTGGACGAACTGGTCACGCTTCCGCTCGCCGTCCTGGAGGACGACCCGGAGCTGGTCGAGCGGTACCGGGACCGGTGGCGGTGGCTGTTCGTGGACGAGTACCAGGACGTCGACGACGCCCAGTACCGGCTGCTCAAGCTGCTCAGCCCGCCCGACGGCAACCTGTGCGCGATCGGCGACCCGGACCAGGCGATCTACTCGTTCCGTGGGGCGGACGTGGCGTACTTCCTGCGGTTCTCGCAGGACTTCACGGACGCCCGGCTGGTCCGGCTGACCCGCAACTACCGGTCCGAGGCGCCGATCCTGGCCGCGGCGGTGCAGGCCATCGCGCCGACGTCGCTGGTGCGCGGGCGCCGGCTCGATCCGGCCCGGCTCAACGCGGAGGCACCGCTGGTCGGGCGGTACGCCGCCACGTCCGTCGCGGACGAGGCCGACTTCGTCGTCCGTACGGTCGACGAGCTCGTCGGCGGCCTGTCGCATCGTTCCCTGGACTCGCGCCGGGTGGACGGGCGGACCGTTTCCGGTCAGGTGTCCTTCTCCGACATCGCCGTGCTCTACCGCACCGACGCGCAGGCCGCCGCCGTGGTCGACGCGCTGTCCCGGGCAGGCGTGCCGGTGCAGAAGCGCTCCCACGACCGGCTGCGCGACCGTCCCGGCGTCGGCCCGATCGCCCGGGAACTGCGGCACGCCGGTGGCCTCGGTGGCTCGCTGGCCGCCCGCGTACGTCTGACGGCCCAGGTCCTGGCCCAGCGGTACGCCGCCCCCACGCTCGACGGACCAGCCGTCACGCCCGAGGACGTCTGGGCGGCGTCCGACTTGCTCGTCCCGCTCGCTCATCGGTGCGGGGACGAGTTGTCGACGTTCCTGCAGGAGATCGCGACCGGCGCCGAGGTGGACGCCCTGGACCCGCGCGCCGAGGCGGTCACCCTGCTCACCCTGCATGCCGCGAAGGGCCTGGAGTTCCCCGTCGTGTTCCTGGTCGGCTGCGAGGACGGGTTGCTGCCGCTGCGCTGGCCGGGTTCGACTCCGTCGGACGGCGACGTGGCCGAGGAGCGGCGGCTCTTCTTCGTCGGCCTCACCCGCGCCCAGGACCGCCTGTATGTGAGCCACGCGGCCCGCCGCTTCCGGCACGGCTCGGAGCGCGAGCAGTCGCCGACGCCGTTTCTGGATGCGATCGACGCGGGCCTGTTCGAGCGGATGGGTGACGCGGTCCCGTCCCGCCCCCGCGACCGCCAGCTCCGCCTGCTGTGAACCGTGTGAAGCGGGTCGCACCAGGCGCGGCATCCGGGCCCGGCGCAGCCTACGCGGCATCCACGGCCCCGGCGGTGAGGATGATCGCCAGGTAGGCGCCCGCCAGCAGGGCCGGACCGAAGGGCAGCGCCGAACGACCGTTGGCCCGCCGCGTGACCAGGAGGAACACTGCCACCGGACCGCTGATCACGTGGGGCAGGACGAGCCCGAGGACGACTGCCGGCCAGCCGATCCAGCCGGTCAGGACCCCGAGGACAGCGCCGAGCTTGACGTCTCCGGAGCCGAGCGGCGCCCGCGGGAGGAGTGCGATCAGCAGGTAGAGAACACCGCAGGCGAGGCCGGCCGTCGCCGCTCGGGCCGCGCGGTCCGGTGGCCCGGCGGCCAGAACCCCCGCGGTGGCGAGCAGCAGCGCGCCGACCAGCGGGTCGGGCAGGCGCAGGCAGCGCAGGTCGATCGCGGCGAGCAGGACGCCGAGTGCGCTTGCGCCGAGGAAGCCGGGCAATGCGGGTGTCACGCCGAGAGCGGCGCCGAGGCTCCCGGCGATGAGTGCTCCCGCGGCCGGGGGCAGCCAGGCGAGCCGGGACGGGTTTCGTCGGCAGGAGCTGCCTGCGCGTACCCACGAAGCGAGGCCGGGGGGAAACGGCGTGGCGCAGCGGTCGCAGGACGAGCGTTGCGGGCGTCCGCGGGGGACCGCGAGCCGGTACGCGATCCGCGGCGTCACCGCGCCCGACGCGGCGCCCACGATCCCGCAGCAGATGATCAGGCTGGTCATGGCCAGCCACGCTAGGGGCGCCGAACGCCTCCGCAGAGTCGGATGGCCGACACGCAGGAGGGCAACGCGTGGGGTAGGGGCGGACACGATATGGGGCTGGCGACCGCCGTGGCGCTACGGTGGCAGCTGTCGCGTCACAGCCAGGAGGGGTCCCGATGTCGCAGAGCGGACCGTTCGGCAGCGGACCGTCGTCGCAGCCGATCTCCGGTGACGGGTTCAGCCGGCCGTACACGATGCCGGTCGATCCCTGGCACGATCCGTCCTCGACCGGCACGGCCCCGCCGGTGCAGCCACCGTGGGGTACGCCTTCCCCTGCGCCGAGGCGGCGGCCGCCGAGATCCCTGCTCGCGGTCGGCGCGGCAATGGGCCTGCTGATCGCGGGCGGGCTGGGGATCGCTGTGCACCTGCTGACCGGACGGGGCGCGCCCCCGGCCCCGCCGGCGACGAACGTGTCCGCCGCCGCGCCGTCGGCGACCCGGTCGCAGGACGTGCAGGACGCGCGGTTCGCGACGACGGGACAGTGCGTCAAGAACGAGGGTTCCGACAACGTCCCGCGGATGCGGATGGCTGCCTGCGGCAAGGGCGCGTACGAGGTGCTGAAGCGGGTCGACGGCACCACCTCTGGTGAGAAGGACGCCGAGTCGAAGTGCGCGGTCGTTCGGGGCTACACGAACTGGTACTTCTACGACAGCGAACTGGACGGGCTCGACTTCGTCCTCTGCCTGCGCGCCCGGTAGGACGCCCTATCTCCCTCCCGGGACGCCCTGATCAAGAAGGGCTCGTCTACTCCGGTGAACGGGGCACGGTCGCGTTCACGGTGCCGCATTTCGGGCGGTACCTGCGCACCCGGCCCTGGACGCGGGTATAACCGGTCCATGAAGCCGGTACGCTCTGTTGCCCGTGGCCTGCTCAGCGCGATCTTCATCGCGAGTGGAGCCAAGGCTGTCACCAATCCCACGCCGATGGTGGACCGGGCCAAGAAGGTCACCGACAGGATCACGCCGCTGATCGAACGCACCGACCCGCGCATCCCGACCGACCCCGCGACGCTGGTCCGGATCAACGGGGCTGTGCAGTTCACCGCCGGCCTGCTGCTCGCCACCGGCCACGCCCGCCGGCCGGCCGTGCTCGCCCTGATCGGCTCCCTGGCGCCCACCACGCTCGCGGGTCACCCGTTCTGGGAGTATCAGGGCGCCGAACGGGCCGAGCACAGGATCCAGTTCATGAAGAACCTCGCTCTGGCGGGCGGACTACTCCTCGCCGCGGCCGACACGGAGGGCAGACCGGGCCTGGTCTACCGGACCGAGCACTTCGTGGAGCGGCGTCAGCGCGGGGTCAAGCGGGCGCTCCGGACCGCCCGCCGCGACGCGAAGATCGCCGCCGCGTCGGCCACCATGGCCCGCAAGCTGCCCGGTTAGCGACACCTCGACCGCCCTCCGGCCGTTGTTCGGGTCAGCGCGTCGTGCCCTGACCTTCTAAGCTCGGTCGCGGCCGAGCAGGTGCGACAGGCGGACACGGGTGTACGGGGGGTGGCGGGTGCCGACGGTGACACAGTCGCGCCGCCCGGTGCCCCTGGGCCGGCGTACGGGCGTCCAGCTCGGCGCGGTGCTGGCGATCTGGGTGGCAGCGGGGCTCGTCGTCGGACTGCTGGGTCACCGGTATCACTTCGGTGACCTACGGATCTATCACGACGCGCTGCGCTGGTGGTTCGGCGGCGAGGACCTCTACCGATACGCCGACGCCAGCGGGCTGGGATTCAGTTATCCGCCGTTCACGGCCGTGCTGATGGCCCCGATCGCCGTGCTGCCCACCCCGGTCGCCGGCTGGCTGGTGCTCGCGGCGGGTCTGGCCGCGCTGACTCTCATCCTGACGGCGCTCCTCGCCCCGTTGGCCGGCTGGTACGGCTGGTCGCGCGGGTGGGTCGTCGCCGTCGCCGTACCGCTGGCGCTGGCGACCGACCCGGTTCGCGAGACGCTCGGCGCGGGCCAGCTCAACCTGCTCATCCTCGGCCTGATCATGGCGGACCTGGTGGCTTTGCGCCGGCGCAGCCGTGCTGCCGCCCGGCAGGGCGCCGGATGGCGCAACAGCCCCGGCTTTCGCCACCTGCGCCGGAACAGCTGGGCGGCCTGGTCGTCGTTCTGGCGCGCCGGAGGCTGGGCGGGGGTCGGCATCGGCCTGGCCACGGCGGTCAAGGTGACGCCGGCACTGTTCATCGTGCATCTGCTGGTGACGCGGCAGTGGCGGGCCGCCCGTACGGCGGGGGTGACGGCGGCGTTCGCGACGGCTGTCGCAGCGCTGGTGTCCCGGGACGAGACGATCCGCTACTTCGGCGGAATCCTGTGGCAGACCGACCGGGTCGGCGCCGCGGACAGCCCCGGTAACCAGGCCCTCTCCGGTCTCCTGGCCCGCCTGTACGACTCCCCCGAGGCCCCGGCGCTGCTCTGGCTGACGTTCTCGTTGCTGCTGCTCGCGGTGGGGCTGACCCGAGCCTCGGCGGCGCACGCCGACGGCGACGAGCTGACCGCTTTCGTCCTGGTGGGACTGGCGGCGGCGCTCGCGTCACCGGTGTCGCGGACGCATCAACTGCTGTTCCTGCTACCCGCCGTACTGGTGCTGCTGGATGGGGCGGCGCGGCGCAGACAGGCGCGGTTGCTACGCCCGGCGACGTCGCACGTCGCGGGAGTGTGGCACGCGGCTGCCGCCCTGGCGGTCTACGCCCTGCTGGTGCTGGCGCCGATGTGGCACTCGGAGAGCATCTTCGCCGCGAACGCGTTCGTCCTGCTGATGATCGTGCTGGTCAGCGCCCTACCGTGGCGGTCCGGCGCGGAGCCTGCCTTCATGCCGCAGCCGTGGGCGGCGGTCGGGCCGCCGGGCCGGGGTCCGGTCCGGCAACGGGGGCCGGTCCGGCCGCGCGGCCCGGTCAGGGGCAGTTGACCCACTCCTCGGTACCGTCGCCGAAGACCTGACGCTTCCAGATCGGCAGTCGGGCCTTCGCCTCGTCGACGAGGCGCGCGCACGCCGCGAAGGCATCGGCCCGGTGGGCCGTGCTCACCGCGGCCACCAGTGCGACGTCGCCGATGGCGAGCTTGCCGATCCGGTGCGACACGGCGACCGCGTACACGACGGGGTCCGCGGCGATCTCCTCGGCGACCTCGCGCAGTACCTGGGCCGCGCTGGGATGGCCCTCGTATTCGAGTTCGGCCACGCCCCGTCCGTGGTCGTGGTCGCGCACCACCCCTCGGAACGACACGACCGCGCCGGCGCGCGGGTCGGCGACGGCCCGTTCGTGCAGCTCGGGGTCCAGCGGTTCGTCGACTACCGCGACGATCGTGACGGCCATCAGCGCTCCCCGGCGATCAACGGCAACGGCAGGAACGGCACACGTGCACCCGGCTCGCCCACACTGCCGGGACCGATCACGACGAATCCGGTGGCGCCGGCCAGCCCGCGCAGCATCGCCGAACCGACGTGGGCGACCGGCCGGGCCCGTCCATCGTGGTCGGTCGTGGCGAGGGCCAGGTGGGTGTCCGAGCCACGGCCGCGGACCGGCGCGGCCAGCTCGACCGACGGCAGCGCCGGCAGGTCCCTGCCGTGCAGCCCGGCCAGCAACGGCGCGACCAGCGACGCGAGGGCGATGACCGCGGACTGTGGGTTGCCGGGCAGGCCGGCCAAGAATCGGGTCCGCCCGTCCGCGCCGGGCACGCGCGCCAGCAGCATCGGAAACCCCGGACGTACGGCGACGGTGTTCACGACGTACTCGGCGCCCAGCTCGCGCAGGGCGGGATGCAGGTGGTCGACGGGTCCGTGCATGGTCCCGCCGGTCGTGCAGACGAGGTCCGCCGCCATGCCGTCCCGGATCGCGGCCAGGTGAGCCTCAAGGGTGTCCTGCACCGGTCCCGCCAGGGTGATCACCTTCGCGCCGAGGCGGGAGAGGTACGCGGGCACGAGCGGGCCGAGCGCGTCCCGCACCCGGCCGGCGCCCGGCGGGCCACTCGTGAGCAACTCGTCGCCGAAGACCAGCACGGCTGCCGTCGGTGCCCGACGAACGGTGAGGGTGTCGTAACCACAGGACGCGGCGAGGCCCAGCACGGCCGGGTCGATCACCGTACCGGCGGGTAGCAACTGCTCACCTGCCGTGGCCTCCTCGCCAGGCATCCGCCACTCCGGCGCCCTCCGCGGAGTGCCGCCGACCAGTCCTTCGTCCATGGTGGACTCTTCGATCCGGAGCAGCGCCTGGGCCCCGGCGGGCACCATCGCTCCGGTCGCGATCTCGACACACGTGCCGTCGGCCGTCAGCGGCTCGGCCGTGTTCCCGGCGAGGGCGCGGCCCACCGGCCGCCATGGGCGCGGCCCGCGGACCGCCCAGCCGTCGATGCTCGATGTGGGGAAAGCCGGCAGATCGGTCAACGCCGTCAAGGGCCTGGCGAGTGTCCGCCCGTCCGCGTGGGCGAGTGGCACCCGCTCGGGCGTCGCGACACCGGCCCGCCCCGCCTCGTACGCGAGGGTCCGCGCCTTCTCCCACTCCACCGGCGTATCGCTGCTACTCACCCTGACCAGGCTAGGCCATCCCCGGAAGATCCCGTCGAGCGTGAGTGGTCGCCGCCGCGGAGTTGGTCGACCGCGTGGCGCAGGATCGGGCCCAGGACTGCCAGGCCGTCCTTGGCACCGCCGGTGGATCCTGGCAGATTCACGATCAGCGTGCGGCCCGCGACGCCGGCCAGGCCCCGCGACAGGACGGCGGTCGGCACCGTGTCGCGGCTGTGTGCGCGGATGGCCTCGGCGATCCCGGGGATCTCGTAGTCGAGCAGCTCCCGGGTCACGTCGGGGGTGCGGTCGGTGGGGGTGATGCCCGTACCGCCGCTGGTCAGGACCACGTCGACCCCGTCGGCGATCGCGGCTCGAAGGACGTCTGCGACGGGTTCCCCGTCGGGCACCACGGCGGGTTCACCCACGTCGCAGCCGAGGTCGCGCAGGCCGGCGACGAGGCTCGGGCCGCTGGTGTCGGCGTACACGCCGGCGGCGGCGCGGTTGGAGGCGACGATGACGCGCGCCTTCACGGGCGTACCCACTCGCCGGTCTTGCCGCCTTCCTTGCGCAACACCCGGACGGCCTCGATGGACGCGGCAGGGTCGACGGCCTTGACCATGTCGATGAGGGCCAGGCCGGCGGTGGCGACGGCGGTGAGCGCCTCCATCTCGACGCCCGTACGGTCGGCCGTCTTCGTCGTGACGGTGATGTCGACCGAGGTCGCACCGAGAGCGAAGTCCACAGTGACTCCGTGCAGGCCGATCGGGTGACACAGCGGAATCAGGTCGGGGGTGCGTTTCGCACCCATGATGCCCGCGAGGCGGGCTACGGCCAGCGCGTCACCCTTCGGCAGGCCGTCACGGCGTAACAACTCGATCACTTCGGCGGTCGTGTCGACCCGGCCGGCGGCGATGGCGCGACGCGGGGTGACGGTCTTGGTTGAGACGTCCACCATGCGGGCGGCCCCGGCGGCGTCGAGATGGGTGAGCTGATCGTCGGGCATACCGGGAGCTTATCGACCTGTCGGCTCAACAGAAGCGCAGACATGGGCGACGACCTGCAAGAACCCAGGCATTATCGGTGCAGTGGCAAATATGACGCAGATGTGCGCGCCAACAACGTCCCCAATGGCGAAGACCTATTTGTAAGTACCCCTTACCGTACGCTCCACGTCCGCGCAAATTCGGGTGCCGCGACCCATATTGGATGCGTTCCGCGCACCTTTGAAAGCGTTCCGTGACAGCCGATGCCCTGGTTCCCGTAATCTGCGCATATGGACACAAAACGCTCGCAAGGTCGCGTTTTGGCGCATAGCTTACGGGTGTCGCGACGACGCCCAACAAACGGACGCGGGAAACGAGAGTTTCCAGTGCTGAACACGAGGGAGAAGCGCCATGCGCGGAAACGACTGGCCGTGAGCCTGCTGCACCTGCCGGTAACCTTCAATACGCTTGAGCCGCGACGGTGACCTTCGACGCGCTGGGTGAACAAGGGTCCGGTATGGCTGTCACGAAGAGCTACAACGACGACGCGACCGATCGGCGGCTCCTGCTGCTCATCGGTCTCGTCGTCGTATGGGCAGTCGGTGCGACAGGTCTCGACGTCTGGCAGGCGGTACGGCATCCACAGCCGATACCCGACGCGTTCCTCCTGCTCTGCGTGTGCGCCACTGTCGTGGTCGCGAACCGGGTCAACGTCCACGTACGGATCCGCGGCACCCGGCATGGCACGAGCTGGGGCGAGGTACCCGTCCTGGTCGGCATGGTGATCTTCCCATCCCACTGGGTCGTGCTCTGCGCGGCGGTCGGTGTCGGACTGTTCAAGGTGATCAACCACGCGGAGACTCACAAAACGGTCTTCGCGGTCGCCAAGGAAATCCTGACCGCCTCCGCTGCCGCGGCCGTCCTCGCCTACTTCGACATGCCGGCCAGCCTCGAAGACCCCGTACTCGACGTGACTGCGCTGGTCGCCGCGTTCGCCGCGATGACCATCGTCGACGAGGCCGTCTTCGTCCCGGTCATCTCGATCGCATCCGGTATGGCCGCCGGCAAGCTGCTGAGGCAGTACTGGGACATCAAGCTCCTCGGCGCCATCATGCGGCTCGTCCTCGTTCTGCTCGTCGTCGGGGTCCTCGTCATCGGCGGCAGTCCCAGCGTTCTGCTGGCTGTGCCAGCGATCGTATTCTGCGTCCACCTGTGGCACACCCACCGCCTGCGTACCCGCGAGGAGCGCGAGTCGTGGCAGCGGCTGGCCCAGACCACCGACGAGCTCAACGTCGTCGAGTTGGACGCCGTCCTCACCACCGCCGTCACCCGGGCCACCCAGCTGTTCACCGCCGACGAGGCCGACGTCGTGCTGAGCTCCAGCCGCATGGTCAGCGGCACCGCGGACGGTCTCACCTACGACGGCGCACCGATCGAGGCCGACGAGCGGCCCGGCGTCACCGTCCTCGCTGCCGACCTCGAAGCCCACGACGGAAGCCACCGGATCGGCACCCTGCGGCTGCGGTTCCACGGCCAGGTCACGCTCACCGAGTTCGAGCACTACAAGTTCCGGACCTTCGCGTCCGCGGTATCCACGGCCGTCCGCAACGCGGGCGCATACGCCGAGCTCGAACGCATCGCCGCCGACAACGCGTACGCGGCCCTGCACGACCCGTTGACCGGTCTCGCGAATCGCCGGGCCCTGCTGGAGCAGACCGAGGCGCGCCTCGGCGTTCGGACCACCGAAGGCATGACGGCGCTGCTACTCATCGACCTGAATCACTTCAAGGAGGTCAACGACACGCTCGGGCACACCGCGGGCGACGAGGTCCTCGCCGAGGTGGCCGCCCGGCTCTCCGCCGCCGCTGGGCCCGACGACCTGGTGGCGCGACTCGGCGGCGACGAGTTCGCGATCGTGCTGACCGGCCTGAGCGCTCCGGCCGTCGCCCAGCACCGGGCGAACACGCTGCTCACGGCGTTCGACCGGACGATCGAAGCGGACGGCATGCACCTGACCGTCGAGGCCTCCGCCGGAATCGCCCTCGCCCCCGGCAGCGGTGGTGTCGACGAACTGCTGCGCCGCGCCGACGTCGCCATGTACCAGGCCAAACGCGCCGGCCAACGGACCGCCGTCTATGTGCATTCCCGCGACACCGCCGACCTCGGCCGGCTCATGCTCGGCGGCGAACTGTCCCGGGCGGTCGCCCGCGACGAGTTCACCGTGGACTTCCAACCCATCGTCGATCTGGGCAGCGGTGTCGCCTCCGCGATCGAGGCGCTCGCCCGCTGGCACCACCCCGATCACGGCGATCTCAACCCGCGGCGGTTCCTGGAGAGCGTCGAACGATCCGGCCACCTGCCCGCGTTCGCCACCGCCGTGCTCGAACACGCCCTCGCCGCCGCGAAGGCGTGGCGCGCCGCCGGGTTCGAGCTGCCCGTGTCGGTGAACGTGTCGTCACGCAGCCTGCTCGATCCGGCGTTCCCCGCGTCCGTGCTGGACCGGCTCGAACGGCACCGGATCCCCGCCGATCTGCTCGTGCTCGAACTCACTGAGACCCTCACCGTCAGCCAGATCGAGGTCGTCGGCCGGGCCCTCGGCGAGCTGCGCGCCGCGGGCGTACGCCTCGCCCTGGACGACTTCGGCGCGGGCGCCTGCTCGCTCGCCGCACTGTCCCGGCTGCCGGTGCACGAGGTCAAGATCGACCAAAGTTTCGTACGGCGCCTGGAGACGTCACCGGAAGCCGCCGCGGTCGTACGGTCCACGGTCGACCTCGCCCGGAACCTGCGGCTCTCCGCCGTCGCCGAGGGCGTCGAGAGCGAACCGCAGCGCCGGGCCCTCTGGGAACTCGGCTGCGCTCATGGTCAGGGCCACCTCTTCGCCCGGCCGATGGCGCAGGAACGGCTCGTCGATGCGTTGCAGCGGGGCAGCCAGGGACGGTCCGGGGCATTCGCGGCGCCACTGCACGATGCCGGGGCGGTGGTCCGGATGAGCCGGGCCCGACGTACCGGCCAGCAGGGAAAGCCGTCTCTGCCACACTTGCCCGCGTGATCCGTTCCGCATCCTCCCGCCTCGCGGACGACACAGCCGCAACGTCCTCCCCGGTACGGGCGATCGCCGCCGACATCGCACTGTGCGGACTTTCCGCCGCCTTCGCCCTCGTCACCGCGCTGACCTCGACGCTTCTGCCGCACCGCGCGTGGGGCGCGATCGCCGCGGTCGGATACCTGGCCGCCATGGTCGTCGCGGTCGGTCAGCTGCTCTGGCGATCGGCGGGGACGCCCGGCGCGCGGACGGTCCTCACCGTCGTGACCTGGTCGGCGACCGCGATCCTCCCGCTCGTCGTCCAGGCGGTGCAGCGTTCGGCGGGACGCACCGACCGGGCCCAGGAGGAGGTCGTCGTCGTCGAGCACGGCGGCGCACGGCTGCTCGGGACGGGCACGCCATACCTGTCGCACGACGCCATCGCCGCTCTGCCTGCCGACGAGCGACTGCTGGGCTACCTGCCGTACCAGCCGGGTATGGCCGTTTTCGGACTGCCCCGCGCCGCCTTCGGCGTCCTCTGGTGGACGGACCCGCGGATCTGGTTCGCGCTGGTCACCGCGGTTGCGCTGGCCGCGGCGCTCGCGGTCGCGCCCGGCCGTTCCACGGCGAAGGTACGCGCCCTGCAGTGCGCCACCGTGCTGCCGATCTGCGCGCTGACGCTGGCCACCGGCGGCGACGACCTGCCCGTACTCGCGCTGTGTCTGCTGGCGCTGGCCTGGTGCGCGGCGGGGCGCTGGGGCGCCGCGGGCCTCGCGGTGGGCGCCGCCGCGGCGCTGAAGCTGTTCGCCTGGCCGGTCCTGGCGGTCCTGGCGGCCCTCGCGCTGGTCAATCGCGGCGGCCGGCGTTACCTCGCGGGCGCGATCGGGCTGCCACTGCTCGCCCTGCTGCCCCCGCTGATCGTCGACTTCGACGGTTTCGTCGAGAACGTCCTGCGCTTCCCGCTCGGCAGCGGCCTCGTCACCAGCCCCGCCCAGTCACCGTTCCCCGGCTATCTGATCGCGACGTGGGTGCCCGGCGGCCGCGCGATCGCCGCCACGCTACTGGTCGGCACCGCGCTGGCCATCGCCGTCCTGCTCGTCCGCCGCCCGCCCCGCACGGCCGCGTCCGCCACGATCATCTGCGGGTACGGTCTCCTCGCCGCGATCCTCCTGATGCCCTCGACCCGGTTCGGGTACCTGCTGTACCCTGTCGCCCTGCTGGCCTGGGTACCCGCCGTCAGGGAACCCGAGCCCGTCCGGGAACCCGAGCCCGTCAAGGAACCCGGGCCCACAGCCGCCACCGGGTGAAACCGGCCGGTACCGTTGATGCTTATGCAGATGACCTGTCCGAAGTGTCACGGCGACATGCGGCAGTACGAGCGCAGCGGCGTCACCATCGACCAGTGCACGGAATGCCGCGGCATCTTCCTCGACCGTGGCGAACTCGAGAAATTGTTCGACGCCGAGGCGAATTGGCAGAACGCCCAGCGGCAGGCCAAGCCCTCGCAGGCCGCCCCTCCGCCGCCGTCCGCCACGCCCGTCAGCGGGTACGTCCCGCCGCCCCCGCCGCACAGCGGAGGCCACGTCCAGCCCGGCTACGGCCAGCCGGCGTACCCGTCGCACGTACCGCCGCCGCCTCCGGCGTACCCGGCGGCCGCCCCCGCGTACGGCTACCACGGCCACTACGGGCACCGCGGCCACCACGGGCACTACCGGCGCCGGAAGGGCTTCCTGCACGACCTGTTCGACTGACCGGCCCTGATCAGTGACGGCCGGCTGCGGCCGGCCGTCACCAGGTGCTGTCGTTCGCGGACCGCGATACGGGCCACCGGCCCGCGCGTCCGGATCCCGGCCCGGCCGCACGCTATTTCGTCGACGTCCTCACACGTGACCACGTCTTCCGGCCCCGCCGACGTCCTCTGTGCACGGCTCGTGAACCTTCCGAACTCTTTCCCGCTTTCCGCGGCCCCGCAGCGGTCCGCGATCTCTCACGTCGGGGCTCGAACTCAGGCGATCGCCATGTCCACGAAGCGGGAGAGGTGGAGCTGCGCGGCGACGGTGACGGTGTCGGTCGGGCCGTTACGGTGCTTGGCCACAATGAAGTCCGCTTCGCCCGCCCGCGGTGACTCCTTGTCGTAGTAGTCGTCACGATGCAGCAGGATCACGACGTCCGCGTCCTGCTCGATCGACCCGGACTCACGAAGGTCGGACAGCTGCGGCCGCTTGTCGGTACGTTGCTCCGGCCCACGGTTCAGCTGACTCACCGCGATGACCGGGCACTCGACCTCCTTCGCGAGCAGCTTGAGACCACGGGACAGCTCAGCGACCTCCTGCTGCCGGCTCTCGGTCTTCTTCGGTGACGACATCAGCTGGAGGTAGTCGACGACGATGAGTTTGAGGTTGTGCCGTTGCTTGAGACGGCGCGCCTTGGCCCGAATCTCCATGAGGTTCATGCTCGGGGTGTCGTCGACGAAGATGGGCGCCTCGCTGATCTCGCCCATACGCCGGGCGAGCTTCGTCCAGTCGTCATCGGACAGTTGGCCGGACCGCAGGACGTGCAGCGGCACGCGCGCCTCCGCGGAGAGCAGTCGCATGACGATCTCGATCTTGCTCATTTCGAGCGAGAAGATCGCACTGGCACAGTTGCTTCGAATAGCCGCATTTCGGGCAAAGTCCATGGAGGCGGTCGATTTACCGAGACCAGGACGGCCCGCGACGATGATCAGCTGTCCAGGGTGAAGACCGTTGAGCAGCCGATCCAAGTCGGAGAACCCGGTCGGCACACCCGTCATCACGCCGCCCGTCGCCCCGACCGCCTCGATCTCGTCGAGGGTGGGCTGCAGCATGTCCGCGAGGACCGCGAAATCCTCGCTGACCCGGCGTTCGGTGACGTCGTACACGGCCTGCTGGGCCAGGTCGACGATGTCGTCCACGTCGCGGCCGCCGTTACCCCCCGTGCCGTAGCCGAGCTGGACGATCTTCGTACCGGCCTCGACCAGACGGCGCAGAACAGCCCGCTCAGACACGATCCGGGCGTAATAGGACGCGTTGGCCGCGGTCGGCACGCTGGACATCAGCGTCGCCAGGTACGGCGCACCACCGATCCGCATGAGGTCACCGGAGTCGGCCAGCGCCGCCGCCACCGTGATGGCGTCGGCGGGTTCGCCGCGACCGTACAGGTCGAGGATGGCGTCGTAGACGGTCGCGTGGTTCGGGCGGTAGAAGTCGTTGGTCTTGAGGATCTCGACGACGTCGGCGATCGCGTCCTTGCTGAGCAGCATGCCGCCGAGAACGGACTGTTCCGCCGCGACGTCCTGTGGCGGGTTCTTCTCAAATCCGGCGTCTCGTGGCGGCGGAGCGCCCCCACCAGCACCGCCACCGCCGCCGTTGTACCCGCTGTGGCCGTCCCCCGGGGGGCGGGACTCCGGTCGTGCGTCGTCGGTGATCGACACCGCGTACCCCTCCGCTCGCCGGTCGTGCCCGCACATCAGATCGCAGGGGTACGACGAAAAAGCCTCCCGCCGCCGAGGCAGGAGCAGACACTCTACGAAACACAGCGCCAACTGCCCAAACACCGCGGTGGACAACCTAGGGACAACCTGTGGACAGGACGGGACCGGCTTGTGCGCAACGTTGTGCACAGCCTGTGGATAACGCGCCCGCAGTACTGTAGAAACGCACGATGAGCAGCCCGTGTGCTGTCCCCAACGTGTGGAGGAGCAAAAAATAATGATCGTGATGAAGGAGTCTGTCCCAGACGATTGCGGTTCGGTCTCAGAAACGTCACGCTTTCTGCGTGGACTTTCGGGACTGGGACTACGGCTCACGGCTTCCCCGTGACCGTCGCCTCAGTGACCCCTCTCCGGGGGCGGCCGGCGGTTACCCGACGCGCGTCCGCACGCCCGTCACGGTGGACGCCCCCTGGGGTACGGACGCCGTGACCGACACCGGAAGCATGGAGCCGATTCCCGACGCAGTGATCTGGGCCATGCGCGCCGATGCCTGGGCCCAACAGCAGCAGGACGGCCCCGAGCAGCCCGACCCGTGGGGCAGCGCGGCTGCTCGGTTCACGGGCACCACGGGCCGCCCCACGTTCCAGACGGACGGCGTCGGCTGGCGCTCACACACCGCCGAGTGGCGCTCGACGGCCGAGGCCTCCCTCTGGCGCGAGACCACCGAGTGGCGTTCGAGCACCGGCAACCACCACTGGCGCTCGACCATCGAAGCCGGCTGGCAGACGGGCGACAACGGCGACGGCGTACGCCCCCCGGCCGCGCCGCCCACGCGCCAGCCCGCCATTTCGGGTACGGCATGGCCGACCGCAAGCGATCAGGAGCCGCCGTCCTGGCAGGAGACCGTCGCGCCGCCCGCACGGTCGGCGAACCCGACGTGGCAGGCGTCCGCGGAGTCGTGGCAGCAGGGCCCCGCAGAGCCGAATCCCACGCAGCCCGAGCCACCTCTGGTCTTACCCCTGCAGAGCCGTGGAACGCAGGAACCGGGTCGCGGATCGCAGGATCCGCTCGCACCGTCGTGGCAGGCCGCCGCGGCCGGCGGCGTTGCACCCGCCTGGCCGGGCTCGGCATCGCAGGAGCCGCCGACGCGGCAGCAGGGAGCCGGCCGCCAGGAAGCACGGTCGTCGCAGCAACGCGCTCCGGATGCGCCCTCGCGGCAGAATGCCCCGGACCTGCCGTCCTGGCAGCAGAATGCCCCCGACCTGCCGTCCTGGCAGCAGAATGCCCCCGACCTGCCGTCCTGGCAGCAGGGACCGGCGCAGCAGGGACCGGCGCAGCAGGGACCGAGCACCCGGCCGGATCTGGCCGGCCCGGACCAGCGTGGCTCCAACCAGAACAGCCTTGACCAGCAGTGGCGCGAACAAGCCCGCCCCGAGCTGGCCACGCCCGAACAGGGCCGCGCAGACCTGACCCACCTCGACCAGACGACATCGTCCTGGCGGCAGGATCTGGATGGGCGCACGAGGCGGCAGCAACCGGCCGCCGAACCGCGCGGCTGGGCGGGACAGTCCGTCGGCGCGCCGGGGCGGGATTCCGCTCCGCGCAGCTGGAGCAGCCGCTCCACCGACACGCCAGGACAAGATCTGACGTCGCGCGGCTGGGCGGCCCCACCCACCGAGGCGTCGAGCTGGACAACGTCGCCCGCCGATTCGCCAATCGAAGCACGTGGTTGGGCTGCCGCACCCTCCGCCCCGGCGCCCAGGTGGGCTGCCGCACCGTCCGCCGAGCCGCCCGGGTGGGCTCCCAACGGCGGCGTCGTCGACCCGAGCCGGCACCTGGTACGGGAGGACGACCGGGCCCGCTGGCGCCGCGACTTCGACGGTGGCACGGACAACGGACGGCGGCGAGCCGCAGAGCCGGTGGACCCGTACACGCCCGGCAGCACGGGATGGGCCGGCACCTCCCAGGCGGACAACTGGGCCGGGCATACGGACACCGGGAACCTGACGACCTACGCAGGCGGCGACTCATGGGCCGCACGTACGGAGAGCAGCTGGTCCACCGACGCGGGCGCGCGGTCCCGATCCGACACGAGTCGGCGGAGTTGGCCTACCTCCGGTGCGGGCGCGCCCGTACGCGGCGGCGAGCCGCAGCGGACCGAACGCAGCGCCTGGACGACCGGCTCGATCGAGCGTGAGCCCGGCCGTTCCCGCTCGGCCGGGGACGAGCCCCGCTGGCGCGGCGCACCGGACGACACGGCGAGCTGGCGGAGCCCGGTCGAGGACACGGGGGACTGGCGTACCTCGGTGGACGACACAGCGAGCTGGCGCGGGGGGGGGGGGGCGCCCGGCGGCGCGCGGCGCCCCCCGCCCCCCCACCGGCGGCGCCGGGGCGGGGGGGGGGCGCGGGGGGCGGGGCGGCCGGCGGGGCCCCACCCGGCCGGGGGGGGCGGGGGCCCCGCGGGGGGGGGCCGCCCCCCCCGCGACACCCAGGCCGGGGCCGGTTCCGGGAGGGCCGGTTCGCAGCGGGACGGCGCGCGTGGCGACGAGTACAGCCGCGGCAGCGCGGCCGACGCGGCCACCTGGCGCCAGGAGACACCTCCCGACTACGACAGGAAGACCCGGCGTACGGCGGCTCCGCCGGAGCGCGGTGGGTACGCGGCGCAGAATTCAGAGCGGACCGTCACGGACCGGTGGCAGCGGGCCCCGGTGGACGGCCGGCCCGACGACAGCTGGCAGCGTGATCTGGGCGCCGACGAGCCGGACCGCCCGCGTCCGGAGGCCCGCGACCGGTGGCAGGAGCAGCGCAGTGCCGGCGGTCGAGGTACGGCGCAGAACGGCTACCGGAACGGCGAGAACTCCGTCGACGACTGGCGCTGGCAGCTCGCTTCCGAGGCGACGGATGACCTGCGGCCCGGTGAGTCCCGCCGCTACGGCACCCATGACTTCCCCGATTTCCGCCCGGCGGGCAGCCCACCGCCGCGGCGTGACGGGCGCCGCCCGGAGTCTGGCGCTGGTCCGCGTTCGGCGTCGGGTCGGGCGGTTGTGCGCGGCCGGGTCGAGCCGCCGGGTCGCTCGACTGCGTTGCTTGTGCCGAACAGTGGGGACAGCTGGCAGGACCCCCCGAGGAGCACGTGGCCACCGTCCGGCGCGTCGACCGGTACGCAGTCGTCGGTCGCCGGCCCGTACGAGCGCCGCCCCGTCGGTACGCTGACCCGCCCGACCCGGCTGGACGAGGCCGACGACGGGCTGGAAGAGGTCACGGGTGGCCCGTTGGCCGCCGTCGGCTACGTGGCGATGTGGTACGCCATCCCCGTCGTACTGTTCGTCCTCTACATGCTGGTACTCGATAGCGACCAGCAGTCACACGCCCTGCAGACACTGGTGACCGCGGCACCGCGGTTCGGGTTGTCGCTGGGTCTCAGCATGGCGGTGGCGGTGGGTCTGCGCTCGATCAGCGGCACCTGGAAGTCGGCGAGTGTCGGTCTGGCCGCCGCGGTGATGGGTGGCGGCCTCGCCACGGTTCTGATCTCGGTGTTCACGGGCCAGGCCCTGAGCTGACCGCCCGCGCTGGCCGCTGGACTTCAGACGCAGGAAGGGCGTGCCGCGTACGGCACGCCCTTCCTGGTGGAGCAAGTGGTGTTACTTGGAGGCGACGACATTCAACGGGAACGTGGCGACAACCTCCGGGTGGAGCTTGACCTTGACCTGGTAGCCGCCGGTCGACTTGATGTGGTTCGGTAGCTCGAGGCGACGCCGGTCGAGCGTCGGACCACCGGCAGCCTTGACTGCGGAGACGACCTCGGCGGCGGTGACCGAGCCGAAGAGCCGCCCGCCGTCGCCGGCACGCGCGCTCAGATTGACCTTGAGGCCCTCGAGGGCGGTCTTGACCTCGTTGGCCTGGCTCAGGTCGCGTACCTCGCGGTTCTCGCGAGCCCGCTTGATGACCGTGACCTGCTTCTCAGCGCCCTTGGTCCACCGGATCGCGAAGCCCTGCGGCAGCAGGTAATTGCGGCCGTAGCCGTCCTTGACCTCGACGATGTCGCCGGGGGAACCAAGACCCGAGACTTCCTGCGTGAGGATGATCTTCATGTCAGTGCCTCCCGTCAGCGAGCCGTGGCCGTGTACGGCAGCAGCGCCATCTCGCGGGCGTTCTTGACCGCGCGGGCGATCTGCCGCTGCTGCTGCGAGGTGACACCGGTGACGCGGCGCGCACGGATCTTGCCGCGATCCGAGATGAACTTGCGCAGCAGCGCCGTGTCCTTGTAGTCGATGTAGGCGATCCCGTCCTTGTCGAGCGGGTTCACCTTCTTCTTCGGCTTGCGCAGGGCCGCAGCCTTGCCCGAAGAAGAACTGCGGGGTTTCATGTCGCGTCCCATGAGGGAGAGGCCTCCAGTCCCCTAGAAGGGGGGCTCGTCGTCGAAGTTGTTGCTGCTGGCGCCGCCGGAGCGGCCGCCGCCTGCGGCCGGGGCCGCCGTGGCCCACGGGTCGTCGAAGTTGCCTCCGCCGCTTCCGCCGCCACCCTGGTTGCCGCCACCGCCGGAGCCGAAGCCACCGCCACCCCCGCCGGAGCGGGACATCTTCTGCACCTTCGCCGTGGCGTAGCGCAGCGACGGGCCGATCTCGTCGACCTCGAGCTCGATGACGGTGCGCTTCTCGCCCTCGCGCGTCTCGTACGTCCGTTGCTTCAGACGTCCGGAGACGATGACGCGGGCGCCGCGCTGGAGCGACTCGGCGACGTGCTCGGCCGCCTGGCGCCATACCGTGCAGGCCAGGAAGAGCGGCTCGCCGTCCTTCCACTCGTTGGAGGCCTTGTCCATGTACCGGGGGGTGGATGCCACCCGGAACTTGGCGACCGCCGCGCCTGACGGGGTGAAACGCAGCTCAGGGTCATCGGTCAGATTGCCGATGACAGTGATGTTGGTATCTCCTGCTGCCATGTCCAGCTCCTCGCGCCCTCATCGTGTTTGCCAGGAGGCTCTCAGAGCCCTCCGACAAAACGAGGTTGGGCGCTGTGTCAGCGCGTCTCGGGCCGGATGACCTTGGTACGCAGGATGGACTCGTTGAGTCGGAGCTGGCGGTCCAGCTCGGCCACCGCAGCGGGCGTGGCCTGCAGGTCGACGACGGCGTAGATGCCTTCGGCCTTCTTGTTGATCTCGAACGAGAGGCGACGACGGCCCCAGACGTCCAGCTTCTCGACCGAACCGCCCGCGGTCCGGATCACGTTCAGGTACTGATCCAGGGACGGGGCGACGGTGCGCTCCTCGAGACTGGGGTCGAGGATCACCATGAGCTCGTAATGACGCAAGACAATCTCACCTCCTGTGGGCTAGGCGGCCACGGTCCATCCGTGGCAGGAGGTCTGGCGTCGCCCGCACAAGCCACACGTCGGGAGGTCCCGGGCGGGCATACGGCGGACCGCGCAAGCATAGCCGGGGCCTGACATGCAGAAAGGCCCGGGGTACCCGGGCCTTTCTGCATGGTGCTGATAGCCGCGGAGCGCCTGTCCCGCATTCGCTGGGTGGGACCTGGGGAGGAACGACCACACCGATGAGGTTGGGCGCAGGCGCTCCGCGGAGCCTGTAGGCAGAAGTCTACGCCACTTTTGCCCGATTTGCACGTTGTGCCCCAATAGACCTGATGGCAGCCGCTGTGACCCCGGCCACACAGATCGTGGCGATGATGGCGAGCAGTCCCACCGGACCGGTCGCGGTGAGCGGATCGAGCGCCGCAACGGGTTCGGCGTCCACACCCTGCTCGTACCCCGTCTCCGGGACCGGGAGGCGGGGACCCTCGACGGCCGGGGGACGCAGGCCCGGTGATCCACCCTGCGGCATGCCCGACAGCGCCTTGCCACCACTGGAGCCGGACCGCCGCTCGGCGGTCGTGGGCGGCATCGCCCCGCTGCCGTCGGGCAAGCCGGGCGCCGCGGTACGGTGCGGCGCCACACCGCCGGCATCCGGCAGGCCGCCGGCCGGAGCCTGCGGCGCCGCGGACGGCGTCACCCTCGACGGCGTCACCCTCGACGGCGTCGAGACAGCATTGGCCTGGTCCTGGTCCTGGTCCGGCACGGCCGCCGACGGTGACGGCTGAGGCTCGGGTGCACTCCCAGCGGCCTGCACCTCGACCTGCACGGTCTCGGACTCCTCGCTCAGCACGCAGCTGGGCCGCAGCGACACCGTCACCGGCCCCCGGCGGAACAGCACCTCCGCCGCCTCACCGTCGCGGATCTCGCCCTGAGTGGCGCCGCTGAGCAGCAGCCGGGCCCGGTACCCGGTGCGGTTGACGACTTGCAGCGTCGCGTCGGCCGGCACGGTGATCGCCCCGGTGTCCGGCTGGGCCGCGCAGCTCAGCCCCAGCAGTCCGCTGCCGGAGAAGACGACCTGCTGACCGCTCTCGACACTCTCGCCGAGTGGCGGCTCCCCGGCCGGAGCGGCAAAAGCAGGGACCGTCACCAGCGCCGGCGCACTCGCGAAGACGGCCACCAGGACCGCTCCTGCCACTCGATGTCGGATCTGCGACGACATGCACCATCTCCCGGATAGGTCGGCATCGCTGCTGAAGGTCTAACGTGTGGCGGTCTGCACCAGACAACGAAGGTCAATCAAGGCCGGTGACGCGGAGTCCACCATCGGCTGACCGGAATGTCACATGGGGGTCGTAGGCTCACGACATGCGCCTCGGAGCTCACGTCGACCCGGCCGACCCGATCGGTGCGGCCACCGCCCGCGCCGCGGATGCCGTTCAGTTCTTCCTGGCTGATCCGCAGGGCTGGAGGTACCCCCTACCCCGGGAGGACGCCGAACAGCTGCGCGCCTCCGAAGTGGAGATCTTCGTCCACGCGCCCTACGTGCTGAATCTGGCGACGACCAACAACCGGATCAGAATCCCGAGCCGCAAATTGCTGCACGCCCACGCCGAGGCGGCCGCCGCCGTCGGCGCTTCCGGCCTGATCGTCCATGGTGGACACGTCGGGAAGAACGACGACCTCTCCGTCGGCTTCGCGAACTGGCGCAAGACGTTCGAACGCGCCGCCGAGACGGGCGGCTTCCCGCTGCCGGTGCTGATCGAGAACACCGCGGGGGGCGACAACGCCTGTGCCCGCCGCTTCAACGTGCTCGCCCAGCTCTGGGACGCCATCGGCGAGTTCGGCGTCGGCTTCTGCCTCGACACCTGCCACGCGTTCGCCGGCGGCGAGGAACTGCTCGACGTCGTCGACCGGGTCAAGGCGATCACCGGCCGCATCGACCTGATCCACGCCAACGACTCGAAGGGCGGCTTCGACTCCGGCCAGGACCGGCACGACAACCTCGGCAGCGGCCGGATCGACCCGGCACTGGTCGTCGCGGTCGTCCGTGCGTCCGGTGCCCCGGCGATCGTGGAGACCCCGGGCGGCGCCGAGGGGCAGGCCGCGGACATTGCCCTGCTGCGCGACCAGCTCGGCCGCTGAGACGGACCCCGCCATGACGACCGACCAGGAACCGGCCGCCACCCAGCCCGACCCCGCGCTCGACGCAACCATGCCGTGGAGATCGGCGACGCGCGCCGCCGTACCGGGGACGACCGGTACGACGGCCACCGGGCCGGACGGCCAGGCGACGGTGGTTGCACACGCGGACGGCATCGACCCCGTTCCAACGCCGACCACGCAGGAGCGCTGGGCGACGTTCGCGGCGACGCAGGAGGCCCCGCCCGGCTGGATCCGCCGGTTGGCCCGGCGCGTCGGCCGGCTGCTGAGTCACGAGTATTCGCTCGCCACGGCGGCCGCGCTGCTCTTGGCCGTAGTGCTGACCTGGCCGACGCTGCAATACCCCGGCTACACGCTCCCGCAGAGCCTGACAGAGCCGGCCTGGCGCGCCTGGCAGGTCGCCTGGACCGGTCACGCCCTGATCACCGACCCGCTGCACATCTTCCACGCGAACACGTTCCACCCGGACCACGGTTCGCTGGCATACGCGGATGCTCTGCTGGGGTACGCACCGGCCGGGATGCTCGGCACCGGCCAGCCGGCCGCCCTGCTCCGCTACAACCTGCTCTTCGTGCTCGCCCAGGCACTCTGCCTGATCGGCGCGTACGCCCTGGTCCGCCAGCTCGGGGCCCGGCGTACGGGAGCAGCGGTCGCGGCCGTCGTGTTCGCCTTCGCCCCGTGGCGGCTGGGACAGGTCGAGCACCTGCAGGTCATCTCGTCCGGCGGCATCCCGCTGGCACTCGCGATGCTGGCCCGCGGTCACGGCTGGTCCCTGCGGTACGGCTACCGCCCGCGCCTGCGTCACCTGGGCTGGACGACGGCCGGCTGGCTGGTGGCGACGTGGCAGCTGACGCTGGGCCTGGGGCTCGGGGTGCCGTTCGCGTACCTGCTGGGCATGACGGTCGTCGTGGTCGCCCTCGCGTACGGCGTCCACGTGCTGCGCAGGCGGAAGGCGGCCAAGCCGTTCGGCTGGCGCCTGCTCCTCGCGGACGGCGTCGGGGCGACGTTGTTCGTGGTGACCGGCGTCCTGCTGACGCTGCAGTACCTTCACGTTCCCGCGCCGGCGTCGGCGTCGCCTTCCTGGCATGAGCTCCTGATCGCCCCGGCGCAGTCGCTGCTCTGGGGCGGCGCGCACGCCCGGGCCCGCGGTTCCTCCGCGGCGGCGTCCCAGTTGAGCCTGCTCCCCGGCTACGCCCTGTACGCGCTGGCCCTGCTCGGCCTGATCTGGTCGGTGTGGCGAGTGCACCACCGGCTGCTCCTGCTGGCGGGCGCTGGAGTCATGACGGTGCTGGCCCTGGGCGGCACGGTCGCCGGGGGCCGGGTGACCCGCGACGTACCCCTCTGGGAACACGCCCTGCCTGGCGGCGGCCTGATGCTGTGGCCCACTCTGCTGCTGGCGATCCTCGCGGCGGGGGCGGTCGCCGAGTTCGTCCGACGGGCCGCCGAGTTCGCCGCGACCCGGATCCCGTCCTGGCCCGGCCCGTGGCTGCGGCTGGCGACGTTGCTGCCGTTGGTCCTGGTCATGGCGGAGGGCATGAACCGCGTACCGCAGCTGACCGTGCCGCTGCAGCCGACCGCGATGCGTACGGTTGACGGTCCGGCGTTGGTCCTGCCCACCAGTGGTAGGGCGGACGCGCTGGTCGCGCTCTGGTCGACGTCGACGTTCCCGCAGGTGGCGAACGGTTCGGCGGGGTGGACGCCGCCCCGTCTGGCCGAGCTGCGTCAGGCCAGCGTCACGTTCCCGGACGCTGCGAGCATCGGCTATCTGCGCTCGAAGGGTGTCCGATCTGTTCTGCTGCTCCGCGACTTCGTCGCCGGGACGCCGTGGGAGCACGCGGGCGACATCCCGGTCGACGATCTGGGCATCGAACGCGAAGACCGCCCGGGCGCGGTCCTCTTCCGCCTGTAAGACCGGCCCGGGAACGACCGAACCCGCCAGGCTGCTATGCGGGGTGTGAGGGAGCCCGGGGGGCCGTCCCGCCGTCGATCTCCACGGCTTCCCGATCGGAGTTCTCGTCGACGGCCTTCCTTCGTAACCGGGTCACCCATGGCGCGTCCGGGGCGCCGTCCAGCACACCTCCGTCCGGGTCGTCGTCGTACGTGGTGCGGACGGCGTCGAGTTCGGGGCGCAGGATCTCCCGGACGACGAGGCAGCAGAGCAGGATGACAGTGCCGATCCGCAAACCCGACGCCAGGACGAATGTGCCCTCCGGAATGACTGGCTTGCCGCCGACGCCGAGGAGTTCGGCGTAGAACGCGGTGAAGTAGCCGAACTCGGCGATCTGCCAGGCGAGGAACGCTCCCCAGCGCGGCCGGGCGAGCACGATCAGCGGCAGCAACCAGAGGGTGAACTGCTGCGACCAGACCTTGTTGAAGATCAGGAAGATCGCGACGACGAGGAAGGCGACCTGGGCCACGCGCGGCCGGCGGGGCGCCCGGATGATCAGGGCGGCGATGCCGGTGCAGGCGAGCGCCATGAGTGCGTACGTGACGTAGTTGAGCTGCGGGTCGACGTGGTCGCTGAGCCACTGGAACGGGCCGGGATCGTTCGGTGTCCAGCGGTTGTCGAACCATCGGCCGATGTACCAGAGCACACCCCAGTCGACCGGCCGGGTCGTGTTGAGTTCGAGGAAACGCCCCCACGCCTGCGGGTACGCGATGTACGTCGGGGCGTTGACGACGATCCAGGCGACGACGGCTGCGATGAGGGCGGTGGCGCCTTCGCGGAGCCGCTGGGCACGCCAGCAGAGGACGAGCAGGGGCCCGAGGATGAACAGCGGCCAGAGTTTCGCGGCGGTGCCGAGGCCGAGAAGCACCCCGGCCAGTGCGGGTTTTCGTCTCGCCCAGGCGTACAGGCCGAAGGCGGCGAGCCCGATGGCGAGGAAGTCCCAGTTGACGGTGGCGGTGACGAACAGCGCCGGGGACAGCGCGAAGAGCGCGACGTCCCAGGGTCTACGCCGGCGCAGGGCGAGCATGACGGCCGCGGTGGCGACGGCGAGGCTGCCGAGGACGAGGGCGTTGACGTCATAGAACGCCTGGCCCTGGTTCAGGTCGGGGTAGCGCTGGCCGAGGGCATGCACGGGCAGGCCGAGTGCGCCCATGAAGTAGCCGGTGAGGACCGGGTACTCGACGGGGTGGTCGCGGTAGGGCATCTTGCCCTCGTTGAGCCCTTCCGCGTAGTACAGGGCCAACACGTCGGTGTAGCAGAACTTGGTGTACTGGATGTTGTGGCCCCAGTTACCGTCGCGGCACGGTGACTTCTGCACATAGTGCAGGACGAGTGTGAGGCAGGTGAGCGCGAGCACGATTCGTGCCGCGTTCCAGAATTTGCCGGCGCGGGCGCCGGGGGTCCGGTCGCGACCGGCGGCGTGCTCGCCGAGCGGTCCGCCGATGGCCTCGGAGAGTCCCCGGACGAACCCGTCGGAGGCGGCGGGGGAGTCCATCCGGTCCGGCAGTCCGGCGTCCGGCGAGGTGTTGGCTGGCGGCACGCTCATGGTGACGAATCTTGCCCTATCCGCACCGTGCCGCGCCCGTGTGGGGCGCAATTCAATATGCGGGAACGGTCGGCGACCCCGAGGGGCCGCCGACCGTCAAGATCATTTCAATGGAGTACGGGTCACCCGGTCCCCGGGAATGTCTGTGTGCCGTCCTGGGCATCCGGGGTGAAGACGTTCGCGCCGCCGTTGTTCCCGCCGCGCCTGTCGCCCTGCCGGTCGTCGCCCTGCCGGTCGTCGCCCTGCTGGTCATTGCCCTGCCGGTCATTGCCCTGCCGGTCGTCGCCCTGGCGGTCATTGCCCTGCCGGTCATTGCCTGGGCCATTACCGCCCTGGGGCGGACCGTTGTTGCCCTGCCCGTTGTTCGGGTTGTTCGGATCAACGGCGTTCTGGGCCTGACATACCTCGATGCCGAAGATGGCCGGGTCACAGGTCTGGACCGGGTCGACCCTCTTGACGCCGTTGGCGAGCGGCGTGTCCGCGCTGCCGGTCTTGATCCTTTCGGGGAACTTCAGCTTCTTGTAGTCGAGCTTGTCGGCGACGAGGTCCATGAAGGTCTGCCAGATCTTCCCGGGCGTCCGGCCGCCCTGCATGTTGGCTTCCCTGCCGTTCGCCTTCTCCTTGATGGCGCCACGACCGGCCCGGCCCTTGTCGTCCACGATGTTGTTGCCGACCCAGACCGCCGCGGCGAGCTGCGGGATGCCGCCGACCATCCAGGCGTCGCCGTTCTCGGCCGTGTCCTCGTTCAGTTCCCACGTGCCGGTCTTGCCGACCGCTTGCCGGCCGCCCTTGAGCGACTTGCCGTTGTGCTCGGGGATCTTCGCCAGCACGCCGTCGAGGTCGGCCATGATGTCCGAGTCGAACTTCTTGACGGCCTTCGTGGCATCGACGTATTTCTTGTCGAACTGGCCGGTGCTCTCGTTCTTCTGCCAGATCTCCTGCACGAAGTGCGCCTTGTGGTAGATCCCGCCCGCCGTGAAGGTGGCGATGCCGTTGGCGTGGTCGAGCACAGTGATCGGGTACTGGCCGTACCCGAGCATGTGGTCGAAGCCGTTGCCGCTGACATTGTTGTTCGTCAGGTCGACCGGCTTGCCCTCGGTGTTGAAGATCGTCCGGATACCGGCGTCACGGGCGGCCTCGAGGACCTTCTTCTCCCCCATGCCTTTGGCAAGCCAGTAGAACGGGAAGTTGTACGACTCGATCGTCGAATGCTCAAGCGTGCACGATTCGCCGCAGTCCGGGACACGACCGGCATTGCTGATCTCGCGCTTGCCGTCCTTGAGCCTGCTGTTCCAGACCGAGTCGAACGAGACGCCCTCGCGCAGCGCCGCCGCCAACGTGTAGATCTTGAACGTCGAGCCCGGCGAGTGACCACCGGACGAGCCGTTGTCGTTCAGGCCCGCGAAGTCGAACGCGGTGCCGTCGTCCCCGCCGTAGTACGCCGAGACCCCGCCCGTGTTCGGGTCGATCGCGACGAGCGCGGCCTGGTACGTCTTCGGCCGGTCCTTCATCGGGGAGATGTCGCTGCTGAGCTGCGAGGCGTCCTGGGCGGCCTTCTGTATCTCGCTGTTGATCGTCGTCTTGATCTGGTAGCCGCCCTTGAGCAGCATCTCCTTGTCGTAGCCGAGCGCCTTGAGCTCGGCCATGACCTGGTCCTTCACGTGGCCGAGCGGGGTCTTGCCGGTGCAGTCGGCCCGGCACTTGTCGGGCTCGAAGGTCTGCCACTTCGGGTAGACGGCTGCGGCGCGCTGCTCCGGAGTGATCCATTTCTTCTCGAGCATGTTGTTGAGCGTGTACTCCCACCGGTCCTTGGCCGCCGGCAGGTTGAACTGCGGGTCGTAGCCCTTGTGCCCGGTGGACTTGTCCGGCTCGGGCTGCTTGATCACCGAGGCGATCACCGCCGCCTCCTCGAACGTCAGCGCCTTCGGGTCGCCCGGCTTCGCGATGGACGACTTGTTGAAGTACGCCTGCGCCGCCGCCTCGATGCCGTGCGCGCCACGACCGAAATAGATCGCGTTCAGGTAGAACCCGATGATCTGGTCCTTGGTGTACTGGCCCTCGATCTTCCGGGCCATGATCGCCTCGCGAGCCTTACGGGCGTAGCTGATCTCGTACTGTTTGGCGTGGTAGCGCGCGTACTGCTGGGTGATGGTGGACGCGCCACCGCCGCCACCGCCGGTGAGGTTGTTCCACGCGGCGCGGGCGATCCCGAGCATGTCGATGCCGTGGTGGTTGAGGAACTCCTTGTCCTCGGCGCCCATCACCGCTTCTTTGATGAGCGGCGAGATCTGATCCGACGGTACGAGCGTCCGCTGTTCGCCGAACTTGGTCATCTCCTTGCCGTCGGCGTACTGGATGCTGTTCATCTGGTCCTCGGCCTTGGGCGAGATGTCGCCCACGCCGTCATAGAACCAGGTGAATGCGACCACGCCGGAGCCGAGCAGGATGACGAAGACCGCCGCGGCGGCGGTGAGGATGTTCGCCCGGCGGCGGCGCTTGGCGCGCTTCGACGCGGTGGCGGTGCCCTTGCCACCCTTGCCGCCGGACCCTACCGGGGCCGGTTCGCTGAGGTTCAACTCCGACAACGGGCGTACCGAGGCGCGAGCCGACGCCGCTCCGACCGAGGCGCGACCCGTACCCTCCGGAACGCCGGCGCGACCACCGACGCGGGCCGAGCCGGCGACGGGGGCGGAACCACCGGCCTGGGCGCGGCCGGGCGTGGCACGGCCCACTGACGCCGAGCCCACTGACGCCGTCCCCACGGAGGCGCGGCCTCCGGTCGGGTTCCGGTAGGCGGCCGGCCCGCCGGGTCGGTCGTCCGGAGCACCGGAGGGCCCGGGTACTGAGGCCCGGGCTCGCGCTGAATAGGCGTCGTCGTCGTGCGAACTCATCTAGAACACCTGCCGGTCGGGTTGGCGCGCCGGTGCAGCCTTGTCGGGCTGTCCTGATCGTTGCCACGAACGGAGTTGTGCGGCCACTTCGCCACGGCCGCGGTCTGGAGTTGTCGTGCGGCGTTCGCCGTACGGTAACGGCGATAAACAGCTACACGTGGGAACCGCGGTGTTTCGTTCACCGTCGGCCATCCCTGCTGCGACGAAGATCCGAGGACTCCACCTCTTCCAGCCCGTCGCGTCCGAGCAGGAACTGCTCGGAGAGGTGGTTCCACGAGCAGGACGGGCAGATCTCGACCACGAACACCTGAAACTCACGCAGTGTCATCGCCAGGACGGAGAGTTCGGCCAGCTTGCGAGCCTGCCCTGCGGACTGCTTGAGCTCGTCGCCGTAGATGTAGTGGACGAGGGTGAGGTTGTCTCGTCGGCAGACCGGGCAACGCTGCTCGGTCGGCTCGCCATGGTAACGAGCGGCGGATTTGAGGTAGGGCGAGGCGTCACACACCTCATGGGTGCCGATCCTGCCCTGTCGCAGCTCACGCAGCAGCGCCCGCTTCTGAAGCGAGTAGTCCACCACCTGTCGCTGCGTACGCACGAGCGAAAGGGTACGCGGTCCGCCCGACGAGGGCGACCTCCGTCACTCAGAGTGTTTCCATCGTCGCCCAGCAACGCTTTTGCCGGGGCCACTTTACGGGTGAGCCCACCTCGTCCTACCGTTGCGATGTATCGGTCCGATACATCGTCCCGGTGAGTCGGCCGGTCGGCACTGGAAAAGGAGGTCCGGGATGCTCGAATTGGCGATCCTCGGACTGCTCCAGGAAGCCCCGATGCACGGCTACGAGCTGCGCAAGGAGCTCTCCACCAAGCTCGGCGCGATCCGCGCCGCCATCAGCTACGGCACCCTCTACCCCACTCTCAAGCGGCTATACGCCGCCGGCTGGATCAGCGAGACCGGCGAGGCCTCCGCCACCGAACAGGTTCCCCCTCTCACCAGCCGTCGTGGCCGGGTTGTGTACGAGATCACTGCCGAAGGCAAGGAGCGGTTCGCCGCTCTGCTCGCCTGCGCAGGGCCCGAGACGTACGACGACGCAGGGTTCGGTGTCCATTTCGCGTTCTTCGCCCGTACCGACCGCGCCACCCGGCTGCGCATCCTCGAGGGGCGCCGCCGCCGCATCGAGGAACGCCGCGAGGGCCTGCGCGACGTCCTCGCCCGGGCCAGCTCGCGGCTGGACGCGTACACCCTTGAACTGCAGCGCCACGGACTCGACGCGTGCGAACGCGAGGTCCGCTGGCTGGAGGAGCTCATCGCCAACGAGCGCTCCGGCCGCCCCCCGACCCCGCCGGCGGGTCACGTGACCACCGGCAACGAACCGCGTCCGCAAGAGCAGGACCGGCCGTGATGAACAAGGAGGAAAACGCGATGAGCTCCGTTCGCGTCGCCATCGTCGGTGTGGGCAACTGCGCCTCGTCCCTCGTGCAGGGCGTGGAGTACTACCGCAACGCCGACCCCGCCGACCGCGTCCCGGGTCTCATGCACGTGACCTTCGGCGACTACCACGTCTCGGACGTGGAGTTCGTCGCGGCGTTCGATGTGGACGCCAAGAAGGTCGGCATGGACCTGAGCGAGGCGATCAACGCCAGCGAGAACAACACGATCAAGCTGACCGACGTACCGCCGACGGGCGTGATGGTCCAGCGTGGACCGACCTTCGACGGCCTCGGTCTGTACTACCGCGAGATCGTCGAGGAGTCCGACGCCCAGCCGGTCGACGTCGCCGCCGCGCTGCGTGAGGCGGACGTCGACGTGGTCGTGTCGTATCTGCCGGTGGGTTCGGAGGAGGCCGACCGCTACTACGCGCAGGCCGCGATCGACGCCGGATGCGCGTTCGTCAACGCCCTGCCCGTCTTCATCGCCTCCGACCCGGTCTGGGCGCAGAAGTTCACCGATGCGGGCCTCCCGATCGTCGGCGACGACATCAAGTCCCAGGTCGGCGCGACGATCGTGCACCGCGCGCTCGCCAAGCTGTTCGAGGACCGCGGCGTCGAGCTGCTGCGGACGTATCAGCTGAACTTCGGCGGCAACATGGACTTCATGAACATGCTGGAGCGCACCCGGCTCCAGTCGAAGAAGATCAGTAAGACGCAGTCCGTGACGAGCCAGATCCCGCACGAGATGATCAATAGCGATGTGCACATCGGCCCGTCGGACCACGTGCCGTGGCTCGACGACCGCAAGTGGGCGTACATCCGCCTGGAGGGCCGCTCGTTCGGTGACGCCCCGCTCAACGCCGAACTCAAACTCGAGGTGTGGGACTCCCCGAACTCGGCCGGCGTCATCATCGACGCGGTCCGCGCCGCCAAGATCGCGCTCGACCGCAAGATCGGCGGACCGATCCTCTCGGCGTCCAGCTACTTCATGAAGAGTCCGCCGGTCCAGTACGCCGACCACGACGCCCACGCGGCCGTCGAGGCCTTCATCAAGGGCGACATCGAGCGCTGACCTGCTCATCTGCCGAAAGCCGGGCCGTCGTCGGCCCGGCTTTCCGCCTACCCGGGCACAAACTCCACGCCCGTTTGTCCACACCGGCGGCCCGCTCGCCGGCTCCGCTGTGCCGGGGCAGCGTCGCAAGGTCAGCGCCAGGCCTTCTCCACTGTGACGCGGGCCTCCAGCTCGAGAAGCCGGCGTTTTCGGTCCAGACCGCCGCCGAAGCCGACGAGCTTGCCGCCCGCACCGACGACCCGGTGACACGGCACGATCACCGGCACCGGGTTGCGGTTGCACGCCGTACCGACCGCTCGGGCGGCCCCCGGATCACCCAGGGCGGTGGCTATCGCCCCGTACGTGACGGTTCCTCCGTAGGGGATCGCGGCGATCTGTGCCCAGACGGCCCGTTCGAAGTCGGAGCCGCCGGGAGCCGCGATCGCGACGGTGAAGTCGGTCAACGTACCTGCGAAATAGGCCCTGAGCTGGTCGGCTACCTGATGTTCAGCTGGAGAGCCGGTGCCGCCGAAGCGGACGCCGACCACGACGTCACCGTCGGTCTCGACGGCGAGCGGGCCGATCGGGGTTGCCACAATGCCTCGCACGTCACCATTCTGCTCCGCGGGCAAGGGTCAGATCTGCTCCGCGGGCAAGGGTCAGAGGTGACCGTTGTCGCGGGCCCAACGCAGCAGTTCCGCCTCGGCCTCGTCGCGGTCCAGCGGGCCGCGGTCCAGCCGCAGCTCCTTGAGGTGCCGCCAGGCCTGCCCGATGATCGGGCCGGGGCCCACCCCGAGGAGTTCCATGATGGCGTTTCCGTCGAGGTCGGGCCGGACCCGGGCCAGGTCCTCGGCCTGGGCGAGCGCGGCGATGCGCCGTTCGAGCGCGTCGTAGTCGGCCGAAAGGTTGGCGGCCTTGCGGCGGTTACGGGTGGTGCAGTCCGAACGGGTCAGCTTGTGCAGCCGGGGAAGTAGGGGACCGGCGTCGGTGACGTAGCGGCGTACAGCGGAGTCGGTCCACTCGCCGCGGCCGTACCCGTAGAAGCGCAGGTGCAGCGCGACCAGGCCGACGACGTCGGAGGTGACGTCCTTCGCGTACTTCATGGCCTTCATCCGCTGCTTGGTCAGGCGGGCGCCGACCACCTCGTGGTGGTGGAAGCTGACCCGGCCGTCGCGGCCGACCGCCTTCGTCGCCGGCTTGCCGACGTCGTGCATGAGGGCGGCCATCCGCAGGGTGAAGTCGGGGCCGGTGTCGCCCTCGAGGCGCATCGCGTTGGAGAGCACGATCAACGTGTGTTCGTAGACGTCCTTGTGCTGGGCGTGTTCGTCGATCTCCAGTTTCAGCCCGGAGAGTTCCGGGATGAACCGGTCCGCGAGCCCGGTGTCGACGAGTAGGCGGAGACCGCTGATCGGGTCGGCGCCGCACAGCAGTTTGGTGAACTCGGTCTGGATCCGTTCGGCGGTGACCCGGTCGAGGTCGGCGGCCATGACGGCGATGGCTTCGACGACCGATTTGTCCACTTTGAACCGAAGCTTCGAGGCGAATCTGGCGGCGCGCAGCATCCGAAGTGGATCGTCACCGAAGGACTCCTGCGGCGTACCGGGCGTACGGATCACGCCCGCGGCCAGGTCGGCGAGGCCACCGTACGGATCGGTGAACACGTGATCGGGCAACGAGACCGCCATCGCGTTGACAGTGAAATCGCGTCGCCGCAGATCGTCGGTGAGCGACGAGCCGTACGACACGACCGGGTTGCGGGACTCGCCGTCGTACGCCTCCGCCCGGAACGTGGTGATCTCGATCAGCAGGCCGTCACGCTGCAACGCGATCGTGCCGAACTCCCGCCCGGTCTCCCAGATCGCCTCGGCCCACCCCTTGACCACGGCGAGCGTCTGCTCCGGCAGCGCATCGGTGCAGAAGTCGAGATCGTCGCCGAGCCGACCGAGCAACGCGTCGCGGACGGAACCGCCGACGAGGTGCAGTTCGTGCCCGGCCGCGGCGAACCGGCGCCCCAGCTCGTCGGCGACGGGGGAGATCCGCAGCAACTCGGCAACGGCGTTGCGCTGGGCGCAGGTGAGGGAAGCGGCAGGTGAAGACATGGGACGACCAGGGTATAGCAGCGCACCGGGAGACAATGTCCGGATGCCCCTCCCGGACAGCCTGCAACCGCACACCGAGGACCCGGAGTTCTGGGCGGCCCTGCTCGGACCGGCCGCCGTCGAGCCCGAGGTCCGCATCAGCCTGCCGGTCGCCGGCGGCTACGGGCTGATCCTCGACCTCGCCGGTGGCGAACAGGCGCTGGGCTTACGCGAACCGCACACCCACGAACCCGTACAGCTCGGCTGGGCTGCACCCGACCGGCCGCATCCGGCCGCGCTGCGCTTCGCCGACCTGGAGATCTGCGGACGTGTGATCGCGCTAGACGACCCGACGCTGCCCCACCCCGGCCTCCCGGTCGCGCTGCTGTCCGGCTTCGCACCGACCGACGACCCGCTGGCGCTGATCACGCTCGAGGCCGCGTACCGGTCGCTGCGCCGCGACGCGCCGCCGACCGCAGGGCCCGAACAGACCCCGCTGCCGCTGTTCGCGCACGCCCGGTGGTGGCCGCAGCCGGCCTCCGACCGGGTCCTCGGCGAGGGTGACATCGCGGCCTACCTCACCCCCAGGTCCGCGCGCCCGCGCCACCTTCCTGATCTGGTACGCCACGCGAAGAAGCGGCTCTCGAGGCTGCCGCAGGAACCCTGGGCGAACGCCGCCGTCCCCGCCGCCAGACATCTCGTGGCGTCCGGCGACCTCGGCATAGCACCGTCCGTGCTGTCCGCCCTCGAAACGGCTGGCTGTGACCATCCGACCGTCCTCGACGCCTTCTCGGAACCCCTCGTCCCCGCCGAAGCGTGCTGGGTCGCGGAGACCCTGACCGACACGGCACCCGGTACGGCCCTGCGGCAATGGCTGCAGGCCCGAGGGTTGCTCACCGCCCGTTAGGGTGAGCAGGTTCCCCGCCCGACGTCCCATGCAGGAGGCTTGATGACCGGCGGTCTGTACCGGAGCGCGCACGCGGCGCGCGACGGTGACGACTATCCGCCCGGCGAGGCCGTCCTGATCGCCACCGACGATCCGCCGCCGGGCGCGGCCGCCGCCGCGCCCGGCGCGTTGCCCCCCGAGCCGGTCGACACCGACACGGCGTCCAGCAGCGCGGGGATGGCGATCGGCAGCCTGGTCAGCCGGCTGACGGGTTTCGGGCGCACGGTGATGCTGGGCGCCACCCTCGGTGCGGCCGGTGTCGGAAACGCGTTCACGACATCGCTGATGCTTCCGAGTCAGATTTACGAGCTGCTGCTGGGCGGCATCCTGTCCAGTGTCCTGGTGCCGCTGCTGGTCCGGCGGCGCAGATCCGAACCCGATCGCGGTGAGGCGTACACACGGGCTCTTCTGACGGTCGCGGGCGTCGCGCTGGCGGTCGTCGCCGCGCTCGCCGTGCTGGCCGCGCCGGTCTTCACGGCGATCCAGGCGAGCACATTGCCGGCGGACTACCGGCACCTGACCACGGTCTTCTCGTACCTGATCCTGCCGATGATCTTTTTCACCGGTCTCTCCGCGCTGCTGTCGTCGGTCTTGAACGTGCGTGGTTCGTTCGCCGCGCCGGTCTGGGCGCCGATCGCGAACAACCTCGTGGTGGTCGCGGCCTGCGGTGTCTTCATCGGACTGTTCGGCGTCGACGACAACCTGTCGCCGGCCGACATGACGCCAGGGCACATCGCGCTGATCACCGGCGGGACTCTGCTGGGTGTCGCCGTCCAGGCGGCCACGCTGATCCCCGCGCTGCGCAAGGTCGGCTTCCGCTGGCGCTGGCGCTGGGCACCCCGCTCACTCGGCCTGCGCGAGTTGGCCGGCCTCGGCGGGTGGATGCTCTGCTACGTCGGCGCCAACCAGGTCAGCGTCTTCCTCGTCGTCAAGCTGCTCCAGTCCGACGGCGAGAACGCCGGCGTAATGATCTTCAACAACATCTTCCTCCTGGTGATGATGGCTCACGGCATCATCACTGTCTCGATCATGACGGTCCTGCTGCCGCGGATGAGCGCCGCCGCGGCGGACGGCCGGACGCCCGACCTCGTGGCCGACCTCTCTCGCGGGCTGCGCACCGTCACGGCCGCACTGGCGCCGGTCGTCGTCGGATACGCCGTCCTCGCCGCGCCGATCTCCGTCGTCCTGTTCCAGCACGGCCGTTACACAGCAGAAGCGACGTCGGCGACGGCCCAGGTACTGCTGATCGGCGCGTTCGCGGTGCTGCCGCTGTCGATCAGCTATCTGTGCACCTTCACCTTCTACTCGTTGCAGGGAAACCGCACCGCCGCACTGATCAATCTGCCGGTCGTCGGCGTCCGGATCGGTACCCAGCTCCTCCTCGCGGACATCCTGCCGAAGGCGCTGACCGCGGCCGGGCTGACCGCAGGCAACGCGATCTCCTATGTAACGTCGGCGGCCATCTCCCTCATCGTGCTACACAAGCGGCTGGGTCGGCTCGGGATCTGTGTGATCGCGGCTACCGCCGGCAAGGTGGCTGTGGCCGCGGCGGTGGCCGCCGCCGCCGGCTGGCTGGTGGTGTCGTTGCTGCCGGGATCCGGGCTGCCGACCTTCTGGCAGGCCGTCATGCAGTTGATCGTGGGTGGCATGGTGATCGTCGGCGGTTACGTCGGGCTCGCACTGCTCTTGCGCGTGCACGAGGTCTCGCAGGTCATCGGGATGGTTCGCCGCAAGCTGGGCCGGTGACCAGCCGCTGTGGACAACGTGTGGATAACGTCGCCCGTACCTCGTGGAGTTCGCACCATCACGGTGTGGACAATGTGACGGGAATTCACGGTCGGCTGTTCGACCGGACTCGGATGAGTGCCGGGGGAGGTATGACGTTCCGGAGACCACCGCCGGGCGGGTAAGGTCGCACGGGACAGCCCCACCACCGAGGGAGGACGGGTGACCCAGGTCGGCGAGGGTCAGGAGACCACGGCGGAAGACGCCGGGCCGGTCATGACCGTCGGCGCACCCACCGTCGGTGAGGTCCTGGCCGAGCGGTACCAGCTCGAAGACCACGTCAACAACGACAGTGCCGGCCGTCAGGTCTGGCGCGGCGTCGACGTGATCCTGCGCCGTCCCGTTGCGGTCGTTCTGCGCTATCCGGGCGGTGACTCGGCGACGGAGATGCTCCAGGCGGCCGTCACGGCGAGCCGGGTGATCCACCCCAACCTCACAGGCGTCTACGACGCGATCGACGAGGAGTCCCGCGCGTACGTCGTACGGGAGTGGGTCGAGGGACAGTCTCTGCGAGAGCTGCTGGCCGAGGCGGGTCCGCTGGACTCGGCCCGGGCGACCGCGATCGCACACTCGATCACCGACGCGCTCGCCGCGGTGCACGCCACCGGCATGGTGCACGGCAACGTGCACCCCGGCACCACGATGATCGCCGACGACGGCCGGGTGGTCCTGGCCGACGCCCGCGCCGACTCCGCCGACACGGTAGAAACGGACGTACGTGCCGTCGGGGGCATCCTCTACTACGCGCTGACCGGGCACTGGCCGCGCGCCGAGGCCGGAGACTCGACGCTGCCCGATGCGATCCGGGACGGCAGCGAGACCATCGCCGCACCGCGCCAGGTGCGTGCCGGGGTGCCCGCGTACCTCGACGACCTGACGATGGACCTGCTCGACGGTCGCATCGCGGCGCCCGAAGCGGACGTCCTGGCGGCCGAACTGGCGCGACTCGATGCCGACGACGACGTGGAGGACGTGGGTCCGCTGCGGTTCGCCACGGGCGAGGGAAGCGACTCGCCCCGGGCCACGAAGCAGATCGTCATCGGGGTGGCGGCGCTGCTGCTCATCGCGGTCGTCGGCCTGATCTTCGGCATCCGGGCGATCACGGCCAGCTCGAAGCAGAACAACCAGGCGCAACAGACCCAGAACGCTACGAACCTGCACCCGCAGACCGGCGGCCCGGCCGCCCCACCCACACCGCAGAAGATCGCACTCACGCCGGACATGGTCCGCATCGTCGACCCGCCGAACACCGACCGGGCCGACGCGGGTGAGGCTCCGCTGACGATCGACGGCGACAACGACACCGGCTGGGAGACGCAGCGTTACAACCAGCCCAAGTTCGGCAACCTCAAGGCCGGCATGGGCGTTCTGATCAACCTGGGGCAGGCGCGCACGGTCAGCGAGCTCCGGGTGAACGTCGACACGCCCGGCGCAGTCGTCGGCGTACGGACCGGCGGCGCCGACTCCGGCGACAACACGGCCGCCGACAAGCAGATCGTCGAGACGTACACCCCGGTCGGGGACGACGGGGCGGGGCGACGGCTTGAGGGCAACAAGACGGTCTTCAACGGCTTCGATCCGGCCCAGAAGTACCAGTACCTGCTCGTGTGGGTGAGCGAGCTACCGAAGGCAGATGACGGCCGCTACCAGCTCATGGTCTCCGAGATCGAGGTCTGGGGCGTGTGATTCCCGGCCCGGGTATTAATCTGCACGCGTGACCGGTGACGCATCGGCGCCAGCGGACCACGCCGACGGGGCCGCAGCAGGCGCATCAGACGCCGAGCTCCTCCGCGCCCACGTCGACGGTGACCAGCACGCGTTCGGTGAGCTGGTCCGCCGGCACCGCGACAGGCTCTGGGCAGTGGCGCTGCGTACGCTCGGCGACCGCGAGGAGGCCGCCGACGCCGTCCAGGACGCGCTGCTCTCCGCGCACCGCGGGGCCGCCCGATTCCGCGGGGACGCCGCCGTCACCACCTGGCTGCACCGCATCGTGGTGAACGCCTGCCTCGATCGGGCTCGCCGCCGCCGGTCGCACCCGACCGTCCCGCTGCCCACCGGCGACCACTCCCACGACGCCCCGCACGGCCCCGAGCCGGTTGCTCCGGTCCCCGACCCCGATACGGCTCTCGTGGTCCGGGAGGCGCTCGCGGCCCTGCCCCCGGAGCAACGCGCCGCACTGGTCCTCGTCGACGTGCAGGGATACCCCGTGGCCGAGGCCGCGGTGATCCTGGATGTGGCGGAGGGCACGATCAAGAGCCGCTGCGCCCGTGGACGCGCCAAACTTGCTGTGATGCTCGGTCATCTCCGGACCGGAGACACTCCCGGGCTCACCTCGGGGAACCAAGCGGCGGGGCCGAGCGTCCCATCCAGATCAGCCGTTGGTGAGCGCCCGGCTGCGGACACGGCGGGAGGCGAGCGGTGAGCAGCGGCGGCGAGGACTTCGGCGGGGTCGACATCGATCTGCTGGCCGACTATGTCGGCGGCGCGCTGGTCGATCCGGCCGAGCACGACCGTGTCGCCCGTCTCGTTGCCGACGAGCCAGCCTGGCAGGACGCGTACGCGGTGCTGTCCGGCGGCATGGCGAGGGTGGGGGAGCAGCTCGGTGCGCTGGGCCCGGCACCGATGCCGGAGGACGTGGCCACCCGGATCGACTCGTTGTTCGCCCCGCCCGTGATGTCCGTCGACGCAGCTCCGGACGGCGGTCGCTCCGGTTCTGGGCGGCACCTGCGCGCCGTACCGTCGCAGGAAGCCGGGGTACGGGGAGCCCGGCTGCGGCGGTGGGCCATGGCTGCGGCGGTGGCCGCAGGGGTCGCGGTGTTCGCCGGGGTGGGAGCGGGTCAGCTGTTCGGCGGCGGCGCCGCGCGCGAGTCGTCGGCGACCAGCGCCGGGTCCGCCGTCGGCGCGGCTGACCGGCGGATGCCTCCGGGACCGGCCGGTAGCGCGATGATGGCGAGCGGCCGCGACTATCAGCGCGCCGAGCTGGGAGTCCGCAACGTCATCAGCAGCCCACCACCGTACAAGGCGTACTCCGGCTCCACCGCCGCGCCAGACACCGAATTTCAGCCGGGCAGCGGTACCTTGAACCCGTCGATCGAGGTCCTCGACCCCGTGCTGAGCCGCCTCAGCGCACCGGACGCGCTTCGAGTCTGCCTCGACGCGATCAGCGCGGCACACGGGCATCCAGTCACGCCCGAAAGCATCGATTTCGCCAGGTTTGAGGGCACTCCAGCGGTGATCGTGCAATTCACCTCGCCTACGGGAACCTGGTCCTGGGTGAGCGGCCCGGACTGCGGCACGCCCGGTACGGGAGCCGACACCCGCTATCAGGTACAGGTACGCTGAATCATCGGCTCGTCGTGACCTGACCCACCGCTGGGCGACCGACGGGAATCCGCATCCGTACGATGGCGTTCTGCCCAACGCAGGTCACCAACGCCTGCGATTCAGGACGAGGGAGTCGGCAGTGGACGAGGTCCGTAACCTGATCATCATCGGCTCGGGGCCGTCCGGCTACACCGCAGCCCTGTACGCCGCCCGAGCCAACCTGAAGCCCCTCGTGATCGAGGGCGTGCAGTCAGGTGGAGCGCTGATGACCACCACCGAGGTGGAGAACTTCCCGGGCTTCCCCGACGGCATCATGGGTCCCGAGCTGATGGATTCGATGCGCAAGCAGGCCGAGCGGTTCGGCGCCGAGTTCATCACCGACGACGCCACCC
>CBIHNN010000002.1:0-127922 GCA_966211315.1 uncultured Micromonosporaceae bacterium | reverse complement strand
CGCAAGGTAGGACTATCGATCGTGCGCTCGCCAAGGCGCACTGAAAGGTAACGGTTCGGCGCACCTGACGTCACCGGCCCATACGGCCATCGCCCGGGGCTGGAACACTGCTGACCGGCAGGCCGAATCCGAAGGGTTTTCCCAAATACGGCCGCAGGCCATCGACCTAGTGTTGTCATGACATTACGGACAGCGATGGCAGGGGGGCCGAATGTCCTGGCGTAACAGTTCGCCCGCCGTACCACCGATCGCCCGCTGGGTGCTCGTACTCTTCGCCGGAGGCACCTGGCTGGTGGTGGCGTGGAGCGTTCCGCGCTTCGGCCTGACCGCGATCGAACAGACCGCCTGGCTCACCGGCGGGTTGCTGCTGTTCGCGGCATTCGCCGAGCTGGTACACGTGTCCAGCACTGACACGTGGCGGCGTACCCACGCGGGCTTGGCCCTCATGTCGCTCACCGCCGGCGGATTATGCCTGCTCAACATCGGCGGTAGCGTGGTCGACCTGACCGCCGTCGTCGGCTTCTTCCTGCTCGCCCGCGGTGCCGTGGACGTCGGCCTCGCCAGCGTCAACCGCACCGCCGAACCCGTCTGGATGGTCCTGGTCGGCCTCGGCATCGCCGAGGCCATTGTCGGATTTTGGTCAGCCGCCAGATTCGTCACCGACGTCACCGGAGTCGTCGTGACGCTCGCCGCGTTCGCGCTGCTGCGCGCCATCGCCGACACCATCACCGCGCTGCGCCTGCGCGAGTCACGGACCGGTGCACACGCCGCCGACGCGCACAGCTACGTCGCCGGCCACGCCGACTACCTGGCCGCGACCACCACCATGAACACCGTCACCGCGCGGCACCGGGCCGATGACACCCGCTCGGCAGACACCTCCCACAACGCCGACGAGGGTACGCAGCCCGACGTGTTCGCGATGGCGCCGTCCGGAACGGCTACCGCCGGTGGCTCCTCCCGGCCGGGCGGTCCCGCCCCGGGCCGCTTCGGATCGGACGGTTCCGGTGGCTTGGGGTTCAGCCCCGGTGGGACGCGCCCCGGCCCGGCGGACGTACCGCCCCCCGAGCACACCGTGCCCGAGGAGGGGCCCGGACCCGCACCCACACCTGAGCCCGGGACTGAAGCCACGACCTCGACGGGGTCTACGGACCCAGCCGCCGGTCCCATTTCGGACGAGGGCGGGTACACCGGGCGGCGGCGGGCGCGGGACCTGGATGGGCCCGGGGAGGGCGCTGGGACCGGGTCTCCCGGCAGGACGTTGCCGGAGAACCCGCTGGACGGGCCGTCCGGGATGAATGTGACACGGACGCCGGTGCACAGGGCTGGGCCCGGCGAGGACAGGCAGGCCGGTGGAGTCGGGCCGCTGACCAATGCGCCGTACTGGTCGGGATTCGGGGCGGCGGGCGAGGGCCTGGCTGACCGGGGACGGGACGTTCCCGTGGCGGGGTTGCCGGACGAGATGATCGGGCGGGCGCAGGTCGCCGGGATGACCGGGTATCCGCGGTTCATCGAGGGACTGGCCGAAGCGGATGGCGGTGAGGCGCTGCCAGGGCGTACGGGGACGGCCGGTACGCCGAAGTCGTTCGCCGAGAAGATTCCGCCCGTCGAGCACGCGCGCGACAACGGATCGCCTGGGCAGATTCGCGCGGGCATGCTAATTCCCATGACGCCGCCTTCCGTGCGGCCGGAGCCGATCGAGACGGGCCGGTCGGCGTACCGGACGCCTGCGCCGGAACCGACGGCGGGCCGTGAGGCGCCCGCTGAGGAGGCCGCGGCGCGGGAGGCCTGGGGTCGCGAGAGCGACGGCGGATCCTCGATGGCGGCCTGGTTCGGTTCGCACGGACACCGCCGGTCCTGACGCCGTCGGCGGTCCTGACGCCGCCGGTCCTGACACTGTGCGGCCGGTCCTGACACTGTGCGGCCGGTCCTGACGCTGTGCGGCGGGACAGAACCCGCCGGGCCGTCGGAGGACGGTCCGGCCGGTGGTCGTACAGGCGGCGTCAGGCGGACTCGAGCACCGGCTCGCGCACGTCTGACGACGCGACGTCAGGCGCGGTGGCGGCCCGGCGGGTACGGAGCAGGGCTCGGATCGCGAACGTCAGCGCGACCGCCCAGCCGGCGACGATCAGCGCGTAGATTGCCATGCGCGGGGTTCCGCCGAGGTCGCTGGTCTTCATGATGGTGCGGGAGTTCGTGAGGACGATGAGGCCGCCGACCGCCGCGCCGAGGATCTGGGCCGGGACCAGCCGGACGAGCCAGGCGGCGATCGGGGCGGCGATGAGGCCGCCGACGAGGAGCGCGCCGACGATCGGCAGGACGAAGCCGTTCGAGCTCAGGCCGATGAGGAAGCCCGCGCTGGCGGCGCAGGCCACGACGGCCTCGGATGCATCGACGGAGCCGATGACCTTGCGGGGTTCCATGCGGCCCGACACCAGCAGCGACGGCGTCGCGACGGGTCCCCAGCCTCCGCCGCCGGTGGCGTCGACGAAGCCGGCGACGAGGCCGAGCGGGGCGAGGAACCGGGTACTCGGACCGCGCCGGTCGGTGCGCTGGGCAAGCGGGCGGGCGAAGCGAAGCAGCAGGTAGATGCCGAGGACGAGCAGGATGCCGGACATCCACGGCGCCGCCATGTCGCCCGGGATGCTGCTCAGCACGGTCGCACCGCTGAAGGCGCCCACGGCGCCGGGCAGGGCGATGCGGCGTACGACGCGCCAGTCGACGTTTCCGAAGCGCCAGTGTGCTGCACCCGCGGCGAGGGTGGTGCCGATCTCCGCGAGGTGGACCGAGGCGGAGGCGGACGCGGGCGCGACACCGGCGAGCAAGAGCAACGTGGACGACGTGACGCCGTACCCCATGCCGAGGGCACCGTCGACGAGCTGGGCGGCGAGGCCGACCAGCGCGAGCACGATCAGCTTGCGCACGATCCGACCTCCTTGGTAATTCCCATCGACTTAGTCGAGAAGGTAGCCAAGGTAGGCGCGGTAGTCAAAGGATGACCCGCCAGGTGAGACGCGTTGCCCTGGACTGGAGTCGCCCGCGGCCCGTCGCTCAATGCTGTCGGACCCACCCGCACCTGCTGATGCTCCTCCATGGCCGCAGCGACCGAAACCGCAGGCCGCGAGGATGAGCGGTTTGGAACAGGCTCAAGCCCCGACGCGGCGGAGCAGGCCCTCCTGAACGGCGCTGGCGATGTGCCGGCCGTCGCGGGTGAACATCCGGCCGGTGGCGAGGCCGCGAGAGCCGCTCGCCGACGGGCTGGCGCAGTCGTACAGGAACCATTCATCCGCGCGGAACGGCCGGTGGAACCACAACGCGTGGTCGAGCGAAGCCCCGATGACCCCGCCCGGTCCCCACACCTCCCCGTGCACTGACAGCACGGAGTCGAGCAGGGTCAGGTCGGAGGCGTACGTGAGCGCACACGCGTGGATCAGCGGGTCGTCCGGGAGCTTGCCGTCGATGCGCATCCACACTCGCTGGCGCGCCTCCGCGGGCCGGTCACCCGGCCGTACCCAGCCGGGTTCGCCGAGGTAGCGCACATCCACGGCGTGCGGGGCGGAGGCGAGGGCGGCGAGCCGCTCCGGGTAACGGGCGAGCCGGTCGACCATCGTCGGGGTCTCGTCGGGGCCGGGCAGGTCGGCAGGGGCCGGTTCGTGGTGGTCGAGGCCCTCCTCGCGCACCTGGAACGACGCCGACATGAAGAAGATCGTCCGGCCGTGCTGCTGCGCCACGGACCGGCGGACCGAGAACGACCGGCCGTCGCGGATGTTCTCGACCGTGTAGTCGATCGGCGCCGTCGGGTCGCCGGCCCGTACGAAGTAGCCGTGCAGGGAATGCACGACGCGGGACGGGTCCACGGTCCGGCCGGCGGCCACGAGCGCCTGCCCCGCGACCTGGCCACCGAACACCCGCTGGGCGCCGACCCGGGGGCTCTCGCCACGGAACGCCCCGGAGTCCAGCTGCTCGAGGTCGAGGACCTCGAGCAGCTGGTTGACGGCCGCCTGGCCGAAGAGGCCGCCGTCGGGGGCGGAGGTCATCGCGTCGGGCGGGCGGCCGCGGTGTCGACGAGCGAGCCGAGCTGGTGCACACGCAGGGTGTTGGTGGAGCCCGGCGCATTCGGCGGGGAACCCGCCACGACCACGACGTACTCACCGGGCTTGGCCAGGCCCAGACCGAGCAGCGCCTGGTCGACCTGACGGAACATGTCGTCGGTGTGCTGGACGAAGTCCGTGAGGAACGTCTGCACGCCCCACGACAGGGCCAGCTGGTCGCGGACCTCGGCGACCGGGGTGAACGCCAGCAGCGGCAGCTCGCAGTGCAGGCGGGACAGCCGCTTGACCGTGTCGCCGGTCTGAGAGAAGGCGACGAGCGCCTTAGCGCCGATGTTGCGGGCGATCTGCGACGCGGCGACGGTCAGCGCACCGCCGTGCGTACGCGGGTCGTGCTGGAGCCGCGGGACATCGAAGTCGCCGCTCTCGGTGGTGGTGACGATCTTCGCCATCGTGCTGACGGTGAGGACCGGGTACTTGCCGACCGAGGTCTCGCCGGAAAGCATCACCGCGTCGGCGCCGTCGAGGACCGCGTTCGCGACGTCCGAGGCCTCGGCGCGGGTGGGGCGGCTGTTCTCGATCATCGAGTCGAGCATCTGCGTGGCGACGATGACGGGCTTGGCGTTCTCCCGGCACAGCTGCACGGCGCGCTTCTGCACCAGGGGGACCTGGTCGAGCGGCAGCTCGACGCCCAGGTCCCCACGGGCCACCATGACGCCGTCGAAGGCGAGGACGATCTGCTCGAGGTGGGTGACCGCCTCCGGCTTCTCCACCTTGGCGAGCACCGGGCGGGTGACGCCCTCCTCGTCCATGATCTGGTGGACCAGCTTGATGTCGTCGGGTGAGCGCACGAACGACAGCGCGATCAGGTCGACGCCGAGGCCGAGGGCGAAGCGCAGGTCGGCCTCGTCCTTGTCGCTCATCGCGGGCACGCTGACGGCCACGTTCGGCAGTGAGACGCCCTTGTTGTTGGAGACGGGGCCGCCCTCGACCACGAGGCAGCGAATGTCGTTGCCGTCGACGGCACTGACCTCGACGGCCACCTTGCCGTCGTCGATCAGGAGCCGGTCGCCGACCTTGACCTCCTGCGGCAGCTTCGAGTACGTGCAGGAGACGCGGTCCGGCGTACCCATGATGTCGTCGCTGGTGATGGTCACGACGTCGCCGGTACGCCAATCGTGCGGGCCGTTGGCGAACTTCCCGAGGCGGATCTTCGGGCCCTGCAGGTCGGCGAGGATGGCGACGGCCCGGCCGGTGGACTGGGCGGCCTCCCGGACGAGGCGGTAGACCGACTCGTGGTCGGCGTGGCTGCCGTGGCTGAAATTGAGCCGGGCTACGTCCATGCCCGCCTCGACAAGGCCACGGAGGCGCTCCGCGGACGAGGTGGCAGGGCCCAGCGTGCAGACGATCTTTGCGCGGCGTGTCACGCCCATCAGGCTAGTCTCCCCATCGGATCGGCCCCTGGCAGATCCCGTTGAACGGCAAATTGCGTCGGCCCGGACACAGGCCCGGCCGCGCCCCGGGGCCGCGACGAACGCGGCGGGGCTGCGGGCAGCGGCGACCGCGCGGACCAGCTTAGGCCGTCACGCCGCGCAGCGTCCGCCGGACCCACCGTGACAGATCAGGTGTACGCACGACGACGCCCCGCCGCCATACAGGCGACGGGGCGCAGTCGCAACGAACCGCTCAGTGCACCGCCAACGGCAGCGACGCCGGGTGCACCGGCGCCGGCAGCTCACCGTGCCCGCCGAGGTACGAATGGATCGCCGCCGCGGCCGCCCGCCCCTCGGCGATGGCCCAGACGATCAGGGACGCGCCGCGGTGCATGTCACCGGCGACGAAGACCCCGTCCGTGCTGGTCTGCCAGTCCTTGCGGGCGTCAACCGCCCCGCGCCGGTTGCGCTCGAGGCCGAGCTGTTCGAGCAGCGGCTGCCGCTCCGTACCCTCGAAGCCGATCGCCAGCAGCACCAGGTCCGCCGGGATCTCGCGCTCGGTGCCGGGCTTGACCGTGACGATCCGGCGCCCGTCGATGCGCTCGACGGTGACCTCGCCGATCCGCGCGGCCCGGACGTTGCCTGCGCCGTCGTCGAGGAACTCGAGCACCGCCACGGCGAAGACCCGGTCCCCGCCCTCCTCGTGGGCGGGGTAGTTGCGCAGCACCCACGGCCAGGTCGGCCACGGGTCGCGCTCGCCCGCCCGGCTCTCCGGCGGCGCCGGGTAGTTGTCGAGCTGGATCACGTTGAGCGCACCCTGCCGGTGCGCGACGCCGAGGCAGTCCGCGCCGGTGTCGCCGCCGCCGATGATGAGGACGTGCTTTCCCGCGGCGTCGATCGCCGGCGCCGGGTCCAGCCCGGCCACGACCCGGTTGGCCGGTACGAGGTGCTCCATCGCCAGGTGCACGCCGTTCAGCACCCGCCCCGGCGTCTCCTGCGTGTCCCGGCCGGCGAGCGCCCCGCAGGCGAGCAGGACCGCGTCGTGCTCGGCGCCGAGCTGCTCGGCGGTCACGTCGACGCCCACGTTCACGCCGGTCCGGAAGCGGACCCCCTCGGCCCTCATCTGCACGAGACGGGCGTCGATGCGCTCCTTCTCCAGTTTGAAATCGGGGATGCCGTAGCGCAGCAGGCCGCCGATGGCGTCGTCGCGCTCGTACACGGTGACGGCGTGGCCGGCGCGGGCCAGTTGCTGGGCGGCGGCGAGCCCGGCCGGGCCGGAGCCGACGACCGCGACCGACTTACCGGACAGCGTCACGGCCGGTTGGGGTGCCAGCACCGCCCGGTTCGCGATCTCCACCTCGACCTGCTTGATCGTCACCGGGTCGTCGCCGATGCCGAGCACGCAGGCCGCCTCGCACGGCGCCGGGCAGAGCCGCCCGGTGAACTCCGGGAAGTTGTTCGTGGCGTGCAGCGACTCCGCCGCGGACGCCCACGCGCCGGTCCGGACCAGGTCGTTCCAGTCCGGGATCCGGTTACCGAGCGGGCAGCCCTCGTGGCAGAACGGGATGCCGCAATCCATGCACCGGGTCGCCTGGTCGCGGATCAGCTTTTCGGCGGCGGGCGGGTAGACCTCCTGCCAGTCCCGGATGCGTACGGGCACCGGCCGGCGTTTGGGCAGCTGCCGCTCGTAGCGCAGGAAACCGTTCGGATCAGGCACGGGTGACCCCCATAACCGCCTCGTCGATGTTCCGACCGGCGGCCTCGGCGGTACGGATGACTTCCATGACCCTCTTGTAGTCGCGCGGAACGACGGCGGTGAACTCCTCGACCGCCTCCTCCCAGCGCTTCAGCAGACCTTCGGCGACTGCCGAACCGGTCTCCGCGGCGTGCTTGGTCACCAGCGCCCGCAGCGCCTCCTGCTCCTCGCCCGTCAGCGGGGCGAGGTCGACCAGCTCCCGGTTGACCCGGGCCGCGTCGAGCTTCCATACGTACGCGGTGCCGCCGCTCATGCCGGCGGCGAAGTTGCGCCCCGTCGGGCCGAGAACCACGACGGTGCCGCCGGTCATGTACTCGCAGCCGTGGTCGCCCACACCCTCGACGACCGCGACGCCGCCGGAGTTGCGGACCGCGAACCGCTCCCCCGCCCGTCCACGCAGGAAGACCTCGCCGGCGGTGGCGCCGTACAGGATGGTGTTGCCGGCGATGATGTTCTCCTCGGCGGCGAACGGCGCGCCCTCGTCCGGGCGGACGATCAGCCGGCCACCGGAGAGGCCCTTGCCGACGTAGTCGTTGACGTCACCGAAGAGACGCAGGGTCACGCCGCGCGGCAGGAACGCACCGAACGACTGGCCGCCGGTTCCGCGCAGGGTGAACTCGATCGTGTCGTCGGGCAGTCCGTTACCGCCGTAGCGGCGGACCACCTCGCCGCCGAGCATCGCGCCGACGCTGCGGTGCTCGTTGCGCACCGCCAGCTCGGCGGAGACGCCGGTGCCGTCGGCCAGGGCCGGCCGGGCGATCGCGATCAGCTCGTTGTCGAGGGACTTCTCCAGGCCGTGGTCCTGCGCGACGATGCCGCGGCGGGACGCACCCTCGGGCAGCTCCGGCACGTACAGCACCGGGGCCAGGTCGAGGCCGGCGGCCTTCCAGTGGTCGATCGCCGGAATGACGTCGAGCACCTCGGCGTGGCCGATCGCCTCGTCGATACTGCGGAAGCCCAGCTCGGCCAGGTAACCGCGGACCTCCTCGGCGAGGAACAGGAAGAAGTTCTCGACGAACTCCGGCTTGCCGGTGAACCGTTCGCGCAGCACCGGGTTCTGGGTGGCGATGCCGACCGGGCAGGTGTCCAGGTGGCAGACCCGCATCATGATGCAGCCCGACACGATCAGCGGCGCGGTCGCGAAGCCGAACTCCTCCGCGCCGAGCAGCGCCGCCACGATCACGTCGCGGCCCGTCTTGAGCTGGCCGTCGACCTGTACGGTGACGCGGTCACGCAGCCGGTTCATCAGCAGTGTCTGCTGCGCCTCGGCGAGGCCCAGCTCCCACGGCGTACCGGCGTGCTTGAGCGAGTTGAGCGGGGACGCGCCCGTCCCGCCGTCGTGGCCGGAGATCAGGATCACGTCGGCCTTGAGCTTGGCGACGCCCGCGGCCACGGTGCCGACCCCGACCTCGCTGACGAGCTTCACGTGTACGCGGCTTTGCGGGTTCACGCACTTCAGGTCGTGGACCAGCTGTGCCAGGTCCTCGATGGAGTAGATGTCGTGGTGCGGCGGCGGCGAGATGAGCCCGACGCCCGGCGTGGCGTGCCGGGTCTTCGCGATCCACGGCCACACCTTGTTGCCGGGAAGCTGGCCGCCCTCGCCGGGCTTCGCGCCCTGCGCCATCTTGATCTGCAGGTCGTCGGCGTTCACCAGGTACTCCGTGGTGACGCCGAACCGGCCGCTCGCGATCTGCTTCACGCTGGACCGGCGGGTGAAGTCGTAGAGGCGCTCGACGTCCTCGCCACCCTCGCCCGTGTTCGACTTGCCGCCGAGGCGGTTCATCGCGATCGCGAGGGTCTCGTGCGACTCCGCCGAGATCGACCCGTACGACATCGCACCCGTGGCGAACCGCTTGACGATCTCTGACACCGGCTCGACCTCGCCGATCGGCACCGGGGGCCGGTCACTCTTGAACTCGAACAGCCCGCGCAGGTGCCCCGCCTGGGCCGACAACTCGTCGACCTTCGACGTGTACTTCTTGAAGACGTCGTACTGCTTGCTGCGTGTCGCGTGCTGCAGCAGGAAGACCGTCTCGGGGTTGAACAGGTGCAGCTCGCCCTCGCGGCGCCACTGGTACTCGCCGCCGACCTCGAGCCGCCGGTGGGTCCGCTCGGCCGGGTTCGCCGGGTACGCCTTCTCGTGCCGGGCCATCACCTCGGCGTGGATCTGCTCCAGCCCCGAGCCGCCGATCCGGCCGGACGTGCCCACGAAGTACCGCTCGATCAGGTCCGTCTCCAGGCCGACCGCCTCGAAGACCTGGGCGCCGCAGTACGACGACACCGTCGAGATGCCCATCTTCGACATGATCTTCAGGACGCCCTTGCCGAGCGCCTTCACGTAGTTCCGGATCGCCTTCGTCGGCTCCAGCCCCGACAGGGCACCGGTGGCGATCAGGTCCTCGACGCTTTCGAACGCCAGGTACGGGTTGACGGCCGCGGCGCCGTACCCGATGAGCACGGCGGCGTGGTGCACCTCCCGGCAGTCCCCGGACTCGACGACGAGCGCGACCTGCGTACGGGTCTGCTCGCGGACGAGGTGCTGGTGCACCGCCGCTGTGAGCAGCAGCGACGGGATCGGCGCCAGGTCGGCGTTGGAGTCGCGGTCGGACAGAACCAGGATCCGTACGCCGTCCTCGATCGCCTCCGACACGTGCCGGCAGATCTCGGTGAGCCGGGCCTTGATACCGGCCGCGCCGTCGCGCAGCCGGTACAGCCCGGAGACTCGCACGGCCTTGAAGCCGGGCAGGTCGCCGTCCTCGTCGATCGAGATGATCTTGGCGAGTTCATCGTTGTCGATCACCGGGAACGGCAGCACGATCTGCCGGCAGCTCGCCGGGCCCGGGTCGAGCAGGTTGCCCTCGGGACCGATCGTCGCCGACAGGCTGGTGACGAGCTCCTCCCGGATCGCGTCCAGCGGAGGGTTCGTGACCTGCGCGAACAGCTGGTGGAAATAGTCGAACAGCAGCCGCGGACGGGTGGACAGCGGCGAGATCGGGGTGTCCGTGCCCATGGAGCCGAGCGGCTCAGCGCCGAGCCGGGCCATCGGGGCGAGGAAGATCTTCAGCTCCTCCTCGGAGTAGCCGAACGTCTGCTGCCGGCGCTGCACCGAGTCGTGCGTGTACACGGTGTGTTCGCGCGCAGGCAGGTCCTCCAGGTTGATGAGGCCGGCGTGCAGCCACTCGTCGTACGGCTCCGCGGCGGCCAGCTCGGCCTTGATCTCGTCGTCGTGGGCGATGGTTCCCGCGGACGTGTCGACCAGGAACATCTTGCCCGGCTGGAGGCGGCCCTTCGCCACGACGGTGGCCGGGTCGAGGTCGAGCACACCCGCCTCGGAACCCAGCACGACGAGGCCGTCGCTGGTGTGCCACCAGCGTCCCGGGCGGAGGCCGTTGCGGTCCAGGACGGCGCCGATGATCGTGCCGTCGGTGAACGCGACACTGGCCGGGCCGTCCCACGGCTCCATCAGGCTCGCGTGGAAGCGGTAGAACGACCGCTTCGCCGGATCCATGCCCGGGTCGTTCTCCCACGCCTCGGGAATCATCATCAGGACGGCGTGCGGCAGGCTGCGCCCGGCCATGTGCAGCAGCTCGAGGACCTCGTCGAAGTTGCCCGAGTCGGAGCCCTCCGGCGTACAGATGGGGAACAGCCGCTTGATGGTGCCGGGCACGTTCGGGCTGGCCAGTAGCGCCTCGCGGGCCTGCATCCAGTTCTTGTTGCCCCGGATCGTGTTGATCTCGCCGTTGTGCGCGATGAACCGGTACGGGTGCGCCAGCGGCCACGACGGCCACGTGTTGGTGGAGAACCGGGAGTGGACCAACGCGATCGCGCTCTCGACCCGCTCGTCGCGCAGGTCCGGGAAGAACGTCGGCAACTGGTCGGGCGTCAGCATGCCCTTGAAGGTCATGGTCCGCGACGACAGCGACGGGAAGTAGCCGGCGACGCCACGCTCGGCGGTCTCACGCTCGGTCTGCTTGCGGATGCAGAACGCCACCCGGTCCAGGTCCAGCCCGGTCAGCGACTCCCCGGCCGGACCCGCCTTGGAGTCGGTGAGACGGTGCGCGCCGAGGAACACCTGCCGGATCACCGGCCGGGCTTTGTCCGCGGTCTCGCCGAGACCCTCCGGCCGCACCGGGACGTCCCGCCACCCCAGAATGTCACCGCCCTCGACCAGGGCGTACTTCTCGAAGACCTGGACGGCACGCTCCGCGGCGCCGGGGTCCGTGGGCAGGAAGATGTGCCCGGTGGCGTACTGGCCGGCAGGCGGCAGATCGAAGTCGACGACCGCGCGGAAGTACGCGTCCGGAACCTGGATCATGATGCCCGCGCCGTCACCGGTGTTGTGCTCGGCACCGCGCGCGCCCCGGTGATCCAGCCGGATGAGGGCGGACACGCCCTTGGCGACCACGTCGTGGGAGCGACGGCCGTGCAGATCCGCCACGAAGGCCACGCCACAGGCGTCGCGCTCCTGCGCCGGGTCGTAAAGCCCCTGGGGGTGCGGAAAAGCCACCGGGCCTCCTGTCGTCACTGTGTCAGTTCAAGGTCGGGACGACGTCGGCCCTGCAGAGTTATTCGAGTCTACGTTAAGGGTCACCGATCTCCACCAAATGCCGGTGGATCTCAGTTTCCCGTGCCGCGCGGTGACTGCCGGTATTGCGATAGTGTCGCTCAGTGACTGAACCCGATGCCTTCCCGTCCGATGTCTTCACCCGGCTGGAGCGCTTCTACGACGAGGTTCCCCGGGACAGCGCCGTCACGGAGGACTTCGGTGGCCTCGTACTTTTCGTCCGCAACGGCGCAGGATGGCCGTATCATGCCCGGCCACGCCTGGGCACCAGCGAACCACCCTCCGCAGCAGAGATTACCGCCGCTCAAGCTCGGCAACGAGCGCTCGGCGTGCCGGAGGCGTTCGAATGGGTTCATGAAACCACACCGGACCTCCTCGCGGTCGCCCGCTCAGCCGGCCTCGAGGTACTCCTTGCCCCATTGATGATCCTCGAACCATCCCGGCTGCCGCCGGTCGAGGACCTGTCCGCCGTACCCGTGCGGTTGCTCGATCCCGCGGCCGCGACCTTCGACGCGGACCTGGCGGCCCGGCGGGCCGTCGCGCAGGTCGCGTTCGCCGCCGACGCCGCGGTCGCGTCGGGGCTTCTCCCGCTGACCGGTCCGGGGGCGGGCGGACCGTTCGTGGCGGCGGGCCCCCAGGCCCGTGACACGGTCCCGCCGCCGACACCGGACGAGGTCGCGACCGAACGGCGCCGCGCCGCCAGCGGCCGCATCACCTCGGCGATCGCCGGTACGCCCGCCGAAGGCGCCCTGTCCAGCGGCGTCCTGCAGCGGGTCGGCGACGTCGCCGAGATTGCCGGGATCGGCACCCTGCCGTCCGCGCGCCGCCGCGGCCTCGGCTCGGCCGTCACCGCCGCCCTCGCCCGGCACGCGCTGGACACCGGCGCCGACCTCGTGTTCCTCTCGGCCGGCAGTGACGACGTCGCCCGGCTCTACGCCCGGCTCGGGTTCCGACGCGTCGGCACGGCATGCGTCGCCGAACCCAGCGCCACGCTCCGCTGATGGCGGCAACCGCCGGGAACCGTCAGCCGGCGGGCGGCTGCCAGCTCGTCGCCGGGCGACCCAGCAGGCGCGGGGTGAGGCTGTTCAGGGCTATGTCGCGGGCGCGCACCGCCAGGCGACCACGGGCCTGAACGGCCGCCGACATGCGGCGGGTCTGCCGGACGATCCCGGCGGTACGGGGCCGGCGCGCCCGGCTGTACGCCTGTATCGCCGCGGTGAGCTCACCGCCCGGTGCCGCCTCGGCGACCACCGAGGCCAGCGTGACCGCGTCCTCGAACGCCAGGCAGGCGCCCTGTCCGAGGTGATGCGGCATGGCGTGCGCGGCGTCGCCGAGCAGCACCACCCCGCCCGGCCCGGAGGCGAAGCTGTACGCCCTGGGCAGCGGCCGCAGCTCACGTACCTCGCGGTGCACCACGTCCTCGGGACGTGTGGCGGCGAGCAGCTCCCCGATCGGATCGTGCCAGTCCGCGAACCAGCGGCGCAGCAGCGTGAGCTGCGTCGTGCTCGACTCCGGCCGGGACGCGCCCGACGCGGTGGCGGTCCAGCACATGCCGCCGCGGCCCGCCCCCCGGGTGGCCAGCGGCACGGCGACGAAGCGGTAGCCGACGCCAAGGGTCTCGACGGCCGCCTCGTGCACGGTGTCTCCAGCCTCGCGGCGGGACAGCCGGAAACCCGGGACCACCGCCTGCCAGGCGGCGAACCCGGACGCGACCGTGGCCGCCTCCGGGGCGAGCTGCCGGCGGACCAGGCTGTCGATACCGTCCGCGGCGACCAGCAGGTCCGCCTCCCACGCGGCCCGGCCGTCGACGACCGCGGGACGGCTGTCCGGGCCGACCCTCACCGCGCCGACGCGTACGCCGGTGCACACCTGCACATCACCCAGGCCGGCCATCAGCTCGTCCAGAAGGTCCTGTCGGTGCACCGCCGCCGGAGCACCCGAGGACCGCGGCCGCGGGTCGACGAGCCACTGCCCGTCGGGACGGCGTACGCCCGGGTCCGGCAGTTCCGCGCTGATGCCCGCCCAGGCGCCGTCCGGGTGCAGGGCATGCAGCGCGCGGAGCCCGTTCGGCCACAGGATCAGGCCGGTCGGGTCGGCGGAGATCCGCTCGGCGCGCTCCAGCACGGTGACGCGCCAACCCGTCCGGGCCAGAGCCCCGGCCGCGGCGAGGCCGGCAGGACCGGCACCCACCACCACAGCCGTACGCGTCATCGCCGCCGCCCTACGTGCGGTTCTCGTCGTGCACGGCGACGGCGTCGTCGGCCTTGTGGTCCGTCGTCCCGCCCCCGGCGTTCCTCTCGCCTCCGGCCTTCGCGTCAGCGGTCTTCACGTCCGTCTTGTCCGCGGAGGCCGCCGGCTCGCCGACGACGGCTCCCACGGATTCGTCCGGTGCCGGTGGGAGGACACCGGTGCGCTGGTACGCGAGGAAGCGGTCCTCGCCCACCACGATGTACCCGGGCGGAGCCGCCCCACGCCGCGTGGTGTCGCCGGAGACGTCGACCTGGGAGACGTCGCTCGGCGCGCCCTCGGCGAGCGGCTGGGCCAGGGCGTCACCCGGCACCACGTACTGACGAGGGCCGCGGACGCGCAGGAAGTAGATCAGGGCGCCGAGGAAGACCAGCAGCGACGTATAGACGTTGAGCCGCAGGCCGAAGAACGTGTTCGCCTCGTCGACGCGCATCATCTCGATCCAAACCCGGCCTACCGTGTAACCCATCACATAGACGGCGAAGCCCCGGCCGCGGCCGAACCTGTACTTACGGTCCAGAACGAAGACCAGGGCGGCGACGCCGATGTTCCAGATCAGCTCATAAAGGAACGTGGGGTGGTAAAGCCCCGGCAGCGTCACCGGCTGGCCGTCGATGACATTGGCGTGGCCCGGGTCGGCACGGTTCATGTCGTGCACCTGCAGGCCCCACGGGAGGGTCGTCGGGCCGCCGTACAGCTCGTTGTTGAACCAGTTGCCGAGCCGGCCGACCGCCTGCGCGAGGGGCAGGCCGGGCGCGAGCGCGTCCGCGACGACGGCCAGGGGCAGGCCGAGCTGGCGGCAGCCCAGCCAGGCACCGACCGCACCGCCCGCGACCGCGCCCCAGATGCCCAGGCCGCCCTCCCAGATGAAGAGGGCCTTGACCGGGTCACCGTCGGCGCCGAAGTACGCCTGCGGGGAGCTGATCACGTGGTAGATCCGGGCACCGACGATGCCGAACGGCACCGCCCACACGGCGACGTCGAGGATCGCCCACGGCGCCACCCCGCGGCGGCGCAACCGGTACTCGGTGACGAGGCACGCGACCACGATGCCGAGGACGATGCACAGGGCGTACGCCCGGATCGGGACAGCGCCCAGATGCCACACCGCGGTGCTGGGGCTGGGGATGGCGGCAAGTTTCACAGTCGCACACGGTACCGCCGGAAACGGTCCGCGCAATCATCCGGCCCGGTGGGCACTTCCGCCGGACATCCGCGGATGCGACAGCGTGACGAGGTCCGTACGCTGGGTGTTCATGAGCTATCTGACCTCGGCGGTCATCGCGGTGCTCAGCGACGACCCCGGCCGTGTCCTGTTGTGCCGGCAGAGCTCCGGACATCGACGATGGCACCTGCCCGGCGGCCGGTTGAAGCCCGGCGAATCCCCTGACCAGGCGATGAATCGCGAACTGCTCGCCGAGTTCGGCCTACAGGCCGAGGTCGTCGATCTCGTCGGCCTGTACCGCCTCACCGGACAGAGCTGCGGTGAGGACGTCCCGGACGTGCTGATGTACGCGTTCCGCGCCCGGATGAAAGCCGGTGAGGCCGTGGCCAAGGAGCCCGGCCGGATCAGCGAAGCCGTCTGGTACGACCCGGTCGACCTGCCCGGCCCGCTCACCGCGACGACGCGCGCCGCGCTGGCCGACGCCGCGAACGGCCGGTCGGGAGTCGTCACCGAGGTGCGGCGCGATCCGGAACCGGAGCTGGCCGACCCCGGGCCGTCGGCCGACGTCGCGACCGTACCGGCCGCGACGGCAGTGCCGACCGGGTGACAGCGGCCGCGGTCCCGGCGACCGCGACCGGATCGACGTTCAGCGCCGGCGGACACCTTCGGCCAGCTCGGCGCTGAGGGCACGCAGCCGCTGCTCGCCCGTCGCCGTGTCGGGCGCCTCCAGGACGCAGCGGATCAGTGCGCTACCCACGATCACGCCGTCCGCGAAGCCGGCCACCTGGGCGGCCTGGGCGCCGCTGCCGACGCCGAGCCCGACCCCGATCGCGATCGACGGGTCGATGGCGCGGACCCGGGCGACAAGGTCGGGAGCATCCTGCGACACGGTGGTACGCGCGCCCGTGACTCCCATCAGGGCGGTGGCGTAGACGAACCCGCGGCACTGCGCGACCGTCGTCGCGAGCCGTTCGTCCGTGGACGACGGCGACACCAGGAACGTCCGGTCGAGCCGGTGCGCGTCCGAGGCGGCGATCCACTCGCCGGCCTCGTCGGGAATCAGGTCCGGCGTGATCATGCCGGTGGCACCCGCCGCGGCGAGATCCCGGGCGAACGCGTCGACGCCGTACCGCAGGATCGGATTCCAGTACGTCATCAGGACGACCGGGATGCCCCTGGCGGAGACCGCCTCGATGATCCGCAGCGTGTCCCGGGTCCGTACGCCGTTGCCCAGCGCGATGTCACTGGCCTTCTGGATCACCGGCCCGTCCATCGTCGGGTCCGAGTACGGCAGCTCGACCTCGATCACGTCGCAGCCTGCCTCGGCCATCGCGGTCATCGACGCGATGCTCGCCTCGACCGTCGGGAACCCGGCCGGCATGCATCCGACGAGGATCGAGCGCTCCTCCGCCTTCGCCTTCGCGAAGACATCCGCAATCGTCACGCGTTCTCCCCCGGCACGATCGTCTCGGTCTCGTCGAGGATGTTCAGGTACGCGCCCGCGGTGTGCACGTCCTTGTCGCCACGGCCCGACAGGTTCACCACGATCGTCGGCGTACGGCCCAGCTCGGCGGTCAGCGCCGGAATGATCCGGGCTGCGCCGGCGAGCGCGTGAGCGCTTTCGATCGCCGGAATGATCCCCTCGGTACGGCACAGCAACTGGAACGCGGCCATCGCCTCGGCGTCCGTAACGGGTTCGTACGTGGCCCGGCCGGTGTCGTGCAGCCAGGCGTGCTCGGGGCCGACGGCCGGGTAGTCCAGGCCGGCCGAGATCGAGTGCGACTCGACCGTCTGGCCGTCCTCGTCCTGCAGCAGGTAGGTACGGGCGCCGTGCAGCACGCCGACCGCGCCGCCCGTGATGCTGGACGCGTGCCGGCCCGTTTCGATGCCATCGCCGCCGGCTTCGAAGCCGTACAGCTTGACGCCCGCGTCCGGGACGAACGCGTGGAAGATGCCGATCGCGTTGGAGCCGCCGCCGACGCACGCGGCGACCGCGTCCGGCAGCCGGCCGAGCTTCTCCAGGGACTGCTCCCGGGCCTCATCGCCGATACCGCGGACGAAGTCGCGCACCATCGCCGGGAACGGGTGCGGGCCGGACGCCGTACCCAGCAGGTAGTGCGTGTCGTCCACCCGCGACACCCACTCGCGCAGTGCCTCGTTGACGGCGTCCTTGAGCGTGCGCGAACCGGTCGTCACCGGGATGACCGTGGCACCCAGCATGCGCATCCGCGCGACGTTGAGCGCCTGACGCTCCGTGTCGACCTCGCCCATGTAGACGACGCACTCCAGGTCGAGGTACGCCGCCGCGGTGGCGGACGCCACGCCGTGCTGGCCCGCCCCCGTCTCCGCGATGACCCGGGTCTTGCCCATCCGTTTGGTGAGCAGGGCCTGGCCGAGCACGTTGCGCACCTTGTGCGCCCCGGTGTGGTTCAGGTCTTCGCGCTTGAGCAGGATCTCGGCACCGAGTTCGGCGGAGAGGCGGTGCGCCCGGTACAACGGTGACGGCACGTTGGCGTAGTCCCGCAGCAGGGCGGAGAACTCCACCTGAAAGTCCGGGTCCGTCATCGCGGTCCTGTACGCCTCGTCGAGCTGGTCGAGGGCGGCGACGAGCGCCTCCGGGATCCACCGCCCGCCGAACTCGCCGAAATGGCCGGTGAAGTCCACTACCGGTGCGCTCATCCTTCTACCGTCCCTCGCGCTCGACGATCATGTCCCCGCACGATCGGCCGGCGGCGCAGATCCCCGCAACCGATTTCATCGGACCGGTCGGGGCGTCGCCGGGTGATTACCGGCGTTGACCAGCTCGGCGACCGCATCGCGCGGCGACTTCTGCGTGACGAGGCCCTCACCGACCAGAACCGCGTCCGCGCCGGCCGACGCGTACCGGATCAGGTCGTGCGGGCCGCGGACCCCCGACTCGGCGATCTTCACCACGCCGTTGGGCAGGCCCGGCGCGATCCGCTCGAACACCGACCGGTCCACCTCGAGGGTCCGCAGGTCGCGAGCGTTGACGCCGATGACCTTTGCCCCCGCGTCGAGGGCCCGGTCAGCCTCCTCCTCGGTGTGCACCTCCACCAGAGCCGTCATGCCCAGCGACTCGATCCGGTCGAGGAGCCCCATGAGCACGTTCTGCTCCAGAGCCGCCACGATCAGCAGGACGAGGTCGGCGCCGTGCGCCCGCGCCTCGTGGATCTGGTAGCTGGACACGACGAAGTCCTTGCGCAACACCGGCACGTCCACAGCGGCGCGAACCGCGGCCAGGTCGGCGAGCGAGCCACCGAACCACCGGCCCTCGGTGAGCACGGAGATGCACCGGGCGCCACCCGCCGCGTACTCTCCGGCCAGCTCGGCCGGGTCCGGGATGTCCGCCAGGGCGCCCTTGGACGGCGAGGAGCGCTTGACCTCGGCGATCACGGCCACGCCGGCCTTGCGCAGCGCAGCGTACGCGTCGATGGCCGGTGGCGCGGCCGCCGCCGCGTCCTTGACCTGCTCCAGCGGGACCTGAGCCTGGCGCTGCGCGACGTCCTCGCGGACGCCCGCGAGGATTTCATCGAGCACACTGGCGCCCGCTTCCGCACGATCAGCTGTCACCTACGGACTCCCCTCTCCGGGTGTCTTCGGCCCGATGCTAGGTCTCCCGTAACGCCAGTTCGTGCGCGGGGTATGGCGCGGCTCACGGGATGGGCTCGGGCATAATGCGCCGCTCGGCGTAAGGAGCACAACACCGGACGGTCATCCACGGCCCCGACCGGTGCGCTCAGTGTTCCTTGGGTCACACCGTGCATCTTCCTCCCGTCCCGACAGTCCCATGAGCAAAGCGCCAACCTGGGGCCCCTCGGATGATCGGGCGCCGGACAGCTTCCCGTGACCAGGGTGTCATAGTGCGGAAATACGGCTCCGGCATGGTGCGGATCGGGCAGACTGGTCCGCGGCGCGGGTGGGCCGGCGCCCTGATGACACAGGCGCGGCAGCCACCTGATCCGGAAATCGACTTCGGGAGAGACCTATGGCGACCACGGCCACGGCCACCGGTTTCACCACCATTCCCCGGACTGTTCTATCCATGGCAGCGGGCGTCGTGTTCACCGTGGCGCGGGCGGTACAGGGCGAGAAGGCGGTACGCACCGCCCGCGGAAACGCCTGGGACGCCGTCTGTGCCGACCGGGACCGGGCCCGGCACCGTGCCGAGATGCGGCGGCTCGTCGCCGACCTGGCCGCCGCCTCGGCGGTCGCCGCCGCCCGGGGCACCCTCGAACCGCGGATCACCGGCAACGCTCAGCTGTCGGTCGGATCGTCCCCGCGGTCCAGTGCGTCCCACGCCCGCCTGGTCGGTTCCGCGCCGCGCTGAGGTTCAGTGCCCCGCTCGTACCGGGCGCCCATGACCGGCCACTCATGGCCGTGCCGGACGGCCAGGACCCCACCGCAGAGACAGAACAGTCCGCCGAGCGCCGTCAGGGCGGGCCAGAGCGCGCGGGACGCGAGGGTCACGCCGTACGTGCCGCCCACCGCCGTTCCCAGCCCAGCCAGCACCAGCAACACCCCGATCCCGCGCCGCAGCGCCCCCCGGGTGGCGAGCAGCGCCCCGGCACCGGCCAATCCGACCAGCGCCACCGCGGGCAGCCAGCCCAGCAGATCCCCGCCGGTCCGGTCCGTGACCAGGGCACTCAAGCCGGCCCGGGCCGTCCGCTGCACGGCCCACACCCGGCTGGCCGCGAAGACCGCCAGACCCGCGCCCACCAGGCAGGCCAGTACGGCGACGGGTCGGCTACGGCCCATCAGCGCGCCGGCCTGAGCGACTCCGCCGCCGCGATCGCGGCCAGCACCGCCGCCGCCTTGTTCCGCGTCTCCGTCTCCTCCGCGAGCGGATCCGAGTCCGCCACGATCCCCGCCCCGGCACCCACGTACGCGGTGCCGTCGCGGAGCAGGGCCGTACGGATCGCGATCGCCATGTCCATGTCGCCGCCGAAGCCGAAGTAACCGACCGTGCCGCCGTACAGGCCGCGGCGGGTGGGCTCCAGCTCCTCGATGATCTCCATGGCCCGCACCTTCGGGGCACCGGACAGGGTGCCCGCCGGGAAGGTCGCGGCGAGCGCGTCGAAGGCGCTCTGGTCGTCGCGCAGCTCACCGACCACCGTGGACACGATGTGCATCACATGGCTGTACCGTTCGATGCGCGCGAAGTCGGGCACCTCGACCGTACCGGCCTTGCAGACCCGCCCCAGGTCGTTGCGGCCCAGGTCGACGAGCATGACGTGCTCGGAACGTTCCTTCGGATCGGCCAGCAGCTCCGCTGCCAGGGCGTTGTCCTGCTCCGGCGTGGCGCCGCGCCAGCGGGTCCCCGCGATCGGGTGCAGCAGCGCCCGCCGCGCACCGTCGTCCGCCACCGACACCTTCAGGTGCGCCTCCGGCGACGACCCGACGATGTCGAACCCGTCGAACCGCAACAGATACATGTACGGGCTCGGGTTCGTCGCCCGCAACACCCGGTACACGTCGAGCGGGTCCGCGTTCGTCGGCCGTTCGAACCGCTGCGCCACCACGATCTGGAAGCACTCGCCGGCCCGGATCGCCTCCTGGGCCCTCTCCACCGCCTTCGGGTACTGCCCCGCCGGCGTCCGGCTGAACACCTCACCCGGCACGGGCCGCTCCACGGTGGAGATCAGCGGCGGCGTCGGGCGGGACAGCGCCGTCGTCATCGCGTCCAGGCGGCCCACAGCGTGGTGGTAGGCGGCGGCGATCGCGACGTCGTCCGCCCCGTCGGTCAGGACCGCGTTCGCGACGAGAATCGCCGTACCCTCGTGGTGGTCCAGGACCACCAGGTCGGTGGCGAGCATCATGCCCAGGTCGGGTAGGCCGAGGTCGTCCTCGGCGCACTCCGGCAGGCGCTCGAAGCGGCGAATCAGGTCGTACCCCAGGAAGCCGACCATGCCGCCGGTCAGCGGCGGAAGATCATCCCCGGCCTCGCCGGGGGCGGCCAGGGCCGCGACGGTCTCGCGCAGCGCGACCACCGGATCTCCGGATGTGGGTACGCCGACCGGCGGTTGGCCCAGCCAGACGGCCTGTCCATCCTCGACGGTGAGCGTCGCCGCGCTGCGCACCCCGATGAACGAATAGCGCGACCACGCCGCGCCCTGCTCCGCCGACTCCAGCAGGAACGTGCCCGGCCCGCCCGCCAGCTTCCGGTACACCCCGACCGGCGTCTCACCGTCGGCGAGCAGCCGTCGCGTCACCGGCACGACCCGGCGTTCCCTCGCCAGCTCCGCGAACCGTGCCTCGTCCGGGCTCACCGCACCGCTCGTCACTCGCTCTCCCCCGCCTGCGCGCCACCGGTCACCGGCAACTCGTCGAAGAAACAGGTCCTGTTGCCCGTGTGGCAGGCCGCGCCCACCTGATCCACGCTCACCAGCAGCGTGTCACCGTCACAGTCCAGACTGACCCCGCGCACGTACTGGTGGTGGCCGGATGTGGCCCCCTTCACCCAGTACTCCTGGCGGCTGCGCGACCAGTACGTCGCCCGGCCCGTCGTCAACGTACGGTGCAACGCCTCGTCGTCCATCCAGGCCATCATCAGCACGTCACCGGACCCGGCGTCCCGCACCACCGCGGCGACCAGGCCGTCGGCGTTGCGCCGCAACCGGGCCGCGATCGCCGGATCCAGAGTCTCTCCTGCTTCTTCTACGGGCACAGTGCCCGATTCTGGCGCACGATCCCCCGCCCGGTGACGGCGCATCCCAGATTCCGCCGCACGACACTCCTGGTCAGCGCCCCGCTCCGCGCAGCCAACCTCCCCAGGGATGTGCGGGAGCGACTCGACCGGTACCGTCGGCGTCGCGCCGGACCGGGTCCGGCGCGCCGAGGCCCGTCACCCCCGGTGTTGCAGGCGGGCTACGACCCCGACGGGAGAAAGACCGATGGAGCCGACGCCCACCGACCCGGCCCGCCCACCGTACGAGCCGGGCGCGTCCCCCACTGCTCAGGACCCGAACGGCTGGCCCGTGCACGGTGCGCCCGTACCCATGCCCCGCCAGCCCGCGGAGCAGCCGTACGTTCCCCCTGCGGCCGGCTCCCGCTTCACCATCCCCACGTCACCGTTCATGCCCAACCCGGCCGTTCCGAGCTCCGGCCCCGGCCCGTTCTCCGGCTCGGCGCCCGGTCCCGATTCTGGTCTGGATCCGGCCTCGGGCCCTGGCCGTGTTCCCGGTCCGCCCCCGGGTGCCGGTCCCGCCCAGGATCTCGGTCCGGCTTCTGATCCCGGTCCCGGTTCCGGTCCCGGTCCCGCTTCGGGTTCCAGCCCGGAGTACGGCGCTTCCTATGGGTTGGGGCCTGGTTCAGCCCCCAGGCCGACGAGCGGCTTTCCGCCGGTCGGCGGGCCTGAGCCTGATTCCGCCGGATCTGGTCCTGCCAGGCCGCCGGACGGCACCGGCTCCGGCTCCGGCTCCGGCTTCGGCTCCGGCTTCGGCTTCGGCTTCGGCTTCGGCCCGGCGAACCGTCTCGGCCCGGCCAACGGATTCACACCAGCCAACGGCTCAGGTGCAGCCAACGGGTTTTCGCCCGGCAACGGGTCCGGGCCGGCCAACGGCTCGGCTCCAGCCAGGAGGTTTCCATCCGGCAACGGGTCCTGGCCGGTGGGGGGTTTCGGATCAGCTGAGGATTGGGGGCCGGTCCAGCGCTTCGGATCCGGCACCGAATTCGGTTCCTACGGCAGTTTCCGGTCCACCCACGAGGACGGTCCGGTGCGTGGAGATTCCGGTCCGACCGATACGACCGAACCCGCGTCCGAGAGACCGGTGTCCGGGTTCGGTCCCGGACCGGCGAACAGCCCGGCGCCTGTGACTGAACCTACGACCGGGCCTATGACGAGCCCCGAGGCCGGGAACGGATTCCGCCGGGGTGGCACGGAGCCGTTCGACACGGGCGGCCCTGGTTGGGGCGAGGTGGATGAGCCCGGACCGGCGCATGCCCATGACCTGGGCGGCACGTACGGCCGGAACGTCGCCCGCGGCCTGGACAATTCCGGAGGGGCGGCGCCGCTCGGCCGTCGACCGGTCGGTGACGGCGCCCACGGGGACGTCGACGACCCGCAGGGCCCCGCAAACAGTGGGAACGGTCGAGGCGGACGGGCGGAGCCGGGCGAGGACGATGCCCAACGAACCTCGTGGGAGCCGGGTGACGGCTTCAACACGGACACGCAGATGGTGGCGCTCGGTTCGTCCCGTCGGGCTTCCTCCGACGACGGTTGGCTGGACGACATCGAACCGCCCGGGGAGCGGACGCCCCGGCACGGCAGCCACGGGGCGGTTCCTCAGGATCGGTCGCCGGTGGATCGGCAGGGTGAGGGGCCCACGCCGGAATTCGGGGCCGATGTGGACGGCATCGAGGACGACGGGCCCCTTGCCGGTTCGCCTGGTGGTGTAGCGGAACGCAGCACCGGGTTCCGCTACACGCCCGGGCCGGGCATCACCACGGACGTCGGCGCCCCCCAGACCGGCGACACAACGGCAGGCGGGTCCACCACAGACGGGTCCAGAACCGGCCCGGCCATTCCCGGCGCGGCAACGACCGGCCCGTCGGCCGGCGGCAGCACCGCGAACCAGGCGGATGGAAACCAGGGCTACACAGGCCAGGCGGGTCCGAACGAGGCGCGGGCGAGCGAGAAGGGCAGGGCCGGCACGGCGGGCGCCGGGACAGGTACGACGGACATGGGATCGGCAGGCGTGAGCGACGCGAGCAGGAACGGATCGGACCCGAACGGCCCGGTGGCGAGCGCGCCGGCCCGCAATCCGGTACGTGACGCCGGAGACCACGCGCTGCGGACGGCGGAACAGGGAAACGGGGAACCGGGAGATACCGGAGTACGCGCGCAGGCAGCGCTGGGTACGGGTTCGGTCCCACAGCCGCGGTCGCCGGTCCCGGCGGACGATCCGTTGACGGGGCCTGTCGCCGGAGGCGGCGACGAGATCGGCGGCGCCGCCCCGGGGCGGGACGTGTATCGCGTACCCGAGAATGACGGATCCGGCTACGTCGGGCTGGCGCAGGGTGACGAGTCGGCGGCGGTCGAGGGCCGGCGAGGCCGGCGGGCCGCACCCGACGCGGATGACGACAGGCCGCTCGGGCCGGGCGATGTCACCGAAACGCGGATCAGAGTGTGGGGCGACGAGGCCATCGGTGAGTACCGGGCCGAATGGCACGAGGTGAAGGCGCAGTTCGTGGACGACCCGGTGACGGCGTTGGCCCGGGCCCACGATCTGCTTACCGAGGCGGTGCACGAGCTCAGCGACGCGTTGCTGGCCGAGCGGGACGAGCTCGATCCGCTGCGCCGGACGGCCAGTCGGGATACGGAGACCATGCGGGTGGCGATGCGCGGCTACCGGGAGTTCCTGGATCGGATCTTGGCACTGTGACAGGAGGGATGTCGTGAACCGTCGGACCTGGGACGTCGGCCTGCCACTGCTCTACGCGCTCGCGATCGTGGCCGTCGCCATCGTCGGCTGGGGCCAGCGGGCGATGGCGGGCGTCGCCGTCATCGGCGCGATGCTGCTCGGGCTGTACTGGTCGGTCCTGCGCCGAAATCTCACCAGCTGAGCTGATGTGCGATCCACCGGTGGCGCATTGCTCTGCCCGCCGAATTCACCTACCGTTGAAATCATCGAGCGGTGAATAAGCGGAGGGCACCATGGAGTACGCAGTCGAGGTCGACGACCTCGTCGTGGAGCGTGGCAGACGACCCGTCCTGCACGGCATCAGCTGCAGTGTGCCCCGCGGGTCCGTCGTCGGGCTGCTCGGGCCGAGCGGCAGCGGGAAGACCACCCTGCTGCGCTGCGTCGTCGGGGTCCAGAAGATCCGCTCCGGCACCGTCACCGTCCTCGGCCGCCCCGCCGGCACGGCGTCGCTGCGGCGCACCGTCGGCTACCTCACCCAGGCCCCGAGCGTGTACGCCGACCTCACCGTCCGGGAGAACGCCCGCTACTTCGCCGCGCTGCACGGCCTCCCGGCCGTCGAGGCGGATGCGGCCGTGGCCGATGTCGGACTGTCCGCGGCGGCCGGACAACTGGTCGGTACGCTCTCCGGTGGCCAGCGCAGCCGCGCCTCACTCGCCTGCGCCGTCCTCGGCCGGCCCGACCTGCTCGTGCTGGACGAACCGACCGTCGGGCAGGACCCGGTGCTGCGCGAGGAGCTGTGGGAACGATTCCACCAGCTCGCCTCCGACGGGACGACGCTGCTCGTGTCCAGCCACGTGATGGACGAGGCGAAACGCTGCGACCGGCTGATGTTCATCCGCGACGGACGGCTGATCGCCGACGCCACCCCCGCGGCGATCAGGGCCACCGCCGGCACCGACGACCTCGAGGCCGCGTTCCTGCACATCATCCGCGAGACGGCGGTCACCCGGTGAACCCGCGGATTCTGGCCGCCACCGTCGGTCGCATCCTGCGGCAGCTGCGGCACGACCGGCGTACCGTCGGCCTCCTCGCCGTCGTACCGACGGTGCTGCTGACGCTCCTCTACTTCATGTACGCCGGCCCGAACCCCACGTACGACCGGATCGCGCTGGTCATGCTCGGGATCTTCCCGTTCGTGATCATGTTCCTGGTGACCAGCATCGCGATGCTCCGCGAACGCACCACCGGCACCCTCGAACGCCTGCTCACCACCCCGATGGGCAAACTGGACCTCCTGTTCGGCTACGGCATCGCGTTCGGCATGGCCGCGGCGGTCCAGGCCACGGTCGCGGCGGGTGCGGCGTACTGGCTGTTCGGGCTGCACACCGCCGGCGTCCCCGGACTGGTGGTCCTCATCGCCGTCGTCAACGCCGTGCTCGGGGTCGCGCTCGGCCTGTTCTGCAGCGCGTTCGCCCGCACCGAGTTCCAGGCCGTACAGTTCATGCCGGTCGTGGTGGTCCCACAGCTCCTGCTCTGCGGGCTGTTCGTGCCCCGTGGGCAGATGGCGGGCTGGTTGCAGGCGGTCAGCGACGCGCTTCCCCTGTCGTACGCGGTCGAGGCCCTCACCGAGGTGGGCGGGCACGCAGACCCGACCGGCACCATGTGGTTCGACGTCGGCATCGTCGCCGGTGCGGTGGTCATCGCCCTGGTCCTGGCCGCGGCGACGTTGCGGCGGCGCAGCGGCTGAGCTCTTGAGAGGACACACGGTGGTACGGCGCAGCGGGCGACGCCCCGGCAACCCCGACACCCGGGAGTCGATCCTGCACGCGGCCCGGGAGGCATTCGCCGAACGCGGCTTCGACGGCGCATCGATCCGGGCGATCGCCACGGCGGCCGGGGTCGACCCGGCATTGGTCCACCACTATTTCGGTACGAAGGACAAACTCTTCCTCGCCACGGTCAACGCCCCGGGCGACCCGGCCGAGCTGCTGCCCGACGTCCTCGGTGGCGGCCCGGACGAAGCCGGTGAACGGCTCGTCAGACTGTTCCTCGGCCTGTGGGCCTCACCCGCCGGGGCGGGCATGATCGCCCTGATGCGCTCGGCCATGAGCAACGACTGGACGGCCCGGCTGATCCGCGATTTCATCGTCACCCAGGTCCTGCGCCGGATCGCCGGCGGTCTCGGACTGGACCCCGCGGAGGCGCCACTGCGTGGCAACCTGGTCGCGGCGCAGATGGCGGGCCTGGCGATGACCCGCTACATCCTCAAGATCGAACCGCTCGCCTCAGCGCCGGCGGAGACGATCGTCGCGGCGGTGGCGCCGACGATTCAGCGGTACCTGACGGGCAGCCTCGACGGTGCCTTCGATCCGGCCTGACCGCCTCCGGTTCCCCCCCCGGGCCGCCCGTGGGCAACGGCCTCCGATGGTGAGAGCGGCCGGGTCGCCCACTCATCGTTGCGCCCGCCTTCACGCGGCCACCGCTCCTGTGCAGCCACCCGGCCGCGCTTGTTCGACGGCTCTCGATCCAGCCGCCGGTGGCCCGGCCGCCCTCCCGGCCGCTGCCGGGCGGACCGGGCCGGATCGACGTCGGTTCGGCGGTGTCAGGCAGTGCGGTGGGAGCAGCGCGGGCAGAGGATCGGGTGGAGGAGCTGGGCCAGGTCGGCGCGATCGGCGACAGGGCGGGGGAAACCGAGTCGGGCAAGCCGGTCGCCGGTACGGACGAGGAGGCCGTAGCGGTCGAGGCGGACGACGCGGGGATGCTCGTCCGGGGTGGCGGCGGGGCCGAGCTGGCGGCGGAGGTACGCGGTGATCTCGGTCATGTGGTGGTCGGCGAGGTCTGCGATGAGGTCGAACTCGATGGGCTGCAGCGGGTCCGGGGCAGCGGCGGCGTAGTCGTCGACGTCGACGTCGACGGTGAAGCCGGTGCGTTCGAGGCGGACCTCGGCCACGTCGACGCGGTGCAGGCTCTGGCCGCGCCCGACGTCGAGCAGGTCGCCGGTGGGGTCGGTAGCGGCCCAGTCCATCGCGGCGGCGCGGGCCTCGTCTCCGTCGAGCGGGGTCGCCCAGCCTGCGACCCATACGCGGCCCAGGGAGGGGGCACCCGCGGCCGGGGGGACGTCAGGGATGTCGAGGACGAGGGCGGTGTCGTCGAGGCCGTTCGCGGGGCGCAGCGCCTGGGCCAGCCCGCTCCGATCGGGTACGAGCAGCAGCGGCCGGCCGACGACGTCGGTGATGTGGCGGACCGGGTACGGGCCCGGATGGCAGGCGACCTGGACGGTTCCGGGAAGGCGTCCGGAAGCGAGTGTCCGGGCGAGCTCTGCGTGGCTGGGCTGCATGACAGGATCCTCCGGAGCGCATTAGGATAGGCTTACTAAGGCGAGGCTAACCTACCTGAAGCTAACCTACCCCGAAGCTACGGAGCGACGATCCGTGAACAACTCCCGTCCCAAGGCCCGGCTCTCGCGGGCGCTCGGCATCCCGTTGACCCGCAAGTGCGTCAAGTACTTCGAGCGCCGGCCCTTCCCCCCAGGCGTGCACGGCCGGGCCCGCAAGAAGCCGAGCGACTACCAGGTTCGGCTGCTCGAAAAGCAGCGCCTGCGGCACCAGTACAACATCAGCGAGGCGCAAATGCGCCGGGCGTTCGAGGAGGCCCACCGCGGTACGGGCAAGACCGGCGAGGCCCTGGTCGCCCTGCTCGAACGCCGGTTGGACGCGACCGTGCACCGCGCCGGACTCGCCCGGACGATCTACCAGGCCCGCCAACTCGTCGCGCACGGCCACTTCCTGGTCGACGGCAAGAAGGTCGACCGGCCCAGTTACCGGCTCAAGCCCGGACAGGTCGTGACGGTCCGGGAACGCAGTCGTGCGAAGCCGCCGTTCGAAGTCGCCGCTGCCGGTGCCCACCTCGACGGGCCGAGCGCGCCGTACCTGTCGGTTGCCACCGAGGACCTGCGCATCACGGTGCTGCGGAACCCCGCCCGGACCGAAGTGCCGGTCGTCTGCGACGAACAGCTCGTCGTCGAGTTCTACAGCCGCTGATCAGCCCGCGGCCCCCGGCACCAGCGTCGTTTCCGGGGGTCAGCGGGTCTGCTCCAACCAGGAGGCGTGCAGCCGCCCGTAGATCGATTCGGGGTCGCGGAGCAGCTCGGCGTGCGGGCCCCGCTGCACCACCCGGCCCGCGTCGACCACGATCACCTCGTCTGCGGCCTGAGCCGTCGACAGCCGGTGCGCGATCGCCACGGTGGTACGCCCACGGGTCACCGCGTCGAGGGTGCGCTGCAGTCGTACCTCGGTCGCCGGGTCGACGGCGCTGGTGGCCTCGTCCAGCACGAGCAGGTCGGGGTCCGCGACGTACGCCCGCACCAGCGCGACCAGCTGGCGCTCCCCGACGCTGAGCGCGTCACCGCGTTCGCCCACTCGGGTGTGCAGCCCGACGGGCAGCCCGGCGACCCAGTCCGCGAGGCCGAGTTCGCCGAAGGCCAGCTCGATGTCCTCGTCACCGAGATCGGGGCGCGCGAACCGGACGTTGTCCGCGATCGTCGTGTCGAACAGGAACCCGTCCTGCGGCACCATCACGACCCGGGCCCGCAGGGATTCGAACCGTACGGTCGGTAGCGGCACCCCGCCGAGCGACACGGCACCGGTACTCGGGTCCATCAGCCGGGTGAGCAGCTTCGCGAACGTGGTCTTGCCGCTGCCCGTCTCCCCCACCACGGCGATCCGGCTCTGCGGGGGGATCGCGAGTTCGACGTCCATGAGCACGGGCGGCCCGCCGGGGTACGCGTACGACACGTCGTGGAACTGCACGCCGAGCGGCCCTTCCGGCAGGTCGACGCCGTCGGCCGGGTCGGGGACGTCCGGGGAGATGTCGAGGACGTCGAGCACGCGACGCCACCCGGCGACGGCGTTCTGCGCCTCGTTGAGGGTCTCGGTGGCGAGCTGCACCGGCTGGATGAAGAGCGTGACGAGGAACAGGAACGCGGTCAGTCTGCCGATGGTGATCTGGCCGTCGACCCCGAGCAGCACCCCGACCACCACCACGGACGCGAGCGCCAGCCCCGCCGCGAACTCGCCCGCGCTGGAGCCCTTGATGGCGGTGGCGAGGGCCTTCTGCTGTGCGGTGCGCAGGCCGCCGATCGCGGTGTCGAGCCGCCGCTCGGTGCGCCCGGCGACGCCGTACGCGCGGATGACGTCGGCGCCGACGACGCTCTCGCCGATCGCGGCCATGAGCGTGCCCGTCCGGACCCGGACGGTGGCGTACGCCCCGGCGAGCCGCTTCTGGAACAGCCGGATCACCACGACCGCGGGCAGGAACGCGGCGAGCACCACGAGCGTGAGCTGCCACGAGAAGACGAACATGACGATCGCGGTGACGACCAGCTGCCCGGACGCGATGAGCAGCTGCACGCCGCCGGTCTGCAGGAACTGGGTGATCTGGTCGACGTCGCCGGTCACCCTCGATACGAGCGAGCCCCGGCGCTCGGCGGCCTGGTGCAGCACCGAGAGGTCGTGGATGTGGCGGAAGGTGCGGTTACGAACCCCGGCCAGGGCCGACTCGGTGACGGTGAACAGCCGGCGGGTCATCAGATAGCCGCAGGCGGTCGTGGCGGCGAGCACGCCGACGGTGATCGCCACGATGGTCATGACCATGCCCACGTCGGGGCCACCGGCGGCGCGGATGCCGCGGTCGATGCCCTGCTGGATCGCGACGGGTACGGCGACCCGCCCGGCCATCGACAGCAGCGCGAGAACGAGGGTCCCACCGAGCCCGGTCCGCAGCTCAGGGGAGAGCGCCAGCCCGCGGCGCAGGGTGCCAGGGGTGGTGGCCGGTACGGTGTCGACCGCGATCATGCGGACACCTCGTGCCGTTCGGCCTCGGCGCGCTCGTACGCGGTGACGAGGTCGGCATAGCCGGGGATCCGGGCGAGCAGTTCGGTGTGGGTGCCGGTGGCGACGACGCGGCCGCGTTCGATGTAGACGACCTCGTCGGCGAGGGCGATGGTGGCCCGCCGGTACGCGACGACGAGGACCGTGGCGGCGGACTCGCCGCGCAGCGCGGAAAGGATCGCCGCCTCGACACGGGGGTCGACGGCGCTCGTGGCGTCGTCGAGCACCAGGAGCCGAGGCCGCCCGGCCAGGGCTCTGGCCAGGGTGAGGCGCTGCCGCTGGCCGCCGGAGAGCGAGGTGCCGCGTTCGCCGACGGGCGTGTCGAGCCCGTCGGGCAGCCGGTCGACGAACCGGTCGGCCTGCGCCAGGATGAGCGCCTCGCGGATCGCCTCGTCGTCGACGCCTGCGCGATCGAGGGCCACGTTGGCGCGGACGGTGTCGTCGAAGACGAACGGCACCTGCGGCACGAGCGCAACCGTCGCGGCCAGGGCGGCGGAGGTCAGGTCCCGGACGTCGACGCCGTCCAGGCAGACCGTGCCCGTGCCCGGGTCGACGAGGCGGGCGGCGAGCGCGGCGATAGTCGACTTGCCGGAACCGGTCGGCCCGACCAGGGCGACCGTACGGCCGGACGGCACGCTGAAGGTGACGTCCTGCAGGACGGGTGTGCCGTCCTCGTACCCGTAGCCGACGCGGTCGAGGGCGAGCGTCGCCGGCTTGCCGGTCTCCGGCAGCGCCGACGAGCCGTATGCGAGATCCCCGGTGGCGGTCAGGACGGACTGGACGCGGTCCCAGCCGGCGACACTGCGCGGCAGCTCGGCCACCACCCAGCCGATGGCCCGGACGGGGAAGGCGAGCACGGTGAACAGGTACGCGACGCTGACGACCTCGGTGACGCCGATCGCGCCGGTGCTCAGCCGCCAGGTGCCGAGCACCAGGACGACGAGGGTGCCGAGGCTGGGCAGGGCATCCATGACCGGGTCGAACAACCCACGCAGCCGCCCGACGGCGACGAGGGCGTCGCGCAGTTCGGCGACGCGTACCCCGAAACGGACGGATTCGGTCGCCTCGCGGCCCATGGTCTTGACCACGACGGCGCCGTCGAAGCTCTCGTGCGCGATCGCGCTGACCTGGGCGCGCAGCTGCTGGGCGCGGATCTGCCGCGGCGCCATCCGGCGGGAGTAGACGACGTTGAGCCCGAACAGGGCCGGGAAGAGCGCGACACCGACCATGGCGAGCACCCGGTCGGTGAGGAACAACGAGACGATCGCGGCAGGCAGCATGACCAGGGTGCCGACGGCGAAGGCCAGCGGTGCGATCGGGAAGAAGGCCGCCTCGACGTCGGAGTTGGCGTTGGAGAGCAGCGTGCCGGTCGAGTGCGCGCGGTGCCAGGCAGGCGGCAGGCCGAGGTAGCGGCGGGTCACCGCGTTGCGGTACCGGGCCTGCAGCCTGAACTGCATGAAACCCGCCCCCAGGCGCCGGGCGAAGACGCTGGCGACCCGCAACAGGGCCACGCCGATCAGTACGGCCGCGGCTGCGGCCAGCAGGCTCGCGTCGGCGGTCCGGCTCTCGATCGACGGTACGACGATCCGCCCGACCACACCGCCGACGACGTACGCGTTGCCGATGATCAGCAGGCCGAAGAGCACCCCGCCGACCGTGCCGAGGGTGAACAGGCGTGGCTCGTCGCGGATCGCCCTGCCGAGCACGGCGACGCCTCGCCGCAACACGTCCCGGCTGGTTGCTCCCGGCACGGTCACCACCCATCCTGATCGGTAAGCCCTGATCATCGAACTCGGCCTTACGCCGGCCGACCCGCAGGTCCCCATCCTCACCCACGGGTACGACACCTGCCGACCGTTGCCCTGTGGCGCGACCCACATCGCTCGAAGGGCGGTCCCGGCGCGGCGCTCATACGATCGACGAATGACACGGCACGCCGCCGACGAACGAGCCGCCCTCGCCGACCTGCTGCTCGCGGCCGGCCCGGACGCGCCGACCCTCTGCGAGGGCTGGACCACCCGTGACCTCGCCGCCCACCTGGTCGTCCGGGAGCGCCGGCCCGGCGCGGCCGCCGCGCTGGTGATCCACGCCCTGCGCGAGCACGGCGAACGGGTCCGTGCCGCTGTCGCCACCCGCCCGTTCGCCGAGGTCGTCGAGCAGGTACGCCGGCCACCGTGGTGGAGTCCTGTCAGTAACCCGATCCTGGACGAGCTGGTCAACGGCATCGAGTTCTTCGTCCACCACGAGGACGTCCGGCGCGGCGGGCCGGGCTGGGAACCGCGGGACCTGCCGGCGGCGTACGAGGCGGACCTGTTCAAGCGGATACCGATGCTCGCCCGGCTCGGCCTGCGCAAGCTCGGCGTCCCGGTGCTCGTGGTGGCGCCCGGGTTCGGTGAGGTCGCCGTCGGCTCCGGCGAGCCCGCCGTACGGCTCACCGGCGTACCGGCCGAACTGCTGCTCTTCCTCAGCGGCCGGCAGCGCGCCGCCCGGGTCGAGGTTGACGGACCGCCGGCCGTGGCGGGGCGGATGCGCGGTGCCCACCTGGGGATGTAGCTCAGCGGGACTTCTCGCCCCGGCGTGGTCCACTCCACCGATCGTAGGATGATCGTGTCGACGCCGGTCCATATCGGTCGGCCGTACCGTCACCCACCGGCGGCCGTCCGTCCGATCACTGTGACTTCCACCTCCCGGCCCCCGATAGGATCGAGAGGCGAAACGCCGAGATCCGGCGCGGAATCGGTCGACACAGGCAAAAGGCGGCACTCGATGGTTCTCGAGGTTCCCTACCGCTCCATCCCGGACATGTTCCTGAAGCGGGTCGCGGCTACGCCGGACCGCCAGGCTCTGGCCCGGCCCACAGCCGACGACACCGGCCTCGACTGGCTCACCTGGGCCCAGGTCGCGGACAGGGCGAAGGCGATAGCGGCCGGCTTGCACGAGCTCGGCGTCGGCGTGGAGGACCGCGTCAGCATCCTCGCCAACACCAGCCTCGACTGGGTCCTCGCGGACCTGGGCGTGATGCTGGCGGGCGGAGCGACGACGACGGTCTACCCGACGACGGAGCCACAGGACGCCGCGTACATCATCGGGGATTCGGGCTCCAAGGTCGTCATCGTGGAGGGCCCCACGCAGGCCCTGAAGCTGTCCGGGGGCGACATCCCCGCGGTGACCCACGTGGTGCTGATCAACGGGCTGGCCGACGCGGGGGCGTCGCCGCGGCAGCTGACCATGGCGGAGCTCGAGGAACGCGGTCGCGCAGCACTCGCCGCCACGCCCGACCTGATCGAGTCGCTGACCGGGGGTATCGGCCCGGACAACCTCGCCACCCTCATCTACACCTCCGGCACCACGGGCCGCCCGAAGGGCGTGGAGCTGCTGCACGGCGGCTGGTGCTGGGAGGGCGTGGCCCAGGGCACGTTCGGCCTGTTCGAGCCGACCGACCTGCACTATCTGTGGCTGCCGCTGTCGCACTCGTTCGGCAAGACGCTGCTCTGCGGCGTCATCCACGTGGGCGTGCCGACGTACGTCGACGGCCGGGTCGACAAGCTGGTCGACATGCTGTCGGTGGTCCGGCCGACGCTGATGTGTTCTCCGCCGCGGATCTTCGAGAAGGTCTACAACAAGACCGTGACGACGGCGAAGGACGGCGGCGTCAAGGAGAAGATCTTCAACTGGGCGTTGGCGACCGGCAAGGAGAAGGTGGCCCTGGAGCAGGCCGGCAAGCCGATGGGCATGGGCCTCAGCTTCCGGTACGCGCTGGCTGAGAAACTCGTCTTCAGCAAGATCCAGGAGCGGCTCGGCGGCCACCTCCGGGCCCTGGTCTCGGGATCGGCCCCGCTGAGCCGGGAGATCGCCGAGTTCTTCGCCGCCGCCAACCTCCCGATCATGGAGGGGTACGGCCTCACGGAGACCAGCGCGGGCAACTTCGTCAACCGGGTCGGCAACGTCCGGATCGGCAGCGTGGGCACCGCGCTCGGCGACCTCGAGTGCAAGATCGACGCCGACGGTGAGATCCTGCTCCGGGGGGCGCCCGTGATGCGCGGCTACCACAACCTGCCGGAGGAGACCGCCGCCGCGTTCACCGAGGACGGCTTCTTCCGCACCGGCGACATCGGCGAGCTGGGGGCCGACGGCTTCCTGCGGATCACCGACCGGAAGAAGGACCTGGTCAAGACGTCCGGTGGAAAGTACATCGCGCCGTCGCACATCGAGGGCCTGTTCAAGGCGGTGTGCCCGTACACGTCGCAGGCGGTGGTGCTCGGACAGGCGCGCAACTACGTGACGATGCTGGTGACGCTCGACGCGGACGCGCTGGCGTCGTGGGCGGCGAGTACGCCCCTCGCGGGGCGCAGCTACTCCGACCTGGTCGCCGCGCCGGAGACCGAGGCGATGGTCGCCGGCTACGTCAAGGAGTTGAACTCCAAGCTCAACCGGTGGGAGACGATCAAGAAATTCGCCATCCTGCCGCGCGATCTGACCATCGAGCACGGCGAGATCACCCCGTCGATGAAGATCAAGCGGCGCGGCGTCGAGGCCAGCTTCGCCGAGCAGATCGAGAAGATGTACGCGGGCTCGCTCGCCGAACTGTAGGACGTCACGCCACCACGGCGGCGGGGATGCGCCATCCCGGCCGGTCCAGCCCGTCGCGGACCCGTGCCAGGCGGTGCACCGCCTCGGTCAGGTCAGCGGCGGGCAGGGTGAACGGCAACCGCAGGAACCGCTCCAACGTACCGTCGAGCCCGAACCGGGGGCCGGGCGCGACGCGTACGCCGAACTCCTCGACCGTGCGGGCGAGCGCGCTCGACACCGGGCCGTCCAGCTCCGCCCAGAGCGTGACGCCGCCCTTCGGAACGGTGACCCGCCACTGCGGCAGCACGTCGGCGAGCGCCGCCAGGAGCGCGTCGCGCTGCCCGGCGAGCTGAGCTCGCCGGGCCGTGACGATGGTGCCCGCGCGGTCCAGCAGCTCCACGGCGACCAGCTGGTCCAGGACGGGGCTGGACATGTCCACGCCGACCCGCAAGGCGGCGAGCCGCTGCACGAGGGGTCCGGCGGCCCGTACCCAGCCGATCCGCAGCCCGCCCCAGTACGGTTTGCTCATGCCCCCGATGGAGATCACCCGGGAGTGCCGGTCGAAGACGGCGACCGGCGGCGGCACCGGCGTACCGTCGAGTGGCAGGTCGACGAAGGACTCGTCGGCCACCACGTCGACGCTTGCGGTGTGAGCCGCGGCGACGAGGCGTTCCCGCAGCTCGACCGGCATGAGGTGGCCGGTCGGGTTCTGGAACTCGGGGATGACGTATGCCAGGCGGGGGCGGGTCTGGCGCAGGGCGCCGAGCAGCAGCTCGTCGTCCCAGCCGGTGGCGGCGTCGAGGCCGTGGGTGTTGATCCGGGCCCGCCGGGCGGCCAGCGCCGCGAGCGCGTTCGGGTACGTCGGGGACTCCACCAGCACGGGCGCGCCCGCGGGCACGCAGAGCCGTAGCACAAGGTCCAAGGCGTGCTGCGTACCGTTGGTGATCATGATCTGTTCGGCGGCGGTCGGCAGCCCGCGGGCGGTGTATCCGGCGGCGACGGACTCTCGCAGCTCCGGCAACCCGCTCGGGTGGTAGCCGGTGCTGCCCATGTATCGCGGCAGCAGCTCCACCGCGGCCCGCGCCGCTGGAACAAGCTCGGGTGGTGGGGCGAGGGCGGCCACGCCGAGGTCGAGGGCGTTGAAGTCGTCGTTGGGCGTCCACAGCCCGGAGGTCGCGACGTGGTGGCCACCCGGCAGGGTGGTCCAGCTGCCCGCGCCGCGCCGGCTGGTCAGGTGGCCGCTGTCCCGCAGGGCACGGTACGCCGCACTGACGGTGGTCCGGCTGACGCCGAGGGACTCGGCGAGATCGCGTTCGGCGGGCAGGCGAGCGCCCAGCGGCAGCCGCCCGTCCGCGAGGAGCCCCTTCACACTGCCGGCGAGAGCGGCGTAGTCGGGGCCGCGTCGGCGCCCCGGCTGTTCGTGCCAGTGACCCAGGATGCGGGCCAGGTGGTCACCCCTGATCAGCGCGGTCACAGCCACCTCCGGCGGATTGGCCCTTGAGCTCGGGCGAATTGGCATTCAGAGTGGCACTCATGACAGCTGGTAGCAAGTCCAATGTGCGCCGGGCCGGTCAGCTTTTCGCGGGCCTGGCGCTCTACGGCATCAGCATGGCTCTGATGGTCGAATCCGGTCTTGGCCTGAACCCCTGGGACGTTTTCCACCAGGGCGTCGCCAAGGTCACCGGGATCAGCTTCGGCTGGGTCGTCATCCTCACCGGCATCCCGATCCTGCTGCTCTGGGTGCCGCTGCGACAGCGACCGGGCTTCGGAACGGTCGCCAACCTCGTCGTCATCGGCTTCGTGGCCGACGGCGCCCTGGCCGTCCTGCCCACCGTCCACGCCATCGGGTGGCGCATAACGGTCCTCGTCGCCGGAGTCCTGCTCAACGGCGTCGCCACCGGCCTGTACCTGGGAACCCGGCTGGGCCCCGGCCCACGCGACGGCCTGATGACCGGCTTCGTGGCCCGCTTCCCGCGCGCCTCCATCCGCCTGGTGCGGACGACGATCGAGGTCTTCGTACTGGGCATCGGCTTCCTGCTGGGCGGCACGGTCGGCGTGGGCACGGTCGCGTACGCCCTGGCCATCGGCCCGATCGCCCAGATCTTCATCCCGCTGTTCACGGTCCGCGACCCGGCCCCGGCGCCGGCACCGCCCCTGGCTCTCACCGCAGCGTGACAAGAGGAACCGCAGCGGTCAGGGCAGCGAGGGACAGGCCAGGGAGACGGCTTCGGCCGGGGAACCAGCCTCGGTGATACCCGGGACGACCGCTCCGTCGACCGTCCAGACCCGCCATCCGCCCAGCGAGACGACCGGGATGCCGCCGCGGCGCAATGCGAACGCGACCTCCGTCAACGTCCCCCATGAGCCGCCGACGGTGATCAGGGCGTCCGCGCTCCACGCCAGGATCGCGTTGCGGGCCTGACCGAGGTTGGTGACCACGGCCACGGTGAGATCCCGGTGCAGGTCGTCGCGGTGATCACCCGGCCCGATCCCGACGACGACACCCCCGCGGGAATGAGCGCCCTCAGCGACGGCCGCCATCACACCCGTGCCGCCGCCGCAGAGCACGACGGCGCCACGGTCGGCGAGCAGCTCGCCGACCTGCCGGGCGTCCCCGGCCTCCTCGGCCGAGCACTCACCCGGCCCACAGACCGCCACCTGCCAGCCCACCGGCACCTCCAGAAACGTTCAGTCCAGCGGCCGGTACGCGACGCCCGCCTGGTCGAGGCACGTCATGTGCCGGGCGATCCGGGTACACAACGCGTTCGCGTGGTGGCCGTGACACCGCCGGTGACGACGCCCCAGCCGACACAGCTCGGCACCGAGAGCGGGCTCGCCCGCACGGACGTACCGGACATCGGGCCGGCTCCGGGGGCTTCCGCCAGCAGCATGACGATCACCCAACCACATCCGCTTCCCGCCGGGGGAGGCAGACGGCATCATTGGCGCTGTGGGGGCAGACGGCTGGGTGTGGAACGACGCATGGATATTCGCGGCGGCGGTGATCGCGGAGCGGCTCGAACGGGACAGAGCGGCGGCCGCCGCTGTGCCGGCCGCCGGGGCGACGCTGGCCGACGTGCTGTCGGCGGCCGCGTTCCTGAGCCGTAACGTGCCGACCCGTAAGGAACTGGAGGACGCCATCCGCCGCTTGGAGGGCGCCGGGCTCATCACGATCGACGACGACCTGGTCGGGGTCGCGCTGATCGGTCAGCGGTTGTGGCGTACCCGGCCGGTCAACGGCCTGTCGTCCGCGGTCACCACGATGCTGACCCGGCTGAGCCGCGCCGGTGGCCCCGGCGAGTCGGCCTGGGCCCTCGACGACGGCACGTGGAATTCAGCGATCCGCGAGTTCACCGCCCGCCTGGGCGACGGCTAACGAACCGGGTTCCCCGCGTCGCGCAGACCCTGCTTGACGGCGCCGATGCTCAGCTCCCCGAAGTGGAAGACGCTCGCGGCGAGAACCGCGTCGGCTCCGGCGGCCACCGCGGGCGGGAAATGCGCCACGGCACCCGCTCCCCCGCTCGCGATGACCGGGATGTCCACCACCTCCCGGACCGCGGCGATCAGCTCCAGGTCGAAGCCGGCCTTCGTGCCGTCGGCGTCCATCGAGTTCAGCAGCAGCTCGCCCGCGCCCAACTCGGCGACCCGCTCCGCCCACGCGACCGCGTCGAGGCCCGTGCCCCGTCGCCCACCGTGCGTGGTGACCTCGAAACCCCCGGCGGTACGCCGGACGTCCAGCGACAGCACGAGCACCTGGTTGCCGAACCGATCAGCGATCTCTGCGATCAGGTCGGGCCGGGCGATCGCCGCCGTGTTCACACCCACCTTGTCGGCCCCCGCGCGCAGCAGGGTGTCCACGTCCGCCACCGACCGGACGCCACCGCCCACGGTCAGCGGAATGAACACGCTCTCGGCAGTACGCCGGACGACGTCCAGCATCGTGCCGCGCGCGTCCGAGGACGCGGTCACGTCGAGGAAGGTCAGCTCGTCGGCGCCCGCCTCGTCGTACGCGGACGCCAGCTCGACCGGGTCGCCCGCGTCCCGCAGGTCGACGAAGTTCACACCTTTGACCACCCGGCCCGCGTCAACGTCCAGACACGGGATCACCCTCACCGCCACCGTCATGCCGCGAGCCTATCGGTGCCCGCAGCAGCCGTTCGACCTCGGCCGACCGGCCGACTAGCGGCGGCGAAGTCGTCACTGTACCGACGAGCCTGTCCGCGTACTTGGTCACGACGCCGGCCATCACGCAGTGGCCGACGAGCGCGGCCAGCGGCGACGCGACGTACCCGATCACCGACACCAGCCCCACGCGGGGACACCTGGAGGCGTCCGACGGTCGCCTGAGCCTGCCCCCACGGGGCAGATGGCCCGAACCTCTATCCCTGGCTGACGCGCGTACTCGACGCCATCCACCGTCCGGGTGGACCGGTGCCGGGAGCGTGGCGGGTGTTGACGGCGGTGGGCTCTGAGCGTGCGATGGAAGGGAGTCTCAAGTCCGGCCGGGGGTCCGTGAAGGGGTGGGCGTCATGGCGAGGACAGATCCTTCAGCCGCTGGAAGCGTGCCGGTGGAGTTGACCAGTTTCGTGGGTCGGCGGCGGGAGCTGACCGAGGTCAGGCGGCTGCTGGGCGAGGCGCGGCTGGTGACGTTGACCGGGGTTGGCGGCACCGGCAAGACCCGGCTGGCGCTGCGGGTCGCGGGTGAGGTGCGGCGGGTGTTCCCGGACGGGGTGTGGTTCGTGGATCTGACCGCGCTGCGCGCGCCGGAGCTGCTGATCCTTGAGATACAGGATCCGGACGTGCTGGCGTATCTGGTGCTGGTCGCGTTGGGGGTGCGGGAGCAGCCGGGTGCGGGCACGTCGACCCAGCAGCTGGCAGGGTATCTGGCCGATCGGCGGGCCCTGCTGGTACTGGACAACTGTGAGCACCTGATCCCGGCGATCGCGGTCCTGACCGATACCCTGCTGGCGTCCTGTGCGCGGCTGCGGGTGCTGGCCACCAGCCGGGAACCGTTGACGATCAGCGGCGAGACGATCTTTGCGGTGCCGCCGCTGCCGACCCCGGCCCCGGGGACCCGGGGCGGGGTGGCCGAGGTGGGCCGCAGTGAGGCGGTGGCGCTGTTCGTCGCCCGGGCGCGGGCGGTGGCGCCGGACTTCCAGCTGACCGCGGACAATCATGGGGCGGTGGCTGAGCTGTGTGCCCGGCTGGACGGGCTGCCGTTGGCGATCGAGCTGGCCGCGGCCCGGGTGCGGCTGTTGGCGCCGGGGCAGATCCTGCAGCGGTTGGCCGCGCGGTTCGCGCTGCTCTCCCGTGGGAGTCGTAGCGCGCCGGAGCGGCAGCAGACCCTGCAGGCGTGTGTGGACTGGTCGTTCGAGTTGTGTGCCAAGCCGGAGCGGTTGTTGTGGGCGCGGTTGTCGGTGTTCGCCGGTGGGTGCGAGCTGGACGCCATCGAGGGGATCTGCGCCGACGAGGTGCTGCCGGTGGAGGATCTGTTGGATCTGGTCGCCGGGCTGGTGGAAAAGTCGGTCCTGATCAGCGAGAGCGTCGCTGATAGCTCGCGATACCGGTTGTTGGAGACCCTGCGCGACTTCGGCCAGGACAAGCTGATCGAGGCGGGGGAGCAGGCGCAGCTGCGCCGCCGGCACCGCGACTGGTACACGAACCTGGCGCGCCGGGCCGAGGCCGACTGGATCAGCTCGCGGCAGCCGTACTGGCTCGCCCGGGTGGACCGGGAGCTGCCGAACCTGCGGGCCGCGCTGGAGGACAGCCTGGCCGATCCGGACGGGGCCGAGGCGGCGCTGGCGATACCCGCCGGCTCATATTTCTACTGGGCCGTCTCTGGCCGGCACCGCGAAGGCCGCTCCTGGGCGGACCGGGCCCTGGCCCGCCCGGCCGGTCCGACCCTGACGCGCCTCAAGGCGCTGTACGCCGGCGCCACATTGGCACTCCTGCAGGGTGATCTACCGGCCGCGCACGGGTGGGTGCGGCAAGGGTATGAGACCGCCGCCCAGCGCGGTGATTCCCTCGGGTACGCGTTCGCGGACTTGGCCAAAGGCGTCACGGAGATGGGCGGGGATCTCGCCGAGGCGGTGCAGGGCTGGCAGCGTGCTGCTGACCGGTTCGCGGCCGAGCCGGCGGATGAATACCTTATTTGGCGGATCAGTGCCATTACGGGGGTCGCGATGACCCGGGCGATCCGCGGCGACACGGCCGGGGCGGCCGCCGACCACGAAGCGGTCCTGGCGATCTGCCGACCCCGCGGCGAGACGTGGTTCGTCGGAACCTCGCTGTGGGTTCTCGGGCTCGGGTTGTGGCAGCAGGGCGATCTCCAGGCCGCGGCCACTCGTCTGCGGGAGAGCGTGCAGCGCTTGCGCACAGTCAACGACACCCTCGGCACCGCCTATTGCCTGGACACGCTGGCCTGCATCACCTTTGATGAGGGACGACCCGAGCGGGCGGCCACCCTGCTGGGTGTGACAACCCGGCTCGCCCGCGACATGGGTGCGCGCCCGGCGCTCCTTCCGGAGCTGGCGACGCATCACGAACGGTGCGAGCAGCGCACCCGCCACGCACTCGGCGAGCAGGCCTACCAGGCCGCCCTCGCCCAAGGCGAGCGGTTGTCCCTGGACCAGGCCGTCGCCTACGCCCTGGACGAAGCGCCCCCGCCCGCGACGCCGTCACCGGCGGACGCGTCGACGCCGCTGACCCGCCGGGAACAGCAGGTCGCCGAGCTGGTCGCCCAGGGCCTGTCCAACAAGGAGATCGCCGCGAAGCTGGTCATCTCGCAACGCACCGCGGAAAGCCACGTCGAGCACATCCTGACCAAACTCGGCGCCACCAGCCGGGCCCAGGTGGCGGCCTGGATGGCGGCGCAGCGCTGAACGCCCCTGCCCATCGATCTTCAAGGACCAAGATCTATTGAAGATGGAGGGGCGTGCCGACGGTGACAGGCGCGACCCGTGCCGTGTGATCGGTGATCGGCGAGGGTGCGGCCCTGCGGCTCGCAAGATCGGCGATGATGGCGGTGGGCTTGCCGACCAGAGTGGCGGCGAGGAGCCGGTCGGCAATCGGTAGCCGAGCCGCGGCGAACGCGGCGTGGCGTAACCGTCGCTGGCTGCGGTTGACGGGACGAACCGGCGTACTCCTTGCGCGCGGTCTCCTGCTTGTCGAGCACAACCGGTCGTAGCATCTGCTCGTACCCGACCAGAGCGGCATCGATGGAGGCGGCCCTGGCCAGGTGCTCACCGAGGACGAACGCGCCGGCGACGGCCAGCGCGGCACCCTGCCCGGCCAGCAGCGACACCGCGTACGCGGCGTCACCGAGGAGGGTCACCCGCCCCCGGCTCCACGAAGGCATGACGATTTGCGCGACCTGGTCGTAGTACAGCTGCTCGGTGGTGGGCAGGCGGCCAGCGCCCGCGGCGTGATCCAGCCCAGCCCGCCGTACTCACGCCGCAGCGCGGCGGGTATGTCGCCCGGCAGCGCCGGGTCGGCGGCGGGGTGCACCGCGACCCGCGACCCGGCCGTCACGCAGCCCGTAGAAACCCATTGAGCGATGCAGGCTGTCGGTCATGCAGAACCGCCCACCAACCTCGGCGTGCGCCGCCGGATCCGAGAAGGAAAACGCGGCGGTGTGACCTGAACAGTCACGCAAGAACGGCCACAACCGTCGACGGGCGACGGGCGAGCGTCTTATCGCAGCGTAATCTCTCAGTCATCGATACCACCTGAGGGATCGGAGGGATTGGGGGACTTGGGGGGGATGGCCGGTTTACGGCCGGAAGGACGCCCCCGTCCATCGGAAGGCGGTGTCGGCGTGGGTGTGGCGGAAGGTCGCGATTTGTATGCGGGGTCATAAATGCCGTGCGGGAATGACAAGTCGTTGGCCCAGAAACAGATCGCGTCAGGGTTGTTTTCGTTCGGAGCAGTTCCCTTCTTCTGCTGGGTGACCCAGTCCTTATATGGACTATTTTCATCATCTCGAATCTCCGTGGTGAGATCGGCCTTGAGGGTTTCACCATCGATACTCATGTTGTGAACGTGGATGCGAACGCTACCCCTCATCTCTTTGGTCGAGAAGCAGTAGACGCTGGGCCAATCCTGCAAGGCCGCATGGGCCGTAGGGATGACGAGAGCCGCACCTGCGAGCACGCCGGCCATTGCGATGAGTCCTGCGGAGCGGCGGCGAAGCCATGGGGGGCGGGAACGAAGCACGCTGATCTCCTAGTAACGCGATAAACTCGAATTTTGTCGATGAGTATACCCTTCTTATTTCACCCGCCACCAGTATCACCTTGGGCAACCACGCGAGTGCAAGCCGCCAACTTTAATCCTCCACAGACTTGGCCTCGGAATACTCGAGGTCCGGTCTCGTCCGCCACCCAAATGCTGTCCGTTCTGATACCAGGGATTGAAAGGTCGGGTTGAGGATGGCTTGACCGGAATGGCGGGGCCGGCCGCGCCAAGGGGAATGAGTAATGCCAGATAGCGGCGGCCTGTCCCCCACTGAGCCATTCCGCGCAACGATGCGGTTCCCTGCCGCAGCCGGGGTGCCGGCGTTGCCGTGCCCCGATCAGGCCATCCTGGTGTTGCGGTGGTTCTGCGACAGCACCTGGATCAGGCGGATCGCCCTAGACGAACCACGTGGTGGCCATCACCGCGGGCCAGGCCCGAGTCACCACGTCGACGGGCTGACCGTACGCCTGAGCCATCGCGGCGATGGTGTCAGTACGGCGGGGCGGTGAACCGACCCCGGTCGGTAACGCCGCGCAGGCGCGGGTGTAGCCGATGCAGATCGCGTGGCGCCGGATCAACCCTGCCCGTTTGTCGGGATCATCTACCTCGACGAGGACGGCGGTGCGGCCAACACGGCGAGGGCCTCGGCGACCGTGAACGCGCCCGCGTACAACGCCTTGCCGGCGATGACGCCCTCCACGCCGACCGGTTCCAAGGCCGCGAGGGCGCGCAGATCGTCCAGGGTGGACACACCGCCGCTGGCGATGACCGGGGCGGCGGTACGCGCGCAGACCTCGCGCAGCAGCTCGACGTTGGGGCCGCGCATCGTGCCGTCCTTGGTGATGTCGGTGACGACGTAGCGGGACGCGCCCGCCTTGTCGAGCCGCTCCAGGACCTCCCACAGGTCGCCGCCGTCCCGGGTCCAGCCACGCGCGGCCAGGGTACGTCCCCGGACGTCGAGGCCGATGGCGATGCGGTCGCCGTACTCGCCGCAGATCCGGTCACACCACTGCGGGTCCTCCAGGGCGGCGGTGCCGATGTTGACCCGGACGGCACCGGTGTCCAGCGCGCGGCGCAGCGACTCGTCGTCCCGGATTCCGCCGGACAGCTCCACCTTCACGTCGAGCCGCGTGACGACGTCGGCGAGCAGCTCGGCGTTGGAGCCGCGCCCGAACGCCGCGTCGAGGTCGACGAGGTGGATCCAATCCGCCCCGTCCGCCTGCCAGGCGAGGGCCGCGTCGAGTGGGTCGCCGTACGCCGTCTCGGTGCCGGCAGCGCCCTGGACCAGGCGTACGGCCTGGCCGTCAGCGACGTCGACGGCGGGGAGCAGGTGCAGGGTCACGTTTCTTCTCCTTAGGTTCGCCGGCCGAACGCCATCACGACGGCGACGGGCAGGGCCAGCACGAGCAGGATGCCGAGGACGATCCGCAGCGCGGGATCGCGGACGAGGAACCAGATGGCCCCGGCGGCGATGATCGTCATGCCGACGATCGCGGCGCGTTCGGCGCGGCTGCGCCGAACGATGCGACCCACCCGGCGGCGACGCAGCGTCGGGGTGAGGATACGGACGAGCTGACGGCGGCGCAGCCGCCGGGCGACCTTGCGGGCCCGGACGACCCGTTCCCGTTCGGCGACGGCTAGCCGCTCGGCCCGCCGCCGGGCCCGTTCCTTGCTCATCCGGCGAGGCCGCCGACCCAGTTGCGCAGCAGAGCGGCGCCGGTGTCGGCCGACTTCTCCGGGTGGAACTGGGTCGCCGACAGCGCTCCGAGTTCCACTGCGGCGGCGAACGGCTCGCCGTGCGTGCAGGTCGTGACGGTGGCAGCCGCAAGCACGTCGAGGTCGTTCGCGGCGTACGAGTGGACGAAGTAGAACCGGCTGTTCGCCGGCAAGCCCGCGAGCAGCCGGGAACCCGCCGGCACGTCGACCGTGTTCCAGCCCATGTGCGGGACCCGGTCGGCGGCGAGCCGGCTCACCGCGCCCGGGAACAATCCCAGGCCCTTCGTGACGACGCCGTGCTCCTCGCCCTGCTCGAACAGGATCTGCATGCCGACGCAGATGCCGATGACCGGTCTATCCGCCGCGACCCGCTCGGCGATCATGGGGCCCGCACCGAGCGCGCCGATCCCGGCCATGCACGCGGCGTACGCGCCGACGCCCGGAACCACCAGTCCGTCCGCGGCGGCCGCGGCGGCCAGGTCGTCGGTGACGGTCACGTCGACGCCGGTACGGGCGAGGGCCCGCTCGGCGCTGCGCAGGTTGCCCGACCCGTAGTCGAGCACGACGACGCTGGTCACTTGCCCTCCCCGGGGAACATCCACAGGATGCCGCCCGCGACGGCGAGCAGCGCGAGCACCCCGACGAGCGCGATGGTGAACGCCGTGGCCCTCTGCCGGATCAGGGAGATCGTGCCCCCGACGAGGATCCCGCCCAGGATCAGCAGTGCGATGCTCACAGCACACCCTTGGTGGAGGGCAGCGCTCCGGCGTTCTTCGGGTCGATCTCCACGGCCTCGCGCAATGCCCGGCTGAACGCCTTGAACTGTGTCTCCACCACGTGGTGGGCGTCCGGGTGGCAGCCCTCGCGGGCCGCACGCAACACGCTGACGTGCAGGGTCACCTTGGCGGCGTGCCCGAACGACTCGAAGATGTGCCGGGTCATGCTCGTCGGATACACCGGCCCGATGTACGGCGCCAGTACCGGCTCGTCGTGCACCACATAGGGCCGGCCCGAGAGGTCGACGGCGGCCCGGACCAGCACCTCGTCCATCGGGATCGTGGCGGAGCCGTACCGCCGGATGCCGGCCTTGTCGCCGAGCGCCCGCGCGAACGCCTCGCCCAGCGCGATGGCCGTGTCCTCCATCGTGTGGTGCGCGTCGATCTCCAGATCGCCCTCGCAGCGGGCGGTGAGGTCGAAACCGCCGTGCTTGGCGAGCTGGTTGAGCATGTGGTCGTAGAAACCGACGCCGGTGCTCAGGTCCGACTTCCCGGTGCCGTCGAGGTCGATCTCGACGAGAACCTTCGTCTCCTTGGTGACGCGCTCCACGCGAGCCGTTCTCATTGCAGTGCCTCCAGGAACGCAGAAGTCTCTTCGGAAGAACCGGCGGTGACCCGCAGCCAGCCGGGCAGGCCGACGTCGCGGACCAGTACCCCACGGTCCAGCAGGGACTGCCAGGCGACGCGCTGGTCGCCGCCGACCTCGAACAGCACGAAGTTGGCGTCACTGTCCGCCACGCGTACTCCCCGGCCCCGCAGCGTGGCGACGATCCGATCCCGTTCGGACTTGATCACGTCGACGGTCGCGAGCAGGGCACCGCGATGTGCGAGGGCCGCGCGGGCGGCGGCCTGCGTGAGCGCGGAGAGGTGGTACGGCAGGCGCACGAGCTGCACGGCGTCCACGACGGCCGGGTCAGCCGCCAGGTAACCGAGCCGCCCGCCGGCGAACCCGAACGCCTTGCTCATCGTCCGGGTGACCACCAGCCTCGGATTACCCGGCAGCAGCTCCAGCGCGCTCGGCGTGCCCGCCCGGGCGAACTCGGCGTACGCCTCGTCGACGACGACCATGCCGGGCGCGGCGTCCAGCACCGCGGTGACCACCGACGGGTCGAGGGCGGTACCGGTCGGGTTGTTGGGCGAGCAGAGGAACACGACGTCCGGCCGATGCTGCTCGATCTGCGTGACCGCTCCGTCCGGCGTCAGTCCGAAGTCGACGTCACGTCGTGCGCCGATCCAGGTGGCGCCGGTGCCGCGGGCCAGCAGCGGGTGCATCGAGTACGACGGCCCGAAGCCCAGGACCGTGCGGCCCGGTCCGGCGAACGCCTGCAGAAGCTGCTGCTGGACCTCGTTCGACCCGTTCGCCGCCCAGACGTTGCCCACGCTCAGCCCGTGCCCGAGGTAGTCGGCGAGATCGGTACGCAGGGCGACCGCGTCCCGGTCCGGATAACGGTTGAGGTCGCGCAACTCGGCGTGCAGCGCCTTCGAGATCGCCTCGACGACCGCGTCCGGAACGGCGTACGAGTTCTCGTTGGTGTTCAGCCGGACGGCGACGTCGAGCTGCGGCGCCCCGTACGGCGACTGCCCGCGCAACTCGTCACGGATCGGCAGGTCCTCCAGCGCGGTCACTTCGGGAACCTCGCCGTCACCGCTTCGCCGTGGGCGGGCAGGTCCTCGGCGTTCGCCAGGGCGACGACGTGCCCGGCCACGTCCTTGAGGGCCTGCGAGTCGTACTCGATGAGGTGGATGCCGCGCAGGAACGACTGCACCGACAGTCCCGACGAGTGCCGGGCGCAGCCGCCTGTCGGCAGGACGTGGTTCGAACCGGCGCAGTAGTCGCCGAGGGACACCGGCGCGTACGCCCCGACGAAGATCGCCCCTGCGTTGCGGACCCGCTCCGCCCACCGCCGCGCGTCGGCCGTCTGGATCTCCAGGTGCTCCGCCGCGTACGCGTCCACGACCCGCAGCCCCTGTTCGAGGTCGTCGACGAGGACGACGCCGGACTGCCCGCCGGTCAGGGCGACGCGGATCCGCTCGGCGTGTTTGGTCGCGGGTACCAACTTCGCGAGGGCCTCGTCGACGGCGGCGGCGAGATCGTGCGACGGCGTGACCAGGACGCTGGCGGCGAGTGGGTCGTGTTCGGCCTGGCTGATCAGGTCGGCGGCCACGTGCACCGGGTCGGCGGTGTCGTCGGCGAGGATCGCGATCTCGGTGGGCCCGGCCTCCGCGTCGATGCCGACTGTGCCGCGCAGCAGCCGCTTCGCGGCGGTCACCCAGATGTTTCCCGGCCCGGTGATGACGTCCACCGGCTCGCAGCGGTCCTCCGGGGTGGCGCCGTCGGCGCCGTAGCCGAGCATGGCGACGGCCTGGGCACCGCCGACCGCGTACACCTCGGTGACGCCGAGCAGGTGGCAGGCGGCCAGGACGCGCGAGTCGGGCAGGCCGCCGTTGTCCTGCTGCGGCGGGCTCGCCACCACGAGCGCCTCGACCCCGGCGACCTGGGCGGGTACGACGTTCATGACGACCGTGGACGGGTAGACGGCGAGGCCACCGGGGACGTACAGGCCGACCCGGGCGACCGGCACCCAGCGCTCGGTGACCGTCCCGCCCGGCACGACCTGAGTGGTCGTGTCCGTACGCCGCTGGTCCCCGTGCACCATGCGTGCGCGCCGGATCGCCTCGAGCAGCGCCGCCCGTACGTCCGCCTCGAGCGCCTCGGCGGCGTCGGCCAGCGCGGACGTGGGCACCCGGAGCCGGTCGAGCTCCACCCCGTCGAAACGCGCGGTGGCCTCCCGGATGGCGGTGAAACCGTGCTCGCGGACCGCCTCCACGACCGGGCGGATCCTCTCGACCGCGACGGAGACGTCGAGCTGGGCACGGGGCAGCAGACCGCGCGGGTCCCGGCGGGAGCCGCGCAGGTCGATCCGGTTCAACACGCGAACGAGTCTATGCGGCCTCCCACCAACTGGACCGTCGGCCTTCCAGGCGTTGGGACCGTGACGCCGCACGCGCGCGCCGTGCGGCCCTTCACGAGCATCTTGATATTGATCCCGCGCGGCCATCTGGGCGTGGCGCGATACGACGGATACGCTCTGCCCGTGTCCACGCGCACCGAGGTGAAAGCATGACCGAGCGACTGCCGGTTTTCCCGCTGGGTTCGGTGCTGTTCCCCGGGCTGGTGTTGCCGTTGCACATCTTCGAGGAGCGGTACCGGACGCTGATTCGGGACCTGGTCGCGCAGACCGACGACGGGCCGCAGGAGTTCGGCGTCGTGACGCTGCGCCACGGCTGGGAGAACGACGGCACCGACGGCACCGACGACCCGCCGGTCTCCGAGGGCGACGACGTGCCCGAGCTGTACGAGGTCGGCTGCACCGCCGAGCTGCGGCAGGTCAACGAGCTGCCCGACGGGCGGTTCGACATCGTGACGGTGGGGCGGCGCCGGTTCCGGCTGCTCGGCGTGCACGCGGGGCAGGAGCCGTACCTCGTCGCCGAGGTGGAGTGGCTCACCGACGGCGAGCCCGGCGAGGACGCCGAGCAGCTCGCGGCCCGGGTCCTCACCGCCTTCCAGGACTACCTCAACCTGCTGCAGCCCGCCTCGGACGCGCTGGAGCAGGTGCCGGACGACCCGACGGTGCTGTCCCACCTCGTGGCGGCGAGCGCGCAGCTCACCATCGAGGATCGGCAGGCGCTGCTCGCCGCGCCGGACACGATGACCCGGCTCCGGGCGGAACTGCGGCTGCTCAACCGGGAGGCTGCGCTTCTGCGCCAGGTGCGGGCGGTACCGGTTCCGCTATCGGAACTGGCCCGTCCGGCCAGCCCGAACTGAGGTCCGGGGCGGGCGCCGCCCCGACGGCCAGGTCCGGGTCGTGCGACCAGCCCGCGAGCAGGGTGTACGTGATGACCGCCGCGAACGCGGGGACGAGCAGGACCCCGTACCCCCGAAGGTCCGCCGGTTGGGTGCCGTGGGCACCCGGCGCGGCGGTCGCGACCCAGCGCACGAAGGCCGCATGCCCGGGAAGACGGCCCGCCTGCCAGCCGACGGCGGCCGCGCCCAGCGAGCCCAGCGCCACCGCGGCGAGCAGGATCGGGCCGCGGTGCCGGCGCAGCACCCACCACGCGGCGAGCGACACCCCGATGCCCAGCGCGAAGCCCAGCAGGGCGAACCAGCCGTCGGCGGCGACGTACTGCTCGGGCTGCGGGTCGAGCGGGTACGGGCCGACACGGGTCTTCACGACGGGCGTGTCCGGGGCGATCCACCGCCAGAGGAAGCCGAACGGCAGCCCAAGGGCGACAACGGCCAGCAGCAGCAACGCCCCGGCCTTCAGCGTGGGGCCGACCGGTCTCTTCGGCGGCGCGGGAGGGAAGCCGGGGAACGCGTACGGCAGATCCGGGACGCGGTCGAAGTCGGGTTCAGCTGACACTGGCCGGCCCCAGCACCATCTTGAGGTCCGCCATCAGCGCCGGTGTCGACGACACCCGCAGCGCGTTGAGCCGCAGGACCGTGGTGCGGCTGCCGTTGAGCAGCTTCACGTGCACCTCGGCGTCCCCGGGGTGGGTGGCGAGCACCTCCTTGAGCTGGTCGACCAGCGGCGGGGTGCACCGGGTCACCGGCATGGTCAGGGTCACCGGCTTCGTGGAGGACGTGAACGTGACGTCCGGCATCGACATGTCCATCGCCATGATCCGCGGGGTGTCGTCGCGGCGGTCGACCCGGCCCTTCACGACGACGATCGCGTCCTCGGCGATGTACTGACCGATCACCTCGTACGTGTTCGGGAAGAACAGCGCCTCGACACCGCCGGCCAGATCCTCCAGGGTTGCCGACGCCCAGGCCCGGCCCTGCTTGGTGATGCGGCGCTGCACACCGGAGAGGATTCCGGCGAGCGTGACGATCTGCCCGTCCGGCACGCCACCCTCCTCAGCGAGCGAGGCGATGGAGGTGTCGGCCGCCGGGCCGAGGATGTGCTCCAGACCGGCCAGCGGATGGTCGGATACGTACAGGCCGAGCATCTCCCGTTCGAAGGCGAGCTTGTCGCGCTTGTCCCACTCGCTGTCGCCGATGGTGGGCATCGCGATGGTGGCGGAGCCACCCGGTCCGGTGTCGTCGCCGAACGCACCGAACAGGTCGAACTGGCCCGCGGCCTCGTTGCGCTTGACGTCGGCGTACGCGTCGATCGCCTCGGCGTGCACGGCGAGCAGCGCCTTGCGGGTGTGCCCCATCGAGTCGAACGCGCCCGCCTTGATCAGCGATTCGATCGTCTTCTTGTTGCACGCTACCTGGTCCACCTTGGACAGGAAATCGTAGAAATCGGCGTACGCGCCCTTGTCCTTACGGCACCGGACGATCGCCTCGACGACGTTGTGCCCCACATTGCGGACCGCCCCGAGGCCGAACCGGATGTCCTTGCCGACCGGGGTGAACGGGCCCGCCGACTCGTTGACGTCCGGGGAGAGCACCTGGATGCCCATCCGGCGGCACTCCGACAGGTAGAGCGCCATCTTGTCCTTGTCGTCACCGACGGACGTCAGCAGCCCGGCCATGTACTCGGCCGGGTAGTTCGCCTTGAGGTAACCCGTCCAGTACGAGACGAGGCCGTACCCGGCGGTGTGCGCCTTGTTGAAGGCGTAGTCGGCGAACGGGACGAGGATGTCCCAGATCGCCTGGATCGCCTGGTCGGAGTAGCCGTTGGCCCGCATCCCGTCGCGGAACGGCACGAACTCCTTGTCCAGGACCTCCTTCTTCTTCTTACCCATGGCGCGGCGCAGCAGGTCGGCCTGCCCGAGTGAGTACCCGGCGAGCTTCTGTGCGGCGCGCTGCACCTGCTCCTGGTAGACGATCAGTCCGTACGTCGGCCCGAGGATCTCCTCGAGCGGCTTCTCCAGCTCGGGGTGGATCGGGGTTATCTCCTGCTGCTTGTTCTTGCGCAGTGCGTAGTTGGTGTGCGAGTTCGCGCCCATCGGACCCGGCCGGTACAGCGCCAGGACGGCGGAGATGTCCTCGAAGTTGTCCGGCTTCATCAGCCGTAGCAGCGACCGCATCGGCCCGCCGTCGAGCTGGAACACGCCCAGGGTGTCGCCGCGCGACAGCAGCTCGTACGTCGCCTTGTCGTCCAGCCGCAGGCCGAGCAGGTCGAGCTTGATGCCGTGGTTGAGTTCGATGTTCTTGACCGCGTCGTCGATGATCGTCAGGTTCCGCAGGCCCAGGAAGTCCATTTTGAGCAGGCCGAGCGTTTCGCAGGTCGGGTAGTCGAACTGCGTGATGATCGCGCCGTCGGCGTCGCGACGCGTGAGCGGGATGTGCTCGATGATCGGCTCGGCGGACATGATGACGCCCGCGGCGTGCACGCCGGTCTGCCGGATCAGGCCCTCGATCCCGCGGGCGGTGTCGATGACCTTCTTGACGTCCGGGTCCTGCTCGTAGAGGGCACGGATCTCGCCGGCCTCGTTGTAGCGCTTGTGCTCCTTGTCGAAGATGCCGGAGAGGGGGATGTCCTTGCCCATCACGGCGGGCGGCATCGCCTTGGTGATCCGGTCCCCCACCGCGTACGGGAAGCCCAGCACCCGCGCGGAGTCCTTGATCGCGGCCTTCGCCTTGATCGTGCCGAAGGTGGCGATCTGGGCGACCTTGTCCTCGCCCCACTTGTCGGTCACGTACCGGATGACCTCGCCGCGCCGGCGCTCGTCGAAGTCGATGTCGACATCAGGCATCGAGACGCGCTCGGGGTTCAGGAACCGCTCGAAGATCAGCCCATGCGGCAGCGGGTCGAGGTCGGTGATGCCCAGCGCGTACGCCACCAGGGAACCGGCCGCCGAGCCACGACCCGGGCCGACCGCGATGCCCTGGCTCTTCGCCCAGCCGATGAAGTCGGCGACCACGAGGAAGTACGACGGGAAGCCCATCTGCAGGATGACGCCCAGCTCATATTCGGCCTGCGTGACGTGCGTGTCCGGGACGCCGTCCGGAAACCGGCGGGCGAGCCCCGCGAACGTCTCCTTACGGAACCAGCTCTCCTCGGTCTCACCCTCGGGCACCGGGAACCGCGGCATCAGGTTCCGGTAGGCGAACATGCCCGTGGTGTCGACCTTCTCCGCCACCACCAGCGTGTTCTTGCAGCCCTCGAGCCACACGTCGGAGTTGTTCACCGCGCGCATCTGATCGGCGGACTTGATGAAGTAGCCGTCGCCGTCGAACCGGAACCGGTTCGGGTCGGCCACGTTCGACCCGGTCTGCACGCAGAGCAGCACGTCGTGCGCCGCGGCCTGCGCCTCGTGCGTGTAGTGCGAGTCGTTCGTGACCAGGGGCGCGATGTTGAGCTTGCGCCCGACCTCCAGCAGGCCGTCGCGGACCTTGCGCTCCACCTCGAGCCCGTGGTCCATCAGCTCCAGGAAGTAGTTGTCCTTACCGAAGATGTCCTGGTAACTGCCCGCGACCTTGAGCGCCTCGTCCATCTGCCCGAGCCGCAGCCGGGTCTGCAGGGCGCCGGACGGGCAGCCCGTCGTCGCCATGATCCCCTCGGCGTGCTCGGCGATCAGCTCCATGTCCATCCGGGGCCACTTCACGTAGTGGCCCTCCATGGAGGCGCGGCTGTTCAGGATGAAGAGGTTGTGCAGACCGGTCGCGTTCTGCGCCCACATCGTCATGTGGGTGATCGCGCCGTTGCCGGAGATGTCGTCGGATTTCTGCTCCGGCCGGCCCCACTTGACCCGCGCCTTGTGGTACCGCGACTCGGGCGCCACGTACGCCTCGACGCCGATCACCGGGGTGAGGCCCGCGGCGGTGGCCTGCTTGTAGAAGTCGTACGCGCCGTGCATGTTGCCGTGGTCGCTGATCGCCACGGCGGGCATGCCGAGCCGCCGGCACTCGGCCATCAGTTCCTTGAGCCGGGCGGCGCCGTCGAGCATCGAGTACTCGGTGTGCACGTGCAGGTGCACGAACGAGTCAGACACCCGAGCCCCCCTTCTCCGCTGGCCTTGCGAGCCTAGTCCCGCCGTCCGTTCGCACCGGAGGCGACACGGGCTATTGCGCGAACGGCTCCAGCATCACCGACGCCGCCCGCAGCCAGGCGTTGCGCGTGTCCTGCTGGAGCAGGCTGTACTCGATGGACGAGCCGACCTCCAGCGCCGGGTCGTAGGGCACCACGGCCACCGCGCGGGTACGCGTCGCGAAGTGCTTCTTCAGGTCCTCCAGCAGCGGCAGTTCGCCCGGGCTGGGGCAGGAGATCAGCGTCACCGCGTTCGCGGCCAACTCTTCCATGCCGATGTCGTTGAGCAGGTCGAGCATCCAGTCGGCGGTGAATGCGGCGTCCTCGCGGGGCACCGTCGTGATGACCAGCTGGTCGGCGGCGCGCATCACCGTCTGCCAGTTGACGCTCTCCACGTTGTTGCCGGTATCGACGCAGATCACGTCGTGCGTACGGCGCAGCAGGTCCATGACGCGGCGCACGGTGTGCTGGTCGAGGCGCTGCGCGAAGCGCGGGTTCTCCTCGCCGGCGAGCACGTCGTAAGACCCGTCGGAGGCGTGCCGCAGGTAGTCGTCGAGCCGGTCGGTGAGCGCCTCGGCGTGCAGGTTATCGATCTCCGGAAGGTCGGAGACGAGATGCCGGATCGTACGCGCGTGCCGAGCGCTGCCGGCCCGCAAGCCGAGGGTGCCGCGCAGCTCGTTGTCGTCCCACGCGACGACGCCGCGGCCGCGGACGCTGCCCGCGGTGGCGGCGGCGAGCACGGTCGCGGTGGTCTTGTGCACGCCGCCCTTCGGGTTGGCGAACGCGAGCACCCGGGGCTGGCCGAGCTGGCGGCGCAGCACCGAGACGGCCCGCTCGACCTCCTGCTCCTGCTGGGCCTGCCGCCACTCGATCCGGGCGGCGGACGCATCGGCCCTCAGCGCCTGCTGCTGGGTCTCGGGTAGCCGGGTCTCGGGTAACCGGGTCTCGGGTAACCGGGTCTCGGGTAGCCGGGTCTCAGGGCGAGGTGGCGCCTCCGGCCGGGCGGTGAGCTCGGGCGGCGGGGGGAGCACGGCGGCTGATCCGACGGACGCGGCGGCGCGGGCCGAGGCGTATCCGGTGTCCTTCGTCACCCGGGCGATCGGCGGCGGCACCGCCCGGGTGGCCGGGTTGAAGAAGCTGTGCGGCTCGTCCGACGGCTCGCCCCGGACGGGGAACCCATCGGCGGCGCGCCGCCGGTCGAGCGGGTTGACCGGGCGCTCCAGGGGATTGACCGGGCGGTCCAGGGAATTCTGTGAGCGCTGCGGCAATGCGGGCTCGCCGCGGCGCGGCGCGAGCGGGTTCACCGGTCGCTCCAGGCGGGCCCGCGGACCATCCGGCACGAAGCCGGACCCGGGCGCCTGGGTCTGGTCGTAGTCGAGCGGGTTGTGTTCCAGCGGGTTGCGAGCGCGACGGTCGAGCGGGTTCACCGGACGTGACGGCAGCGATCCGCGCTCGTCGGCGCGGCGCTCATCACCACGGTATTCGTCGGCGCGGCGCTCAGCTCCGCGGTATCCGTCGGCGCGGCGCTCATCGCCGGGGTACTCGTCGCCGCGGCGCGGGCCGCCAGGCTCGTCGTGCCACCGGCGATCCTCGCCGCGGTCCGACACCTGCTGCTGCTCGCCGGTCCGCGCGCCGAGCAGTGCACGGTCGAGCAGCGCCCGCCATCGCGGGGCTGGTTCCGCAGGCCGGCCCCAGCCGGACTCGGTCCCATCCACGGCTCGCCCTCCCTGCGCCATCGCCTCGCCTGATCCGTCCACCCCGACACACCCATCGGTGCGTGCTGACAGGCTACGGAGGCAGACTCTAATCGGGCCACATCCGTGGACCTATCCGCTGCCCATCTTTCGGTCCACCCGCTCACCGTTCAACGCGCGGGGTAGACAGGGGGATGCTGCCCGGTGACACGGCGTTGCCGGTCACCCGGCGTCCCTCGGTTCCGACGAGGGTACGTCAGCGGACGCCCCGGTGGCTCCGCTGGACGGTGTCGAGGGTGTTACGGAATTCTCCGGCAAGGCCGGTGACGGGTGCGCAGCACGGGCCGACGGCGACGTCACCGCGGGATCCGGCGACCTCGTGGCCGCCCCTGAGAGCGAAACGTCCGTTCCCGCCGGGGCGGACAAGACCGACATCGACGGCGGTACGCCCGGCGCGGACGGATCCGGTCCGGCAGACGGGGCGGGGCCGTCGCTCGGTAGCTGCTCGGGCAGCGGCGGACGGAACTCCACCTGATCGAGGCGGCGCACCTCAGGAGCCGGGTCGACGGCGCGCACCTCGGGGCGGCGGCCGATCCGGCCGAGGACGGCCGGGGTGGAGCGGACCACGGCCGCGTACACGCAGGAGCAGGACTCCCGGAACGCCGTCGACTCGGATGCGGCGATCAGGGCCGCCCGGTCGTACGCGTCCCGGAGCCGGCGTTCGCCGCCGCCTGAGCCGAGTGCGTCGCGCAGTTTGCGGTAGTCCGCGGCCTCCTGCTCGCGGCGGCGCGCCGTGTCGAGCATCCACGCCGTCACGTCCTGCGGGATCCGGGACGCGGGCAGCCGTACGGCTTGGCTCTGCAGGCCAGGCAGCTGGACGCGGGCATACACCTGGGACACCGCCGCCGTGCCGAGCACCGGGGGCAGCCGGTCCGGGGCGAGGTACGCGATGAACGTGACGAGCGCGTACACGTCGGCGCCCGCGACCTGCGGCGCGGTGTTGGCGACCAGTGCGGTGAGCTCGTCGTGGCTGGCACCGACGTACCCGCCGACGGACTGGCCCTCGACCACGCCGACCCGCATCACGTCGGGGGCGGCCTGCTCCTCCGACGGCGCTCGGTCGGCTGTCCACACCGCCGTGATCAGCACGGCGAAGACCGACAGTAGCGCCACAGGGGTCAGCAGCCGCATCCGCGCCGGCCCATCGGTGAGCCGGCTCAACGCCCGCCCCAACGGAGGCAGCACGCGGCGGTCCAGGTCCCGCAGGACGTCGCCGAGGCGCACGGACGTTCCTCTCCCGAATGTCAGCTCGGGTCGCGCAGGACCTCGAGCGCGTGCTCCAGGTCGTCAGGGTAGTCGCTGACGAAGGTGACCTCGGTGGACGTCCGCGGATGAAGGAAGCTCAGCTGACGTGCGTGCAACCACTGGCGGGAGAGGCCCAGTCGCGCGGACAGCGTGGGGTCGGCCCCATAGGTGAGGTCGCCGACGCACGGATGACGCAGCGCCGACATGTGGACCCGGATCTGGTGCGTTCGCCCGGTCTCCAGGCGGATGTCGAGCAGGCTGGCGGACCGGAAGGCCTCCAGGGTGTCATAGTGGGTGATGCTCGGCTTGCCGCCGGAGACGACCGCCCACCGGTAGTCCTGGGTCGGGTGCCGGTCGACGGGCGCGTCGACGGTGCCGCGCAGCGGGTCCAGGTGCCCCTGCACGACCGCGTGGTAGCGCTTCTCCACCTCGCGTTCCCTGAACGCCCGTTTCAGCACGCTGTAGGCCATCTCGCTCTTCGCCACGACCATCAGTCCGGTGGTGCCCACGTCGAGCCGGTGCACGATGCCCTGCCGCTCGGCGGCGCCACTGGTGGCGACGTTCTGGCCCATCGCGGCGAGCCCGTTGAGAACGGTTGGGCCGGTCCAGCCGGGACTGGGATGCGCGGCGACGCCGACCGGCTTGTCGACCACGACGATGTCGTCATCGGAGAAGACGATGTGCATGCCGTGCACGGATTCGGCCACCACCGTCGGCGCACCGACCGGAGCGGGCAGCGTGACCTCGAGCCACGCGCCGGCGCTGACCTTGTCCGATTTGGGCCGCGGTACGCCGTCCACGAGCGCGTCGCCGCCCTCGACGAGGGTCGCCGCGGCCGTCCGGGAGAGCCCGAAGATCCGGGAGACGGCCTGGTCGAGCCGCATCCCGTCGAGCCCGTCGGGGACCGGAAGGGACCGCCGGTCCCCGATAGGCCGCCGTCCGCCGTCGAATGCCGTGGTCACTGCTGTTCCGCCGCCTCGTTCGTGCGCTTGGATTGCGACGGCACCCGCCGGCCGTCGCGTTGCCGTCCGGTCAACTCCAGCAGGACGGCCAGGATGATCCCCACCACCAGGCAGCTGTCCGCGACGTTGAAGATGGCGAAGCGTTCACCGCTGGGGGCGAACGCGCTGATCATGTCGACCACGTGCCCGTGCAGGAAGCCGGGGGCCCGGAACAGCCGGTCGCCGAGGTTGCCCAGGGCACCGCCGAGCACCAGGCCCAGCGAGATCGCCCACGGGACCGACCGCAGCTTCAACGCCATCCAGCCGATCCAGCCGATCACCACGAGCGTGATCAGCGGGAAGATGAACGTGTAGTCGCGGGCGAGACTGAACGCCGCCCCGCTGTTGCGGGTCAGCGACAGGTAGATCAGGCCGGCGAGGATGCGTACCGGCTCGCGCGGGTCGAGGTGCTGCACCGCGAGCTGCTTGGTCACCTGGTCGACGACCACGCCGACGAGGGCGATGCCGCCGAGGAGCGCCAGCGCCGCCCCGCGGGGCCTGGTCACCGACGCCGGGGCGTCAGAGGTGGTGTCGGAACTCAGCGTCGCTCCTCCAGCTGCTTGCAGGACACGCAGAGGGTAGCGGACGGGAAGGCGGCGAGTCGCTCCACGGGGATGGCTGTGCCACACCGCTCACAGTTGCCGTAGTGACCCTCGGCCACCCGGTCGATGGCGCGTTCCACTTGGGTGATCCGCTCGAGGATGCTGTTCGCGAGAGTGATCTCCTGCTCCCGCTCGAACGTCTTCGTCCCGGTGTCGGCCTGGTCGTCTCCGGCCGAGTCGGCGAGCCGGTCGCGCTGCAGCTCGGTGAGCTCGGCGAGCGTCTGGTCGTACTCCGCCTGGAGTTCGTCGCGGCGCGCGTGCAGCGCCGCCCGGATCTTCTCCATTTCGGCGGGGCTACGATTGCCCTTGGCCGCAGCAGCGGTCTTGGTCGGCGCGGTTCTGGTATCGCTCGTCTTCGCCATCGTCGCTCCCTCGGCCGCTCGCGCGGTTGCTGAACCGTGCCGGTGGGCCCGTCCCCGACGGCGCCCGTGATGTGTCGTTCGTATCCGGTCGGGTCGCCCCGCCCAGCGGTGCACGGTGTCCCGTGCGTCGTGACAGCCCACCCGCACAACAGCACGGCGAGCTTCTCGCCGCGCACTCCGGAGGTTGGCAAGGATACGGAACGTGAGCGCGTCCGACAACAGGGCACACCGGCGGGCTCGCACCAACCCCCGTCAATCACCACAAAGCGGTCTCAGGTACGCCGCTCGGGACGTCCTCGCCGACCATCGCGCGAGCCGCTGGTCATGCCGGGCCGTCGAGGAGTCCCGTCAGGCGATCCCGTACGCCGTCGTCCGCGGCGGCCACGGCGAACACCTTGTCCCGGCTGGTCGCACCGAGCCTGAGTTCGACCTGCGCCGCCCGCACCCCCAACGCCCTGGCAAGCGCCCGCCGAGTCGCCTCGGTAGCCCGCCCGTCCACCGCAGGTGCACCGACCGCCACAATCACCGCCGGCCCGTGCGGCCCGTCGTACCGTCCGCCGACACGCTCCCGCCCCGCCCCGGGCTTCACCCGCACCGGGACGTTGAGGCATGCGATCGCATCACCGGCCATGCCTCATTGTGCCGATCTTCGGCCCAGTACCGGCACGGCCCCCAAAGACACCGTTTCGCACAACCGCCTACGACTCGCCATGCGGCCAGGTGACGAGCTGGTCGTCCGGGAGCGGCGGTCAGGCGCGGCGAGCGGCGACGACCAGGCGGTCGACCGGGCGGCAGCGGCCGCAGGGAGTGAAGCCGAGGTCGATGGCTTCGGCTACCGGGACCGGTTCGGTGTCGCGGCCGGTGAGGTGCGGGCAGCCCGCGAGGTGGTAGCGCGGGCGGCCGTCCACGACGAGAACCTCGATGGTGGTGCGCGCCAGGTGCGCCGCGTCAGCAGGGCCGACGCGTTGCTGGGCAGGCTCGTCGGCCGGGTCGTCGGGGGCGGGCGGCTCGGCACCGTCGGGTGTGCCGGTGGCGGCAGCCAGGGGGTCGCCGGCCTTCGCGGCACGCTCGGGACGGTCGTTCTCGAGCAGGCTCGTCTCGTACGGATCGGCGTCGTACACCGGGCCATCGGGCGTGGACGGATCGAACTGTTCGTCGGCCCGGGGGCGGCCGGAGCGCAGCGGGGAGCCGGAATGGGTGCCGGACGGGCTCACCGGCCCGTGGTCGACCATGGTGTCGTCGGCGACGACCGTACGCCCGGCCGCCTGGCGGGCGCCGACCACGAGGGCGACGGCGGCGAGGAGGCTGGCCGCGATGGAGCTGATCAGCAACGTGCTGGAGCCGTTGGCCAGCCCGAAGACGAGCAGCGTCACCGCAACGAGGATAAGCAGCAGACTACCGACGATCATGGCTCATCCTCGCCGCGGTGATACCCGTCCGATCGGGGGTGGGGGGTTGTCAGCGGCCGGTTTCGATCGAGCCGGCGCGGGTTCCGCCGTACGAGCCGGCCAGGCCGGCTGCGGCGAGCCCGCCAGAACCGCCCACGGCACGGTTGGCGTCCGCGCGAGTCATCTCGGCCTCAAGGCCCTGCCCACGACCGTCGAGGTCGCGCAGCTGGCTCTCCAGGTACGCCTTGAGCCGCGTGCGGTACTCCCGCTCGAACTGCTTGAGCTCCTCGATGTGCTTCTGCAGGGCGGAGCGCTTGGCGTCCAGGCCACCCATGGCCTCCTGGTGCCGCTGACGAGCGTCCCGCTCGAGGGCGTCGGCCTTGGCGCGGGCCTCGCGCGTGACCTCCTCGGCCTTCGACCGGGCGTCCGACAGGAGCTTGTCCGCCTCGCGGCGGGCGTCGGAGACGTGGTCGTCCGCGGTGCGCTGGGCCATCATGAGCACGCGCAGTGCCTGCTGCTCGCCGTCGCCGCCCGTGCTGCCACCGGCACCGGCCCCCACCGGTCCCTGCGCACGGACCTGCTCGAGTTCGGCCTGCATGGAACGGGCCGCCTGCTCGGCAGCGGCCTTGTCGCGCTGGACGCGGTCCAGCTGAGCTTTGACGTCGTTCAGTTCGGCGGCGAGACGCGGGTCGGCGCCAGGTCCGGCCGGGGCGGGGCCACGGCCACCACCTCGCTCGACCTGCGCGCGCAGCTCGTTGTTCTCCTCGATGAGACGGGCGAGTTCACGCTCAACCTCATCCAGGAAGGCGTCGACCTCCTCCTCGTCGTACCCCCGCTTGCCGATCGGGGGCTTCTTGAAGGCGACGTTGTGGACGTCGGCCGGGGTCAGCGGCATCGAAACTCCTCGGGTCAGTCGCGGCCGCGATGGGGCGCTGTCCATCAAGTGCTGAAAGTGGTTATCAGCTTCTCTAACACGAAACTCATCAGCACGAACAGGATAACGAGCAGGACAAGGCTGGCCAGGTCCAAGCTCACGGTACCAATTCGGAGCGGTGGGATCACACGCCTCAACGCCTTGAGCGGTGGATCAGTGACGCTCCACACGGTTTCCAGTGCTGCGGACGCAGAGCGGCCGGGCTGCCAACGCCGTCCGTACTGCAGCACCGCCCCGAGGATGAAGCGGGCCAACAGCGTCAAGAAAAAGACATAAACCACCAGGTAGAGCACCTGGAACAGGACCGACAACAACACGACAGGTCGACCTCATTCAGGTCAGGTCTGGGTGAAGAACCCACCCTCGGCGATCTTCGCCTTGTCTTCCGCCGTCACCTGCACGTTGGCCGGCGACAACAGGAAGACCCGATTGGTGACACGCTCGATCGTACCCCGCAACCCGAAGGCCAGTCCGGCCGCGAAGTCGACCAACCGACGGGCATCCCCTTCGTCCATCTCGGTGAGGTTGATTATCACCGGGGTGCCGTCGCGGAAGTGCTCACCGATCGTACGCGCCTCCCGGTACGTCGTAGGGTGCAACGTGGTGATCTGATACCGCTGGTCCTCTTCAACCGGCCGCTCCCGCACCTGGACCTGCGGGCTCAGGGCCAGATTGTCCCGGGTCGGGTAGTTCAGGGCAGGCGGCTCGGGCGCCGGCGACCGGGTGATCGACCGGACGCTGGCCCGCTCAGGGCGCTCGCGCTCCTCGCGGTCGAGGTCGGCTGCGCGCTCGGCGGCCCGATCCGCCGCACGGGCGGCGGCCCGCTCACTGATGCGGACACGCTCCGAGGATCGGGCGCGCGGAACCGGCGCCTCGTCGACCTCGTCCTCGTCCTCGTCGGCGAACTCGTCCGCGTACCGGCTGTCGGCGCGGTACGCGGGATCACGGTCGCGCTCGCGGTAACCGTCGCGGTAACCGCGGTCGTCGTACCCCCGGTCGTCCTCCTCCTCCTCGACGAGCCCGAGCCAGACACCGGCCTTGCGCAGCGCGCTCATGTGCGTGCCCCGTCGGTTACCGACCCGATCGACATCGCGGTCATGCCCCCACCTCCGTCCACTGTGCGGCCCGACCCCCTGGCGCACCGCATCCCCCGTTGCCCGGACGTGGCGCCCGGGACACACGATCGTCGATCAGACGCGCCGGCCGCCGAGGTTCGCAGTCCCCGGTGGTCCCCCCGGCACACGTCCTCGCCGTCGTGGAAACAACACGTATGTAGTTTGCCGCGCAGCCGTCAGGCTACCCCAGCGCAAGGCGCTGTCCGAGCAAAGCGCTACCTATCCGTACGTGTGTCGCTCCATACCGCACTGCTACCTCCAGGTCACCGCTCATCCCGGCCGACACGGCGGTGGCTGTCGGATGATCGACACGAAGCGCCGCCACCGTGTCGGCCAACGTCGCAAACGCCGCCTCGGGATCCCAGTCCTGCGGCGCGACCGCCATGACCCCGCCGAGCCGGAGCGCGGACTGCGCGGCGACCGCCGCGGCCACCCGGTCGACCGAATCCCCGGATGTGGATCCGGCTCCCCCGCGAGCGGGATCGCCGTCGATGCTCACCTGGACGAACACCTCGAGCGGATGCTCGCGGTGTCTGTCGGCCGCGTCCCCGAGCGCCTCGGCCAGGCGTACGGAGTCCACCGACTGCACCACGTCGGCGTACCGCACCACGGACCGGCACTTGTTGCGCTGGAGCTGCCCGATGAAGTGCCAGCGCACGGCCGCCCCACGGGCCGCCACGACGGCGGCCTTTCCGGCCGCGTCCTGGTCGCGGTTCTCTCCCACGTCCGTGACGCCGAGCTCGGACAGCAGCAGCACGTCACTGGCGGGGTACGACTTGGTCACCGCGACCAGCTGGACGGATCCGGGTGCCCGACCGGCTGCCGCACAGGCGGCATCGATCCGGCCGGTCACCCGTTCGAGATTGGCGGCGAGGTCGCTCCGGCGGTCGGACAGGTCAGGAACCGTTCTTCAGGAAGTCCGGCACGTCCACGTCGTCGAAGAGGACGCGACGCGGCGGCGGCGTGGTAGCCGCCGGCAGCGCCGGGGTCGCGGTGGGCGCTGGGACCGAGGGTACGGCGGGCGGCGCGGCCTGCTGGTGCACCACCTTGCGCGGAGCCTCGGCAGGCTTGTACGCCGGCGTACCGCCGTCGAAGCCGGCCGCGATCACTGTCACCCGGACCTCGTCGCCGAGCGCGTCGTCGATGACCGCGCCGAAGATGATGTTGGCGTCCGGATGCGCGGCGTCGGTGACCAGCTGCGCCGCGTCGTTGATCTCGAACAGGCCGAGGTCGGATCCCCCGGCGATGGAGAGCAGGACGCCACGGGCGCCGTCCATGCTCTGCTCGAGCAGCGGGCTGGAGATGGCGGCCTCGGCGGCCTCGACGGCGCGGTTGTCGCCGCGCGCACTGCCGATGCCCATGAGGGCGCTGCCGGCGCCACTCATGACGCTCTTGACGTCGGCGAAGTCCAGGTTGATCAAACCCGGGGTGGTGATCAGATCGGTGATGCCCTGGACACCGGAGAGCAGCACCTGGTCCGCCTGGCGGAACGCGTCCATCATGCTGATGCCACGGTCACCGAGCGCCAGAAGCCGGTCGTTCGGGATGACGATCAGGGTGTCGCACTGGTTGCGCAGCTCGTCGATGCCGCTCTCCGCCTGGACCTGGCGGCGCTTGCCCTCGAACGAGAACGGCCGGGTGACGACGCCGATGGTCAGCGCGCCGAGCTTGCGGGCGATGTTGGCGACGACGGGTGCGCCTCCGGTGCCGGTGCCGCCCCCCTCGCCGCAGGTCACGAAGACCATGTCGGCACCCTTGAGTACCTCTTCGATCTCGTCGCGGTGGTCCTCGGCGGCGTTCTTGCCGACCTCGGGCTGCGCTCCGGCGCCGAGGCCCCGAGTCAGCTCCCGGCCGACGTCGAGCTTGACGTCGGCGTCACTCATCAGCAGCGCCTGCGCGTCGGTGTTGATCGCGATGAACTCGACGCCCTTGAGCCCTACCTCGATCATCCGGTTGACGGCGTTCACACCGCCACCACCGATGCCGACGACCTTGATGACCGCCAGGTAGTTGTGCGGAGGTGTCATCGGGCTCAGCCTTCCCTTCCAGGGTTGTCGGGTGTCGACGGCCCCTACGGTCCTTTGCGGACCGCTCACGACACCCGCTCCGTACAAGGGAGGGCGAGGCAAACCCTCACCCTCTACTAGAGGCTCAGAGTTATGTCAACTAAGCAGCCTCTCGGGGCAACGTAAGCGGACGTACCGCGTGATCCAAGGACCGCCACGGCGTGTCGGGGCATGGCGCTGTGCCGCAAACCCGACTCAGCCGTAACCAAGGCCGCCGGGCGTGCGTTCCACACCCGTGTGGTGGGCCTCTCGGCAGGTCAGCTGACCGTCACCACATCGGGGGCACTGACATCGATGTGCTTCTCCTTCCGGGAGAGCAGCGCGGTCGCCGCCCTGGCCTTCGCCTCGCTCTCCGTGTCGTCGCCCCAGAAGATCTCCCGGTCGCGTTTGAGCTGCAATGTGATCCGCGCCGGACCGGTCACCGACACGGCGACGAGCTGCTCACGAAGCTCGTCGCTCAAGGCTGCGACCACCGTCAGCGCCGAACGGGTGTTCACGTCGCTCGGGCCGGGGTTCGCCAGCTTCGCCAGCGGCAGCCCTGCCGGGCGGTCGGTCACCGTGGTGTACGCGACCCCGTCCCCGTCGAGCAGCTCGAACGTGTCGCCCCGGGGCACCACGGCCACAGGCGTACGCTCCACGACCTGCACGACGAGCGAGCTCGGCCAGTCCCGGCTGACGACCGCACGGTCCACCGGCGGCAGCGCCTCGACCCGCTTGCGGATCTCGTCCAGGTCCAGGCCGGCGAGCGGGGTCCGGTCGGCGACCGCGACGGCGGCGCGTACCTGATCGGGGGTGACGGTCGCACCGCCGACCACCCGCACCTCGCGGACGCTGAACGCGGCGGTGCCGTACATCGTCCAGGCCAGCAGGCCGACGACGAGCAGCACCCCCGCGGTCACCATCCAGGGCAGCACGGCGCGCAGCTTGCGCTGCCGGGCACGGGCCATGAACCGCCGGACCGACGGCGGCACGGCGTCCCGGTCGGCCCGGACCAGCCTCCAGCTGCGCGCGCCCTCGCTCGACGGTTCGCCGCGCCCGGACCTCACGGCAGGTCCGTGACCCGCTCGGGACCCCCGGCCCGCTCGGTCAGCGCGGCGAGCAGCTCGTCGCCCATCAGGGAGATGGGCGGCGCGCCCATGGTGACGACCACGTCACCCTCGCGAGCCCGCCGGGCGACCTCGCCGGGCACGTCCTCCCAGGAGGGTACGAAGACCTTGTCCCCCGCCGGCAGATCGATCGCCGCGGTCAGCGCGGCCCCGCCCTCGCCCGGCCCGCGCTGCTCACCCGGCCCGAAAACCTCCATGATCACAGCCTGGTCGGCGATGGCGAGCGCTGCGGCGATCTGGTCCTGCAGATCGCGGGTCCGGTAGACCCGGTACGGCTGGAAGACCACGATCAGCCGCCCGCCCCCCGCGACGTCCCGCAGCGTGCTGATCGCCGCAGTCATCGACGTCGGGTGGTACGCGTACTCGTCGTAGACCACGACACCGTCGGCGACCCCCTTGCGCTCGAACCGGCGCCGCACTCCGGGGAACGCGGCGAGCGACTCCAGCACGCCCTTCGGCGGAAGCCCGAGCTTGACGGCAGCGAGCACGGCGGCGGCGCTGTTGAGCCCCAGGTGCCGTCCCGGCATCGGCAGCGCCACCTCCCCGAGCGCCTCGCCGTCCAGGACGGCCTGGTAGCGGACACCGTGCGCGGACGACACGACGTCGGAGATCCGCAGGTTCGCGTCGGGCGACTCGCCGTACGTGTAGACCGTGCGGCCCGACGCCCGGATCAGCTCGGTGAGCAGCCGGGTGCCCGGATTGTCGGCGCAGCACACGACGAACCCCTCCGGCTCGGTCAGCGCCGCGAACTCGGCGAACGCCGCCTCCAGCCCCGCAAGATCACCGTACGTATTGAGGTGGTCCTCATCGATGTTCGTGATGATCGACACGTACGGGCGGTACAGTAGGAACGAGCGGTCGCTCTCGTCCGCCTCGGCCACGAAGTGCGGGCCCGACCCGTGGTGCGCGTTCGAACCGGCCTCGGAGATCTCCCCGCCGATCACGAACGACGGGTCGTTCCCCGTGTGCTGCAGGATCAGCGTGATCATCGACGTGGTGGTGGTCTTGCCGTGGGTGCCTGCCACCGCGATCGTCTGCCGCCCCGTCATCGCGGCGGCGAGCGCCTCCGACCGGTGCAGGATGCGCAGGCCACGACGGCGGGCCTCGACCAATTCGATGTGGTCGTGCGGGATGGCCGTCGAGTAGACCACCGTGTCCACGCCGTCGAGATTGGATGCCTCGTGCGACATGTGGATCACGCCGCCGAGCGCCTTCAGCGCGGCGAGGGCAGGCCACCGGCGCAGCTCGCTGCCGGACGTCGGCACACCCCGGGTGAGGAAGAGGCGGGCCAGCCCGCTCATGCCCACGCCACCCACCCCGATCAGGTGTACGTGACCCAGCTCCTCGGCGGTCAGCGTGCCGGCAGGCGTCAACTCCGCCGTGTTCACAGGTCACTCCCTCGGTCGTTCTCCATCATCGGACCAGCGCCTCGTACAGGTACGCGAGCAGCTGCTCGTCCCCGTCGCACCGGCCGTACCCGGCGGCCGCCGTTCCCATCCGGGCGAGCCGGTGCGGGTCGCGGGCCAGCGGCACCACCGTGCTCTCCACCCAGCCGGGGCTCAGCTCGGCGTCGTCCACCAGCAGCCCGCCGCCCGCCTCGACCACAGGCAGCGCGTTGCGCTTCTGCTCCTGATTGCTGTGCGGATACGGCACGTAGATCGCGGGCAGTCCGAGCGCGGTCGTCTCGGCGACCGTGATGGCACCACCGCGACAGAGCATCAGGTCGGCGACGGCATACCCGAGTTCCATCTCGGAAAGGTACGGCACCACCCGGTACGGGACTGGGAGGTCGGTGGGCACGTCGAACGGGTCGTTGCGACCGCCCTGCACGTGCAGCACCTGCACGCCGGCCCGGGAGATCTCCTTGGCCGCCCCGGCGACCGCCAGGTTGATCGTGCGGGCACCGGACGAGCCGCCGGAGACGAACAGCACCGGCAGGTCGGGGCGCAGCCCGAAGTAGGCGAGCGCCTCGGCGCGGCGGGCATGCCGGTCGAGCCGGGTGATGCCGGTACGCAGCGGGACTCCGACGACCCGCGCCTGGCGCAGCGACTCGGCCTCGCGGATCTGGTGCTCGAAGCCGACGGCCACGTTCTTCGTCATCTTCATGCCCATCCGGTTCGCTACGCCCGGTGGAACGTTCACCTCGTGAACGATCATGGGCAGTTCCCGCCGCCACGCCGCGAGGTAGGCGGGAACGGAGACGTATCCGCCGAAGCCGACGACCGCCTCGGCCTTGACCTCGTCGATCACCTTGCCCGCCGCGCGCGCCGCCTTCCACATCCGGTCCGGCGTACGCATCAGATTCATGTTGAGCGAGCGGGGCAGCTGGTACGCCGGAATCACCCGAAGGTCGTAGCCGTACGGCGGGATGAGGTCGTTCTCCATACCGCGCGGGCTGCCGAGGGTGGTGATCCGGATGTCCGGGTGGTGCCGGCGAAGGCAGTCGGCGAAGGCGAGCAGCGGGTAGATGTGCCCCCCGGTACCACCTCCGGCGAGCACGACCGACCGCAGCAGAGCCATCACCGTCTCCTTTCGCCCCCCACTCCGGCGGCTGTCCCGCTCGGCGTCCGGGTTTGGGGCGGGCGCGGCGGAGCCTGCCGCCGCGGTGGGGGAAGCGGCGGCAGCGGGGCCCAGACTAGCCGCACCCATCGGGCGGGCGGACGGGCGTGCAGGGCCCGCGCCGCGTCCGGCTCGGCGCGGGAGAAGGACGCCAGCATGCCGACCGCGGCGAGGGTGACGACGAGAGCACTGCCGCCGTCGGAGATGAACGGCAGCGGCACACCGGTCAACGGCAGGATCCCGATCACCCCGCCGATGTTGATGACCGCCTGGCTCACCAGCCACGTCGTGATCGCCATAGCCGCGAGCCGCCGGAACGGATCCTCGACCCGCCGGGCGATCCGGAACCCCGTGTACGCCACCACCGAGAAGAGTGCCAGGGCGACCACACAGCCGACGACGCCCAGCTCCTGGGCCATGACAGCGAAGATGAAGTCGTTGTCCGCCTCCGGCAGCCAGTACCACTTCAACGTGCTCTTGCCGAGCCCCACACCGAACCAGCCGCCCTCGCTGATCGCCGACCGGGCCTGCAGAAGCTGGTAGCAGTCGTCGCCGTTGCAGTTCTCGATGGGCTTCAGGAACGTGGCGAGCCGGGCCAGCCGGTAATTCTCCTTGCCGACCGCACCGGAGCCGGCCCCCCGCGACGCCGCCGCGACGAGCAGGCCGATGCCGGCGAGACCGATCACCCCGAGCGTCGCGAACACCCGCAGCCGTACGCCGGCCGCCCACAGCAGGCCGACGACCAGCGCCAGCATGACGAGCATCGTGCCGAGGTCGTTGTAACCCACCAGAAGGAACAACACACCCAGCATCGGGAACAGCGGCCGCGCCAACTCGCGCCACTGCCCGAGCGACTCACCCTTGCGGGCGATCACATCGGCGCCCCACAGTACGAGGCCGAGCTTGGCCACCTCGGACGGCTGGATCTGGAAGAGACCGAGGTCCAGCCAGAGCAGGTTCGCCTTGATCGGCCCGATCTCCGGATGGGACAGCACCTTCAGGAACACCAGCGCACCGAGCGCGTCGAGGATGACGAGCAGAACGATCGCGACACCCAGCACGACCTTGCCGAGCGAGCGCAGCGTCCCGGCGGGCAGCCGCTGACACACCCAGAACCCGACCAGCCCGATCATCGCGAACAACGCCTGCTTGAGCATCATCGTGAACGCGTTGCCGTGCTTCACGTACGCCTCGACGCTGGTCGCCGAGAAGACCATCGTCAGCCCGATGACGAGCAGCAACGCGCTGCTCGCGATCAGCAGGTAGTACGACGCCAGGGGCCGCGCGAGCACCCCGTGCACGAGCGCGAGCGGCCCGAACGTGACCCGCGAACGCGCCGTCTCACTCTGCTCAGCCATGCCGACCATCTTCGACGCCACCGCCGATCAAATGTCAGACCTCGAGTGGCGTGTCAGATTCACATTCCAGAACAGCAACACCGCCGTCAGCACGTCCATGATCACATTCTGGCGGGTCGCCGTCGGTGCACGACGGAGACCAGGCGGAACGAGAGGTTCGGGATGCGGCAGTCAGCCCATGGCGCGCAGGAAGTCACCGTAGAAGACTCCCAGGCCGACCGCGACGCCGATGCCGGCGACGATCCAGAAGCGCACCACGATGTTGACCTCGCTCCATCCGGCGAGTTCGAAGTGGTGCTGCAACGGGGACATCCGGAACACACGTTTGCCGGTGGTCTTGAACGAGATGATCTGGATCACCACGGACATCGTGATGATGACGAACAGCCCGCCGATGATGATCGACAGCAGGGTGGTCCGGGTGGCGATGGCGAGGCCGCCGATGAGGCCGCCGAGACCGAGAGCGCCGGTGTCGCCCATGAAGATGCGGGCCGGGTTGGTGTTCCACCAGAGGAAGCCGACGCAGGCCCCGGCCGCGGCCCCAGCGATCATGGCGACCTCGAGCGGGTCGCGGACCTCGTAGCAGTACTTGGCGACGCTGGCGTACGTGGAATCGGCACACCAGTGGCGGTACTGCCAGAACGCGATCATCGAATACGCGGCCAGCACCATCGTCGACGCCCCGGTGGCCAGACCGTCGAGGCCGTCGGTGAGGTTCACGCCGTTCGACATCGCCATGATGACGAAGACGAAGACAAGGATCGATCCGACCTTGCCGACGTCGAGCCAGCTGATGTCACGGACGAACGAAATGGCCTCGCTCGCCACCGTCTGACCGTTGGTGCTCGGGAAGTACAGCGCCACGACACCGAACCCGGCTCCGACGAGCAACTGGCCCAGGAGTTTGGCCTTGGCGCTGAGGCCGGTGGAGTTGCGCCGGCGGACCTTGAGAAAGTCGTCGAGGAAACCGACGGCACCGCAGAACACGAAGAGACCGAGCAGGACCAGCGCCGTCATCGTCGGCTCGACCTGAGCGATCTGCCGCTCCGGCAAGGTGGTCAGGGCGACGTGGCCCGCGACGTACGCGAGGACGGTCGCGATGATGAACGCGACACCGCCCATGGTGGGCGTGCCCCGCTTGCCGAGGTGGGTCTGCGGGCCGATGGAGCGGATCGGCTGGCCGGCCTTGAGCGCGGTGAAGACCTTGATCGCGATCGGGGTGCCGAACAGCGACAGGACGAACGCGACCGCGATCGCGACGATGACCGCTCTCACGCGGGCACCGCCGTCTCGCGCAGCGCGTCCGCGACCTGCCACGTGCGGTAGCGCGATGCCTTGACCAGGACGACGTCGCCTGGGCGCAGATCGCGCATCAGTTCGGCGACGGCTCCCGGCTGATCGGCCACCAGCACGGACTCCCCTTTCCAGGACGTGTCGGACCGGGCGCCGTCGGCGATCGGCGCCGCGTTGTCGGCCACGACGATGAGCTTCTCGACGCCCAGTTCGGCGGCGAGCCGTCCGACCTGTTCGTGCCCGGCGCGTTCGAAGTCGCCCAGCTCGGCCATGTAACCGAGCACCGCGACGGTACGCCGGCCGTCGCCCATGGCGGCGAGCGCGCGAAGCGCGGCGCTCGCCGACGCCGGATTGGCGTTGTACGAGTCGTCGATGACGGTCACCCCGTCGGTACGGTCGAAGACGTCCATCCGGCGGCTGGAGACCAGCGCCAGCCGTCCGAGGGCGGCGGGCAGCTCGGCGAACGGCATGCCGAGGTGCAGCGCGACCGCCGCCGCGGCCAGGGTGTTCCCGACCTGGTGCAGACCGCTGATGCCGAGCCGGACCGCCGCGCGGCCCTGCGGCGCCACAAGGGTGTACGCCGCCCGCCCCCGCTCGTCCAGCGTCACGTCCTCGGCCCGTACCTCCGCGTCGGCCGCCTCACCGACGAGCACGACGCGGGCGGTCGTACGGCCGGCCATGGCGCGGACCCGCGGATCGTCGGCGTTGAGCACGGCGAGGCCGTCCGCCGGAAGGGCTTCGGGCAGCTCGCCCTTGGACTCGGCGATCGCCTCGACCGAGCCGAACTCGCCGATGTGGCTGGTGCCGACGTTGGTGACGATCCCGATCCGGGGCGGCGCCACCTGGGCGAGGTACCGGATGTGTCCCGGTCCCCGGGCCCCCATCTCCAGTATTAGGAAACGCGTGCCGGCATCGGCCTTCAGCACCGTGTACGGGTGGCCCAGCTCGTTGTTGAAGGAGCCGGGCGGCGCCACGGTCGGCCCGACCCGGGCGAGCAGCTGCGCCACGAGGTCCTTGGTGGTGGTCTTTCCGGACGAACCGGTCAGCCCGACGACAATCAGATCCGGCAGCCGGCCCACGACGACGCGGGCGAGGGCGGCAAGGGCGGCGAGCGGGTCGTCGACCACGACGCCGGGTTCACCGGTGTCCCGGGAGCCGAGGACCGCCGCGGCCCCGGCCCGGATCGCGGCCGTCGCGTAGTCGTGTCCGTCGACGTGCTCACCGGCGAACGCCACGAACAGTCCGCCCGGTGCGACCTTGCGGGAGTCGAACTCGACGGCCCCGGTGACGGTGACCGCAGCGTCGGCGTGAACGATCCGGCCGCCGGTGACCTCGGCCACCTCGGCAAGGGTCATGCTGATCATGCGTCGGTCCCTCCCGCGCCGGTCCCGGAGGCTCCGGTCCGGCAGGTTCCGGTCCCGCGGGCTCCGGCCGTGGCGGCGGAGAGGGCCGCCGCCAGCTCGACCTTGTCGTCGAACGGCAGCACCCGGCCCCCGATCTCCTGACCGCGTTCATGGCCCTTGCCAAGCAGCGCGATCACGTCCCCCGCCACGGCGAGCCGGACGGCCTCGTCGATGGCCGCCCGCCGCCCGGCCACCTCGATGATCTTCGTTTCGGTGCCCGCCACCACGGCGCCGTCCCGGACCGCCGCCCGGATGGCCGCCGGATCCTCGGTCCGCGGGTTGTCGTCGGTCACCACGACCAGGTCGGCGCCGCGGGCGGCGGCGGCACCCATCAGCGGCCGCTTGCCGGTGTCCCGGTCGCCGCCCGCGCCGATCACGGCGATCAGCCTCCCGCCGCGGGCCGCGGCGAGCTCCCGCAGGGCGAGCAGCGCGGCGACGATCGCATCGGGCTTGTGCGCGTAGTCCACGACGCCGAGCACCTCACCCGGGGCGTCGACCCGATCGAGGCGCCCCGGTACGCCGGTGCAGCCCGCGACGCCGCGGGAAGCGGTGACCGGGTCCACCCCGACAGCGGTCAACGCGGCCAGGGCCAGCAGCGCGTTCGCAACGTTGTGCCGCCCCGGCAGCGCCACGGCGGCGTCGATCGCCCCGTCCGGCCCGACGGCGGTGAAGGTCTGCGCGTACCCGCGAGTGGTGATCGACGAAGCGTGCCAGGTCGCGGCGGCGTCGCCGGCGGCCGAGTACGTCACCGTCGTCGGCTTGCGTAACGGGTTCAGCGCCGTCTCGTCTGCGTTGAGGACCTCCGTACGGCACCGCCCGTCGAAGAGCCTCGCCTTGGCCGCGAAGTAGTCCTCGGAGTCGGTATGGAAGTCCAGGTGGTCCTGGCCGAAGTTGGTGTAACCGCCGACCGCGAAGTGCATCCCGCCGACCCGCCCCATCGCCAGGGCGTGGCTGGACACCTCCATCACCACGTCCGTGACGCCGTCCTCCAGCGCGGCGGCGAGCATCGCGTGCAGGTCGGTCGCCTCCGGCGTGGTCCGTACGCTGTCCAGCCGTACGTCGCCGAGGCGCGTCTCGACGGTGCCGATGAGCCCGGTGACCCGGCCCGCCGCGCGCAACCCCGACTCGACCAGATACGCCGTCGACGTCTTGCCCGCGGTGCCGGTGATCCCGATGACGCGGAGTCGGGCCGTCGGTTCGCCGTAGATGGTGGCGGCTGCCGTACCCAAGACCGCCCGGGGATCGTCGACGACGAGCACCGGCAGTCCGGCGGCCTCGGCCGCGGCGGCCCCGGCCGCATCGGTCAGGACGGCGACCGCCCCGGCCGCCGCGGCGGCGGAGACGAAATCGGCGCCGTGGCGGCGGGCACCCGGCAGCGCGGCGAACAGATCGCCCTGGCGGACCTCATCGCTGGCATGAGTGATCCCGGTGACGTCATGGTCGGCGCCGGACAGCACCGCCGGCAGGACCGCGGCGAGGCGGGCGAGCCGGTGCGGGACGACGTTCCTGGGGCGGGGATTGCCGGGCACGGCGTCAGACCCTACCCGGTCCGCCGCCGACGTCCACGTACGCCATGCAGGTGCGTGCCGCGCTGTGTCCTCACGAGACGAGGGAGAATGTCGGCGGCTTCGTCCCGTCCGGCGGGATCCGGTAGCGGCCCAGAGTGAACTCCATCATCTCCTTGAACGCCGGGCCGGCGACGACGCCACCGGTGCCCGCGCCCTTGGGCACGATGCCGAGCACGGCGATGACGTATCGCGGATTCTCCGCCGGGGCCATGCCGATGAACGAGCTGACGTTCGAGTCGGCGTACTGGCCGTTGACGACCAGTTCACCGGTGCCCGTCTTACCGGCCACCCGCCAGTTGTCGAGCCTCGCCCGGGTGCCCGTCGCACCCTTGACCTGAACGACCGCCTCCAGCATGTAGCGCAGGCTCTTCGCCACGTCGGGGCTGAGCACCGATCGGGTCACCGGCGCCCGGGAGGGCGTTCGCCTGCCCTGGCCGTCGATCGTCTCCTTCACGAGGTGTGGCTGGATGTACGTGCCGTCGTTGGCGATCGCCGCGTACGCCCCCGCCATCTGCACCAGCGTCGCGTCGACGCTGTGCCCGATCGGCACCGACCCGTACGTCGAGCCGCTCCACTGCCTCGGCTCCAGCAGCCGCCCCGGCGACTCACCGGCCACGCCCTCACCCGTGGCTGCGCCCAGCCCGAACTTCCTCTGGTAGTCGTAGATGCGCTGCGGTCCGAGCCGCTCCCCGAGCAGGATCGTCCCGACGTTCGACGAGTACGCCAGCAGCTCCGGCAGGCCCACCTTGGTGCCCTTGTCGTGGGGGTGCTCGTCGGCGAACACGGCACCACCGCGTTCGATCGCCGGGCCCACGGTGACGAGGTCGTCCGGCTTGACGAGGCCCTCCTGCAACGCGGCTCCGAAGATCAGCGCCTTGTGCACCGAACCCGGGTCGACGATGAGGTTGCTGGGCACGTCCTCCCGGTCCTTCGCCGGGTAGTCCCCCGCCTTGAGCGGGTCGTACGACGGGTACGACGCCTGGGCGAGCACCTCACCGGTATGCGTGTCGATGACCACGGCGCCGCCGACCGTGGCCTTCGCCGCGTCCATCCGGTCGCGCAGGACGCGCTGCACCTTGTACTGCAGGTCGTTGTCGATGGTCAGCACCAGCGACGACCCGGGCTGCGCCGGTGTCACCCGGTTGTAGCCGCCGGGGATCTCCTTGGCGAGTTCCCCCTTGCCGACGTCCGGGTTGCCCCGCTCGAAGATGCGCTGGCCGGCGCGCCCGCGCAGCAGGTCGTCGTACTTGGCCTCCATGCCTTCGAGGCCGTTGAGCTCGGAGCCGGTGAAGCCGATGAGGTTGGCGGCGAGGTCCGACTGCACCCGGCGTTCGTCGCGGGCCGTGTAGACACCCGGCAGGTGCATGGCGTCGATCGCCGCCGCCTGGTTGATGTCGACCCCGCGGGCCAGGTACTCGAACCGGGCGTCGCCGCCGCCGGGCCGCTTGTGTCGCGTCATCTTGGCGACCAGGTCGGACACCTTGACCCCGAGCGCGGGTCCGAGACGGGCGGCGTTCGCCACCGGGTCCTTGACCAGGTTCGGATCCGTGTAGACGTAGCGCGCCTCGACGCTGCGCACGATGACGTTGCCGAACCGGTCGTAGATGGCGCCGCGCGGGGCCGGCAGGCGGACGGTGGCGAGGCGCTGCTCACGCAGCTGGTTGATCTTCGCGGCGTACGCCGGGGTATTGCTGACCTGCAGCACCACCAGTCGGCCCGCGATGATGAGGAACAGCGACAGGGCCAGCACCGTACCGGTCCGCAGCCGCCGCCGGTGGTCGGCCAGCGGTGGGGGCGCGACGGCCGCGACGGCCGGCCGCCGTCCGTCCTTCCCGTTCCCACGGGTACGCGTCCCCTGTCGCACCACGGTCACATCCGACGGCCGCCGCGTTCGACCGGCGTCCTGCCGCGCACGGGCTGTCTCCTTGCGCCTGGCGAGGTTCTGGCGCCCGGTCTCCCGGTGCCGGATCTCCTCGGGACTGGTTGCCTTACGCCGCGCGGCGCCCTGGCGCCCTACGGCGTCCTGACGGAGCTTGTCCTTGCGGGCCGTGTCCTTGCGGGCCGTGTCCCTGCGGGCTGGGACCGGCCGTGCGGGGTTTCCGCGCGTCGCGTCCGTCCGCGACTTGGCGACCCGGGACGCGGGCGGCCTCGACCGCACGGGTGGTTCGTCCAGGTCCCTGTCGGAGTCCACATCGGCTGCTTCGCGGGCGCGGATGGCGCGCGGGTGGGTGACCCGCTGCGTCCGGGCGTCACGCGGTGAAGCCTCGTCCGGCTCGTCCGCCGCGCCCAGGCGGGCGGCCCGCTGCCGCTCGGTACGCCGCCCGGCCGCCGCCTCCTGCTGTTGTGCGCCACCACGCGAACGGTCCCGGGCCGGTACGGGCTTGCCACCCTCCAGCACCTGCAGGGCGGGCCGGAACGGATCGCCCCCACGGGGCGGCCCCCCCCGCTCGGCGCTCTCCCGCACCGTACGCCCGCGCGGGGTGTACGCCCGGGCGTCGGAGATCCCGCCGAAGCCACGCTCAGGCGGCTCCGCACCGTCGGGCTCCTGCGGGTCCGGCCGGGGACCACGCGACGCACCGCGCCGGGGCTCCTGGCCCCGGCGCGGTGGTTCATCGGCTCGCGATGGCATCCGGGCTACCGTCCGGGTACCTGCTGGCTGGTGATCGCGGGCGTGCCGTCGTTCGGCTTCGGAATGCCGAACTCCTTGCCGTCGGGCAGCCGGATGTAGGTCGGTGTGCCGTTGTCGACGAGGCCGAGCCGGCGTGCGGCGGCGAGCAGGCTACCGGCGTCCTTGTGCCCGGTGATCTGCCGCTCGAGGTCCTGCTGCTGGTTGTCCAGCGTCTGCTTCTGCTCCTGCAACCGGGCCAGCTCGAACGCGTTCTCGTTCGTCTTCGTGTTGATCATCAGGATGCCGAACACGCCGGCGATCACGACGAGGACGATGAGCGCCACGAACGGCGCCCGCGGCACGATGATCGGCGCCGGCGGCGCGACCCGTAGCCGGGGTGCCGATGCGGCGGCCGGGTCGGCGACGATTCGGACGTCGCTGTCGAGCCGCAGGGCGGCCGTACCGGCGACCGGGGCGTCCGTCACCGGGTGCCGGCGCGCCCCCCGAGCGCCGGCCACCGACGGGCCCGCGAGGTTCGCGGTGCCGCGGCTCCGACCGACCCCCCGATCGGTACGAGCCGGACGCTCGTTACGCAGGCCGGTGCTGTCCTCGGCGGTGGGGTGCTGCCCCGCGGCCCGGCCCCCCGGCCGCGGGGCACGCTCCACCCTGTCGCGAGGCGCCGCGGCGATGCGGCGCTCACGCTTCTCGTTGCTCATCGGTCCTCCCCCTCGCTGTTTCCCCCTGGGCGTCGCCGCCCACGTCCCCCGTGCGGCGCGGTCATGCGGGGCCGTTCGCGGTCGGCACCGATGTTCCTGTCGCCTGCCGTGCGTTCGACCGCCCTCAGCCGCACCGATGCGGCGCGCGGGTTGGTCGCTACCTCCTGCTCACTCGGCAGTTCCGCGCCGCGGGTGAGCATCCGCAGCGTCGGTTCCGTTCCGGGCAGTTCGACCGGCAGGTCGACCGGCCCGGTACTGCGGGTGCGCGCAGCCATCGCGTGCTTGACGATGCGGTCCTCCAGGGACTGGTAGGACATCACCGCCAGCCGGCCGCCTGGGGCCAGCGCGTCCAATGCGGAGGGAATGGCCGATTCCAGCGCTGCGAGTTCACCGTTTACCTCGATCCGCAGCGCCTGAAACGTCCTTTTAGCAGGATTTCCCCCGGTACGCCGTGCGGCGGCCGGGATCGCGTCCCTGACCAGGTCCGCAAGCTTCGACGACGAGGTGATCCGTGCCTTCGCCCGCTCCTTGACGATCGCCGAGACGACCCGGGGAGCGAATTTCTCCTCGCCGTAGACGCGCAGGATCCGGACGAGTTCACCCGGCTCCCGATCGTTCACGACGTCCTCGGCGGTCTCGCCTCGGCTCTGGTCCATCCGCATGTCCAGCGGGGCGTCCCGCGCGTACGAGAAGCCTCGGTCCGGCTCGTCCAGCTGCAACGACGACACACCCAGGTCGAACAGTCCGCTGTGGATGTGCGCGATACCCAGCCGGTCGAGCACGTCGGGCAGCTCGTCGTAGACGGCGTGCAGCAGGTGGACCCGGTCCGCGTACGCGGCCAGCCGGCGCCGGGAGCACTCGAGTGCCTCGGTGTCACGGTCGAGTCCGATGAGGATGACCGACGGGAACGCCTCCAGTACGGCCTCGGCGTGGCCGCCGAGACCCAGCGTGGCGTCCAGATGCACCGGCGCAGCCCGATCGAGGGCCGGGGCTAGCAGCTCAAGGCATCGCTCGAGCAGCACGGGCACATGCGTGCCTCGTCGCTCCCCCATCATGACCCCCATCGCCTGCCCCCTGCTGTTGTCAAGACTGCGCCGTGCGCCAGCCCGGTGCGTGCGACCCGGTCGCCTTCCGTACCGCCAGATCCCCATCCGCTCCGCAAACCCTCCGGCGTCGGACAAGACCGACGACCCACACGCCTGGCACCGGGGAAGAGGCGCCAGGAGCGCCGAGCGGCTGGAGATCTCGCAGTACGGCGGCAGCGACGTCCGGGCCTCGCGGCAGCCCGCACCGTGCCAAGGCCTACAGCCCGCCGGGCAACACCCCCTCCTCGATGTCGGCGAAGTCGTCCTCACTCGCGGAGAGGTAGTCCTCCCAGGACCGGCGGTCCCAGATCTCGACCCGCGAGCTCGCACCGATCACGACCAGCTCGCGTTGGAGTCCGGCGTACTGCCGCAGGTGCCCCGGGATGGTGACCCGGCCCTGCTTGTCGGGGACCTCGTCGTGCGCGCTCGCGAAGAAGACCCGGCCGTACGCGCGCGCGGCCTTGTGGGTCACCGGCTGCTCGCGCAGCTGCCCCGCGATCCGCTGGAACTCCGGCATCGGGAACACGTACAGACAGCGCTCCTGCCCCTTGGTGATCACGACACCCCCTGCCAGCTCGTCTCGGAACTTCGCCGGAAGGATCAGCCGGCCCTTGTCATCGAGGCGTGGGGTATGGGTGCCGAGGAACATCGGCCTCCCCCTCGCCCTCGGCGGCCTCTCGCGTGCCGCCCGATCCCTCTGGGCCCTATCTGATCTTGCCGGCCTGGCGCGTCGTAACCGATCTCGCCAACGGGCCCCACTCTACTCCACATCCCTCCACCCGCAACACGATTCGGTTGCCCGACGGGGCGGAGTTGGGCGCGAAAGTGCACGTCAGAGCCGTGTGGTGGGAGGTGGAGGGCCGAAGCGGCGCCGCCGCGTCCTCATTCCCACACGTGCGCTGCACGCGGCATTCACCTAGCCGATCCGGGGACGATTCGGACAGCGGTCACGCCCCGCCCGGCGGGCGTGGAGGGAAGTGGAGAAGGCGGCCGACCGAGGGCGCGGAGCCGGTTCGCGGGCGAGCACATCACACATACGCGCGCGCACGCGCGCGAGGACGCGGCCACCGAACCGGTGACCGCGCCCTCAATGGGTGCGGGATACGTCAGACAAGGCGACGAACGACGTAGTTCCTCGTCCAGATCTTGTGTTTGCCGACCTTCCTGCCCGGCCTGGGCGAGTCGTACATGTAGCCACCGCCGGCGTAGACGCCGACGTGGTAGCCGTACGAGCCGCGGCGGATGACGATGAGGTCACCGGGCTGGGCGTCGGCCTTGTTCACGGCCGTGCCCGTTCTCTGCTGGGAGTTCGCCTTGTGCGGCAGGCTCGCGCTGAGCGCCTTCCTGTACACGTACATCGTGAATCCGGAGCAGTCGAAGCTGCCGGGCCCGGACGCACCGAACCGGTACGACTTGCCCGTGTGCTTCTGCGCCTCGGAGAGGACGGCCCGCGCACGAGCGGCGCTGGTGGCGGACCGGGCCTGGAGGGACGCCTGCAGCGAGGCGAACGACACCAGCGAGGTGGCGCGCGACATCCCGGCGCCGAGCGCCGCCGGCCGCGCGGCGGTCTGTGCCACCGGGCGGACGGCCGCGGAGGCGGCGGAGGCGGCAGAGGCGGCCTGCGCAGGTGCACCGGCGAGCGCGCCGGCGACGAGGCCCAAGCCAAGGACGAAGGTTGCATTCTGGGTACCGACGGACAGCCGTCGATGCCCGCCCGAACGAAGTTCGCGCACGGTGGAGAATCCCTCCGGCACGCCTGCGGGGTTAGCTGTCGGGTTCGGGCGGGAGAGTCTGCCCGGCCGCTGGTTCGCGGCTTCACCCCAAGGCCCTCGCCGGCACCGGCACGGTGACGACGGGGAGCGGACCGTTTCTGGGTCCCCCGGCCCTGTCCGGATTTGCCTTTTCTGACTCGTACGGCGTTCGTGCGTCCGGGCCGGACAGGGTTAGGCGAGGCCTGCGGACGTCACGACCGGTGAGCGGTTGCCCGCCGGCCATCCCTTCCTAGCCGGTATCGCGGTGGCGCGTCGGAGAGATCGCGGCAACGCAGAGTAGTTGGCGCCCGAACCCATGTCCGGTTCGACCCGCACCCACCCGAAATTTCGAAACTCAGTGCATTTATTCGGCTACTGTTCGTAGAGGGTTACGGGTGAATCACCCCACATAAAAAGTCCCGTTTCCGTCGATCACTCCCGTACCGAATCCTCCGATCGGCTCACGCGGATCACCGATCGGGGTGCAGTGCCGACCACACGTACCGGATCGGTGAAAGCCGGACGGCCCAGCCACTCAGGTCCGGGGCGTCCGCGCCGATCGACGGTGCATGACGGTCCGGACACCCGAGGCGGGACGGTGGCCCCCAGGCGGCGTACGCGCCTGTGGGCAGTACACCGGCACCCGCGCGTGGATGCTCGATTCCGGTACCCTCGCGTCCGTGACGGACCAGAGAATGCCCCTGCGCGCCAAAGTCGCGAGTTCCGTCTCGCGGACCGCCGCCGCCCTGTCCCGCGCGGCCGGGCGCGGTGACGGCTCGGTGATCGGCGGCTGGATCGGCCTGAAGATCGATCCGGAGCTCCTCGCCCACCTCTCCACCGGCCGCGCCATCGCGCTCATCTCCGGCACCAACGGCAAGACCACCACGACCCGGCTCACCGCCGCCGCCCTGGGCGTGCTCGGCCCGGTCGCCACGAACTCGTTCGGCGCCAACATGCCCACCGGACACACCTCAGCCCTCGCCAAGGCCGGTGCCACACCGTACGCGGTCCTCGAGGTGGACGAGCACTACCTGGCGCAGGTCATCGAGGCCACCGAGCCCCGGGTCGTCGCCCTGCTCAACCTCTCCCGCGATCAGCTCGACCGGGCGAAGGAGGTGGCGATGATGGCGCAGCTCTGGCGCACCGCGCTCACCACCCACCCGCAGATCCACGTCGTCGCCAACGCCGACGACCCGATGGTCGTCTGGGCCGCGAGCGGTTCACCCCAGGTCACCTGGTTCAGCGCCGGGCAACGCTGGCACGACGACTCCTGGGTGTGCCCCGAGTGCGGCTCCCCCATCGAACGCGCCGCGTCCTACGCCGCCGCCCAGCCGCGCACCCCCCAGTGGTGGTGCACCGGTTGCCCGCTGCGTCGCCCGCAGCCGCAGTGGACGGTCGAGGACGAGGGTGTCCTCGATCCGACCGGCGCCTGGCACCTGGTCAAATTGCAACTACCCGGCACCGTCAATATCGGCAACTCGGCCACCGCGCTCGCGGTGGCCGCCCAGTTCGGTGTGCGACCGATCGAAGCGGTGCCACGGCTCAGCTCCGTGGCCTCCGTGGCCGGCCGGTACGCACAGGTGGACCGCGACGGACGCAACATCCGGCTCCTGCTGGCGAAGAACCCCGCCAGCTGGTTGGAGGCGTTCGACATGGCTGAGCAGGCTCCGACGCTGCTCTCCATCAACGCCCGCGATCCCGACGGGCTGGACACGTCCTGGCTGTTCGACGTGGACTTCGCCCCCCTGCGCGGGCGCACTGTCCTCATCACCGGAGACCGTGCGTACGACCTCGCCGTACGGCTCGAAGTCAACGACGTGCCCTTCCAGCACGTGTTCACGTTCGACGACGCGGTCCGTTCGGTGCCGCCGGGGCGCCTCGAGGTCATCGCCAACTACACGGCGTTCCAGGACATCCGAGCGGAGTTGGACCGTGTCAACTGACAGCACCCTGCGGGTCGTCTGGATCTACCCCGACCTGCTCTCCACGTACGGCGACCGCGGGAACCTGCTGATCCTGGCCCGCCGCGCCGCCCTGCGTGGGTTGCCGGTCGAGGCCGTCGAGGTCCGTTCCGACCGCCCGCTGCCCACCACCGCGGACATCTACCTGCTCGGCGGCGGCGAGGACGGCCCGCAGGCGCTCGCCGCCCAGCGGCTGATCGCCGACGGCGGCCTGCACCGGGCGGTCAACCAGGGCGCCGCCGTACTCGCCGTCTGCGCGGGCTACCAGCTGCTCGGCAGCTCCTTCTTCGCCAAGGGCACCCAGTGCGCCGGGCTCAACCTGCTCAACTTCTCGTCCGACCGCGGCCCGACCCGCGCCGTCGGCGAGCTGGGCGGGGACATCGACCCGCGGCTGGGCGTGCCCCCGCTCACCGGCTTCGAGAACCACGGTGGCCGTACGCACCTCGGGCCGGACGTGTCGCCGCTGGCCCGCGTCACGGTCGGCGTCGGCAACGACGGGAAGACGGAGGGCGCGTGGCGCGGCAAAATCCTGGGCACGTACTCGCATGGGCCCGCCCTCGCCCGCAACCCCGCCATCGCCGACCTGCTGCTGCGCTGGGCCACCGGCCACGAGGCGCTGCCACCACTCGATGACACCTGGTACGAGCGCCTCCGTGGTGAGCGCATCGCGGCGGTGAGGCCCGCATGACGAATCTCGCGATGCCGTCGTTCGGCGGCGCGGTCGCCGTACGCTGCCCGCAGACCGGCCGTATGCGGCTGACGGCCCTCCCGCAGCAGACCCGACGCGCCCGGCGGATCGGCGACTCGCGGCGTACCGCCTTCCGGCGGGATCACCCGGCACGCCTGCTCCACCCGCGCGGCACCGGCTTCCCGGACACCGGGTTGCGGGACGCCGTACACCTTCCTGAGGCTGAGCCGACCACGACCGTCACGGCCCTGACCGCCGCGCGCTGGTCGCGGGCCTGGTGGGTCGTGGCCCTGCGCGGCGGACTCGGCCGCGTCCTGCTGGTGCTCGTCGCCGTCGCGGCCGTCGGCGCCGCCTCGGCGCTGTTCCCGATGCGCGCCGTCCCGCAGCTGGTCGGCTCGCTCGGCCCGGCCGCCGGTGCCGTCGTCGCGCTGGTCAGCGGCCTACTCCTGGCGATTCTGGTCCCGCGGACCGCCGTCACGATCGCCTGTGGCGCGCTACTGGGCGCCACCGTCGGCGCCTGCGCGTCGCTCGCCTCGGCCGTCATCTGCGCGGTCATCACCTATGTCGCCGGGCGCTGGGCAGGCCGGGACGCCCTGTCGGCGCGCGCCGGTAGCAGGCTCTCCCGCCTCGACGGCTGGCTCAACCGCCGCGGCCTCGGCGCGGTCCTGCTGGTCCGTTTCCTGCCGCTGGCCCCGTTCGGCCTCGTCGGCTACGCCTACGGCACCAGCTCGGTCTGCCGCCGGCGCTACCTGCTGGGCACGACGATCGCGGCTATCCCGTCCTCGATCTCGTACGCCATCGTCGGCGCGGCCGTGATCGCGCCGGGCCGGATGAGCCCGCTCTCCCTGGCCCCAGCCGTCCTCGGCTTCGCCATCACCGGCGTGATCGTCTGGCGCTGGCGCCGCACGGCCCGCCGCGCGGGCATGCCGGCCGCTCTCAACCCGGCCACCTGAGCCCGGCAGCTCTCAACCCGGCCGCTCTCGACCCGACCACCTGAGCCAGGCCGCGCCCGGCAGCTTGAGCTTTCACCGCCCGCGCACGCCCGCCTGAGCTTCACCGCCCATGCCCGGTCCGCGTGGGGCCGCCGCGGCACCGGGGTGGACCCGCACCCGGCGGGCCCGCCCCCAACGCCCCTCAGACGACGACGCTGACCATCCGGCCCCTCACCACGATGACCTTGCGCGGCTGTCGGCCGGCCAGGGTTTCCGCGACCTCGGCCAGCGCCGCGGCCTGCACGTCCGCCTCCGGCGCGTCCGCGGCCACCTCGACGCGGCCGCGAACCTTGCCGTTGACCTGCACCGGGTACGTGACCGACTCCGCCACCAGCAGCGCCGGATCGGCCGCCGGGAAGTCCGCGTACGCCAGCGAGTCGGTGTGGCCCAGCTTGTTCCACAGCTCCTCGGCGATGTGCGGGGCGACCGGCGACATCATCAGCACCAGCGGCTCCACCGCCTCGCGGGGCGCGGCGGGCATGGCCGTCAGCGCGTTCGTCAGCTCGATCAGCTTCGCCACGGCCGTGTTGAACCGCAGCTCGGTCATGTCCCCGCGGACGCCGTCGACGACCTTCGCGACCAGCCGGCGGGTCTTGTCGTCGGCCGGGTCGTCCGAGACCCGGACCGCGCCCGTCTCCTCATCGACGACCAGCCGCCAGACCCGTTGCAGGAAGCGCTGCGAGCCCACGACCGCCCGGGTCTCCCAGGGGCGGGAGACGTCCAGCGGGCCCATCGCCATCTCGTACACCCGGAAGGTGTCCGCACCGTACTGGTCGCACATGTCGTCAGGGGTGACGACGTTCTTCAGCGACTTGCCCATCTTGCCGTACTCGCGGGCGACCTCCTCGCCGCCGAAGTACCACTTCCCGTCGCGTTCCACGACCTTTTCCGCGTCGACGATCACGCCGCGGGCGTCGCGGAAGGCGTACGCCTGGATGTAACCCTGGTTGAACAGCTTGCGGAACGGCTCGCACGACGAGACGTGCCCCAGGTCGTGCAGCACCTTGTGCCAGAACCGGGCGTACAGCAGGTGCAGGACGGCGTGCTCGACGCCGCCGACGTACAGGTCGACGCCGCCCGGGTCGCCCTCGCCCCGCGGGCCCATCCAGTAGGCCTCGTTCGCCGGGTCGACCAGCGCCTTGTCGTTGTGCGGGTCCAGGTAACGCAGCTCGTACCAGCACGAACCCGCCCACTGCGGCATCGTGTTCGTCTCGCGGGTGTAGCGCTTCGGGCCGTCACCCAGGTCCAGCTCGACCTCGACCCACTCCTTGGCGCGCGACAGCGGCGTCTCCGGCTCGCTGTGCTCGTCGTCCGCGTCGAACGTGCGCGGTGAGAAGTCATCCACCTCCGGCAGCTCGACGGGCAGCATCGAGTCGGGCAGGGCGACCGGCAGACCGGTCTCGTCGTACACGATCGGGAACGGCTCGCCCCAGTACCGCTGCCGGCTGAACAGCCAGTCCCGGAGCCGCCAGGTCGTGGCGCCCCTACCGTGTCCGTCCGCCTCCAGGCGAGCGATCATCGCGGCCTTCGCGTCGGCCACACCCAGACCGTTCAGGTACGCCGAATTGATCACCGCCCCGTCCCCGGTGTACGCGCCCTCGTGCCGCTGCGGGATCTCGACGGTACGGATGATCGGCAGGTCGAAAGCCGTCGCGAACGCGAAGTCCCGCTCGTCGTGCCCGGGGACCGCCATGATCGCGCCCGTGCCGTAGCCGGCCAGCACGTAGTCGGCGACGAAGATCGGGATGTGCTCGCCGTTGACCGGGTTCGTCGCGTACGCGCCCGTGAAGACGCCGGTCTTGACCTTGGCGTCGGCGGTCCGCTCCTCCTCGGTCTTCGCGGCGGCCTGCGCCCGGTACGCCGCCACGGCCGCCGCGGGGGTGTCGTGGCCGCCGGTCCAGGACGGCTTCGTCCCCTCCGGCCACGCCGCCGGGATCAGCCCGTCGACCAGCTCGTGCTCCGGCGCCAGCACCATGTAGGTCGCGCCGAACAGGGTGTCGGGGCGGGTGGTGAAGACGGTGATCACGCCGCCGCCGGCCGGGAAGTCGACGTGCGCGCCCGTGGAACGGCCGATCCAGTTACGTTGCATCAGCTTGACCGGCTCGGGCCAGTCCAGCGCGTCCAGGTCGTCGATCAGCCGGTCACCGTACGCGGTGATCCGCATCATCCACTGCTTCAGGCTGCGCTTGAAGACGGGGTAGTTGCCGCGCTCGCTGCGCCCGTCCGGCGTGACCTCCTCGTTCGCGAGGACCGTGCCCAGCCCAGGACACCAGTTGACGGGGGCCTCGCTGACGTACGCCAGCCGGTGGTCGTCGATCAGCTTCCGCCGCTGAAGCGGGCTCATCGCGGCCCAGCTGCCGTCGCCGCGCGTACCCGCCTCGAACTCCGCGACCAGCTCGTCGATCGGACGGGCCTTACGCAGCTCGGTGTCGTACCAGCTGTTGAAGATCTGCAGGAAGATCCACTGAGTCCAGCGGTAGTACTCGGGGTCGGTCGTGGCGAAGCTGCGCCGCTCGTCGTACGCCAGCCCCAGCCGGCGCAGCTGCTGGCGGTACCGCTCGACGTTCGCCTCGGTGGTGACCCGTGGGTGCGTGCCGGTCTGGACGGCGTACTGCTCGGCGGGCAGGCCGAACGCGTCGAAGCCCATCGGGTGAAGCACGTTGTAACCGGCCATGCGCTGGAAGCGGGTGTAGCTGTCGGTGCCGATGTAGCCCAGCGGGTGCCCGACGTGCAGCCCGGCGCCCGACGGGTAGGGGAACATGTCCTGGACGTGCAGCTTCGGCGCGCCTGCCCGCGGATGGGTGGGGTCGGCCAGCTCACCGACGGGATTGGGCGCGTGGAACGTGCCGTGCGCGTCCCAGAAGTCCTGCCAGCGCGCCTCGATCTCGCCGGCCAGCCCGGCGGTGTAGCGAAAGGGCGGGACGTCGGTGGGATTCTCGACAGCGTCGCTCATGTCTTCTCTCGTTTCGATTCGAATCGGCCTGGGACGTGTCTCTCGCGGGCATAAAAAAGCCCCTCGCGCAGGAGGGGATCGCCGTGCCGGACTACCGATGAGGTCTCAGCACGGCCCGGTAAGGAGCTGGAACGCCCAGGCCATGCGGGGAGTGTACCGTCACCGTCCGCGGCCCGGCGACCGGTATCGGCGCTCGTGCGCGTTGCGCGGTTATCCACAACCGGTCGGCGATCGGCTCGGCGCGCGAGCGGCGCGGGGCTAGCCTGTGAGGGCGGGCTCGTGACCGGAGCGCGTCACATTTCGGGGCCGGCGCGATTGAACCTTCCGGCCCTCCTTCCGTCTTTATAGATGGACGCTGGGAGCACCACGAGGAGGAGGCCCGTGACACAGCCAACCTGGGACGAGCTCGGCGGGCCGCTGCCCGCCGATCAGTTCCGCGCCGCCAGCGACGCCATCATGGCCAACATCGAACAGGTCATCGAGGGCAAGTCCGCGACGGTCCGGCTGGCACTCGCCGTCATGCTGGCCGAGGGGCATCTCCTGATCGAGGACGTGCCGGGTGTCGGCAAGACCACCCTCGCGAAGGGCCTGGCCCGCTCGATCGACTGCTCGGTTCGCCGCATCCAGTTCACCCCTGACCTGCTGCCCAGCGACGTCACCGGGGTCAGCGTCTACAACCAGGAGACGCGCGACTTCGAGTTCAAGCCGGGCGCGGTCTTCGCCAATCTGGTGGTCGGCGACGAGATCAACCGCGCTTCACCGAAGACGCAGTCCGCCCTGCTGGAGTGCATGGAGGAGCGGCAGGTCACCGTCGACGGCACGACGTACGAGCTCCAGACGCCGTTCATGGTGATCGCGACGCAGAACCCGATCGAGATGGAGGGCACGTACCCGCTGCCGGAGGCCCAGCGCGACCGGTTCACCGCCCGTATCGCCATGGGCTACCCGGACCCGCGCGCCGAGCTGGCGATGCTCGACGGGCACGGCGCCGTCGACCCGATGACCACGCTGCGGGCCGTCGCCGACGCCGCCATGGTTCGCCGGCTCATCGCCACGGTGCGTGACGTACACGTCGCCGACCCGGTCAAGCAATACGCGATCGCCCTGGTCACCGCGACCCGCGAGGCTCCGGACGTCCGCCTCGGCGCGTCGCCCCGGTCCACGCTGCAGCTGCTGCGCACCGCCCGCGCGGTCGCCTGCCTCGACGGGCGGGACTACGTACTCCCCGACGACCTGCAAACCCTCGCCGTCCCGGTCCTCGCGCACCGGCTCATCCCGACCGCCGACGCGCAGCTCACCCGCCGCACGACCGACGCGATCGTCGCCGACATCGTGCACCGCCTGCCGCTGCCGCACGACCGCAGCCGGGCGACCCCGTACGACACCCGGCCGAGCGCCGGCACCTTCGAGTCGCGGGGACGCTGACAGATGCGTGAGGCACTCCGAGGCATGACCACGCGGGGCCGGTCGTTCCTCGCGGCGGCTACCGCGGCTGGGGTGTCCGCGCTGATCCTGGGCGAGAAGGACCTGCTACGCGTGGCCGTACTGCTGGCGGTCCTGCCGCTGCTCGCCGCCGCGTACGTCGGACGCAGCCGGTACAAGCTCGCCTGCCACCGCACTCTGGACCCGCAGCGGGCTCCGGTCGGCTCCAGCGCCCGGATGCTGCTACGCCTGCAGAACATGTCTCGGCTGCCCACGGGCACGCTGCTACTGGAAGACCGGCTGCCGTACGCCCTGGGCAGCCGCCCCCGGGTCGTCCTCGAGCGCCTCGGTGCCCACCAGGCGAGCTCGGTGGCGTACACGGTCCGCGCGGACGTTCGCGGCCGTTACACCGTCGGCCCCCTAGCGGTACGCCTCACCGACCCGTTCGGGCTGTGCGAGCTCAACCGCTCGTTTCCCAGCATCGACCAGCTCACCGTCATCCCGCAGGTCCACCCGCTGCCGACGGTCCGGCTCGCCGGTGAGTACGCGGGCAGCGGCGAGAGCCGTTCCCGGTCCGTGTCGGTGCACGGCGAGGATGACGCGGCGACCCGCGAGTACCGTCGCGGCGACGACCTGCGCCGCGTGCACTGGCGCTCCACCGCCCGCACCGGCGAACTGATGGTGCGTCGCGAGGAACAACCATGGGACAGCCGCGCCACCGTCGTGCTCGACACCCGCGGGTACGCCCACCGCGGCGACGGTCCCGGCGCCAGCTTCGAGTGGGCCGTCTCCGCCGCCGCCAGCGTCGCCGTCCACCTGCGCCAGGCCGGCTTCAAGCTGCGCCTGGTCACCGGCTCCGGCGTGGACGTGGACGCCACCGAGGCCGGAGGCGACGGGGTCCTGCTCGACACCCTCGCCGACGTCCGCCTCGACCAGCACGACAACCTGACGACGCTGGTGGACAACGTCCGCCGACGCTCCGGCGGCGGGCTCGTCGTCGGCGTCTTCGGCGCCCTCACGGTCGTCGAGGCGGAGCTGCTCGCGAGCCTGCGCGGCAGCGGGACCACCTGCGTGGGGCTGCTCATCGACAGCTCCACCTGGCTGACCCTGCCGCCCCAGGCCCGGGAGGAGGGGGACCGCGAACACGGCGCCGCCGCCCTGCGCCTGCTGCGGTCGGGTTGGCGGGTCATCGGCGTGTCCCACGGCGACACCCTGCCCGCGCTCTGGCCGCAGACGGCCCGCGGCTCGCAGGGCTTCGCGCAGCGCGCCGCGATGGCGGAGACCGCCGTCGGGCCCGTCGCCGGCAGCTGACCGACGTGAACTCCCCGAGGAGGCGTACGTGACCGGGCAACGACGACTGGGACTCGTCGCCGCGGCAGCGACACTGCTCGCAGCCGCCCCCCTGTCGGCGATCTTCGCCCAGTGGACCTGGCTGCTCGAGTGCGGCGTCGCCGTCGGGCTGATCTCGGGGGCGGGGGCGCTCACCCGTACGCTGCGGGTCCCCGCCTGGGGGCAACTGCTTGCCATGGTCGCGACGCTCCTGCTCGCGCTGACCTGGATCTTTCCCAGCGGCGAGGAGTTCTTCGCCGTCCTGCCGTCCACCGACACGTTGGGCACGTTCGGTGCCCTGATGGCCCGGGCCGCCGTCGACGCCCGCGAGAACGGCGTCCCCGTGCAGGACACCGAGGGGCTGCTGTTCCTCGCCGTGCTGGGCATCGCGGCCGTGGCGATCCTGGTGGACCTGCTGACCGTCCACGTACGCCGGCCCGCCCTGGCCGGGCTGCCCATGCTCGCCATCTACTCGGTGCCCGTCGCCGTCTATCCGGACAGCGTGCCGGTCATCCCGTTCATGATCGGCGCTGTCGGCTTCGTGTGGCTGCTTGTCGCGGACAACGTCGACCGGGTCCGCCGCTTCGGCCGCCGGTTCACCGGCGACGGCCGTGGCGTCGACGTGTGGGAACCCTCCCCGCTCGCCGCCGCCGGCCGCCGGCTCGCCGTCGTCGGCGTCGCCGCCGCGGTGGTGCTGCCACTCGCGGTACCGGGGTTGACCAATGGCCTGCTCAGCCAGCTCACCCAGGCCGGCACCGGCAACGGGTTCGGCAAGGGCACCGGCGGCAGCGGGGTCGTCGACCTGTTCGCCAACCTCAACGGCACCCTCAACCAGAACGAAGTGTTCGAGATGGCCACGGTCACCACGACCGAGGAGCAGCCCTTCTACCTGCGGTTCGGCGTCGCCGACCAGGTCAGCCAGAATGGCTTCGACGACCGACCGCCGCAGGGCGACAGGCTCGACCGGCTGGACCGGCCGTCGACGCCGGACGGCACCGGCGTCACCCAGCAGGAATACCGCGCCACCGTGAAGATGACGAAGCGGTACGGCATGAGCCTCGCGCCGACCTACACGACCATCACCCAGACCCAGGGCTTGGGCAACGCCTGGCAGTACGACGACCAGACCCAGGTGCTCTTCTCCACCCGGGAGACCGCCCGCGACCGCGAGTTCAGCTTCAACTACGTCCGGACGACCTACACGGACCAGGCGCTGCGTTCCGCGCGTGAGCTGACCAGCAACGACGCCGTCGTCCGCGACTTCACCAGCGTCCCCGACGAGCCCAGGGTCGCCACCCTCGTCGACGGTCTGGTCCGCAACGCCGCCACCCCGTACGACAAGGTCAACGCGATCTACCGGTTCTTTTCCAAGAAGAACAACTTCACGTACCGCCTTGCCACCGCGCCGCCGACCGACGCGTCGCAGATCGTGTCGTTTCTCGACAACCGCGTGGGCTTCTGTCAGCAGTACGCCGCCGCGATGGCGTGGATGGTACGGGAGGCCGGCATCCCGGCCAGGGTCGCGTTCGGATTCACCCGGGGCACCCCGACGGCGACGAACACGTACAAGCTGACCAACCTCAACCTGCACGCCTGGACTGAGGTCTACTTCGATCGGTTCGGCTGGGTCCCGTTCGACGCCACCCCGGCGGCCGAGCTCACCGGCTCCGCCCGCGGCTCCACCGGCTGGGCACCGGACGTCGACGCCGTCACCCCGTCCGCCTCCGCCGCGGGCCCGAGCGCGCCCAGCAGCGCCGGCGCCGCAGCAGCCGACTCCAGCGGCCCCGACAACCGCGACCGCGGCGCCGGCACCAACACCCCGGCTGCGGGCGGGAGCACCACCGGCGGCGCCATCTCCTGGCAACCCGTGGGGGCCGTCGGCGGCGGCGCCCTGCTCATCGTCCTGCTTGGCCTCCCCGCCGTCCTCCGCCTGATGGTCCGCCGCCGACGGCACGCCGCCACCGAGGGCACCCCGTCCGTGGCCGCCGGCACGCCACCGGATCCCGCCGACCCGAACGCCCCACGGATCACGGTCACCACCACCGACCCGGTCCGTGCCCGTCGCGACGCCCACGCCGCGTGGGACGAACTCGTCGACACCATGATCGACTTCGATGTCACAGTCGACCCCACCGAAACCCCGCGCGTCACCGCCCAGCGCCTCATTCACGAGGCCACCCTCAACGGCGACGCCGCCGACGCCGCGACCCTCCTCGGCCGAGCCGAGGAACGCGCCCGCTACGCCCGCCAGCCCCTGCAGGGCGCCGAACTCACCGCAGCCCTCACCCGCGTACGTCGCGCCGTGTCCGCCGGCTCAGCCCGCGGGACGCGCCTGCGCGCGACCCTCCTACCCCCATCGGTCACCCTCCGCTGGCGCCTCGCCATCGGTGACGCATCCGCCAGAATCGTCGGCACCATGGGCCACCTCCGCGAACGCTCCCTGCGCTTCAGCCCCCGCCGTCTCCTCCCGACCCGCTCCCGCTGACCCCGACCCGCCGACACACCGCGGGTCGTTAAAACCGGACCCTGGAGCACGGAGACGGCGCGGTCGGGTGAGCGCAGCGCGATCGGCTCGTCCCTGTCAGCCGCTCGATGCGGCCGACCCCCAGCGTGGTCGGCACAGCACGGCGGCACGCGCGCGGCACGGCGGCACGCGCGGCACGGCGGCATGCGCGGCACGGCGGCATGCGCGCGGCACGGCGCAGCGGCACGCACGGCACGGCGCAACGGCACGGTGGCACGCACGGCACGGCGCAACGGCACGGTGGCACGCACGGCAGGGCGGCACCCACGGCACGGCACGGCACGGCGCCCGAAAACCGCATAAACGCAAGCTAAATTCAGGTTCGCCAGCAGGGCACCGAGCCGGTGGAAATGCCGAACGGGCCCGCCGAAGCAGGCCCGTTCCGGGTGATGCGGTGGTGCGTATCCCTGGTACGCGATCGTCCCCGGCCGGCGGAGGCTGCCGGTGGGGACGGGACTGGTCGGGTCAGGTCAGCGGTGACCTTCGGGCCGTTGGCGCCAGCGGTCTTCAAGCCGGTCGATGAGCGACATGCGGCGTTGCCGGCCGCGGCGGCTCGTCGTGCCGCCTACTACCCGCAGGTCGGGCTTCTGGCCTCTGCGGTGGGACTGCATGGCGAATGCTGCTGCGCCGAGCATGACGACAAAACCCGCCACGCCGAGCAAGGTGAATCTGCTTACCGCGCCGTAGACGAGCAACGCCAGACCAGCGATGATCGCGACGGCCGCGAGCAGAATCCGGCGGCGGGCGTGAAAGCGCGGATCGCTGGCACGCACCGCCGAGGCGAATTTTGGATCCTCGGCAAGCGACCGCTCGATCTGATCGAACAGCCGCTGCTCGTGCTCCGAGAGCGGCACGGCACTCCTCCCCGGTCGCTTGGGTCGGCCCGTACGGACCGATGAGAGCGAGGCAGCCGATCGGCTGCTTTGCAGCAAGTCTACGAGGGGCTCGGCAGGTCGGAAAGCGGGACGACGGCCGAGCGCGGGTGATTTTCCGTCCGGCGTAGATTAGCGGATCCCAGAAGGCTGGCCGGGCCCACGGCGGAGCGGCCGAAACGGGCGGCCACGGCGTCGGTGGCGGTCTCCGCCTCGCGCCAGCCGCGCTCCGGTTCGGCGAGGGTGGGTTGCCGTACGGCGGAGGCGGTACCGGTCAGGCCTTCGGCGCGTACGCCGACGAGTCGCACGGGTTCACCTACCCGCAGAGCGTCCCACAGCGACCAGGCGGTCGAGAAGATCTCCCGGGCCACATCGATGCTGTGGGGAAGGGTGCGGGACCGGTTGACGGTACGGAAGTCGGCCACCCGGACCTTGATGGCGATCGTCCGGCCGACGAGGCCACCGGAACGCAATCGGACGGCGACCCGCTCGGACAACCCGAGGAGGGCCCGGCGGACGGCACGCGGGTCGGTGACGTCGGTGTCGAAGGTGGTTTCGGCACTGATCGACTTCTCGGAGTGGTCTGGGACGACGCTGCGGGGATCGCGTCCGTGGGCGAGTCCGTGGAGGTGAGCGGCTGTGGCGTCGCCGAGGGAACCGCGGAGCATGCCGACGGGGGCGGCGGCGAGGTCACCGACGGTGTTCAGGCCGAGCCGGCGCAGAGTTTGGGCGGCCTTCTCGCCGACGCCCCAGAGTGCGTCGACGGGCAGCGGGTGCAGGTAGTCGAGGACGAGGCCGGCGGGGACGACGACGAGCCCGTCGGGTTTGGCCCGGGTGGAGCCGAGTTTCGCGACGAACTTAGTGGGGGCGACCCCGACGGAGCAGGTCAGCCGCTGCTCGGTTTGGATCCGGTCGCGGATGGAGGCGGCGATGACGGCGGGCGCGCCGAGGAGGCGGCGTGCGCCGGCGACGTCGAGGAACGCTTCGTCCAGGGAGAGGGGCTCCACGAGCGGCGTGACGTCGCGGAAGATCTGCATGACGGCTCGGGACGCCGCCGAGTACTCGGTGAGGTCGGGCGGCAGGAACACGGCGTCGCGACACAGGGAGCGGGCACGCATGGACGGCATGGCACTGCGGATGCCGTACCGGCGCGCTTCGTAGCTGGCGGAGCTGACGACGCCGCGCGGGCCGACGCCCCCGACCACGACGGGTCTTCCCCGCAGTTCCGGGCGGCGGCGGATCTCGACGGCGGCGAAGAACGCGTCCATGTCGACGTGCAGGATCGAGCATCCGGTGTCGTCGGCGTCCGGCCCGAACCTGGGGTCGCGGCCGCGCGGTACCGCCTGACTTCGTCCCATGGCTCGCAGGCTAGCCGGACCCACCGACAGAAACGCCGACCAGCAGGGGGATCTCCATTTCCGCGGCCGTTGCGGAGCCGTGGAAACCGACCATGGTGCGGACGAAAGCCGGTTCGGTAGCGGAGAGGATCACATGGCGGTCGCGGCAGATGGCGACGACGTCACCGATGCGCTGGAGGTGGGCTTCTGGAACCGGCCCGAACCAACCTTCGGCGACCGCAGCCTCGCGGGGCAGGACGCGGGCCGCGGGGCCGAGGACGGCAGTCCAGGCGGCGAGGACGTCGGGCGCCGCGCCGGGAAGGGTATGCACGTAGCGGACGCGGGGCTCGCCGGTGACAGCCGCGACGCCCGCGGCGAGTTCCGGGACCGAGGCGTCGAAGCGACCCTCCTGCGGCACGACCAGGTGACCGTGGTCGGACGTGACCAGCAAGGCCGCATCCGGCGGCAGGCCGTCGAGGAGCTCCGCGACCAGACGCTCCACGTCGGCGGCGGCGTCCAACCACGGCGACGAACCGGCACCCGAGTCGTGGCCGGCCTTGTCCAGGTCCGGGACGTAACCGGAGACGAGCGCGGGGGCGGACGACCCGTGCACGGCCGCGAGGATCTCGGCGGCCAGGGCGGAGCCGCCGGTCGCGCCGCGGAAGACACCGCCGCGGTTGGCGGCGAGTGACAGCCCGCTGCCCTCGTACTCAGGGCGGGACACGACGGTGACGGCGACACCGGCGGCGGCGGCCTGCTGCCAGCGGGTGGGCAGGGGCTGCCAGGCGGCGGGGTCGGGTTCGTCCTGCCAGCGGAGGTGGTTGAGCAGCGCGCCGCCCGGCGTACGGACGGTGAAGCCCAGGATGCCGTGGGCACCCGGCATGGCTCCGGCGCCGAGGGTGACGAGGCTGACCGGCGTGGTGGACGGGAAACCCGAGGTCAGGACCGTTCGGCGGAGGCCGGTGAGGGTGGGCGCGACAGACGCGAGCAAGGGGATCTGGCGGGCACCGAGGCCGTCGACGAGCAGGACGACGATCCTGCGTACGCCGTCGAGTTCAAGGCCGAGGACGTTCGGAACGCCGGGGACGCCGAGGACGGCGAGGGCGCTGGGCAGGACGTCCGCGAGGCTCGCGACCCCGTACCGCGGAGTGATCAGATCGAGGTCGGCGGTCACGACCGGCGGGCGAAGAGGTGCAGCTGGGCGGCGATGTCACGGAACGGCGGCCGGGATGCGGCGGCGAGTTCCAGGTCGAGCAGAGTCACCGGGTCCGCCTCGACCACGGCGGCGGGCAGCAGATCGACGAGGACGCGTACCCCGTGCAGCTCCTCGACCGTCAGGCCCGCGGCGGCCAGCAGCGCCGTGGCGCTGTCAGCGTCGTAACGCCGACGCAGCGTGTCGCGGCCCGGCATGCGGCCGTCAGCGTCCGCCAGCAGCGCGGCCGCCTGGTCGAGGTGGCCGTTGACCGCGCGAGCCAGCACGGCCGCGGCCCGGCTCGCAACCAGGACGCTCACCGCGCCGCCGGGTCGCAGCGTGGCCGCGACAGCGGCCACGACCCCGGCCGGGTCGTCGACGACCTCGAGTACCGCGTGGCACAGGATCAGGTCGACGCTGCGGGCCTCGACCAGCTCGGCGAGCGCGTCGCCGTCGCCCTGTACGGCGGTCACCCGGTCGGCAACGCCCGCGTCGGCGGCCCGCCGGGTCAGCGCCGCAAGGGCGTCGGGGCTGGCGTCGACGACCGTGACGCGATGGCCGAGCAGAGCCAGGGGTACGGCGAACCCGCCCGTGCCGCCACCCACGTCCAGCACGGTCAGCTCACGGTCGCCGCGCCGTTCGAGTTCCCGGCGCAGTACCGCCCAGACCGCGGCGGTGCGGGCGGTCACGTGCGGCTGGAACGTCCTCGTCGGCGTCTGATCCACATGCGAAGCCTATCGGTCGCCTCCGACAAACCTCCGCTGGAACGCCGCCCGCTCCCTTTTTCTGATCGACCAGCGACGGCCCTCGCGAGGGCGAACGTCATTCCGTCCACGGTGATCACCGAAAGTCGCGGGAGGCGGGGCTGATCGGCGGGGTGAGGGTGTCGAGCCGATCGGCCACCAGGTTCGTCACCCCCTCGGAGCGTTCGAGCCGGCCGCGGATCAGCAGCGCCGCACTGGTCCGGGCGACCCGCCGGTAGCGCTGCCACAGCCCCGGTGAGCAGGTCACATTCAGCATGCCGGTCTCGTCCTCCAGGTTGATGAAGGTGACCCCGCCCGCGGTCGCGGGGCGCTGCCGGTGGGTGACGATACCGCCGACCCGGACCCGGGCCCCATGATTGATACCGGACAGCCCGGTGATCGGCACGGCACCTGCCGCCGTGAGCTGGTCGCGCAGGAACCGCGCAGGGTGACTGTCCGGGGAGAGGCCGGTCGCCCAGACGTCCGCGACAAGGCGGTCCACGTCGGCGAGGCCGGGGAGCATGGGGGCGTCGATGCCGGTCACCGTACCCGCGAGTCTGTCTGGTTTGTCCTGTGCGGCCGCGCCGGCGGCCCACAGGGCCGCGCGCCGCGACAGGCCGAAGCAGGCGAACGCGTCGGCGGTCGCGAGCGCCTCCAGGTGCGCGGTCGTGAGCCCGGCCCGCCGGGCACAATCGGCCATGTCGCGGTACGGGCCGTTCGCCCGCCGCTCGCCCTCGATCTTCCGCGCAAGATCCAACCCGAGGGTACGGACACTCACGAGCCCCATCCGGACGACGGGCCCGTCCCTGCCCCACTGCTCCGGAGGCTCCCCCCGCTCGGCGGTCCGACGCGTGCCCGGCTCCAGGGTCGCGTGCGCGTCACTGGCGTTGATGTCGGGGCGGCGGACCTGGACGCCGTGCCGCCGCGCGTCGTCCACCAGGGACTGCGGGGAGTAGAAACCCATCGGCTGCGCGTTGAGCAGCGCGGCGCAGAACGCGGCCGGGTGGTACCGCTTGAGCCACGCGCTGGCGTAGACGAGGTACGCGAAACTCATCGCGTGGCTCTCGGGGAAGCCGTAGCTGGCGAACGCGCACAGCTTCCGGTAGAGGTCCTCGGCCAGGTCACCGGTGATGCCGTTGCCGGCCATGCCGTCCCGCAACTTCCCAGCGATCTTGGCCATCCGTTCGGTGGACCGTTTCGAACCCATGGCCCGGCGGAGCTCGTCGGCCTCCCTCGCGCTGAAGCTGGCGACGTCCATGGCGAGCTGCATCAACTGCTCCTGAAACAGCGGAACGCCCAGCGTCTTGTCGAGTGCCCTCCTCATCAGAGGATGCGGAACCTTCGGCTCCTCCAGCCCGTTCTTGCGCCTGATGTAGGGATGCACCGAGCCGCCCTGGATCGGACCCGGACGGATCAGCGCCACCTCGACCACCAGGTCGTAGAAGCAGTTCGGCTTCAAGCGCGGCAGCGTCGCCATCTGGGCGCGGCTCTCCACCTGGAACACCCCGACCGAATCCGCCCGGCACAGCATCGCGTAGACCTCCGGATCGGCGAGGTCCATCGTGCTGAAATCGAGCCGGGCGTCGATCATGTCGTACGCGTAGTGCAGCGCCGACAACATCCCCAGCCCCAGCAGGTCGAACTTGACCAGCGACACCGACGCGCAGTCGTCCTTGTCCCACTGCAGCACCGTGCGGCCCGGCATCCGCCCCCACTCCACCGGGCACACCTCGATCACCGGCCGGTCACAGATCACCATCCCGCCCGAATGGATCCCCAGGTGCCGGGGGAACGTCTGCAACTCGTCGGCGAACTCCACCACCTCCGCCGGGATGCCCTCCACGTCCGCCTCGGCGACGCTGCCCCACCGGTCGATCTGCTTGCTCCATGCGTCCTGCTGCCCCGCCGAGAACCCGAACGCCTTCGCGATGTCCCGCACCGCCGACCGCGGCCGGTACGAGATCACGTTCGCGACCTGGGCGGTGTGCTCCCGGCCGTACGTGGCGTAGACGTGCTGGATGACCTCCTCGCGGCGGTCCGACTCGATGTCCACGTCGATGTCCGGCGGCCCGTCCCGCTCCGGCGCCAGGAACCGTTCGAACAGCAGGTTGTGCGCCACCGCATCCACATTGGTGATCCACAGCGCGTAACAGACCGCCGAGTTCGCCGCCGAACCCCGGCCCTGGCAGTAGATGTCGTTGTCCCTGCAGAACGTCACGATGTCGTAGACCACCAGGAAGTAGCCGGGAAAGCCCAGCGCCTCGATGATCCCCAGCTCCCGTTCGAGCGTCCGGTGCGCTTCGGGATTGTTCCCATATCGTCGGGCTGCGCCCCGCATGGTGAGCTCGCGGAGGTAGGACATCTCGGTGTGCCCGTCCGGCACCGGGTACGGCGGCAGGTTCGGCGCCACGAGCTGCAGATCGAACGCCAACTCCCGGCCGAACTCCGCCGCCCTCGCCACCACCCCCGGGTACGCCGCGAACCGCCGCTGCATCTCCGCGCCGCTGCGCAGGTGCGCCGTACCGGCGGCGGGCAGCCAGCCGTCCATCTCGTCCAGGCTGCGCCGGGCACGTACCGCCGCCAACGCCGCCGCCATCCGCCGCCGCCGCGGCACCGCATAGTGCACGTTGTTCGTGGCGACGACCGGGAGCCCCTGCCCCTTGGCCAGTTCCGTGAGCGCCTCGTTCCGATCGCCGTCGTACGGATGACCATGATCGGTCAGCTCCACAGCGAGGTTGTCCCGCCCGAACAACTCGGCCAGCCTGGCTAGCAGCGGCCTGCCGTTCCCGCTCTCCAACGCCCTGGGAACGAGCCCCTTACGGCAACCGGTCAGCACGAGGACGTGATCCTTCAGCATCTCCGCCACATCCTCCACCGACCCGTAGTCCGGGCGGCCCTTCTCACCGCCCCTGAGGTGCGCCTCCGAGATGGTGCGGGAAAGCCGCGCGTATCCCTGGGCCCCTCGGGCCAGCACCGACAGGTGACTGCCCTCCGGATCGGGTACGCCGTTCTGCGGCGCCGTCAGCCCCAGCGACAACTCGGCGCCGAAGATCGTCGGCAGCTCCAGGGCGCGAGCCGCTTCGAAGAAGCGCACCACCCCGTACAGGCCGTCGTGATCGGTGACGGCCAGGCCGGTCAACCCCAGCCTCTTCGCCTCCTCGACCAGCTCCTCCGGGTGACTCGCCCCATCCAGGAAACTGAAATTCGTGTGACAGTGCAGCTCCGCGTACGGGACGACGTCCTCGGGCGGCGTGACCTCGGGTGCCTCGTACGGCTCCCGCTTCCGCGTCCACGCCGGCGAATCCCCACCGTCACCGTCCGCGGCCAGCGGGTCGGCGACGCGTTTGCCGGAAAGCGTCCGCTCCAATGCGGACCACGGCATATCCGGATTGTGAAACCCCATCTCGCCTCCTTCCCGCTCCCGCTCAGTAATCTTGCGGAGTTGCGGCAGTTCCGGCGACTACCGCAACTCGCGAGGTCTTCAGTCGTAGATCGCTTCGACGGCCCATTCGCCCGCCGCCAGGAACAGCAGGACGGCCCGCCCATCGGCCAGCTCCGCCTGGAACCTCGCCCATCGCCGCGCCTGCTCCGGCGCCCACCACCGCTCGTCCACCGGCCACGGCCCCACCCACCCGGTGATCGCCACCTCCACCTGCCCCACCACCAGCACCGCAGGCGCCCCGGTCAGCTCCAGCCGCGCACTCACTCCCACCACCGTCCCGCCGCCGTCGCGTACCACCGCCGGCAACGGCTGCGGTGGGACGAGCGCGGGCGCGGGTTGCGGCAACCGGCCCGGCCAGGGCGGAACAGCTGCGGCGGAGTCACGGCGTACTACCGTCGCCCTGCTCTTCTGCACCACCACCCCACCACCCACCACCGCCCGCGACCCGGTCACCGGCGGCCGGGCCACGACCCGCGTCCCGGCGCCTTCTCGCGCCCCCGCCTCCACCGACGACCCGGCCTCCACCGACGACCCGGCCTCCACCGACGACCCGGCCTCCACCAACGACCCGGTGTCGGACCATCCGGCGCCAGGCAGCGGCCCAGCGCCTGCCCGCGATCCGGCATGCAATGCCTGCGTGCCTGCCCTCGCCTGCGTGCCTGCCCTCGCTGCCTGCGTCTCGGTCTTCGGTGACTCCGCCACAGGACACGGACCGATTCGGAGCCGGCCATCCCCCGGCGGACCGCCCTCCTGCCGTAGGCCTGCCGCCGGTAACGGAGCGTCTGCCGGAACCTGACCTCCCGGTCCACCGTTGATCAGGACCAATGCGGGCGGCAGCGGCTCCTTTCCCATCTCAGCCTTCTCCACCGTCTCCGCAGTGACGACGCACAGCGTGGCCGAAGGCCGCGCCGCCTTCTCACCCAGAAGCCCCACAGCCGGAAGACCACGGTCGCCCTGAGCAGAAACAGGCACCGGAAGGGTAGGGGCTGGCGGGGCGGTGGCGGCTCCGGGGCGCCGGGGGGTGAGTTCGTCGCCCCACGGGACGAGGCGTACCTGGTCGGCGGCGGACCGGCCGCCTCCGCGGATGGGGACGACGACCGCTTCGGGCCCGAGGAGGCCCTGGATGCGGCTGAGGGCACGGTGGGCGCGGTCGCGTTCGGTGCCGGCGTCGCCCCACAGACCGGGTTGCAATCCGAGGTGGACGATCACGCCATCGGGGACGAGGCGGATCCGGACCAGGCCCGCGGTGGGGGGGCCGACGGGTCCGGCACGGTGGGCGCCGGAGAGCCAGCCATCGAGCTGCCAGCGGACGCGTTCGGCGATCGCCGCGGCGCTCAGCAGGCCGTCATGGCGCCAGAGGCGGTGCAGTTCCTGGCCGTCGGCGGTGACGGCTTCGATGCCGAGGCGGGTACAGCCGAGACCGTGCGCGGCGAGCCGGTCGTGCATCAGTTCGGCGAGGGTACGGCCGGCGAAAGCGGCCGTGTCGACCCGTTCCAGGGGTTCGTCGTAGGTGCCGGTGACCTCGAGATCCGGAGGTGGCCGCCGGACGGCGAGCGGACGGTGGTCCCGCCCTGCGGCGAGCCGCTGGGCGAGCGCCCCGTCGAACCCGAACCGGGTGAGCACGTCCCCCGCCGGCAACGCCGCGAAATCCCCGAGCGTCCGGATGCCCAGCCGGCGCAGCAGATCGGTCAGCTCGGGCCGGTCGAGCACCTCCACCGGCACACCGGCCAGGAACGCGCGGGTCTCGCCGGGTTCGACGACCCGCCCGGTGCGAGCGGCTAGTCCCGCGGCGAACACACCGTCCGCGATGCCGACCTGGCTCTCCACCGCGCACACCTCGGCGACCTGCTCGACGATACGCTCGGCGGCCCGCTCCTCGCCGGCGAAGTACCGGGCCGGTCCGCGCGCGGCCAGCGCACACGCGCCGGGGCGTACCACCTCAACTCCCACAGCGACCTCTTCGACGGCGGCGACCACCGGTTCGAAGGCACGGGCGTCCCGTCCCGGATCATGCTCCACAATGGTCAATCCCGGACACCGACCCTGAGCGTCCCGTTTACGCAGACCCCGGCGCACCCCTTCGGCGCGGGCGACCTCGGAGCAGGCCAGTACCCGGTTGGCGTGTAGAACCGCGACCGGCCCGGCGGCGGACACCCCGTCAACGATCTCGGCGGCGACGACCGGCCAGTCCGGACACCACACCAGCATGGTCCGCGCAACATCCCCGCTCACCGCAGACCTGCCGCACAAATCCGGCCGATCCTGATCCGGCCGAGTCTGATCCGGCCGATCACTGTTCGGCTACCACGGTGAAGGGGCGCCCGGAACCGGCGGCGACGACCGGACTGGTGTCGGGAACCCCCGCGGCTACGGGCCGGAAGCCACCCGGAACACCGGGTAGCCACACGACGACCTCCCGCGGCCGGGCCGCCGCCCCACGCCCCCGCGCACCGATGGTGACCTTCCGACGTTTCAACCGGCCCCGGCCCTGCCCCAGACCTTCCCAGCGTCCGCTGAGAACACTCAGGGTGACGTCCGCACCGTCCCACCGTCCGTACGGCATGAGCACGCTCCCCCGCTGCCGCGCCCGGGCGGCGAGCCGGCCCGCGATCGGCCCTGCGACCGGCCCGGGAACCGCGGTGACCACGACGTCCACCCCGTCGATGAGGGAGGCGACGACGGTGGGCCATTCCGGCCCGGGATCGGGTACGAGGGCGAGCCGGTCGAGCACGATCCCGAGTTCCGCTGCGGCGAGCACCCCCAACGCCGGTACGCCGACCACCGCACACCACGACCCGGTCCGCGACGCCGCGGCGAGCAGGGCCAACATGAGCGACGTCCCGCCGGGCGCCTGGGCGCTGACCGCGACGGTGCTGCCGCGTCGCAGACCACGCCCCGGCAACAACCCGCTGAGCTCGGGCAACACCGGCAGTACCCGATGCACCCCGTCCTCGACGGTCCGGCTCGCCGGCCGGATCGACTCCGCCAGCGCCGACGCACCACCCACCGGCGTCCCCGCCCCGTCGACCAGGGCGGTCATCGAAGTCAGCACGGCGGAAGCCCCGTTGATCATCCGGCCCGCCATCTCACCCTCGCCCCGCCAAACCTCGTTCTTCGATCACCCACCGGGCGCGATCGGCCTCCGCCTCACCACCTCGGTCGTCGACCCGCCGCCAGTCGCGCCGACCCGCAAAGCTCGATGACCACTCCCCCGGCTGTCGCCGGCGACCGCGGAGTCGCCACAACCGGGCGCCCCGCCCCCCCACGCCCGCAGACCCCGCCCCCGGCGGCCCCATCCGCCGCCGCCGCCCACAAACCGGGCCGCCGACCCCTCTCCCGTCCCGGCGGCCGCGCCGAGCCCGATGAAGGACACCCAGCGGTACGCCGACTGCCTGTCCGCCCGCCCTCCGGCCAGCCATCTCCAGGCACTCCGCCCACAGGTGGACCACCGGAGGTAGCCCGTTTCTCAGGCGGCCAGGTGGCCGTCGTGCGAAAGATCGGGCGGGCCACCGGATGCGGGACCCTCGTCGAGGGTGGGCTGATGAGGCAGGCCGAGAGTGGTCTCGACCACGGCGACGAAGGCCGCCGCGGCGCGAAGGAGATCATCAGCGTCCCGGGCACTCACCACCCGGGGGATGCCCGCTTCGGCGGCGGCCCGCTTGTGGGCGCCGTGGGCGAAGAAGGTGGCCCATTCGCCGAGTTCGGGGGCGACGAGGAGCAGCAGGGACCAGACGCTGGTGACCCGGTTGCTCCGACGGGGCGACGGTGCGGCGGGGCGGGCCCGGGCGGCGAGAACCGCCGCGGCGGCACGCAGGGCGGCGAGGTGGGCGGCGGCGTAGCGCAGGCCGTCGGGGCGGGTCTGAGCGGACTCCACGAGCCCCTGGCGGGCAATGGCCAGCAGTTGGGCCGGGGTGCGGTGCGGCAGCATGTGCGCCGGCACGCTGGGCGCGTCCGCCGAGGACCCGTACACCGGCGCACTCGACATGGGCGGCCCGGAAGCCGCAGATCCGGAAGCCGCAGATTTGGGGGCAGCGGAACCGGAGGGAACGGACGTGGAGGCGGTGGGCGCCGCGGAGGCGGTGGGCGCCGCGGAGGCGGTGGAGCCGAACGGCAGGGAGACGGGAACGGTTTGCGCGCGCCTGGTCGGGGAGGCCTGGGGCGGTACGCCCGATCGTGAAGCGGTCGTCATGACTGTCTCTCCTCCGCACGTGCTGCCCATGGGCGCGCCGCCCATCGAACGAAACCTGGGTCGCTGCGGAGGAAGGAGCGCAGCTGCGCCAGGCGCGCCGGCCGGGTGTGAAGCTTCCCCACACCACACCCGGCCGGCTCTCGTACCCGGCTGGCCATCGCTCGCCGCCGGGGGTCGAAGGCGGCGAGCGATGATCCTGCCTGTGGGGCTCCGGACCCGCGAAAATCCGGGAACCCCTGCGTGCGGCTCGCGATACCGCACTATTCGGAAGCCGCGCCGCGAATCGCCGCTCCCGAGGTAGCTAGGACGAACATCCGATGCAATCGAACATCCGTTCTAACTACGAAGAAGACTACACCCCACCTCTGACAAAAAAGCAAGGCTCCGCGAGCCCGGCGGAGTCGCGGAACCTACGCACGGGACGGGCACCCGGGGCGGTGGCGGTTCCCCGCGCCGTCCGCTGCGGGAACCGCATCAGCAGGGCGACGGTCAGCTGACGTGGATCGCGGGGCGGCGGGCCAGGTCCGGTTCACACTGGCGGATGATCTCGCGGACCACCGGTGCCGTATCGCCTCTGCCGAGCAGTAGGTACCGCAGCAGATGCACCAGAGGGCTGCCCTCCGCCCACTCGAAGTAGCAGTGTGGGCGTTCCCCCGTCACGTCGCGGAGGGCGAGGAGGACGGCAGCGATCGCATTCGGCGCAGCTGGACTGCCGGTCCGCAGGATGCGGTACTTGCCGCTCGACACCGCGGACGTGGAGCACGTCGCTGAAGTCCGATGGGTCGACGACGTCGACCTCGAGGAACAGGATGTCGGCGCGGCCCGGCACCGGGTTCATGCCGCGCTGCTCGAGCTCCTTGGACGTGTATTCGGCGATGTCGCCGGCCTGCCGCCGGTTGGCGATGATGTTGAGTGCGCCGTCGTGGGCGATGGAGTCGGCGATGAAGCGGCGCGCGTTCTCGTCGAACTCGATGCGGTCGGCGCGCAACTCGGTAGTGCGGCTGACACGCGAGACGAGCGAGACGACGATGATGCCGGCGATGAAGACGGCCGAGATGGCGATGCCTTCGGGCTTCTCGATGATGTTGTCGATCAGGGCGTAGAGCAGGATCAGGGTGAGGACGGTGAAGCCCGCGACGGCGGGCTTCCGGTGGGCCTGCCAGGCGGAGATGGTCGCGGCGATCGCGCCCGAGACCATCATCGCGAGGATGCCGGTGGCGTACGCGCCCGCCTGCGCGTTGACGTCCGCGCCGAACGCGATGGTGATACCGATGCTGATCACGGTGTAGACGATCACGACTGGACGGACCGCGCGGCCCCACTCGGGCGCCATGCCGTAGCCGGGCAGGTAGCGCGGCACGATATTGATCAAGCCGGCCATGCGGACGCGCCCGCGAACCAGAGGATCAGGATGCTGCTCACGTCGTAGACGGTGCCGAAGATCTCGCCGAGCCGGTGGTGGGCCAGGTACGCCAGCGCCCGGCCGTTGGCTTCGCCGCCGGGCTGGAACTCCGCCGCCGGAATGAGGACGGTGGTGACGAAGCTGGTCGCGATCAGATAGACGCTCATGATCATAGCGGCGACGGTGAGCAGCTTGCGCGTGTTGCGGACCCGCTCGTCGAGATTCTTCGCCGCTACCAGCGGCATCATGCTGACCCCGGTTTCGAAGCCTGACAGACCCAGCACCAACGCTGGGAACGCCAGGAGGGCCGGCGCGATGATGCCGCCGAGGCCGCCGTGCGACGCGGTCAACGCGTCCGTCCACGAGGAGAAGGCGCCGGTGGTGGTGAAGACGTCGACTATTCCGACGACGACGATGACCGCGTTCAGGAAGAGGAAGATCGCGACGAGCGGGATCGCCACGCCCACGGCCTCGTTGAAGCCCATCAGGAAGACCCCGCCGAGGATCAGCAGCAGAACCACCGTCACGGCCACCGCGTGGCCGTGCAGGAACTGCGGCAGGTACGGATTCTCCAGCATGTGCACGGTCGCGTCGGCGGACGACAGCGTGATCGTGATGATCCACGACGTCGCCACGAACCCGAGCAGCACCAGCACGAAGAACTTCCCGCGCCAGAACGGCAGCAGATCTTCGAGCATCGCGACGGAGCCCTGCCCGTGCGGGCTCTCCTTGGCGACCCGGCGTACATCGGCAGCATGCCGAGCAGGGTCAGCGCGACGATGAGCAGGGTCGCCAGGGGCGACAGGGCCCCGGCGGCGAGCGCGGCGATGGCCGGCAGATAGGACAGCGTGGAAAAGTAGTCCACCCCCGTCAGGCACATCACCTTCCACCAGGGTTGCGGCGTCGTGTGCTCCTCCCCCGCCTCCGGGCCGACGGGGTGGGCCTAGTGTTCGAGCAGCCAACGGGTCAGGCCGTTCGAGGGCGGTCCCGGGCGGTCGGGCCGGTCGACCGAGGCCGGCACGGTGATGGGGTTCTTCCCGAGGGCGTTCGTCGTCACGGCTGTCAGGATGCCCCATCCCTGCATCCGGCGGGTGCCACGTCAGCCCGGTAGCGTTCGGGGACACACCCGACGATCGGATAGGGGCCACCGTGCAGGACCGCGTCGTTGTGCAGGACCGCGTCGTTGTCGTCACCGGCTCAAGCTCGGGTGTGGGCCTGGCGGCCGCGGAACAGTTCGCGCGGCTGGGCGCGACCGTCGTGGTCGTGGGCCGCAACCCGGACCGGCTCGCCACGGCCGTCGACCGGGTCGCCGCGGCGGGCTCGCGGATTCCCGACTCCGTCCGGGCGGACTTCACCCGGCTGGACGACGTACGGGCGCTCGCCGGCCACCTGCTGGAGCGCTACCCGAGGATCGACGTACTGGCGAACAACGCGGGTGCGATGTCCGCGGCGTACGTGAAGACGGTCGACGGTTACGAGTCCACCATGCAGGGCAATCACCTGGCTCCCTTCCTGCTCACGAACCTTCTGGCCGACCGCCTGCGGGGCGGCCGGGTAATCAACACGGCGTCGGACGCGCATCGGATGGGCAAGGTCGACCCGGACGACCTCGTCCGCTCCCCGAGGGGCTACAACTCGTGGCGGGAGTACGGCACGAGCAAGGCCGCGAACATCCTGTTCACCACCGAGTCGCAGCAGCGCTGGCCGGGCATCCACTCGACGGCGTTCCACCCGGGGGTGGTACGGAGCAATTTCGGCGCGGAGAACACGGCGGCGTCCCTCTTCTACCGGTACATGCCGTTCCTCACCACCCCAGAGAAGGCCGGCGCGCTCCTGGTCCACCTGGCCGCGGCCGACACCAGCCCCGGCGGCTACTACGTGGGCGGGAAGCTGAAGCAGCCCGGCCCGTCCGCGCGCGACCCGCAGCTCGCGGTCCGGCTCTGGGAGGCGAGCGCCAAGGCCGTCGGACTGTGATGAGGCGGCCGCTGCTGGGCGCCGCGATGGTGGTCGGCTCCGGAGTCCTGTTCGCCGCCAACGGCACCGTGTCGAAACTTGTCCTACAGGCCGGCTTCGACGCGCCGCAGCTCGCCCTGCTGCGCGCGGTGGGCGCGTTCGCCGGTCTACTGGTGCTCAGCGTCGTACTGCGGCCCGGAGTGCGCCGGTTGCGCCTCACGCGCAGCGAGGTTCCCCTCCTGATCGCGTACGGGCTGGCCGGTTTCCTCCTCGTCCCGATGCTGTACTTCGTGGCCATCGCCCGCCTTCCGGTCGGCATCGCCCTGCTCTTCGAGTACACGGCGCCGCTGCTGGTGGCCCTCTGGGCCCGGTTCGGTCAGCGGCAACGGGTACGTCCCCGGCTGTGGTTCGGCCTGGCGCTGAGCCTGGCCGGGCTGGCCTGCGTCGCCGAGGTATGGGGCGACCTGCGCCTCGACGGCCTGGGCGTCCTCGCGGGGCTGGGCGCGGCGGGCCTGCTCGCGCTCTACTACGTCCTCGGCGCCCGCGGGATCGAGCGGCGGGACGCCCTGTCGCTGACCACGTGGGCGTTCGCGGCGTCCGCGGTGGCCGGGCTGATCACCCGCGCGCTCGCCGTGGGAATCGATGGCTGGGAACCACTCGCCGCCCGTACCGCTGGCGGCATCCCGGTGGCGCTCCTCTGCGGTTACGTGGTCCTGTTCGGTTCGATCACCGCGTACTTGCTGGTCGCCGGCGCCCTGCGGCACCTGCCCGCCACCAGCGTCGGCATCCTCGGCATGGTCGAACCGGTCCTCGCCGCCGCCGTCGCGTGGGTCACGCTCGGGGCGGGCGAGGCCCTGAACGCCGCACAGGTCACCGGGGGCGCCCTCGTGCTGGCCGGCGTGGCCCTGGCCGAGACTGCCCGTACGGCAGCTCCGGAGGCCGTCGCGGCCCCCACGTGCCCGGTACCCACGACACCCCTGATCCTGGACCGACGCGAGGATCTCCCCCAGGTTGGCGACAATGGGCACATGCATCCGAATGTGCTCGCCGTGCAGGACGCGCTCGACGCCGCCGGGGCGCGTACGGCTACCGGTGAGCCGTCCACGGTTCTGGTGCTGGACGACGCCGTCCACACCGCCGCCGCGGCGGCCGCAGCACTCGGTATCGAGGTGGGCCAGATCGCCAACTCGCTGATCTTCGACGCGGACGGCGAACCGCTGCTTGTCCTGACGTCCGGCGCGCACCGGGTCGACACCGCCCGGGTCGCGCGTGACCTCCGGTTGACGAAGCTCGGCAGGGCCACACCCGAGTTCGTGCGGACGGCGACCGGCCAGCCCATCGGGGGAGTCGCCCCGATCGGGCACCCGAAGTCGGTCCGAACCCTGGTCGACATCGACCTGGAGCAGTACCCGGATGTCTGGGCGGCGGGCGGCATACCGCGGGCGGTGTTCCCGACGACGTACGCCGAACTGCTGCGGATCACCGCGGGCACCCCGGCCGGTGTGGTCTGACGTGCACCCTTCACGCATCTCGGCCGGACCTGCCGTGACCGAGTCCCGGCTGGTGACGCTGCACGTATGGCGGGTGCCGCGGCGGGCAGTTCCGGCGGCGTTCGCGCGGATGGCCGTGGACCCGCGACGGGTGCGACAAGTACCCGGTATCCGGTTTGCCAAGTTCGTCGGCACGGGTACGGGCACCGGCTTCGGCCCCGGCGACGCCGACCTGACCCGGTATGCGGCCGTGATCGTCTGGGACACGCCGGTGCCGTCCGAGCCGTCCGAGCCGTTCGCGGCCTGGGATCGGATCGCCGTGTCGAGCGCCCGCGTCGACCTGACGCCGATCGTCAGCGCTGGGCGCTGGTCGGGCCTGGCGCCGTTCGGGGAGCCGGGCGGTGGGCACGTCGAGGGCCCCGTACTCGCGCTGACCAGGGCTCGGCTGCGCCTCGCTCGTGCGGTCACGTTCTGGAAGGCGGTACCACCCGTCGCGACGGCGCTCGCACGGGCGCCCGGTCTGTTGGCGCAGTTCGGCATCGGAGAGGCTCCCATCGGCTGGCAGGGAACGGTCAGCGTGTGGCGCAGCGCCACGGATCTCACCTCGTTCGCGTACCGTCAGCCGGAGCACCGCGCGGTCGTCGCGCGTACGCCCGTCGACCGCTGGTACGCGGAGGACCTGTTCGCCCGGTTCGCGGTGCGGGACATCCAGGGCGACCGGGCGGTCCTCGGCTGGACGGAAAAGGGGAAGACGCAGTGAGGCTCGTGCCGTGGCAGCCGGATGATCTGGCGCGCCGCCTGGCCGACGTCATCGACGTGTACGGCGAGGCCATGGGCTATCGCAAGGAGCTGCTCGACACCCGGCGCGGCTACATCGCCGCGCACCTACGCCGACCCGGCTTCCGGGCGATCGCGACCCTGTCCAGCGGTGGCCAGCTCGCCGGGTTCGGCTACGGCTACCTGTCGGCACGGGGTCAGTGGTGGCACGACCAGGTCCGGTCGTCGCTCGAGGAGACCGAACGCAAGCAGTGGCTGACCGACTGCTTCGAGGTCGTCGAGCTGCACGTCCGGCCGGCCGCGCAGGGCCACGGCATCGGCTCCGGCCAGCTGCGCGGCCTGCTGAGCATGGCCCCGGGCAACACCACCCTGCTGAGTACGCCGGAGGCCGACGAGCAGACCTCCCCGGCCTGGCGGCTGTACCGCGGCTTCGGCTTCGTCGATGTGCTCCGCGGCTTCCACTTCCCGGGCGACGAGCGCGCGTTCGCCGTCCTCGGCCGGGAACTACCCATCGGGACATGACCCGTCGGGTACTCCCCTGGCTGCTGCTGGGCGTCCTGGTGGTGACCCAGATCTGCTATCCGCTGACCACGGGAGTCGTCCGGTCGCGGTTGACGGTGGCCACGGTCGTGCTGGGGTACGTGTTGTCGGTGTCGCACGCGCTGCTCACCCGGGGGCCCCGGGCCTCGTTGTCGCTCGTCGTGATCGCCACGGGCGGTGGCTGGGCGGTGGAGGCGCTGGGGGTGGCGACCGGGTTCCCGTTCGGCCCGTACGACTACTCCGGCCAGCTCGGGCCGAAGCTGCTGGGCGTACCTCTGATCATTCCGCTGGCCTGGACCTGGATGGCCTGGCCCGCTTGGCTGGCGGCGGACCGGCTGATCGGGCGTCGTCATGGATTCTCATCTCCTGTCCTGCTCACGGTCGGCGTCGGCGCGGTCGGGCTGGCCTCGTGGGACCTGTTCCTCGACCCACAGATGGTCGCCGAGGGGTACTGGCACTGGCGGGGTTCCTTCTCCGGCCTGCCCGGGGTGCCCGGGGTCCCCGTCGGCAACTACCTGGGCTGGCTCGGTTTCGCGGTCCTCATCATGGCCCTGATCGCAACTGCCGCCCGGAGTTATCCACAGGCGCCGCGTCATCCACAGGCCGACGATGCGCCGATGCTCGCGCTGTATCTGTGGACGTACGCTTCCTCGGTGCTCGCCCATGCCGTCTTCCTCGGCCTCCCCGCCTCCGCGGCGTGGGGGGCCACCGGCATGGGCCTGGTCGCGATCCCCCTGGCCGTACGGCTAGCCCTCGCCTCCTCTCCGGCTTCCCGGATGGCCCACCGATGATCTGGCTGGTCCTGCTCCCGGCCGCCGCGCTGAGCGTCCACACCGTCGTCAACGCGTTCCTGCTCCGCCGGCCCGCTGTGTCCTCGCCCGCGGAGCCGGTCTCCGTGCTCCTTCCCGTCCGGGACGAGGCCGGGCGGGTCGCTGACTGCCTACAGGGTCTGCTCGCGCAGGAAGGCGACGTCGAGATCCTCGTGCTGGACGACGGCTCGACCGACGGCACGGTATCCGTCGTGTCCGCCGTGGCGGGTGAGCGAGTCCGGCTGCTCACCGGGGCGCCGCTTACCGAGAGCTGGCTGGGCAAACCCCACGCGTGCGAACAGCTCGCCGCGGCCGCCCGGCCCGCCTCGAGAGTGCTCGTGTTCGTCGACGCCGACGTGGTACTCGAGCCCGGTGCACTGTCTGCCTGTGTCACGCTGCTGCGGTCATCCGGTGTCGACCTGCTGTCGCCGTACCCGCGGATCACCGGTGCCGGGCGGATCGTGCAGCCGTTGCTGCAGTGGTCCTGGCTGACCTTCCTGCCGTTGCGGGCGATGGAACTCTCCCCCCATCCGTCGCTCGCCGCCGCGGGTGGGCAACTCCTCGTGCTCGACCGGGCAGCCTACCTGCGGGCCGGGGGGCACGGCGCCGTACGCGGCTCGGTGCTCGAGGACATCGAACTCGCCCGGGCCGTCAAACGCTCCGGCGGGCGGATCGCCATCGCCGACGCATCCCGGTTCGCCACGTGCCGGATGTACGAGACCTGGGGCGAGGTGGTCGACGGGTACACCAAATCGCTCTGGGCGTCGTTCGGGTCACCGGCGGGTGCCGCGTCCGTCGTGACGCTGATGCTGCTGGTGTACGCGCTACCGCCTGTCCTGACGCTCGGCGGGACGGTGGAGCTTGCGGCGGTCGGCGGGTGCGCGTACCTCATCGGTGTGTTCGGACGTGTCGTGACGGCGGCGGTGACCGGCGGGCGGAGGCTCGACGCGGTCGCACATCCGGTGTCGGTCGTGGTGTTCGCGTGGCTGGTGGCGCGGTCGTTCCGGCGCCGTCGGACGGTCACCTGGCGCGGCCGGCCGGTGCTGCCGTGAGCCGGGTCGTCGTGGTCGGAGCCGGGGTCGGCGGGCTGGTCGCGGCCGTGCGGCTCGCCGCCGCCGGGCACCGGGTCACCGTCGTGGAGGCGTCCGACACGGTCGGCGGGAAGCTCGGGCGGTACACGCGCGACGGATTCTCGTTCGACACCGGGCCGAGCCTGTTCACGCTGCCGCAGGTCTTCGCGGACCTTGACCTCGGCCTGGATCTCGTACCGCTCGACCCGGTCGTGCGGCACGTCTTCCCGGACGGCACGGTACTCGACTCGTCCAGCTCGCCGGAGGTGTTCGCCGACCGGATCGCCGCCGCCTTCGGCGCGGACGCGGCCGACGACTGGCGCCGCTTCTGGCGTCGCGCCGGCCGCATCTGGGATGCGTCGTGGAGGTCGGTGCTGCAGTCATCCGTCACCGCATCGTCCCTGGCCGGGCTGTCGTGGCGGCTGGGTGACCTCGCCGCGATCGCCCCCGGACGCTCCCTGCGCGACCTCGGCCGCCGCTACCTGCGCGACCCCCGCCTGCGCGTCCTGCTCGACCGCTACGCCACGTACACCGGCGCCGACCCTCGCCGCGCCCCCGCCGCCCTCGCCGCCATCCCGTACGCGGAACTGGCCTACGGCGGCTGGTACCTGCGCGGCGGCCTCGGCACGCTCGCCGACGCCCTGGTCGACCGCTGCGACTCCCTCGGCGTCACCCTTCGGCTGTCGTCCCCGGTGACCGCCATGACCACCGCTGGTGGGAAGGCCTCCGGCGTCCGCATCGGCACCGCGCTCCTGCCGGCCGATGTCGTCGTCTCCAACGTGGACGCCCTAACCCTCTACCGCGACCTCCTGCCGACACCTGGGCGCCTCGCGACCCTCTCCGACCGCAGCCTGGCGGGCTTCGTCCTGCTGCTCGGCGTCCGCGGGGAGACCCCGTCCCTAGCCCACCACACCGTCTTCTTCCCGCCCGACTACGACGACGAGTTCGACGCGGTCTTCGGCCTTCCCGCCGGTTCCACTCCGCGGCCGTCCCCGACCACCCGAGCAGATGTCGTCCCGGCCGAGAGCGGATTGGTCGCCTCCCGCGCCGGGCTCGCCCGTTTCCCGGGCACCGCGGCTGCGGCATCCACGAAACAGGCACCATCCCGGTGGGCCGCCGGGGTACGGGCCCGGCCCGCCGCCGATCCGACGATCTTCGTGACCCGGGTGCTCGATCCCGCCATGGCGCTCCCCGGACACGAAGCCTGGTTCGTGCTGGTCAACGCCCCGCGTCACGGCACCGCCACCTCTGCCGTGAACTGGCACCGCCCGGGACTCGCCGCGTCGTACGCCGACCACATCCTGTCGGTTCTGGCGTCCCGCGGACCTGACGTCCGGGACCGTCTGGCCTTCTGTGAGACCCGCACGCCAGCCGACCTGGCCGCCGCGACCGGCGCCCCCGGCGGCGCCATCCACGGCACGGCCGGAGGTCTGCTCCGCCCCGCCAACCGGGGCCCTGTCGACGGCCTGTTCCTGGTCGGTGGCTCGGCCCACCCCGGCGGTGGCCTGCCGATGGTCGCCCTGTCCGCCCGCATCGTCGCCGACCTGATCGGCCCGGCCTGAAGGCCACCGCCTGCGCATGAAGGCCACCCGCCCGCACTGCGTGTCACGGATCTCATCGGTGCGGCCGACGTCGGCCTACTCTCCGCCACCGCTGCCTGAGCCGACCCGGCCGGCCGCCGGTGGCCGGTCGGGCACGTCCGGGCTCGTGCGGAGGCGTACGGTTCGCGCTCATGCCGCGACCGTCAAGCGGTTGACCGCATCGACCAGCCGGTTCACCCACGGAACGCCGTCCGGATCCGATCCGGCAGCGGACAGATCGGGGACCAGCCGGATGAGCCGGTCCGCCTGACCGCGTCGACATCATCGCCCCTGCAACGAGCGCCGTACCGCCGTGAAGAGCTGACCGAACCCGAACAGCGAGAGGAACACCCAGACCACCGCTGCCACGGTGATCGTCCCGTTGAGCAGTTCCGGCCGGATCAGACCCGCGCCCCCCGACGCCAGCAGCCCGACGAGCGCCACAGACACCCGGGTAGGGCGCTCCCCGACGGTCACCACGCCAACCTCACGCATTCCCGCACCGACCGCCCGCGCCCGCAGATACTCGTGCAGCCAGCACAGGCCCGCGCCGACCACGACAAGCGGGCCCGGCGCCCCGGCCAGCCAGAACGCGGCGAGCCAGGCGGCCTCGCCGAGGCGGTCGGCGACGGAGTCGTACACGAATCCGAGGCGGCTGGCCCGGTCGCTGGCCACCGCGACGGCGCCGTCGAGGGCGTCCGCGATGCCGGCGAGCAGAACGAGCCCGGCACCGATCAGGGCGCCGACGGGGCCGCGGGAGACCGCGACCGGTACGGCGAGGCAGAGCAGCAGGCCGACCACGGTCACCGCGGTCGGGGTGACGCGGAGCCTGCCGAGAAGCCGGCCACCCGCGTACGCCAGCCTGATCCAGCCACGCACGAGCGGCGAGGCCCGGCGCGGGTCGAAACCGCCGTGCAGCCCGGCCCAGGCGACGGCGTACTGCTCCCAGGTCAGCACGGATCAACGAGTACCACGCCGGCAGGTGAAAGCCCCTCAGGCGCGCACGGTGGGAGTCAGCTGCTGCCAGACCTCGCGGGTCGCCGTGGACCGGTTCAGGGTGATGAAGTGGATGCCCGGCACGCCCTCCTGGAGCAGCCGCGCGCACATCTCGCTGCACAGCTGGATGCCCAGCTCGCGGACCGCGTTCTCGTCGTCGGCGACCCGCTCGAAGCGCGCGAGCAGCGCTGGCGGGAACGGCGCTCCGGACAGCTGCCCGGACCGTTCGATGGTCGCCATCCGGGTCACCGGCATGACCCCGGCCACGATCGGGGTGTCACAGCCGGCCGCCGCGACCCGGTCCCGCAGGCGCAGGTACTCGTCGGCGTCGAAAAACATCTGAGTGATCGCGAAGTCGGCACCGGCGCGGCACTTGGCGACGAAGTTGCGGACGTCGCTCTCCACGTCCACCGATCGCGGGTGCTTGTACGGGAACGCCGCCACGCCCACGCTGAAGTTTCCGGACTCACGGATCAGCCGGACCAGGTCCTCGGCGTACAACACGCCGTCCGGGTGCTTGATCCACTCGCCGGTGACGTTGCCGGGCGGGTCGCCCCGGACGGCGAGGACGTTACGGATGCCCGCCGCGGCGAGCCGCCCGATGACGTTGCGCAACTCGGCGACGGAGTGGTTGACCGCGGTCAGGTGTGCCATCGGCAGCAGCGTCGTCTCGGTCGCGACCCGCTCGGTCACCGCCACGGTCGTGTCGCGGGTCGTGCCGCCGGCACCGTAGGTGATGGAGACGAACGACGGCTGCAGCGACTCCAGTTCGCGGATCGCCTGCCAGAGCAGCGTCTCGCCGTCGGGCGTCTTCGGCGGGAAGAACTCGAACGAGAACGTCGGCTCGATGCCGCGGATCAGGTCGCCGATCGCCGGAGAATGCGGCAGCCGCGAAGGAAGTCCTCGTGTCACGGGCGGAATCGTACCGGCTGCGAGAATGTCGGTCCGTGACGCTAGCGTCTGGACCGTGAGTGACGTGGTGGAACGCGCCGGGCTGCGGCCCCGGGTCGACAAGGCCCTCGCAGGTTTCCTCGCGCGCCAGCAGAGCCGGCTGGCCGAGGTCGACGACGCGCTGGCGGCCGTGTCGGACGCCGTAGAGGCGTTCGTGCTGGGCGGCGGGAAACGACTGCGGCCGGCGTTCGCGTATTGGGGTTTCCGCGGCGCCGGAGGTGTCGACACCGACGCCGTGGTCAACGCCGTGTCGTCGCTGGAGCTGGTCCAGGCCAGCGCGCTCATCCACGACGACCTGATGGACCGCTCCGACACCCGACGCGGTGAGCCCGCGATTCACCGCCGGTTCGCCGCCGCGCACGCGACCGCAGGCTGGCAGGGCGATGCCGACGCGTTCGGCGAAAGCGCGGCCGTCCTGCTCGGCGACCTCGCCCTCGTCTGGTCTGACGAGTTGCTGCACACCTCCGGGCTGGACCCCGACGCGCTCGCCCGCGCACGCCCGGTGTTCGACGAAATGCGCACCGAGGTCACCGTCGGGCAGTACCTCGACGTCCTCACCCAGGTCATGGGCGAGATGTCCGTCGAACGCGCCGGCAAGGTCGCCCGCTACAAATCCGCGAAATACACCGTGGAACGCCCGTTGTTGCTGGGCGCCGCGATCGCCGGTGCCACGCCCGCCGTGGCCCAGGCCTTCTCGGGGTACGGGCTCCCCGTCGGCGAGGCGTTCCAACTCCGCGACGACGTCCTCGGCGTGTACGGCGATCCGCAGCGCACCGGCAAACCGGCCGGCGACGACCTACGCGAGGGCAAGCGCACCTACCTGGTGGCCGCCGCGTACCAAGCCGCCGGGGTCGACGATCGCGCCGCCCTGCTGGCCGGTCTCGGCGATCCGGACCTGGACGACGTCGGCGTGCACCGGCTCCGCACCCTGATCACCTGCACCGGCGCCCTGGCCCGTACCGAGGCCCGCATCACGGCCCTCACCGCCGAGGGCCTCGCCGTCCTCGACGCCGCCCCGATCGACCCCGAGGCGCGCCGAGTCCTGCTGGACCTCGCCCACGCCGCCACCCGCCGAATCGACTGACCGATGCCGCCCCGCCACCCGACGGACCCGCCTTCGGCCGAACCCGGCTCAGCCCGGCCCGGCGGTGGTCGACCGGACTCAGGTCAGCCCGGTCCTACTCAGCCCAGCACGGATCGGTCCGGCACGGATCGGTCCGGCACGGATCGGTCCGGCACGGATCGGTCCGGGGATGGTCGGTCCGGGGATGGGTCCGGACCGGGTCGGCCGGGGCCCGGGGCCGTCCCGGTCACGTCACGGCTTGCCCAGAGCGGCCAGACGGGCGGGCTGACTCGGATGGGACAGGCGGCGTCGCGGCTCCTCGGGATGGGGCCCGCCGCGTCGCGGCTGACCGGGCTCGCCGGTGCTGTTCTCATGACCGCAGGCGCGTGGCTGGACGGTGCATGGATCACGGGGCAGCCGAACTGGCCGGGACTCGGTATCGCCCTCTGGTTCGCGGGCATCGCCGTGCTCGCGGTGGGGTGGTGGCCCCTGGCGACCGGCCGGATCACCGTGCCGGCCAGGTGGCTCACGGTGACCGGGCTGCTCTGGGCCCTGCCGCTGCTGCTGGGCCCCGTTACCGGCAGCCGAGACGTCTACTCGTACGCCTGCCAGGGCGCGATCTGGCTGGACGGCGGGGACCCGTACACGGCGGGCGCAGCGGCGGGCGGCTGCCCATGGATGGCGGCGGTCGCGCCGGATTGGCAGCAGAGTCCGTCCCCGTACGGGGCTGTGGCGATCATGCTGTCCGCGGCTGTCGTCGCGCTCGCCCGCACCCTGCCGCTCGACGACACCGGGATGCTGGCCGCCGCGGTCACCGGTTTCCGGTTCCTAGCCGTCGCGGCGGGAATCCTGATCGCCCGCTTCGCCCCCCGGATCGCACCGCAACGGCCCACTGCCCGAGAAACCGCAGCCCCAAGACCCGCTGCCCGGGGTATCGCGGCTGGGCGACCGGACGACCGGCAACTGGGCGCCGGGCACTCAGGCAACGGGCAATCAGGCAACGGGCAGGCACGTAGCGGGCAGATCGCGGTCGCGCTCGGCCTGCTGACGCCTCTCACGGCGGTACACCTCGTCGGTGGCGCTCACCACGACGCCCTGATCGCCGGACTGCTCGTCGCATCCCTTGCCATCGCCGCAACCCACAACCGGCCATGGCCAGCCCGGCCGACGAGCGCACACTTCGATCCTTCGACGCCGACAACGCCGCCGCCTGCGGCACAAACGACGGCAGGCCAGGCCCACACCACCGCGACCGGCAGCTCGGCCCCGGCTTCGGGGACGGCGAACGGAGGCGGATGGGCGATGGCGAGAGGGCATCCGGTCATCGCCGGTGCCCTCGTGGGTCTCGCCGCAGGCATCAAGGTCACCGCGATCGTCGCCGTGCCATTCGTCGCCCTCCTGGCCGCCGCCGCAGCCCATTCCCATGACGCCGGCCACACGAATCAGCAGGACCACACGAAGGACATCGGCCGCACCGAGCAGAACGACGATCCCCCCGCCCATGCCGGCACGACATCCTGGGCAACGGCGTGGGTGGTGATCGCGGCGGTGGCGGTGTTCGCCGGGACGAGTCTCGTACTCGGTTTCGGGTGGCTGGGCGCGTTGAAGGACACCGGGAAGATGGTGCAATGGACGTCGGCGCCGACCGCCGTCGGCATGACCGTCGGGTACGTGCTGCGGGCGTTCGGGCTGCCGGAGGGGTACGCGACAGCGGTCATCGTGGCGCGGGCGGTCGGGCTGGCCGTGCTGGCGGGGATCGGGGTGGGGCTCTTCTGGCGGGCCGTGAAGCGGTTCACCGAGCGGAACACCGTGCTGCGGTGTGCCGGCTGGGGGCTGGCGGCCGTCGCCGTACTCTCGCCTGTCTTCTATCCGTGGTACGCGTTGCCGGCGCTCGCGATCCTGGCCACGACCGCCGTGCGGCCACGGGTGGTCGCGGCCGTGACGGTGGGGTTGAGCCTGCTGATTCTGCCCGATGGGCTCGGCCTGGCGGTGCGGACGAAACTGCCGGGGGCGTTTCTGGTCAGCGCCGCGCTCGGCTACGGAATCTGGCGAGCAGCCGGCTCCCGTCGCCGGCGCGCGGTGTCGGTTGTACGCCGCGACGACCCAGCCACACCCAGATCGACAGGGTGAGCAGGACCAGCGCGAAGCCGAAGACGAGGTCCTCGACGGGCGCGAACGCGATCCGCGGGCCGAGGATGGCGGCCGGGTCGTAGCGGACGATGTCGCGGCCGGTGAGGATGCCGTTGGAGAGCAGCTGGAACGTGATGATGATCGGGTACGCGGCCCAGAAGACAACCGTACGGACGAGCCGTGTGCGCAGCACGAAGAGATCGACGAGCAGCGCGGCGGCCGCACCGGACAAAGCTGCGACGGTGTAGGTCACTCGTCGCCGGCCGGGCGTTGCAGGGCGGCGCGGGTGGCCTCGAAACCGAGGATCGCGCAGACCGGGACGGTCAGGAAGAACAGCACCTCGTCGACGGGCAGGCCGCCGGGGAGCAGCCAGCCGGTGGTCTGCGCGGGGTCGAACGTCCAATGGCCGGCCGCGATCGCGGCCAGGTCCCAGAACGAGAAGACGACGACCACCGGCAGGACGGTCAGGGCCAGGCGGCGCCAGCGTCGCAGCACGTGCACCTTGAGGACGGGTTCCAGCCACAGGGCCGCCAGCAGGCACCCGGCGAGTACCGCCAGATAGCTCAGGCGTCCCATGTGGCCGGTCAGAACCCGAGAGCCTGAGCGCGCCGCTTGACCTCGCGGGCCTTGTGGCCGCCGAGGGCCGTGGCGGGGGTGCCGCCGAGGCTCTCGTCCGGTTCGTAGAGCCACCGGAGCGCCTCTTCGTCGTTGTACCCGGCGTCGTGGAGCAACGTGAGGATGCCGGGGAGGTGCTTGAGCACGGTGTCGTTCGCCACCAGCTCGGCGGGCACCACACGGATGCCGTCACGACGTACGGCGAGCAGCACGCCGTCGCGAATCATCTGGTGGACCGCTGTGATCCGGACGTCGAGTTTCTCGGCGATGTCCGGCAGCGGGATCCATCCGGCGGGTTCGCCGGTCGTCGCCTGGTCGCCTACGGATACGGATACGGATTCGGTCACGGGTCAACCCTGCCATGCCGTACCCGCCGCTCACCAGCGGATCCCCCGTGGATCGCCTCCGGGCCGATCCTGCCCCTACCTGCGCGGGTTCAGCCCCGCGCCCGTATGCGAGAGGTGACTCAATTGAGCATCCTGCGGGCAGCACGCCGGGAGATGGCCGGCGCCTGGCGTTCCCTGCGGTACGACATCGGCCACCGCCCCGGCACGGCGGACTCCTCCGCCGACGGCTATCCCGACGTCGGCTACCCCGATGTCACCTCCGGCGGTCTCAGCACCTTCGGTGGTCCGATGGCGGACGGCGTCGAGCTCGATCCGTACGACCGGCCGCCGCGGCGGCTCCTGGCCGCTTCGGCGTTCGGGGCTCTGGCCCTGGCCGGTGCGGCGGGCAGCTACCTGGCCGTGGTGAACGGTCTCGGCGCGATCGCGGCGAACAACGCGGCCCGGCCGCCGGAACCGTTGCCGCTGGTCGCCGAGCCGGCGCGAACCTCGTCGGCACACCGGACGGTGCCGCGGCGGGTCGCCGACACGAACCTGGCACCGCTTCCCGTCATGTCGTCGGCGGCGGTGGCCGCGGTGGTGACGGGCACGACGGGGGCCGCCACCCCTGAGCCTGCCGATCCACCGGCCCCTCCGGTGGCGGGCCGGCCGCGGCCCGCGACTCCTCCCGTGACGCCCCCCGTGCCGACGCCGTGCCGGTGCCCGGTGCCGACACCGGCGTCGTCGCCGACGGGCGGCACCTCGAGTTCTTCACCGTCGGCCTCGGCAGCGGTGTCGCCGTCGCCGTCGGCCTCACCGTCACCTGCTATGAGCGTGGCCCCTACGGAGAGTTTTCACGACCCGCGCGGACGGCGCGGCCACCACTGACGGTCGGACGCGGCAGGACGTCGCGCCACTCCGGGTCCCGCGAACCCGTTCGGGGCGCTGCTGTGGCATCCTGAACTGCCACCTGATTAGGACTCATACACTCTCTGCCGATGGACACGACAGTCGCCGACACCCTGCTGGGTTCCCTCATCGACGGGCGCTACCGCATTCGCGGTCGCGTGGCCCGTGGTGGCATGGCGACCGTGTACACCGCCGTGGACGAACGGCTTGAGCGTACCGTCGCTCTGAAAATCATCCACGCGTCGCAGGCGACCAACGTGCACTTCCTCGACCGGTTCGCCGACGAGGCCAAGACCATTGCCCGGCTGACCCACCCCAACGTGGTCGCCGTCTACGACACAGGCGTCCACGAAGGCCTCCCGTATCTGGTGATGGAGTACGTGCAGGGTCGTACGCTGCGCGAACTGCTCGCCGAGCGGCGCCGGCTGAACCCCGTCGAGGCCCTGGCGATCCTCGAGCAGATGCTCTCGGCGATCGCCGCCGCGCACCGGGCCGGACTCGTCCACCGCGACGTCAAGCCGGAGAACGTCCTCGTGGCCCACGCCCCGAGCGGCGGCCCCGGCAACCTGGTCGACTCGGTCGTCAAGGTCGCCGACTTCGGGCTGGCCCGCGCCGTGGAGGCGAGCACCGACGGCGGCACCGGCCAGCTGATGGCGACCGTCGCGTACGTGGCGCCCGAGCTGGTCACCGACGGGCACGCCGACGCACGTACCGACGTGTACTCGGCGGGGATCGTGCTGTTCGAGATGCTCACCGGCCGAGTCCCGTACGACGGGGACAAGCCGGTCGAGGTGGCCTGGGCCCACGTGGACAACGACGTACCCCGGCCGTCATCGATCGTGGCCGGGCTGCCCGGTGTGCTCGACGACCTGACGGCCCGGGCGACCCGGCGCGATCCGGGCGCGCGCCCCACCGACGCGGGAGCGCTGCTTGCCGAGGTGCAGGTGGTCCGCGACGATCTGGGTTCGGCGAACATCGAGACGGCCGTGTACCGGCAGGTGGCGCGGCCGACGGAACGGCTGTCGCCGCACTCCGGGGACGAGACGGCGATCGTGCCGGCCGTCCCGGAGACCGCCGATCACCGCCCGACCTGGGCGCGGCTGCCGCAGTCGCAGCCCCGTGCCCGGGGTACCCGTCGGCGGATGGAGGAGCAGGAGGACGATGGCGCGGCCGCGCGGCGTACCCGGCTTCTGATGATCATCGCTGCGTCGGTCATCACGCTGGTCCTGGCGGGCGGCGGCTGGTGGATCGGCGTCGGCCGGTACGGCGAGGCACCGCGGCTGGTGAACCTGCCCAAGACCCAGGCCGTGGCGGCAGCCCGGCAGGAGGGCTTCGAGCTCACATACGCAGAGGCGGCCTACAGCGAAGAGGTCGCCAAGGACGTGGTGATGTCGCAGGACCCCCCGGTCGGTACAAAGCTGGTGAAGGGCGGCACGATCACCCTGGTCCTGTCGCTCGGCAAGGAACGTCACAAGCTGCCCGACGTCACCGGCATGGACATCTCCGCCGCCAAAGCCCAGCTGGAGAACACGAAGCTGCGGGTCAAGGAGGGCGAGAAGCAGTACAGCGACCTTCCGGCCGGGGTGGTGCTCTCCCTCGACCCGAAAGCCGGCACCGAGTTGAAGCCGGGCGACACGGTCACTCTGGTCGTGAGCAAGGGCAAGGCGCCGATCACGATGCCGAACGTCGTGGGCAAGAACGTCAACGACGCCCGCGCTGAGTTGCAGGCACTGAAGCTGACCGTGCTGGAGCAGCTGAAGGACAGCAGTGAACCGGCCGGTGAGGTGCTCGCGCAGACTCCCACGGAGGGTTCCGGCGTCGACAAGGACGCCGAGGTCAAGCTGGAGATCAGCAAGGGTCCACCGTTCGTCGTGATGCCACGGGTGGTCGACCAGCCGTGCCAGCAGGCGAAGGCGGCGTTGGAGAGCATGGGCCTGAAGGTCCGCGTGGACTTCTTCGGCAACGCGACGGCCCGATCTCAGAGCCCGGCCGAGGGCACACAGATCCCGCCGCAGACCGAGGTCAACATCCAATGCTTCTAGGCTCAGCTGAACCGGCGCAGATCAAGACCAGCCCGGTCGGCTCGCATACGAAGACGGCCGGCGGGCTGGCGAAGGCGGCGTTGCCGTACGCCGACGCGGCCGGTTCCGAGGTCGTCCAGGTGTACGTGTCGAACTCGCGCGGCTGGGCGTTGCCGGCCGGTGACCCGAAGCAGGACACGCTGTTCCGCGACGGCTGCGCAGACCGGGGGCTGGCGGCGTACATCCACGCGTCGTTGCTGGTCAACCTGGGCTCGCCGACAGAGCTGACGGTGCAACGGTCGGTGCAGACACTGGAACACGCGCTGCTGCGCGGCGCCGCGATCGGCGCGGACGCGGTGGTCTTCCACGCGGGCAGTTCGGTCGACCCGGCGCATGACGACAAGGCCCTGCACCAGCTGCGGACGGCGCTGCTGCCGCTACTGGACCGGGCGGCCGCACAGGGGCATCCGAAGCTGCTGGTCGAGCCGAGCGCGGGTGGTGGCCGGAGCCTGGCGTCAAAGGTGGAGGATCTCGGTCCGTACCTGGACGCGGTGGAGCGGCACCCCTGGCTCGGCGTCTGCTTCGACACCTGCCACGCGTGGGCGGCCGGGCACGACCTGGCGACGCCGGGCGGCATGACCGCCACCTTGGACGCCCTGGTCGCGACGGTCGGCCCCGGCCGGCTGCAGTTGATCCACGCCAACGACTCGAAGGACGAGTGCGGCTCCACTCGTGACCGGCACGAGACGATCGGTCAGGGCCGGATCGGCGTGGACGCGTTCCGCGAGCTGCTCGCACATCCGGCGGCCGCCGGCATCCCGGTCGTCGTGGAGACGCCGAGCGGCAACGCATCCGAGGGCCACGCCGCCGACATCGCCCTCCTCAAGGGCCTCCGACCGGCCGGACCAGCAGCATCAGTGCGGCGGGCCCCCTGATCAGGACGATCCAGGCGGACGTCCGCTGGCCGTAACGCACCAGGCCATGATTTCCCAGGTCGTCACCGCGGCGACCAACCGGTCAGCGTCCTTTCAGGACACCCGTCAGGACCTCGATCGCGCGGTCCACAGCGGCGTCGCCGACGTCCAGGTGCGTCAGCAACCGCCCGGTCCGCGGGCCCAGCACCGACACGAGCACCCCGAGGTCGCGGGCCGCCGCGGCCACCGCGGACGCATCGTCCAGTGCCAGGGGTACGACGTTGGTGCGCACCCGCTCGGTGGAAGTGACCCCGAACGGGGCGAGTGCGGCGGCGATCCGCCCGGCCCGGGCATGATCTTCGGCGAGCCGGTCGACGTGGTGCTCGAGTGCGTACAGCCCGGCCGCGGCGAGGATGCCGGCCTGGCGCATACCGCCGCCCATCCGCTTGCGGACGACCCGGCCGCGGGCGATCCGCTCGGCGGACCCGACGACCAGGGAACCCACGGGCGCGCCGAGCCCTTTGGAGAGGCAGACCGACAGGGTCTCGAAAAGGCGGCCGTACTCGATCAGCGGCACGGCGTCGGCGACGTGCGCGTGCCAGATCCGGGCGCTGTCACAGTGCAGGGCGATGGAGTGCTCGTCGGCGACGGCCCGTAGCTCCCGCAGTGTCTTGAGCGCGATGACGCCGCCACCGCCCCGGTTGTGGGTCTGTTCGACGGCGATCGCCCGGGTCGGCACGGCGTGGTAGCCGTCGGGGCGGATCATCGCGGCGACGGCGTCCACGTCGATCTCCGCCCCGACGGGCCCCCAGGTCCGGGTGGAGATCCCGCCGTACGCGGCCGCGGCCCCCATCTCGTACGTGACGACGTGCGCATCGGCGTCGCAAAGCAGCTCGGACGCCGCCGGGACGAGCAGTTGCAGGGCGATCTGATTCGCCATCGTCCCGGTCGGGGTGAACAGCGCCGCCTCGTGCCCGAACAGCGCGGCGACGCGGGCTTCGAGCGCGTTGACCGTCGGGTCCTCGCCGTACACGTCGTCGCCGACGTCGGCGGACGCCATCGCCGCGCGCATCGCGGCGGTCGGGCGGGTGACGGTGTCCGACCGGAGATCGATCAGGTCAGCCACGCAGCATCTCCGCGACGAGGAACGCGAGTTCCAGGGACTGCTGGGTGTTGAGGCGCGGGTCGCAGGCGGTCTCGTAGCGGTCCGGGAGATCCAGGTCCTCGATGTTCTGCGCACCGCCGAGGCACTCGGTGACGTGCTCGCCGGTCAGCTCGACGTGGATGCCGCCCGGGTGGGTGCCGAGGTTGCGGTGCACCTCGAAGTAGCCGAGGACCTCGTCGACGATCCGGTCGAAATGCCGGGTCTTGTAGCCGTTGGACGACTCATGGGTGTTGCCGTGCATCGGGTCGCACTGCCAGACGATCTTCGCTCCGGCCGCGGTGACCTTCTCCACGATCGGCGGCAGGGCGTCGCGGACCTTGCCGTTGCCCATCCGGCTGATCAGCGTGAGCCGGCCCGGAATGTTCTCCGGGTTGAGTTTCTCGCACAGCTCGATGGCGGTCTCCGGCGAGGTGCCGGGGCCCAGCTTCACGCCGATCGGATTGGCGATGCGGGAGATGAAGTCGATGTGGGCGTGGTCGAGCTGCCGGGTGCGCTCGCCGATCCACAGGAAGTGGCCGGAGAGGCCGTACGCCTTGCCGCCGGAGACCCGGGTGAGGGCGCGGTCGTACTCGAGAGCCAGCGCCTCGTGCGAGCAGTACAGGTTGACGGTGCGCAGGGCGTCGTTGTCGGTCATGCCGCAGGCGCGGATGAACTCGAGCGCCCGGTCGATCTCCCGCGCGATGGCCTCGTACCGCTCCCCGGCCGGGGACTGCCGCACGAAGTCCTTGTTCCAGTCGTGCAGCCCGTGCAGGTCGGCGAGCCCGCCGTGCAGGTACGCCCGGAGCATGTTCATCGCCGCCGCCGAGTTCGCGTACGCGCGGATCATCCGCTGCGGGTCGGCGACCCGGGCCTCCTCGATCGCCTCGAGCGAGTTGATCAAGTCCCCGCGGTAGGCGGGCAGCCCGAGCGCGTCGGTCGGCGACGACCGGGGCTTCGTGTACTGTCCGGCGACCCGGGCCACCTTCACCACCGGCATCGACGCGCCGTACGTCAGCACGACGGCCATCTGCAGCAGGGTGCGGGCGTTGGCGAGCAGGTGGCTCTCGGTGTTGTCGGTGAACGTCTCCGCGCAGTCGCCACCCTGTAGCAGGAACGCCTGACCCTCGCAGACCTGGGCCAGTTTGACCCGCAGCTGGTCCACCTCGTAAGGCGCGACGACCGACGGGACGTTGTCGAGGACCTTGCAGACCTCGGCGACCTCGGTCATGTCGGGCCACGGCGGCGTCTGCAGGCGGGGCAGTTCCCGCCACCGGTCGAGGCCGAGCGCCTCGTCCTCGGCGGAGCCGGCGGTGGTGGGGCGGCTGGTCTGCAGTGCGGGGCTACCGACTCCGGGATGACTTAGCTGGTGCCACTCGGCGCGCATGCCGACCAGCCTACGACGACCGGATCATGCCAAACGGCGGGGGATCCGGTTTCCGACTCCCCCCGCCCCTTGGCAGGCCGGGGAGACGGCAGTCACAGGCGTCGGACGCGGACCGCGGACGACAGTGGTCTTCGCCATGGCCGACACGGACGACCCGCCATCGGTTCAGCACGCGGCGTAGTCTTCCGGGATGACCATCTTCGACGTCGAAATTGGCGCCCTCAAGGGCGGATCCGCGCAGCTGGACAGGCCGCGCGGGCACAGCGTACTGGTCGCGAACGTGGCCCCACGCTGCGGTTCCACGCCCCAGTTCGCCGGCCTTCAGAGTTTGCAGGATCCCGATCTCATCGCAATGGCCGAGAAGTCGCTCCCCCACTGACGCCGGGCAGCCGAGGATGCACGTCATCGGCGTCGACGCGTACCCCCTGGGCTGGGTTGCGGTAGAGCTGCGCGACGGAACCTTCGTCCGGGCGATGCTGGCCTCCAGCCTCTACGAGGTCGTGACCGCCAGTTCCGGCAGTACGGTGATCGGCGTCGACATCCCATTGGGTCTGCTGCCGGACCGGTGGCGGGCGGCCGACACCATCGCCGCGGAGCAGCTCGGACCGCGCCGCGGCAGCGTGTTCAGGGTGCCGCCGCGCCCGGTGTGGCAGCAGACCGAGTTCGCTGCGGCGAACCGGGTGTGCCGCGAGCTCACCGGATCGGGCCTGAGCCGGCAGACGTGGGCGCTGCGACCCAAGCTGCTTGAGGCGAACGCCATCTGGGACAGGCACCCGGGGCTGCTTTTCGAGGGGCACCCGGAGGTGTCGTTCCGGGCCATGGCCGGCGCGCCGCTCATCCACGCCAAGAAGACCTGGGCGGGTCAGGCCAAGCGCCGTGCGCTGCTGGCCCGGCACGGCATCACCCTGCCGGATGAGCTGGGGCCGGCCGGGCAGGCCCCGTCCGACGACGTCCTGGACGCCGCCGCGGTGGCGTGGAGCGCCAACCGCGTCGCGACGGGCGCCGCCGCCAGCCATCCGGACCCGCCGGAGGAACTCGACGGGAACAAGATCGCGATCTGGTACTGACTACCCCGCGGTGGCCTGGGCCGCGAGCTCCCGGGCCCGGTCCCGGGCCGCCTCCAGAGCGGCGAGGAAGGCCGCGCGGACGCCGTGCTTCTCCAGTTCCCGGATCGCCGAGATCGTCGTCCCTGCGGGCGACGTGACCGCCTCGCGCAGCTTGACCGGGTGCTCGCCGGAGTCCCGCAGCATCACCGCGGAGCCGATCGCCGTCTGCACGATGAGTTCGTGGGCGATCTGGCGTGGCAGCCCGAGCAGGATGCCCGCGTCGATCATCGCCTCGACAAGCAGGTAGAAGTATGCCGGCCCGGAGCCGGACAGTGCCGTGACCGCGTCCTGCTGCGATTCGGGTACCCGGATCGTCCGGCCCAGCGGGGTGAACATCTCCTCGGTCAGCGCTAGATGCTCCGCCGTCGCGTACGCCCCGGCGGAGATCGCTGACATCGCCTCGTCCACCAGGGCGGGCGTGTTCGTCATGACCCGGACCACCGGCGTGCCCTCCGGCAGCCGGGCCGAGAAGAAGGCCGTCGGCAGACCGGCGCAGAGCGACACGACGAGCTTGCCCGCCGGGATCTTCAGTCCGATCTCATCGAGCAGCGTCCCCGCGTCCTGCGGCTTCACCGCCACCGCGAGGACGTCGGCCTCCTGAACGGCGGTCGGGTTGTCGACCACCCGGATGCCGTGACGCTCCTGGAGCTGAGCTCCTCGTTCGGGGCGGCGGGCGGTGGCGAGTAGGTGCCCGGTCGGCCAGCCGGCACGCAGAAGTCCCGACAGGACCAGTTCGCCGATCTTGCCCGCACCGATCACCGCGACGGTGTGCTTACTCACGGTTGCCCCCAGGAGAAGGGCGGGCCCGAAGGCCCGCCCTGCCATAACGGATCAGGAACCGAAGAAGACCTCGGCCTCGTCGTACCGATCGATCGGAACCGTCTTGAGCTCACCGGTGCCGTCGGCGAGCGGGACGCGGACGATGTCCGTGCCGCGCAGCGCCATCATCTTGCCGAAGTCGCCCTCGTTCACGGCGTCGATGGCCTGCAGACCGAACCGGGTCGCGAGGACCCGGTCGAACGCGGTGGGCGTACCGCCGCGCTGGATGTGACCCAGGACGACCGTACGGGCCTCCTTGCCGGTCTTCTCCTCGAGCTGCTCGGCGAGCCACTGGCCGATGCCGCCGAGGCGGACGTGGCCGAACGCGTCGAGCTCCTGGTTGTGCAGCACCATCTGGCCCTCGAGCGGCTGCGCGCCCTCGGCCACGACCACGATGGGGGCGTACTCGAACTGGAACCGCTTCGTCACGTACGTGGCGACCTGGTCCACGTCGAAGTTCCGCTCCGGCAGCAGGATGACGTTGGCCCCACCGGCGAGGCCGGCGTGCAGCGCGATCCAGCCGGCGTGCCGGCCCATGACCTCGACCACGAGGGTGCGGTGGTGCGACTCGGCGGTGGTGTGCAGCCGGTCGATGGCCTCCATCGCGA
>CBIHNN010000001.1:0-128232 GCA_966211315.1 uncultured Micromonosporaceae bacterium | reverse complement strand
GCTAGGAGCCCCTCAACGAACTCCGTCTACTTCACTGTACCGCACTGTACAATGCACACGATCAATCTTAATAGCACAGTGCCAATTGTGCCGCCCCTCCATTAGCGCAAGTGATATCATCCCCTCCAAACCCCACCACCACCAACCCCGCTAGCACGCCCCCCCGCGCCCGGGGGGGGGCGCGGGGGTCGGTGGGCGGCGCCCCCCCCCGCCCGGCGCGTCCGCTCGAGGGCATGGCGAGCCAGGCCCGTCCGTCATGCCCTCGAGCGGTCAAGGCGTTACGTTCGTGACTTCGCCGGAGACCCCGTCGAACATGGCGCTGATGTTGCCGCCGAGAGCCGTCACGGCGGCGATGATGACCACGGCGATGAGTGCCACCATCAGGCCGTACTCGACGGCGGTGGCGCCCTCGTCGGACTGTGCGGGGGCGCAGGACCGTACGCGGTCGAGAATGACATTCACGAGATGGATCACCATGGGGAACTCCTTCGTCAACCGATGCGGCGGGGGAGGGCCGCAGCTCTAGTTGCGATGAGTAATCGTACAAACGCAAGCTGTCATGAGCGTTTGTGTGCTTCTTTCTGCGGAGCGACGGGGAGGTGTGCATCGGTGCTGTGGCGGGATCGCGGATATCGCCGACACGGACGCGTAACCTGCGTTGCGCCGGGGCATTACCTAGCAGTACTATGCCTTGTACTTCTAGGATATGGAGCGGGGGTGAGGTCTCGTGAGGGTCGCCAAGGATCTGGTGGCCGCCTCGGCGACACCGATGGTGCTCGGCATCCTGGCCGAGGGGGAGAGCTACGGCTACGCCATCCTCAGGCGGATCAACGAGCTCTCCGATGGTGAGCTGGACTGGACCGAGGGGCTGCTGTACCCGTTGCTGCACCGGCTTGAGCGCCTCGGTCACGTGGAGTCGAACTGGCAGTCGGTTGCCGGCGAACGGCGGCGCAAGTACTACCGCGTCACCGACACGGGCCTGGCTGAGCTGGCCGAACACCGCCGTCAGTGGGACACGGTCGTGGACGCGCTCAAGGAGATCTGGCTCGGCCTCGGCGACCGCAGGCCGCTGACGGCGATCCCGTTGCAGGGCCGGGCATGACGGCGCGCAAGGGGCAGGAGGAGTTGCAGGCCCAGTTCGAGCAGTGGCGTCAGTACGTACTGCGCCGCAGGGAACTGCAGCCGTCCGACGCCGACGAACTCGAGGACCATCTCCGCGGTTCCGTCGACGAGCTCGTAGCGGCGGGCCTGAGCGCGGATGAGGCGTTCCTGGTCGCGGTCAGACGGATGGGCAGCCTCGATGAGCTGTCGCGCGAGTTCGCCCGGGAACATTCGGAACGGCTGTGGAAACAGCTGGTGCTCACCGGCGATACCGGCAGCCCGGTGGCGAACAGTCAGTCGCGGCGGAACCTGCGGATGATGGTCATCTGCGCGGCGGGGGCGGCGGCGTCCATCAAGGTGCCGGAGCTGTTCGGGATGAGACTGGACGAGGACGGCTCGTTCTACGGGCCGAACGTCGGCTTGCTGGCGCTGCCCTGGCTGGCGGCCTTCCTGGCCTGGCGCCGCCACGCCCGGCGCCCGCTGATCGGGACACTGGTGGCGCTGTTCGCCCTCGGCGCGGTGGCGGCCAACGTCTATCCCCTGGCCGACACGTCGCAGTCGGTGGTCATCACCAGCATCCACCTTCCCATCGCCCTGTGGCTCGTGGTGGGTCTGGCCTATGTGGCCGACGAGTGGCGCTCGTCCCGTCGGCGCATGGACTTCATCCGCTTCACCGGCGAATGGTTCGTCTACTTCGTACTCATCGCTCTGGGTGGCGGTGTACTCACCGCGTTCATGCTCGGCACCTTCAAGGCCATCGGGATCGACCCGGAAGCGTTCATCACGCAATGGCTCCTGCCCTGCGGTGCCGTGGCAGCGGTCGTCGTAGCCGGGTGGCTCGTCGAGGCCAAGCAGAGCGTTGTCGAGAACATCGCCCCGGTGCTCACCCGGCTGTTCACTCCGCTCTTCACTGCGGCCCTGCTCGCCTTCCTCATCGCCGTCGTCTGGACCAGTGGCGGCATCGACGTCGAACGCGAAGCGCTGATCCTGTTCAACCTTCTGCTGGTCGTGGTCCTGGGGCTGCTCCTCTACTCGCTCTCGGCGCGCGATCCGCTGGCTCCGCCCGGCCTGTTCGACAAACTGCAACTCGCCCTCGTGGTCAGCGCGTTGGCCATCGACGTGCTGGTGCTGCTGGAGATCATCGGTCGCATCACCGAGTACGGCACCACACCCAACAAGGCCGCGGCGCTCGGCGAGAACGTCATCCTGCTGGCCAACCTCGCCTGGTCGGCGTGGCTCCTGCTGAGGTTCGTCCGTCGGCGCACGCCGTTCGCGGCGCTTGAGCGCTGGCAGACCGGCTACCTGCCGGTGTACGCCGCATGGGCCTGGATCGTGGTTCTCGTCTTTCCTGCGTTGTTCAACTACGCCTGACGAGCAGCGGGCGCCGACAGTGGATGTCCCCATGAAATTCACGGTTCGGGCACGCGACGGTGATGCCGACGGCAGCAGCTCGATGACCTGACCAGGACGTCGGCCTGAGCCCCATGGTGCGCGGAGACCGGGCGTCCGCCCGTCCGCCGGCCGGAGGTGATGATCTCAGCTGCGCGGCGGAGTGCTGTCGCGCAGGACGACCTCGGCTGGGACCGGCAGGACGCCGGGCGGGGCATCGTCGAGAGCGGCCCGCAGGGCCCGGCGTCCGAGGTCTCGGAGCGGGACGGACACCGTGGTGAGGGACGGGGTGACGTCGACGGCCGCGCCGATGTCGTCGAAGCCGGCGACCGCCAGGTCGAGGCCGGGTGTCAGTCCGGCGTCGCGGAGGCCGGTCATGGCGCCGATCGCCATCACGTCGTTGACGGCGAAGATCAGCTCCAGGTCCCCGACGCCGCGGTCGGCCAGGGTGCGGGCGGCGGCGTGGCCGCCGTCGCGGGTGAAGTCGACCTCGACCAGGTGGGCATCGAGGACGGTGAGGCCCGATTCGGCGAGGCCGGCCAGGAAGCCGGTCCGGCGGTCATGGGAGGTGCGGATCGTATCGGGGGCGTGGATGATGCCGAAGCGGCGGTAGCCGAGTCCCACCAGGGTGCGTGCCAGGCGCCGCGCGCCGCTGGCGTTGTCGATGGCGAGGGTGGGGAAGGGTAGGCCGGGCTGGCTGATGATGGCGACCCGGCCACCGGCGGTGCGGTAGGCCTCGAGTTCGTCGAGCAGCGAAGCGCCGGTGCCGGTGCCGGTGCCGTCGATTCGGCTGCCGGCGATGACGACGGCGCGAGGCCGTTGCCCGCGCAGGGTGCGGACGATTCGTAGCTCCAGGTCGGGCGAGCGGTCCGCCACGGCCATCGTGACGATCAGCCCTGCGGCCTCGGCGGCGTCGGTGACACCGGCCGCGATGGAGGAGAAGTACGGGTCGTCGACGTCGCTGACCACCAACGCCACGGTGCTGGTGGAACCCCGGGCGATGGCCTGCGCGGACAGGTGCGGGGTATAGCCGAGCTCCTCGGCGGCGGCATGCACGCGAGTGACGTTCTCCGCCCGGACCGTGCGGTCGCTGCCGTTGAGGGCTCGTGAGGCGGTGGCGTACGAGACGCCCGCCTCGCGGGCCACGTCGCGCAGCGTCGCGGGACGGTGCGGGGCGGTTACGGGGGCTGCATCGTCCACGAGGCGATTGTGCCACCGGGGGTTGATCTCTTGAGGTGTCCGGACGTGTGGTGGAATGCGTTTTCCGACGGTCGTCAGGGGCGACGCTGGCTATCCTGAGCCCGGCGCCACAGCCGGCGGAGCCGGACCAAAGTCAGGTGAGCACGGTGTGCGCCGTACCTGGGCTGGTCCATGATCCGCCGGCAGTCTGCGGGGAGGGGATGAAGCGTGCCGCATCCAGCGAGGCCGACCGTCACCCTGCACGACGTGGCGGCCGCCGCCGGTGTCTCGGTGGCGACCGCCTCCCGGGTGCTCGGCGGTAGCTCCCGTGCCGTTGCGCCCGAGTACGCGCACAAGGTCCTCGCCGCTGCTTCTGCCCTGCGTTACACCGCCGACATGTCGGCCCGGGCGATGCGCCGCAGGAGCGACGCCGTCGCGCTGGTCGCCGACGACCTCACCACGCCCTCGATCGGCATCGTCGTCGCGGCGATGGAGCGGCAGGCCCGCACCGTCGACGCGTTCGTCAGCGTCTCCTCGACCCGGGGTACGCCCGAGCGGCAGCTGGCGACGGTGCGGACGCTCTGCGCATTCCGGCCGCGGGCTCTGGTGCTCACCTCCAGCCGGATCGAGGCAGGGGCCCTCGGCGGGCGGCTGCTGGACGAGTTGCTCCGCTACGAGCGGCAGGGCGGCCGGGTAGTGATCTTCGGCGATACGGACCTGCCCTTCGACTCGATCAGCATCGACAACCGTGTCTCCGCCCGGGTCATGGGAGAACATGTGGCCGGGACCGGCCACCGCCGTGTCGTGATCCTGGCAGGCGCCCGCGACCGGGCGAACGTGTCGGCCCGCGCCACCGGTTTCGTGGAGGGGCTGGCTGCCGGCGGGGTGGACGAGCGCCAGGTGCGGATCGTCAACGGTGAGGTCAGCCGGCAGGGCGGCTATGACGCCGTTTCCCGCCTGATCGTCGACGGGCTGGGGGAGACGGACGCGATCGTCTGCGCCAACGACGTGATCGCGATCGGGGCGCTGTCGGCGTGCCGGGCGGCGGGGGTCGACGTGCCGGGGCGGGTGTCGGTGACCGGGTTCGACGATATCCAGCTCGCGGTGGACGTGACGCCGCGGCTGACCACGATGGCGCTGCCGCTCGCCGACATCGGCGCGGAGTCGATCCGGCTCGCGCTGGCGGCGGGCGTACCGGCGCCGGGAAACCCGGCGCTGCCGGAGTTCACGGTGTCCGCCGCGCCGGGGGGCGACGGAATCACCCGTGAACTGGTGCGGGGCACCCTGGTCGTCCGCGACAGCACGGCGCCGCGTTCCCGCTGAGCGCCACGGCACGGTACTGCCTCGGCGTACGGCGCCAGCGAAGGATCACGCAGTTGTCATCGCCGGAAACACTTGACGGCTTGTCGGGGCGGATGCAGACTTCGGAATACGTTTTCCCGCGAGGTCCCCCCACCGGTATCCAGCGGGATGCGGAACCTCATCGGCGTGACCGTCCGGAACTGGGATTTCCCCGGTACGCCGGGTCGGCGCTCCTCGCCGTACCGGCGGATGCTCTTGACCTTCCAGTTGTCGCTTGTCTGCTGTCGGGACCTACGAAGGAGAAGCGGGACGTCATGTCTCAGAACAGATATGCCACGGCGATCGTCGGCACCGGAGCTATTGCCGCCGCACACGCGCAGGCGCTACGCGCCGTCGGCGAACGGGCACGGCTGGCCGCCGTCGTCGACGCCGAGGAGGACCGGGCGCGGGCCTTCGCCGGAGCCTGGGACGTCCCCGAGGTCTTCTCCAGCCTGACCGAGCTGTTGCGCTCCGCCGACGTGGACGTCGTCCACCTGTGCACGCCGCCGGTCTCCCACGCCCCGCTGGCCCTGGAGTGCCTGCGTGCCGGAAAGACGGTGCTGGTGGAGAAGCCGCCGACGCTCTCCCTGGCGGAGCTGGACGCCATCGCCGACGCCTCCCGCCAGACCGGGGCGCACATGGCGACCGTCTTCCAGCACCGGTTCGGTGTCGGTGCCGTCCGGCTGCGGGCGATGGCCGCCGCCGGCGAGCTGGGCCGGCCGCTGCTGGCCACCTGCGTGACCCAGTGGTACCGCGACGATGCCTACTTCGACGTGCCCTGGCGCGGCCGGTGGGAGACCGAGGGCGGCGGGCCGACCATGGGCCACGGCATTCACCAGTTCGACCTGCTGCTGTCGATCCTCGGCCCGTGGGAGTCGGTAGTCGCGGTCGCGGCCCGCCAGGCCCGGCACGTCGACACCGAGGACGTCTCGCTCGCGTTGGTGACCTTCGCCGACGGGACGGTCGCGTCCGTGGTCAACTCGGTGGTCTCGCCGCGGCAGGTCTCCGCGCTGCGCTTCGACTACTCGTACGCGACGGTGGAGTTGTCACACCTGTACGGCTACACCGACGATTCGTGGACGGTGACGGCCGCGCCCGGCCACTCCTCGGTCGCCTCCCGCTGGGCCTCCTTCGACAGGTCCACAGTGGAGAGCGGGCACGCCGACCAGATGGCCGCCGTCTTCGACGCCCTCGACGCGGGCGTCGCACCACCGGTCACCCTTGCGGACACCCGGCGGACGATGGAGTTCGTCGCGGCCCTCTACGCCTCGGCATTCACCGGCGAGCGCGTGCACAGCGGACAGATCGGCCCGGACAGCCCCTTCGCCGTCCGGATGAACGGAACGGGAGCCCCATGGGAAGCGGTGCGCACGCGATGATCCTGCACGTCGACCACGTCCTCGGCCAGTCGATAACCGTCTCGGCCGGCGACGTCTCACTCCTCACCTACGTCTACCGCCCGGATACCCCGCAGCTCGAATCCCCGAAGCCGTACCTGCACCCGATTCGCAGCCTCGCCGGTGACGAGGTCTCGCTCTTCCGCCCGCACGATCACGTGTGGCACAAGGGCATCGCCTGGTCCCTGCCGCACGTCGGCGCGCACAACTTCTGGGGCGGCCCCACCTACGTGCACGGCAGCTTCTACGTGCAGCTGGAGAACAACGGCAGCGCGGTGCACCGCGCCATGACCTCGCTTCGCGTCACCGACTCCGCCGCGTCGTTGTCCCACCGCCTCGACTGGATCTCCCAGCAGGGTCGGCCCGTCATCGACGAGCAGCGCTCGCTGACCGCCGCGCTGGTGGACCGGGACACGTGGACCCTGATCTTCGAGACCGCGATGACGAACGTCTCCGGCGCCGCCCTCTCCATCGGCTCGCCCACCACCAAGGGCCGGGAGAACGCCGGCTACGGGGGCCTCTTCTGGCGCGGGCCCCGCTCCTTCACCGACGGCACCGTGCAGTCCCCGGACGGCGTCGGCGCCGACAACCTCCGCGGCACCCGTGCCGAGTGGTTCGCGTTCCGCGGTAAGCATGACGGGACCGGCCGGTCGTCCACGGTCCTCATGGTCGATGACACAACGAACCCGCGGCATCCGCCGCAGTGGTTCACCCGCAGTGAGGAATTCGCCTGCCTCAATCCGGCGCCGTTCTTCAGCGAGGAGGTCGAGTTCGACCACGGCCGCACGCTGTGCTTCCGCTACGCGGTCGTCATCGCCGCCGGCGACCGGGGCGACGAGGGGACGGCTTCGCTGGCCGACGCCGGGCGCTGGGCCCTCGCGTCGTTCCCGAGCCAGATCGCGGTCGCCGAGCCGGTGCAGGCATGAGTGCGGTTCCGCTCGACGCCGGGTCCTCCGCCGGTGGGGCGGGCTTTCCGGGCGGCACGTCCGTCACCCGCCTGTCGGTCTACACCGACCGATGCACCGCGGACGGCCTGGCCGGTGGAACCCCCCACCTGCACACGGCCTCCACCGAGGCCTACGTGGTGATCGGGGGTGCGGGCGCCCTGCACACGCTGGACGCCTCCGGCTTTCACGAGACCCCGCTCGACGCCGGCACCACCGTCTGGTTCACCCCGGGTACGATCCACCGCGCCGTCAATCACGGCGACCTGCAGGTCCTCGTCATCATGTCCAACGCCGGCCTTCCCGAGGCCGGTGACGCGGTGATGACCTTCCCGCCCGATGTGGTCGCCGACCCGGACCGTTACCGTGAGGCCGCCACACTGCCTCTCAACGCCTCCCCGGAGGAGCTGGACGAGGCGGTACGCCGTCGCCGCGACCTCGCCGTCGAAGGCTTCCTCGCCGTGGCTGCCGACGCCGCCGACGGCGACCTCGGCCCGCTGCACCGCCTCTACGACAGTGCCGTCGCCCTGGTCCGCCCGCGCGTCGCCGGCTGGCGCGATACCTGGCGGCAGAACGTCGAACGCCAGACCCGGCGTACCGGTGACATCCTCGACGCGCTCCAGAACGGCGACGGCCGCCACCTGACCGCCTCGGCCCTGCTGGAGTCCCCGCGGAGCCCGGCGGCGGGCAGGGGTATGTGCGGCCGGTTGCGCACCCATGACGTCACTCACCCGATCGTCCTCGCCCCCTGATGGAGGGGCGAGGGTGCCCATCGAGGTGCAGAGTGGCAACCGAAATAGATGAACGACATTCACCTCCTTCTGCCTCCGGTAGCTGAGGCCCACTGCCAGTAGTGCCGCAGCCGCGGTTCTCATCAGGATGGCCGCTTGTGGCGCTGAGCGATCAAGTAAGAGCTTCTCTCGGATCATGGGACTCGGGAGACCGGCGTTCCGGCTCCGGCCGGTGGTGTGGCGCAACGCTCATCGCATGGAGGCGGAAGATCGGTACGTCATTCTCAGCCCGCGTTAGAGTCGTCGGATCCGCCCTACCTGCGTAGCCCTGCGGCGCCATTCGAGCCGACGCGGCTCGGCGAGCTCCTCTGGGTCGCGGAGTCTTCCTTAAGTTCTTCTTTTGGAGAGTCTTATCTTTCGCTGGACGGGCCCGCACGTCGCGTACTGTGCGATGCGCCCTGAGCTGGGGATCGGTCATCGAGGATGCCTTCTGGCGGACGAACCGTTGGCTGCGGTAGCGGGGCTTCCTTAATGCGGTATTCATTCAGTTGCGTTGCCGCCTTGACTTCCATTGACAGCCCTCTTAGATTGTGCGGCCTGACAGTTGCCTTCGCGCCGCCGTTTAGCCCGTGCTCGGACTTTAGCCCGTGCTCGGACGCAGAGCGCTGAATCCCAGGAGCGCCTATCTCATGAAACGACTATTGCAATCCGGCATCGGCCGGACACGCACCGTACGCCGGCTAGCACTTGTCGGCACGGTGTTGGTCGGCGGCGGTGGTCTCGTCGCCCTCGCCTCGCAGGCGTCCGCCGCCAGCGGCTGCTCGGTCGAATACAACGTGAACCAGTGGAATACCGGCTTCACCGCTAACCTCACGGTCACCAATCTCGGTAAGGCGATCGACGGCTGGAAGCTGGAGTTCGACTACGCCGGTGACCAGACCGTCACGCAGAGCTGGAATGGCGTGTACAGCCAGAACGGCAAGCACGTGACCATCGTCAACGCCGATTACAACCGGACGATATCGGGCGACGGCGTGGTGAACCCCGGCATTATCGGCACGTATAGCGGCACCAACGTGGCCCCGGCCTCGTTCAAGCTCAACGGCGTCGACTGCAACGGCCAAGCCGGGCCGATCAGCAGCCCGACCCCGAAACCCACCACGCGGCCTCCGTCGCCCCCGGTGCCCCCGTCGCCGGTGCCCCCGTCGCCGGTGCCCCCGACCACGTCGCCGTCGCCCGACAAACCCAAGCCACCGAACCCCCCGCCGCCGCCCGGTAATTCCGGGCCGGTCACCACCTGGCCGACAAAAAAGGGTGACGCGAAAGTCGACGGCACGGTGAAGGTGCCGGTCAGCCTGGACGGCGGCATGAAGCGATACTGCTGCATCGGCTCCGGCAATCAGGACGAGGGTCAATCGCCGATGTTCGAACTGGCGCCCAACGCTGTCCTGGAGAACGTCATCATCGGCGCGCCCGCCGGTGACGGCGTGCACTGTAAGGCGTCCTGCACCCTGAGGAACGTCTGGTGGGAGGATGTCGGCGAGGACGCGGCGACGCTGCTCGGCTCCGCCCCGGCCGGATCCGTGATGACCGTCGACGGCGGCGGCGCCCGGCAGGCACGCGACAAGGTGTTCCAGTACAACGGACCCGGCACCTTCGTCATCAAGAACTTCTACGTTGACGACTTCGGCAAGCTCATCCGCCCCTGCGGCAACTGCAAGCACGGGTACCAGGGCAAGCGAGACGTGGTGCTGGACAACATCGTCGCGAAGAACGGTCACGGGGCCCTCGCCGGTATCAACGAGAACTTCGGCGACACGGCGAAGATCTCCCGGATCACGATCCTCGACGATCCCAAGCACAAGCTGACCATCTGCCAGCGGTTCATCGGCAACAACACCGGCAAGGAACCACCCAAGAGCGGTTCCGGCCCGGACCCTGTGCACTGCCTCTACCGCGAGAGCGACATCACCTACAAGTAACCGAACGTGGTACGGCCGGGCCTCGCGGTGAGTGGGGCCCGGCCGTATTGCGTGCCGCTGGTGCAGCGGATCGCGCCGGGTTACCCCGCATATGCCGAGCGCCGGTCGCTGTAGGCGGCGCGCGCGCTAAAGCCGATGTCGTCGGCCGGACCGGACATGTCAACCTCGTGCCACGCACAATCCGCGTAGGCCAGACGGATGTCGTCGTCCACGTACCCGGCCTGGAGGTACCCGTCGGCGTCGGAGAGTTCGTCGAGCCACGGCGTGATGCGGGTCATCACGGGTCGCACGTTGCTGAGCTGTGCCAGGTCCCGGTACAACAGATCAAAGGCGGTCTGTTCGAGCAGATCCTCCTCGTACGCCGGCACGGTAACGGTCAGGCGTAACGTCGTGTGCACGGTGCCGTACCGCCTCCTGCCGCGCGAACCCTTGTGCGGCGCCGGCTCGTCGATGCCATAACCTTCCGGGCACCCTTCGAAGCTGGTCCAGCACAATCGGCGTAACTCGTCCGTGATGGTGGCATCGGCGTGCTCGATCGTGCGGGAAGGCCCGTCGTAGAATGCCCGGACCTGGGCGCTGACCCGGAAGGACACCCGGGCGTTGCCTTTGACCGGTGCCAGGTTGAGTGACTTGAGCCGTGCGTTGCCACCCTCCAGTGTGATCGTCCCGTCATTGATCAAGCCGACGACCCGCCGGCGCAGCATCACCGGTGCGACATTGCGCCGCCGGTTGGCGGCCACGTTCCGCTGCTGCGGCCACGTGTGGCGGTTCACCGGCCGGTCGCTGGATTCGGCTCGCTCGCCGGCGAGCGGGGCGATGGTCAGGGGGTAGGCACCGGCCGTCGACCGGCCAGGCGTCGGCGCGACCTGGGATACGGACATCGAGGGTTCTCCTTGTCGACTGGTAAACCGCGCGCTTCGTGGAGATGTCCGGGGAGCAGGGAGCGGGCGAGGCGCCGGGCGGCGGCTTCCCAGGCTCGGGACCGGCGCGTTCGGCGGGTCCTTAACGTGCCGCGCTGCTCTCCCGTCGGCTGGCCACGCGGGGCTGCGCCGATCCTGGAGGAGCTGAATGTCGGCGTCGGCCCGGATGTGAGGATTGCCGGCCGGTATCATGCCGATCGGATCCGGCAGACGCGTTCCGCGTGGCGCAAGCATGAACCACACGCCGAGGTCCGGGTCGGCCTCGCCGAGCAGGCCGATGCGTGCCCCATCCTCATCCCACGATGCGCGTTCGACGGATACCTGACCGCCGTGGTGTCCGAACCCGTTGCATTCGGACGATCGCCGCCCGTGCTCGTTCACGTCCCGCCAACCGGCGCCCCGCTGTCCGCGCACCTCGCCACCTTCCGTCATCGTGACCGTGTGTCACGAGGAACACGATCGCCCCGGGGTACGGCCCGCCGCCCGGGGCAAACCACGGGTACGGGTACCTGTTTTCCGTAATACGGGTACCCGCGGTACCGCTGAGGGGTCGGGTGGCCGCGATCGACGCGCCGATGCCCGGCACGCGGGACGCGAAGCCGAGTCGGCGACGACGTGCTGCGGGCCCGTCAACCGTGCGGCCAAGTATGCGAGGTTTGTCCCGGGGCGGCGCGTTGACGCGATGGACGGCCTCGGGTGGAATGAGCGCGGCAGCTCAAGCGCTGCGGCGCAGCATAGCGGGGGAAGGGCGCCATGCCAACAAGGGTTCGGGGCAAGGGCGGGAACCTTCCCCTGGAGTTGACCAGCTTTGTCGGCCGTCGGCGCGAAGTGTCCGAGGTGAAGCGGCTGCTGGCCACCTCCAGGCTGGTGACGTTGGCTGGAGTCGGTGGAGTGGGCAAGACCCGGCTGGCGCAGCGGGTGGCTGCCGATCCGCCGCGAGCCTTTCCGGATGGGACGTGGTTCGTCGACCTGACCGCGGTGCGTGAACTGGAGGTTCTGAGCAGGGAGGTGGAGGAATCCCAGCTGCTCGCGCATGTGGTGGCGGGCGCGTTGGGGCTGCGCGAACAGTCGGCTCGCCCGTCCCTGGAGGTGCTGGCCGGGCAGCTCGCGGGGCGGCAACTGCTACTGGTGCTGGACAACTGCGAACATCTCATATCGGCGTGCGCGGTCCTGGTGGGCGCGTTGCTGCCCACCTGCCCGGATCTGCGGGTGCTGGCCACCAGCCGGGAGTCGCTGAGGATCGCTGGGGAGGTCATCTTCCAGGTCTCGCCACTGCCGGTACCGGATCCGGATCGGCGACCGGCGTTGGCGGACCTGATGACATGCGAATCTGTGGCGCTGTTCGTCGCCCGCGCTGAGGCTGTCCTGCCCGGCTTCAGCCTCACGGAGGACAACTGGGAGGCGGTGGCCGGGATCTGCCACCGGTTGGACGGGTTGCCGTTGGCAATCGAGCTGGCCTCGGCGCGGCTGCGGGTGCTTGCCCCGTACCAGATCCTGGAGCGGCTGACTGACCGGTTCGCGTTGCTGAGTGGTAGTCGTCGTGCCGTACCGGATCGTCAGCAGACGCTGCGGGCCTGCGTGGAGTGGAGCTTCGAGCTGTGCGCCAAGCAGGAGCAGCGGCTCTGGGCGCGGTTGGCGGTGTTCACCGGCGGCTTCGAGCTGGACGCGGTCGAAGGAATCTGCGCCGATGACGAGCTCGCCGCGGATGAGCTGTTGGACGTGGTCGCCGCGCTGGTGGACAGGTCGATCCTGGTCTGCGACGACCAGGTTGGGGCCGCGCGGTACCGGATGCTGGAGACCATTCGCGCCTTCGGTCAGGAAAAGCTCGTCGTCGCCGGGGAACGGGCAGAGCTACGCCGCCGTCACCGTGACTGGTACCAGCAGCTCGTGGCGCGGGCCAACGCGGAGTGGATCAGTGACCGCCAGGCGTACTGGCTGTCCCGGCTCGGCCGCGAGCACCCCAACCTGCGCGCGGCGGCGGAGTTCTGCCTTACCGAACCCGGCGAGGCAGAGGCCGCCCTGCGCCTCGTGGTTTCCCTTCCGCTGCTCTACTGGCGGGTGCGGGGGCTGTTCAACGAGGGCCGGCGCTGGCTGGACCGGGCACTGGCCCAGACCAGCGGAGCGACCGCGCTGGGCGCCCGCGCCCTGCTGCTGGCCAGCCACCTGGCGACCTGGCAAGGCGACATCGACGCCGCGATGCCGATGCTGGTCGAAGGGCACGATCTGGCTCAGCGGCTCGACGCCGTCACCGAACGTGCCTTCGCGTTTCTCGTCCGCGGGCTCGCCACACTGTTCAGCAATGACCTGCCCGGCGCGGTCGACGCCCTGGAACACGGGCTCACGATCTTGTCGAGCGCCGCACAACCGGACCTGGAACTGCGGCTGGATCTGCTCAACGTGCTGGGAGTGGCCACCGGGCTGGCCCCCGACCATGAGCGGGCCGTCGCCTGCCAGCAGGAGATGTTGGAGATCACCGAGCCGCGGGGGGAGGGCCTCTACCGGTCCCGGGCGATGTGGGCGCGCGGGCTGGTGGCCTGGCATCAGGGCAGACTCACGGAGGCCGCGAAGCACGAGTTGGAGAGCCTGCGGATCAAGCAGAAGCAGGGATCGGGCGACCGGTACGGCACCGCGCAGTGCCTGGAGGCCCTCGCCTGGATCACCGCAAGCCAGCAGCAGCACCGGCGCGCCGCCACCCTGCTGGGCGCCGCCGACGCCCTGTGGGCCGACCTCGGCACTCCATTCAGCTCGAACAAGTTCATGATCGGCTACCACGATGCCTGCCAGCGCCAGTCTCGGGAGGCCCTCGGCGACGTGCCGTTCCAGCAAGCCCTCGACCATGGCCGGAGCCTCACGCCCGACGATGTGCTCGCCTACGCCCTTGAGCAGACGCCGCAGCCACCGCCACCGTCCCCGGGCGCCGTGGCGCCACTGACCCGGCGCGAACGTCAGGTCGCCGACCTCGTCGCCCAAGGGCTGAGCAACAGGGAGATCGCCAGCACCCTGGTCATCTCCCACCGCACCGTCGACGGCCACGTCGAGAACATCCTCGCCAAGCTGGGCTTCACCACCCGAACGCAAGTAGCTGCCTGGGTTGCCGCCCAGCCGACACCCGGTCACGGCTCCTGACCCCATGCCCCGCGCGGCGGGACGTGAACGACGCCGTACCGCCGGAAGCCCGTTACCGGGGCACACCCATTCAGCAGGTTCTGGACGACCTCGCTGTCCACTCCGCCGTCGTCGTCGGTCACGGTGACGCGCAGGCGGTAGGAGCCACCGGCGGCGAACGCATGGCCGGTGGTACACCTGCCCCTGTCGGCCGCGCCCTGCGGCGTACGTCCGGCCAGCGAGATGGCGGCGCCCTCCACACCGGACGGGTCCGGCCCGGCGTCCACCGCCGCGACCGGCTCGCCGCCGAGCGCGAAGACCTCGCTCGCCGACAGCGAACGGCCGTAGACCCGGAAGTCATCCCGTTCACCACTGAGGTAGGAGTCGTCCGGATACAGGGACGTGCCGATGAACCCGGAGTAACCCTTGCTCGCGTCGTACAGATCAGCGGGTCTGACCGTCACGCCGGTCGCCCGGGCCGCCTCGCTTGACGGAACCGCCCTGCACGCCGGTGCCGTACGCCTTCGACAGCCGGTCGTACTCCGCCTTGGTCACGGGCAGCACGGTGCCGTGCCGGGGCCGTGGGGGCAGTGCGTAATCGGTCGAGGGCTTCCACCTGCCGGAGGCCAGGTCGGTGGTCTCGAACGGAACGTAGCCGCGTCCGCCGAATTCGTCGACGAACAGGTACCACTTCTGCTCGGTGTTCGACTTGAACGCCAGAGGGCCCTCACCCTGCCTGATCGCGCCCTTGCCGATGCAGTCGGCGACGAAGTCGTACGTGAGGTCGGTGAGCGACGTGGCCTTCTGCTGGATGATGAACTTGCTGCACGGGGTCGACGAGCTGTTGTTGCGTTCGTCCTTGGTGAAGCGGTAATACGTGCCCTGGTGCTCGATGACTGTCGAGTCGATGACCGAGTAGCCGGGGTCCAGCCACACCTTCGGCTCGCTGAAGGTGTGGAAGTCGCGGGTCGTCGCGTACATCATCCGGTTGTAGGTGCCGCCGGTGTGGTGGGGGTCGTCGGCCGCGTAGAGCTTCGATGCCCAGAACACCACGTAGGCGCCGAGATCGGAGTCGTAGTAGGCCTCCGGCGCCCAGGTGTTGCCGGCGGTGTCCGGGGAGACCTTCACCAACCGCTGGTCGGTCCAGTTCACCAGGTCCGTCGACTCCCAAACCATGATCGACTTGCTGCCGGTGCGCTGCGACGCGTCCCAGTCGCCGTTGCCGTAGATCCGCAGGTCCGTCGCGATCTGATAGAACCTGTCGCCCTCCGGCGAGCGGATGATGAACGGGTCGCGCAGGCCCTTCTCGCCGAGCGTGGAGGTGAGCACCGGAGCGCCGCCGTTCAGTTCGCGCCAGTGCAGCGGGTCGTTGCCCTTGCTGAGGCCGAAGTACACCTGCTCGCCGTCCGGGGAACCCTCGCCGGTGAAGTAACTGAACAGGTAGCCGTCGAGCGGCTGCGCCTCGGGCAGCGGCGCGACGACCGCGGTGAACGTGCGCGACGACTCGGCCTGGTTGAGTCGTACGGTCGCGGTGAGGTTGACGGTGACTTTCTCCCCGCCGGGTTCCGGACGCGTGACCACCCCGTCGGTGGAGATGACGTTCTCCCGGTCCGAGCGCCACGACACCGTCGTGCCGTACGCCGCCTTCGTCGGCAGGGTCAGGTTGCCGCGTACGTCATCGATGGTGCGGACGACCAACTCGTCCCCGGCCCGCTTCACCGTCGACGAGTCGTCGAACTGTGCCAACACCGTCACGCGGAACACCCTGCTCTCCCGTTCGCCGTTTCGGGTGATCGTCGTTAACGGTAACAACGCATGCGGAAGTGTCGATGACCGAAGCCGGAACGTCAAGGGCGTCGACGGGCGGATCTCTCGGCGAGCGGCCGTGCCGCGGACATCGGCCCCGAGCTGAACGCGCAGCCGGGACCGGCGCCGGGCAGTGTCCACGGGTGCGTCAGAGGCGGGGCCTACTGGCGCGGGAGGACCGTCAGGACCCGGATGACGTGCTCGCGGAACTCGGCCAGGAAGTTGGTCAGGAAGGCCCGCGTGGACTCGTTCTTGACCTCACCGTCGCCAGGGAACACGTCCGGGGAGAAGAAGACGTACGCCTCGGGAGAGGTCATCTGCCGGGCGTTGCAGAAGCTGAGGACGGCGCGCAGACTCTGCTGGGCGAGCGCCGTGCCGATCTGGCCGGGGGATGCGCCGATCATCGCGGCCGGGATGTGGTCGAAGGAGTTCCTGCCCCACGGCCGGGACGCCCAGTCGATGGCGTTCTTCAACGCGCCGGGTATCGAGCGGTTGTACTCGGGGGTGATGAACAGCACCGCGTCGACGGCGCGGATCGCGTTCTTGAGCGCCGTGGCCTCCGGCGGGTAGTCCGCGTCGTAGTCGGGACTGTACAGCGGCAGGTCCCGGATCGGGATCTCGGTGAATTCGAGATCGTGAGGCGCCAGCCGGATCAGGACCCGGGACAGTTCCCGGTTGACCGACGCGGACGAGAGGCTCCCCACGAAATAGCCGACCTTGTACGTAGTCATGGTGACCTCGGCTCCAGCGACGACGATGACCTGTCGACGATAGGAGCGCGGTTCGCCGGATGACGGTGGTCTTTCCGGTCAGTGGGGGCACTGACGACACGACCGATGCTGGAGGCGGGGATACGAGCTGCGCGTACGGTCAGGGAACGGACCGGATCTTCACCACGAACGCGCTCCCGAGCAGGGTCACCACCGCCGTCACCGCGTACAACGTCGGGTAGCCGCCGAGGTGGATGACGATCGGGGCCGAGATGGCCGGGCCGAGGACCTGCGGGGCCGCGTTCGCGATGTTGATGACGCCGAGGTCCTTGGCCCGGTCCACGGCGGCGGGCAGCACCTGGGTGATCAGGGCGGCGTCGACGGCCAGGTAGATGCCGTACCCGGCGCCCAGCAGCAGCGCGGCGACGAGCGCCACCGTCCACGTGGGCCAGACCGCGAGCAGTAACGCGGCCACCGCCATCTCCACACCGGACCAGATCACGAAGATCCTGCGCCGCCCCGAACGGTCCGACAGCCGGCCGGCGACGACGGCCGTGGCCACCATGCCGATCGTGTAAAGCAGGATCATGAGCAGCAGGCCGCCCTCGGGATCGGCCAGCCGCACCCGGTCCTTCAGGAAATACAGCAGGTAGAGCGTGCCGAGGGCATTGCCGAGCTGGACCGTGAACCGGGTGCCCCAGGCCCAGGCGAAGTCCGGGTACCGGCGCGGGTTCACCCACAGGTTCAGCCGCAGCCGGCTGCGATGGGCCCGCGGCAACGGGTCGTCCGGCGTCAGCAGCGCGAACGGCAGCACGAGCGCCACCAGGGCGAGCGCCATCGCGACGTATCCGGAGAAGGTTCCCGTGATCAGCGTGGTGACCAGCACCGCACCGACGACCAACCCGAGCGCCTGCGGGATGCCGACCCAGCCGGAGACGCCGCCGCGTTGTTCCACCGGCACCCGGTCGGGCACCGCCGCGGTGAGGCTGGCCAGCATCGCGTTGAGGCAGAGCTGCGTCCCCACCCAGGCGACCGTCACGCCGAGGATGGTGTGCTGCGCAGCGAGCGCCACCAGCGACACGGCTGCCAGCACCGCTCCGCCGATCGTCCAGATGTGCCGGCGGCCGTACTCCCGGCGGCCGATCCGTACACAGGTCCGGTCGGACAGCGCGCCCGCGATGGGATTGGCGAGGATCGCGGCGAGCGCTCCGAAGCCGGTCACCCAGCCGAGCATGGCCTCCTTGCCGACCGGGCTGATCGTCTCCACCTGCTGCGGTAGCAGGATCTGGATCGGCGTGAAGAACGCCATCCACAGGCCCAGGTTCGCGGCGAAGAGCAGCCCGACCCAGCCGCGCCGGACCCGTACCGTCGGCTCTGCCAGCGCCGCCGGTACCTGGCGCAGCGTCGTCACCTGGCGGCCGCGATCCGGTCGCGGTACCAGGTGTAGGAGGACTTGGGCGTACGCCGTTGTGTGCCGACATCGACGTGCACCAGCCCGAATCGCTGGGTGTAGCCTTCCGCCCACTCGAAGTTGTCCAGCAGTGACCACACGAAGTACCCCCGGACGTCGACCCCGTCGGCCAGCGCCGCCTCGACCGCCCCGATGTGGGAATCCAGGTAGGCCACCCGGTCCGGGTCGACGCAGCGTCCGTCGGCCGTCACCTCGTCGGGGTACGCGCACCCGTTCTCTGTGATGTGGATCGGCGGCAGCGCATCGCCGTACGTGTCCCGGAGCCCGACGAGCACCTCGTGCAGGCCTTCCGGCGCCACCGGCCACCCGAACCCGGTGAGCGGGTACCCCTCGGGCGGCACGGTCTCGAACGGCAGACCCTCGCTGGTCGGGGCGCGTACCGCCGTGGGGTTGTAGTAGTTGACGCCGAGTGCGTCGATCGGCGCGGCGATGACGGCCAGGTCCCCGTCGTGCACCGAGGCCGGGTCGAGCGGCACCTCGGCCGGGTAACCTCGCCCGAGCAGTGGATCGGTGAACAGCCGGTTGTGCATGGCGTCGTAGAAACCGGCCGCGGCGGCATCGTCGGGGCTGTCCCCGCCCACGCGTACGGGCGTGTAGTTGTTGGTGATCGCGACCGGTGAGCCGGAGTGTTCCCGGATGGCGGCGACCGCCAGCCCGTGGCCGAGCAGCTGGTGGTGCGCCACCGGGAACGCGTCGAGTAGCAGCGCGCGGCCCGGTGCGTGGACGCCGAGCCCGTACCCCAGGCTCATGTGGACGACCGGCTCGTTCAGGGTGATCCACAGCTTGACCCGGTCGCCGAGCCCCTCCGCCACCAGGCCCGCGTAGTCGGCGAAGCGGTACGCGGTGTCCCGGTTCATCCAGCCGCCCGCGTCCTGGAGACTCTGCGGTAGATCCCAGTGGAACAGCGTGGCCACGGGATCGATGCCGCGCGCCAGCAGGAGGTCGACGAGCCGGTCGTAGAACGCGAGCCCGGCCGCGTTGACGCTGCCCGTGCCGGTGGGCTGGATCCGTGGCCAGGCGACGGAGAAGCGGTATGCGCCGACGCCCAGCCCGGCGAGCAGGTCGACGTCCTCGCCGTACCGGTGATAGTGGTCGCAGGCGACGTCGCCGCTGCTGCCGTCGGCGATCCGGCCGGGCTCCGCGGCGAACGTGTCCCAGATCGACGGTCCGCGACCGTCCTCGCGGACGGCACCCTCGATCTGGTACGCGGCCGTGGAGGCGCCCCAGGTGAACGTGCTCGGGAAGGCCATCGCCCCTCCAAGGGACATGAAAGTTCCTCGGATCGTAGACCGTCTTCCGCGCCGGGGAAAGAGGCCGCCATCGAAGCCGGTCACAGTATTCTCCGGCCCTGCCGGGGTCCGTTGCGGGGGCCGGTGCGGCCGGGTGCCCGGCACCGGTCAGGAGCAGGCCGTACCGGCAGGCGCACCCGCTGTTCACGCCGTCGCCAGCACCAGCCCCGCGGGTTCGGTGCAGACCAGCTCGAGCGCCTTCGCGATCAGCTCCGGGTCGTACGTCGAGGCGTGGAACGTCGCCTCCACGTGCAGGACGCCGTTCATCTCCGACGTGGCCAGAGCGATGTCCTCCGGCCCGCCGAGCGTCGGGATGCTGTGGTTCACCCGGCCCGCCGGGCCCGTCGCCCACGGCAGATCCGACAGCACATCGTGCCGGCCCTGGTTGCTGAAGGTCAGTCGCGGCCGCGGGTGGGCACTCGATTCCGTGGGGTACGCGTCCGGCCAGCCACTCGCCCCCGCCACCGCGATCTTCGCCTCCTTGAGCGCCATCATCGCGAGGATCCGGCCCGTGGCCAGCTCTCCCTTGAGTGCCTGGTGGATCACCTTCGGGTCGGTCAGCGACGACGGCGTCAGATACTGCCCCCAGCAGAAGTTCCCGCCGACCTTGGAACCGTCCTCCGGCACGTAGCGGCGGGCGTCGAACAGGAACACCCCGCCCGTCTGGTCCGGGTTCAGGCCCAGCCTGACCAGCGCACCGGTGAACGCCGCGAACGTGATCGCCGCGGTCGTCGTACCCGGGGCGTGCTCGTCACGCCACTGCCGCATCATGCCCAGCGCCTCAGCCGACCGGGCCGTACGGAAGGTCAGGTCCGCCTGCCACGGACGCAGATCCTCCGCCGAGGTGGCGGGCGGCGCGGCCAACTTCACGGCCCTGAGCCGGCCCGGGTGTCTGCCGAACTGGGCCCACATGCCGCGGCGCAGCGGCCGCCTCGGCTCGGCGGTGTCGAAGACCGCCGGACGGTGCTCAGCCGCCGCCCGGACCAGCTCCCGGAGCAGAGTGTTCACCGGGCCGGCGTCGCCGTACGCGTGGGCTACCTTGATCGCCACGTACTCGCTGCTGACCAGGATCCGGACGGGGTGGTGGGCGCGCGGCTCGACCTGCAACGCCTGTGACATCTCGACCGGGGTCAGGTCGACCGCGGTGACGGCCTCCGCGACGTACGCCTCGAACGTCGCCGCGTCCATCTGCAGCCAGCGAGCCGTGTCCCGGTCGATCCGGCTCACCGCGTGGTGGGCCGGATTCGCGGCATGCAGCTCGATCAGGGCGTTCCTGATCGCTTCGGCCGTCACGCCCGTCAGCGGGCCGACCGTGCGGATGTACTCGAACGGCAGCCACATGCGCTCGCGCAGCGACATCCGACGTGACTTCATGATCCCCTCCAGCGTGTTCGAACGGCGCTCGGACAGCACGACCCGCAGCACGACCGGCGCGACCAGGACCGTCTCCACGGCCATCACGGCGGCGACCCACCAGACCAGCTCGGTGAGGCTTCCGCTGCGGCCGCCGTAGTACGCGGCGGCCAGTTCGGCGATGCCCGCGAAGACCGAGAACACCCCGGCGGACCGGACCCGGCCCTGCACCCGGGAGACGGCCAGGAAGAAGTGGTGGAAGACGAACGGCACATACATCAACGCCATGACGGCGAGGGCCCGGCCGGCCGATCCGGCGTACGCCGATCCGAAGATCGACATGATCTGCTCGGCGCCGAAGTACACGACCGCCGACGCGGGCAGGCCGAGACCCAGGCAGAGCAGCAGGCCCATCCGTACCTTCGAGCGCAGCGCGGACCTGTCGCCGCTCGCGACCGCGAACAGGGTCAGCGCGATGTTGCCCGGCACCATCGCCAGGAATGACAGCACCATCCACGCCGTGTAGAACGCGGCGTTCGCCGTCGCCGACAGGACCGCGGTCACGACCAGCGGCATCGCCGCCCGGGGCAGGAAGGTCGCCAGGTTCAGCAGGTTGTGGTCGAACGTGGCCCGGCCCATGCCGCGCAGCAGCCCGAGCCGGGGGCGTACGGAGTCGACGAGCTTGCGGCGCCGCAGCCGGCCGGCGAGCAACGCCACCGACAGCACGATCCCGCCCAGCCATGTCAGCAGCAGGTCGCCGCCGGTCAACGTGATCGGCAGAATGGCCAGGATCCCGAGCGCCGCCAGCTTGATGCCCGCGAAGTATGTGTTCCGCAGCAGCTGCAACGGCCCGGCGAGCAGCCCGACGAGCGCCTCGTCCAGCACGAGCGTCATCGCGTTGAGCGCGATCCCGGCGACCAGCAGGACGGTCGCGGCGGTGTCCCCGAGCGCGTCCCGCAGGCCGGGGATCGCCAGCTGGGCCAGGACGACGTACGCGATCGCGCCCACGGTCGCGACCGTGCCGGAGACGAGCAGGCAGGTGGAGATGAGATCCCACCGCCGCCCGGCCAGCTTCGGCAACTCCGAGATGAGCATCGTGCCCATCCCGAACATGCCGATCGTGCCGATCAACGTCATGGCGGACACCGCTGCCGACGCCTGCCCGACCGCCTCGGGGGAGGCGGTCCGTGCCGCCAACCACCAGTACGCGAACCCGAGCAGGCTCGTCACCGCGGTGGCCGCCATCAACGACCCGGCGTTGGTGAACAGATCGAGGTGTCCGCGCAGCTTCTGCACGAGCCCGGTACGCGGCGCCGCGGCGACCTCCGCGGCCGGCGCGTCCATGGCTGCGACGCTCGCCTCGGCGACTGCGGCCGCCTCGCCGTGCGAACCGGGGATCACCGGTACGTCGATCGGCCGTTGCGCGTTCGCGCGGGCCGTCTCCTCGGCGGTCTTCACGTGTGCTGCCTCCGGACGGTGGGGAGCCGCTGGTGCCTGCTCCCACGACGGTAGTGACTCGCCGTATTTGACCGGTACGCCAGAAAGGCCGTTGTTGTGGCATCCGTCTGTCGTCACTCTACGTGATTCGTCGCCCGGGTCCGGCCGGATGGGGGAGGTGCCGGCCGGTTTCCCGTGGACATGGGCCTCAGCAGCGGACGTGCGTCCCGTACGCCCCATCGGCCGGGCGGTGGGAGGTGGGTCGCATGTGGTAACTCACCGTAAACGTCGCGGTGGGTTCGGTGTACCGGAGGCAGGCGAAGGCGCGAAAGTGTCGGTTGTGCACGAGCGTCGGCCGCCTCGATCGTCCGGCGATGGACCTCGCCGTGGCGCGCCTCCCGGCCATTTTCGTCTTGACTTATATAAGTACCCGTTTAAAATGAAGGGGTGCACGCCTTCGACATCCTCGGGGATCCGGTCCGACGCCGGATCCTGGAACTGCTCGCCGACGGAGAGCAGCCCGCAGGGGCGGTCGGCGCAGTCGTCCAGCGCGAGTTCGGGATCAGTCAGCCCGCCGTGTCGCAGCACCTGAAAGTGTTACGGGACAACGGCTTCGCCACAGTCCGGCCCGACGGCTCCAGGCGGCTGTACGCGGTCGACCCGGAACCCCTGCGAGAGGTCGACGTATGGATCGAGCGATACCGCAGGTTCTGGAACCAGCACCTCGACGCGCTCGCCACCGAACTCAAACGCGGCCGGCGGCAACGCCGCGACCTCGACAAGGAGTCACCATGAACGACATCATCGACCTGCTGAACGGCACCTACCGCGAGGTCGGCCCGGACCCCGCGAGCGAGCAGCGCTACATGGTCCTGCGTCGCCGGTACGACGCGGAGATCGCCGACGTGTGGGACGCGATCACCGACCCCGAGCGGCTCCGCCGCTGGTTCCTGCCCGTCGAAGGCGACCTGCGCGAGGGCGGCACGTTCCAGCTCAAGGACAACGCCGGCGGCGCCATCCTCACCTGCGCCACCCCGACGCACCTCGCGCTGACCTGGGCGTACGGCGACCAGCCAGCGAGCCGCGTCGACCTGCGCCTGCTCACCGAGGGCGCGGAGACCGTCGTCGAACTGAGGCACTCGCCCGTACCCCGCGCGGTCGATTTCGACGGCCGGGCGGTCGACCCGCTGCTCAACGACGACGCCACCGGCATGTGGGGCATGGGCGCCGGATGGGAGCTGGGCCTCATCGCGCTCACGGCCTACCTCAAGGGCGAGTTCCCGGCCGACACGGCGGCCGCCGCGACGGACCCCGACCTCCTCGAGGCAGCTGCCCGGATCAGTGCGGCATGGGCCGACGTGGCGGCCGGGACCTAGCCCGCGCCGCGGACAACGGCCCGGGGTACGGGTGTAGCCGGGTCGGCGGGAAGGAGGACCGCCGTCACCGCCGGAATTCCGCTCACGTCCGGCCCGCCGCCGCTGCCCTGGTGGAGGATCAGATGTACCGCCAGGTGCGAGATGTCAGGGAGAAGGGGTCACGCCTCATGTGCGTGCGCGCTACGGACCACCAGGGAGTCGAGCAGGTCCTGGGTCGCCGCCGTCACCGCGGCGACCGCCCGCTCGAACGCCTCCGCGTTGTGCGCGGCGGGCGCGCGGAAACCGGAGATCTTGCGGACGTACTGCAGGGCGGCCGCGTGCACGTCCGTCTCGGTGACGTCACTGGTGAACGGCTCGCGCAGGGTCTTGATACTTCGGCACATGACCCCATCCTGACCGCCTGCCACGGCGCCCGCCAGGAGAACTCCCGGCCGACGGCGAATCGCCCACGAGCCACGACCGGAAGTCCCTCCGGAACCCGGCTCGCCGCCAACGGCTCGCGGTGGACGATGCACGACATCCCCCTCTACCGTTCGCCGCAGTTTCCCATGCGGTAGGCGTCCTGGCGCCGAGGCGCTCACCGTCCGTGCCCAGGATGGTGCGGACAGGGGTGCGGGCGGGCGGCGAAAGGAGTACGCGAGTGAGCACGCCCCTGCGAGGCCGTATCGCGGTGCTGCTGCTCGCGGGGACCTACGTGATCGCCGCCGCCCAGCTCGGCGTGCTGATCGTGCTGGTGTTCGCGCTGATCGCCGTACTGCCGAAAACCGCCGCGCTGACCGTCGCCGCGCCCCTTCACCTCGCCACCGTCGGGGTCCTCGCCTACGCCATGCGGTTCCTGCGGACACGTCAACGCGTCGTCCCGGGTGTGCCGGTCACCCGCACCGACGCCCCCGAGCTGTGGGCGGTCCTCGACGAGCTGGCGGCCGGGACGAAGGCCTCCGTACCCGCCACGGTCACCGTCGTCGCCGAGGCCTGCGTCAGCATCCTCGAGCGCACCCGGATGCTCGGCCTCGCGGCGGGACCCCGCGAACTGGTCCTCGGCCTGCCCGTTCTGCAGGCGTTCGACGCCACCCACGTACGCGCCCTGCTCGCTCACGAGATCGCCCACGGCTCCCGGGCCGCCGGCCGGATGGCGCCGATCGCCTGGCGGGCCAGCCTCGCCCAGGATCGCGCGGTCGCCCGGGCGGGCCGCCGTAACCCCGCCGCGTGGGCGTTCCGCGCCTGGGCCGGCGTCTGCCGCTCCTTCGCCGCCCCGGTGATCCGCGCCCACGAACTCGCCGCCGACCGGTACGCCGCCGCCGTCGCCGGTCGCCGTGTCACCGCCGACGTCCTCCGCGACCTGCCCGTTCTCGAGGTCGCCCAACAACTCTTCCTCGCCGAGTACGTCGGTCCGGGCTGGCAGGCCGGTCACGTACCGGACGATCTGTTCGAAGGCTTCCTCCGAGTCCTCGCCGCCCGCGCCGACGACCTCGCTGCCTGGCGTGCCACCCACGATCCCGACGCCGACCGCGACCCGGCTGACCCCCACCCGTCCTTCGCCGATCGCCTCGCCGCACTCACCCGGATCGGCGCGGGCGAGCCTCCCTCCGGGGGAGCCGCCCCGACGGTCGACGATGCTCCGGCCGCAGGCCAGGTCGCCGAGATCGCCGGTGCTCCCGGCGCGGCCGCCGGCGGAACCGACGGGGGGCTGCGCGCATCTGGTGAACGAGCCGTCGAGCAGGACGAGGATCATGGCTTGAGCGGAGGCACCACCGCCTCGACGCGGGAGCTCCTACCGGAGCTGCCACGTCTGGGGCGGGCGCTGCAAGCGCTCGTGTTCCCGCCGCTGGGCAGGACAACCGTCGGCTGGGACGAGTTCTTCGGGGCGGCGCGGACCGGCGAGATGCAGCGTGAGGCCGGATCCGCGTTGACCGCGCTGTCCGGCGTCCTCGACACCCCGGTCGTCGATGCGGCGGGTGTGCTCGAGCTGGCCACCGGGGGTTCGCTGATCGCGGCGACCCGGCGCGTCTTTCCCGAGCTCAACGAGGCGTCCGCGGCTGCCCGGGCCGCCCAGCTGGTGAAGCTACTGCTGGGCCTGGCCGCGTTGCACAGCGGCGCGGCCCGGTGGCGGCACAGCTGGACCGGTACGGCCGAGCTGGTCACCGCCGACGGGGAGATGCTGGATCTGGGGGAGCTCGCCGAGGTGGCGATCCGGGCCGACGGTGCCGAAACGCTTCAGCGGCGGCTCACCGAGCTGGGCATCGAGCCGTCCGCGGTGACGGCGAGCGGCCAGGACGGGCGGTCCGAGGTTGTGGGCGGCGTGGTGAACGTACTGGCGGACGGGGCGCGAACCGACCTGCTGATCGTCGACACCGGGTTCCTGCTGGTGCCGGGGGTGTCGCGGCGGCTGTCCGCGACGGCGAAGCGCCGCCTGGTCGAGCTGGCGGAGGCGGATGACGCGGGGCGGCTGGACGCGGTGCCGGGAAGCCGGTTCGTGGCGTACGCCGACGTCGCCGGGGCGGAGCAGACGCGGCGTACTCCCAAGACGTGGCGGGTCGCGTTGCGCGACGGTTCCGCGCTGGTCCTCCGCACGAGCCTTGATTCGGACGAACTGCCCGGCGGGTGGGACGCCCTGGACGGGGCTGTGGAGTTCCTGAACCGAGACCGCTGACCGGCCCGCGGCAGACCGCCGGGTGCCCCCGACACCACGGCCCCCGGGACACCACGGCCCCGGGACACCACGGCCACCACAACCCGGCGCACCACGGTCGGGGGATTCCTGATGCCTGAGTGAACTCCTGGGACGCGCGGTCCGTTCGTCCGGGCGAGAAGGTCAGATCCGAGTCGAACGCGTAATCAACTTGTCACTTTACGTCATGATGAAAGGGGAGTGGCCTTCGCTTTACCTTCTCGCCAGTGGGGTACATACCTGTCCAGGTTCGAGTACGGCAACGACCACGTCGGGGAAGGTGGGGTGATGGAACGGGGACCCATGGCGCTCTTCGGTGCCATCATCGCGGTCGGGCTGGGCCCGGCGTTGTGGCTGGGGGCCCAGTTCGGGCGCATTCCAGCGCAGACGATCACGCCGGTGACGGTCGTCGTGCAGGACCCCGTACGGGTCACGCCGGGCGGCACGGGAGCGGGCAGTGACGAGAGGGCGCCGGCCGGCACCGACACCGACGTCCGCAGGTTCATCACCCACACCCCGTCCGCCAAGCCCGCCAGGGTCGCACCCCGGACGAAGGCGCCCACCACCGCCCCGCCGCCGTCGGCGAGCGCCAGTGCCTCCCCGTCCGTGCCGGTGACGAGCGGACCCGACGTCAGCGTGTCGCCGAGCGCCACCGAGTCGACCGTCACCGAGTCGAGCGCCGCGCCGAGCGCGTCGCCGGGCGTGGAGGAGACGACATCGCCCGGCAGCCTGATCGAGGCCCGCATCAATTCCTGATCAGGGCCACCACCGGGATCTTGCGGCTCGTCTTGGCCTGGTGCTCGGCGAAGAACGGGTAGTCGCCCTGGATCGACGCGAACACCCGCTCGTACTCGTCGCCCTCCAGCGGCTTCGCGGTGGCCCGGAATTCCTCGCCGTCGGCCTCGACGGTGACGTCCGGGTGGGCCACCAGGTTGTAGTACCAGGCCGGGTGCTTCTCGGCGCCCCTGTTCGAGGCGATGACGTACATGCGGCCGGCGTCGGCGACGTACATCATCGGCGAGGTACGCGGCGCGCCGCTGCGCGCGCCAGTCGTGGTGAGTAGCAGTAGGGGCCGGTCCTCGATCCTGCGGCCCTTCTCGCGGAACTCCTCGATCAGTTTCCGGTTGTAGGCGAGCAGGTCACTCGTCATGATCGTCCCCCGCGGGTAGAGAGCGGCGGCTGGCACGCACCCTGTCGAACCTACCGGCAGTGGCTGACAATCGGGGTCAGCCACTGCGGCATCGGATCAGAGCGCCAGAAGCCGGTCCAGGAAGTCGCGGTAGGCGCGCAGGCGTACCCGCAGCGTCTCCGTGTCGGCATCCCCTTCGGCGTCGCCCAGGGTGGCACGCTGCGACTTCAGGCTCACGGTCAGCGCGTCGACGACCTCGTCGACGAGGACCGCGGCCTCCGCGGCCGCCGCCTTCGGGTCGTCCACGAACCGCAACTGCACCTCGCGCCAGCGGTCCCGGAAGCCGCTCGCGTTACTGCCTGCGAACAGCGGTCCGACGGTCCGCTCGGCCACGGCGCCCGGTAACTGCCCGTTCGCGGCAGCGGCAGCGGTCGTGGGCGCGAAGGCCCGCGTGTCGCCGCCGGTCCCGACCACGACCGGGTCCTCGAAGGTGCCGCCGTCGTCGAGGGCGGTTTCCTCAGGAGTACGCCGCTCCGCGTCCCCGGTGGAACCACCCACCGTCTCGGCTGGCGCGGCCGCCTCTTTCGCCCCCGCGTTCACCCGGGCGTCGTCATCGTCGCCGGACCGTTCACGGCCCTCGAGCCACCCGGCGTTCGCCTGGTCGGCCTCGGCCTGCGGCACGGCACTCCCGGTGGCAACCCGGCCCGGATCGTCGCGGCCCGGGTCGTCGCGGTCGGTGCCCACCGCGGCGCCGCCGAAGCGGTCCGCGCCGGTCCGGTCCTGCTCGTCGATGCGGTCGTCTGCCCGGTCGCCCGCCCGGTCGCCCGCCCGGTCGCCCGCCCGGTCTCCGGACCCGGTGACGTCCAGCTCGTCGGCGCGGCTCCTGACGTCGGTGTCGCGGTCGGTGGTGTCGGCGTACTGCTGACCGACGGCCGAGTCGCCGCCGGTCCGGTCGCTGGCGGTCCGGTCGCCGCCGGTCCGGTCGTCGGCGGTCCGGTCGTCGGCGTCGCGGCGTTCGTCGAGGGCCGGTTCCTCCGGGGTGGTGGCGCCCAGATCGCGGTTCTGCTCGGCGGATGGGTCGGTCGCTGGGTCGTCGGTGGCTCGCTGGCCGTGCCGGGGGGCCTGGATCCAGGGCGAGGCGGGACGCTGCATGGGTACGGCGACCGGCTCCGACTGGACGTGTTCGGGATGCTCCTCGGTGCGGGTGTGCTCGTCACGGTCGTTGGTGAAGAAACGCATCGGTGGATTCCTCCTCACCGTGTGGCGGTATCGGGGCGGGTGCCGTTGGGGTGGGCGTCGTCGTGCGCGCGCCCGTGCTCCTCGTCGTGCTGGCGGTCGTCGCGCCGACGGCCGTCCTGGGCGGGGATGACGGGTTCCTCGCCGAGGAGGTCGCCGAAGAGCGCGCGGTAGTGCACGAGTGCCAGGCGCAGGTCTTCGGTGCTCGCCTCACCCCGGTCGTTCCGCTCACTGATCTGATGCGCGTCGCGATAGTGGCCGAGGGTTTCGGCATGTTCTACGGAAAGGTGTGAAAGCTGCTCGTTGTAGTCGCCGGTGGGGTAGCCGCGTTCGGCGATCAGCCGGGTGACCAGTTCGTCGGCGGTGCCGACCGCTTCGACCGGGGCGTCGACGAACCGAACCTGGACCTCCTCCCAGGCGGCTCGGTAACGCGCGCGGGACTCTGCGGAGAGATCGGTGAGGTGAAGTTCGGCGTGCCGTCGTTCGCGGTCGCGGAGTTCCTTCTCGGCGGCTGTGCGGCTGTCCTGCTCGGCCACGACGCGGTCGTACTCGGGACCGAACGTCTGCTGGAGCGACCGCCGCCTGACGAGGCGGACGGCCACGGCTGCCACGAGCAGGACGACGACGACCACCACGATGAGAATGACGATCTGCGTGGATGTCATGGCTTTCCTCCTTCCCGTTCGTTATGCCTCGGAACCGAGATCGTCAATCCCCGGAGCTGGCCGATCTCCAAACTTGATTCACTCCAGAAGGTGCGTTGGGTCGACGGGTTGCTGCCGCCAGCCGTCGGAGGGCGACCTGCGGGCCAGCACGAATCGCGGGCGGCCGGAGGTCGTACGACGTGGACGTATGCGGCGCTGACCTGCACGTCAACGTCGAGCCCGTCGCCCCGTGGCCGGGCTGCGGAGGCTGACGAGTCGTACCGGGACCACCGGCCGGAGATGTCCGGTCAGATCGTGCGGGCACCGCTGCAGCGGCAGTGCGACTGCGTCCAAGCGGGCGAGCGCTTCCGGCTCATTTGGCCGGGCATTTGCCGTTGGGCATCCATTCACTGGACAAAAAGGACAGTGATGTCGATCGCGGTAGTAGTGCGACGGGGCCGTCGTTACGTATCCTGCTCCAGGTGTACCCGCCCCGTGATCATGTCAGCAGTTCCCCAGGTGCGGCATCAGTCCCGTCGATGATCTCGGACGAGGTGTGATGGCCACCCGCAACTGGTCGATCCGATTGAAGATCACCTCGCTCGTGGTGGCTCCTCTGTCGGCGTTGCTCGCCCTCTGGATCTTCGCCACCGTCGTCACCAGCGGCCCCGCGCTGAACCTGCTTCAGGTGCAGGCGCTCTTCGACATGATCGACACCCCTGCCCGCCTGCTCGTCACCGAGCTCCAGCAGGAGCGGCTCGTCTCGGCCGTCTACCTCGCGGGGGACGGTGACGGCTCGGCGCTGGCCGAGCAGCGCCAGCGTACCGATCAGGCGGCCTCCGCCTTCCGTACGGCAGCAGGCAGCGACGACGCCCGCGCCCTGACCGCCGGGGCGCTCAGCGGCGGTGTCGACGCGTTCTACCGGGACCTCGACCGGCTTCCCGGTCAGCGGGGCGGCATCGACCGCAGGGAGACGGCTGGTGCGCAGGCGCTCTCCTTCTACACCGGCATCATCGAGTCGGCCTTCCACATGCTGCACTCGGCCACCTTCAACGATGCGGAGATCGACGGCGGCATCCACGCGCTGACGACGCTCGGCCGCGGACGCGAGCTGCTCAGCCAGGTCGACGCCGAACTCGCCGCGGTCTTCACCACCGGGAAGATCACCGACGCGGACCACAGCCGGCTCGTCGCGACGATCGGCACCGAGCGTTTTCTGTTCGCCGAGGGCGCCGCGGACCTGTTCGTCTCCGACCTGGAGGCGTACCAGCGGTTGATCGCAGGGGACGCGTTCGTGCGGCTCGAGGCCCTTCAGGACCAGGTGCTGGCGTTCAACCGCCGGAGCGGGACCCTGCCGTTCGACCCGGCGATCTGGCGGTACACCTACGACGACGTCGTACGTCAGCTGCGCGCGTTCGAGTTGGCTACCACCGCCACCCTGGGCGACCGGGCCGCCCCGATCGCCACCCAGATCCTGCTGCGCGTCGGGTTCGCCGGACTGTTCGGCCTGCTCGCCGTCGTGATCTCCGTGTGGATTTCGCTGCGGTTGGGCCGTTCCCTGATCGAGCGGCTCACCGGCCTGCGCGCCGCTGCCCTGGACCTGGCCGGGGTCCGGCTGCCGTCGGTCGTCGACCGGTTACGCACGGGTGAGTGCGTCGACGTCGAGGCCGAGGTGCCGCCGCTGGAGTTCGGTGCCGACGAGATCGGTCAGGTCGCGTACGCGTTCACCGAGGTGCAGCGCACCGCCATCCAGTCCGCGGTGGACGAGGCGGCCGCCCGGCGCGGCCTGCGCAAGGTCTTCCTCAACATCGCCCGGCGCAGCCAGGCGCTGCTGCACCGTCAGCTCGCCTTCATCGACCAGATGGAACACCGGACTACCGACCCCCAGGAGCTGGAGGCCCTGTACCGGATCGACCACCTCGCCACGCGCATGCGGCGGCACGCCGAGGACCTGGTCATCCTGGCCGGAGCCGTACCCGGCCGCGGCTGGCGCAACCCGGTACCGGTGATCGACGTCATCCGGGGGGCGATCTCCGAGGTGGAGGACTACCAGCGGATCGACGTCACCGTCGTCGAGGACGTCGCCGTGATCGGCCGGTCCGTCGGTGATGTGATCCACCTGCTCGCCGAGCTTCTCGAGAACGCCGCGTCGTTCTCGCCGCCGAACACCCGGGTGCACGTCGCGGGCCAGCGGGTACCGAACGGGTACGCGATCGAGATCGAGGACCGTGGCCTGGGCATGACTGCCGAGGCGATCGACGCGGCCAACGCGGACCTGGCGCGGCCGCCCGCGTTCGACCCGGACGAGAGCGCCCGGCTGGGGCTGTTCGTCGTCGCGCAGCTCGCCGCCCGGCACGGCGTACGGGTGCAGCTGCGCAGCTCGCCGTACGGCGGGGTCACCGCCGTGGCGCTGCTGGCCGACGCGCTGACCACGCCGATCGGCGGTCGGAAGGCGGTGCCTGCGGCCCCGATCAGCCCGGCCCAGATCAGCCCGGCCCCGGCCGGTCCGGCCCAGATCACCCCGGCGCCCGCCGGAACCGCCCCAACCGGATCCACCCCGACCGGCCCGGCCGCGTCCGTGGCTCCCGGTACGCCGGATTCAGCTCCGGTCAGCCCGGCGCGCGTTCCCCTCGAGCCCGGCCTCGCCGCTCAGGGCGTCGACGGCGGGGCGACCGTCCCGAAGCCGCTCGCTGGGCCCAGGCCACCGGCCTCCGTGGTCCCGTTGCAGCGGGAGCCGCATCCGATCGAGACCGCTGATGGGCTCGCGCACCGGCGCCGTCGCCAGCCGAGTCCCGACGAGACCCCGGCACGCGCCGCGAAGCCGGACATGACTGTCGGGGACGACGGGCTGCCACGGCGCGTACGGCAGGCCAGCATCGCCCCGCAGCTGCGTGACGAGCCACAGGCGTACGTCGAGGCGGCGCCCCGCTCGCCCGAGCAGGCCCGTGCACTGTTGAGCTCGTTGCAGCGCGGCACCTCCCGGGGACGTACCGCGGGCCAGGAGCCGGAGTCGGCCTCGTGGTCGAACGCCGTGACCGCCCTGTATCCGATCACCGCCGACGATCCGGCCGTCGGCCGTTCGGTGTCAGTGGACGCCGTCAGGCCGGTGGACGATGTCGTCCACGACGGCGAGGTCCTGCCCGCCGCGAACGACTTCACGCCCGCTTCCCATAGCCCTGCCGCCGAAGACGAGGACGCATAGTGTCACAGACCGCCCAGAACACGAACCTCAGCTGGCTGCTCGACGACCTCGTCGGCAGGGTGCCCACCGTGCGGGACGCGGTGGTGCTCTCGGCGGACGGGCTGATGATGGGTGCCTCCGCCGACCTGGACCGGGCGGACGCCGAGCACCTCTGTGCGATGGCGTCCGGCTTCCAAAGCCTCGCCAAGGGCGTGAGCAGGCACTTTGTGGCCGGTCCGGTCCGCCAGACCGTGGTGGAGATGCAGGACGCGTTCCTGCTGGTCACCGCCGCGGGGCAGGGCGCCTGCCTGGCGGTGTTCGCCACCGGGGACGCCGACCTGGGGCTGGTGGCGTACGAGATGGCGATGCTGGTCGTCCGCGTCGGACAGATCATGGACGCGCCGGCCCGTACAGGGTTCCAAGAGGCGGGCTGAGGATGCAGCCGGAGCCGGAAGGGTCCGACGAGCGGCACGACTGGTTCGACGGCGACGCCGGGCCGGTGGTCCGCCCGTACGCGGTGACGCAGGGTCGTGTGCCGGAGTCGAACAGTGTCGACGTGGTGGCGTTCATCGTGGCGACCGCCGCCACGCCGCCGTCGTCGGCCGGGTTTCAGCCGGAGCACCATGCCATCGTGGACGCCGCCGCGGAGCCGCTTCCCCTCGCAGAGCTGGCCTCCCGTGTGAACCTGCCCCTCGGCGTCGTGCGGGTATTGCTCGGTGATCTACGCTCGGCGGGTCTCATCTCCCTGTACGAGCCGAGCGGTGCTGGCCGGCTGCGGAACGTCGACGTGCTGAAGGCGGTGGTCCATGGACTCCGAGCGCAATGAGCAGGGATTCCGCGTCCCTCTTGCGCTGAAGATCCTCATCGCCGGGGGCTTCGGCGCCGGCAAGACGACCTTCGTGGGTGCAGTGAGCGAGATTCGTCCATTGCAAACCGAGGAGGTCCTGACGGCGGCGCCGGGCGCCGACGACACCTCCGGCGTCGAGGAGAAGGCGACCACCACGGTGGTCATGGACTTCGGCCGGATCACCATCACCGACGACCTCCAGGTCTACCTCTTCGGTACGCCGGGCCAGGAGCGGTTCTGGTTCCTCTGGGACGAGTTGTCCGACGGTGCCCTCGGGGCGGTGGTCGTCGCCGACACCCGCCGGCTCGCCGACTGCTTTCCGTCGGTCGACTACTTCGAGCGCCGGGGCACCCCGTTCGTCGTCGCGGTGAACCGGTTCGACTCGGACCCGGGCCACGGCGTGGAGGCGGTCCGTCGGGCCCTCGACCTGGACCCGCACGTGCCGGTGCTGCTCTGTGACGCGCGCGAGCGGTCGTCGGCCCGCGAGGTGCTGATCGAGCTGGTGGAGTACGTGGCGGCACGGCAGACCCCGCTGCGTGCCACCTCCTGAGCCGCACCTCTGGTTGGATCGGGGCGTGGGTCTCAACGGTGAACTCGTCTTCGTCGGCTGCTACACGGATGAGAGCGACGGGAGCGGCGATGGCGTTGTCTGCCTGCGCCGCGACCAGGCGACGGGAGTGCTGACCCACCGTGCGGTCGTCGCGCGTACGCCGTCGCCGTCGTTCCTGGCCCGGCATCCGAGCCTGCCCGTGCTGTACGCGGTGAACGAGCTCGCCGAGGGCACGGTCAGTTCCTGGGCGGTCACGCCGGATGGGGCGCTCACCCCGCTGGCGGTGCGGTCGACCGGCGGTGCCCATCCCTGTCACCTGGCGACCACGGCCGATGGCGGGCATCTGCTGGTGGCGAACTACGGGAGCGGGAGTGTGGCCGTACTCCCGCTTGGTCGTGACGGTGTCCCGGGCGAGCGGACCGATGTGCTGCAGCACCACGGACGTGGTCCGGTCGCGGACCGGCAGGATGGTCCACACGCGCACATGACCGTGCCGGGCCTCGGGGCGGAGGTGCTGGCGGTGGACCTGGGTGCGGACCGGGTGTTCCGGTACCGCCTGGACGCAGCGGGCCGGCTCACCGACGACGGCGCGGCCCTGATCCCGGCGCCCGGCACGGGTCCGCGGCATCTGGTCCGGCATCCCGACGGCACGATCTATCTGGTGGGGGAGCTGGCTGGGACGGTGACCGGCTACCGCCCGGACCCGGCGGACGGGCGGCTGCGAGAGGTGTGCTCGTCACCGGTCAGCACGGGACCGGTGCCGGTGTATCCGAGCGAGGTGGTGCTGGGCGCGGACGGTCGGTTCCTCTATGTGGGTAATCGCGGTCCCGACACGGTGACGGTCTTCGCGGTCGGCTCCGGTGACGGTACGGCGATCAGGGTCGCGGAGCTTTCGACGGGCGGCACCTGGCCGCGGCACCTCGCGCTGGCCGGACATCACCTGTACGTGGCGAACGAACGATCACACAACGTGTCGATCTTCGAGGTGGACGGCGCGAGCGGGGTGCCGCGGCCGGTCGGGGAATCCGCAGCGGTGCCGAGCCCGACCTGCGTCCTGCGCTGGTCTCCGGCCGCGTCACTGATCTGACGACCTCGGGTTCACTGGGGACTTTCCGGATCGATGGCCTCGGATGTCGCTCATCCGTGGACGGTCCGAGGTCACTCCGTCGCGACCGTTATCGGCCCGACCGTGATCAATACGTGAGTTAACTTCAAGCCGAACGTATATGGCGTTTCAGCCTGTTCGGTGCGCACTATGGGACCCGTGCCAGGCCGCCATAGAAGAGCCTTCAAGTTCTGGGGAGCAGGGATCGTCGCCGCGACGACGGCCCTGGTCGTTGTCCTTGCCGGCTCCTGGATCGGCTACCAGCGCCTCACCAGGCCGCCCTGCACCGGCACCGTCCGGCTCACCGTCGCCGCCGCCCCCGAGATCCTCCCCGCCGTACAGGCGGCTGCTCATGCCTGGGTCGCGAAGGGCGACGGCGTTGGCGGCAGGTGCGTCGCCGTCGACGCGACCGGTGTGAACCCGGCCAGCATGGCCGCCGCGATCGGCGGCAAGCACGGCGTCGCGCTGACCGGCCTCGGCCAGGGCAACGCGTCGACCACCCTGACCGACGTCTGGATCCCGGACTCGTCGACGTGGCTGCTGCGGCTGCGCTCTGAGGCGCCCGGCTTCGTACCGACCGACGGCCGTTCGATCGCCCAGAGCCCCGTCGTCGTCGCCATGCCCGAGGTCGCCGCGAACCAGTTCGGCTGGCCCGACCGCAAGCTGGCCTGGACCGACCTGGTCAAGCAGATGAACACCGGCGGCGGACTGCGTACCGGCATCGTGGACCCCACTCGCGACGCGGCGGGCCTGGCCGGGCTGCTCGCGCTGGGCCAGGCGGCCGGCACCGGACCTGGCGGTCAGGCCGCCCAGGTCGGTGCCCTGCGCGCCCTCGCCGCCGGCAGCTCGGCGGTCCGGGAGGACCTGCTGGCGAAGTTTCCGAACACTAAGGACTCCGCGGACATCGCTCAGAAGCTGAGCGCTGCGCCGCTGTCCGAGGAAGACGTCATCGCGTTCAACGCCGAGCAGCCGCAGCTGAAGCTTGCCGCGCTCTATCTGGACCCGTCGCCGCCTCCCCTCGACTATCCGTACGCGATCCTGCCCGAGGCCGACGCTCCGCGGCAGGCGGCCGCGGAGGAACTGGGCAAGGTGCTCACCGCCCCCGAGTTCCGGGACACCCTCGCCACCCTCGGCCTGCGCGGCCCCGACGGCACTGTCGGCACCGGCTTCGCCGCACCGATCGGCGCATCCGTGCACGAGGCCGCGCCCCCCTCGGCCGCGCCCCCCTCGGCCGGGTCCAGCTCCCGCGGTTCCGTTGCGGCCGGCCTCGACGCCGGGGTGATCAGCCAGGTGCTCGGCACATGGGCGGCCATCACGCTGCCCGGCCGCGTACTCGCCGTCTTCGACGTCTCCGGCTCGATGCTGACCAAGGTGCCCAGCGCGGGCAACACCACCCGGGCCCAGGTCACTCAGGACGCGGCGAAACGTGGGCTGGGGCTGTTCGACGACAAGTGGGCCGTCGGCGTCTGGCTGTTCTCCACCGAGCTGGAGGGTGCCCAGGACTGGCGGCAGGTCGTCCCCATCAGTCCGCTCTCGTCCAGCCGCACCCAGGTCGCGGCGTCGATCAACGAGATCGTCCCGAAGCAGGGCGGCGCGACCGGCCTCTACGACACGGCGCTCGCCGCGTACAAGAACGTGCAGGACACGTGGGAGGCCGGCCGGGTCAACTCGGTCATCCTCTTCACCGACGGCAAGAACGAGGACGACAACGGGATCCAGCTCTCGCAGCTGATCGACGAGTTGAAGAAGACCGCTGATCCGAAGCGCCCGGTCCGCATGATCATCATCGGTATCGGTACCGATGTGGACCGCAACGAGCTGGAGGCGATCACCGACGCCACCGGCGGCGGCGTCTTCACCGCCGAGGACCCGGCGAAGATCAGCGAGATCTTCTTGCAGGCCATCTCCTCGCGGACCTCCGGGTCCCGCTGATCCGTCTCAGGCCAGGCGGTGACGCCGGGTGTGCGGACCGCTGCGGCACATTCCGGCGGCTCCCAGCACCGCCGGGTCTGCGCCCAGCGGGGTAACCCCGAACCGATCCCTCCCGGCGGTTAGAGTCCCGGGCATGGTGACGAGGGGAGGACCCGCACATCGTGCGTACAGCGTCGTCGTGTTCGTGGTGCTCGCCTCGCTCGACAACGTCGCCATCGGCATCGCACCGCCGCTGTACGGCAGCATCGGCGCCGCCCTGCGCGTCGGCGAAGGCGCCGTCGCCCTGGTCACCGGCGTCACCTTCCTGCTCAGCGCCGTCGCCGCCGTGGCCTGGGCGTACGCCGGTGACCGTACGCGCCGAAAACCGGTCCTCCTCACCGGAACCCTGATCTGGGCGCTCGGCACCGGCGCCACCGCGTTCGCCGACACGTACGCCGCGTTCCTCGGCGCCCAGGTGTTCGCCGCGATCGGGCTCGGCGCCGTGGGTTCGGTCGGCTTCGCTGTCGTCGGCGACCTGGTCAGCCCCGCCCGGCGCGGCCTCGTCCTGAGCCTGTGGGGGCTCTCCCAGGGCATCGGGCAGCTGGTCGGCACCCTGGTCGGCGGCCTGCTCGGCAGCGCCGACTGGCGCCGGCCGTTCCTCGTCATCACCGTGGCCGGTCTCGCCGCCGCCATCGCCTACCTCGGCACGTACGACATGCCCCGCGGCGCCAGCCAACCCGAACTCGCCGGCGTCGATTACGACCACCGGATCGACCGCGCCGACCTGCCCGTCATCCTGGGCCGCCGGACGAACGTGTGGCTGATCCTGCAAGGCCTGACCGCCCAGGCGGCCTTCGGATCGCTGATCTGGCTACCTGTGCTGTTCCGGGCCCGCGCCGAGGCGCAGGGGTACTCCCCGCACACCGCGATCGTCGTCGGCGCCGTGTTCGCGACGCTCTTCCAGGCAGGCGGCGCGCTCTCTGTCATCGGCGGGCTCGTCGGGGATCGGCTGCAACGGCGTACCCCCCGGGGCAGGGCGCTGGTCGCGGCCGTCGGGATCCTCGCCGCCCTGCCGTTCTACCTGGTCCTGTTCTTCGTGCCGATGCGCATCGACGTCCCCGACGGCGCCCCCACCGGCACCATCGTCCTCGGTGTGCTGAACAATGTCGTCACCGAACCCACCGTCGCCGCGGGCCTCGCCACGGCCATCCTCGCCCTGGCCCTGACGTCGGCGAACGCGCCCAACTGGTTCGCCATGATCGTCGACGTCAACCCGCCCGAACACCGGGGCACTGTCTACAGCCTCGGCAACCTCGTCAACGGCGTCGGCCGTGCCGCGGGAAACTACCTCGTCGGCCGGGCCACCCAGGGCCTCGCCTCGGCGTTCCCCCCGCCGCTGAACTATGCCATCGGCCTCGCCGCGTTCCAGCTGTTCTTCATCCCCACCGGCATCATGTACTGGCTGGCTTCCCGCACCGTCGCCACCGACCTCACCGCCGTGCACCAGCTGCTTGAACGCCGCGCCGACGAAGCGATCGACCGCCCTGAGGCCGCCCTCTCGTCCGTCCGGCTTCTCCGGGCCGATGACTGTCCACAGTAGGCACTCGGAGGCACCTGCCGGGCTGGAGACGAGGATCCGGAGTGGCCCGACCGGATACTCCGGATCTTCGCTGAGGTCTACTGATGAAGGCTCGCCCAGACGGTGACGTCGGCAGGGACCCGGCCGTCGGCGTCCAGCGGTGCACTGGACAGCAGTACCGGCACCCCGTCCGGCAGGGGCACCGCGGTCGGGCCGAAGTTGGTCACGACGAGGACGTCCCGGTTGCGGAAGCCGACGACCTCGGCGCCCGATCCCGTCCATGTCAGGTCCCCGGACCCGAGACGGTGTTCGCGTCGCAGCTGGAGCGCCGTCCGGTACATCTCGTACGTGGAGCCGGGAACGTCGCGTTGCCGGTCGAGGGCGTACGCCGCCCATTCGGGGGGTTGGGGCAGCCAGGCGGCGTCTGTCGGGCCGAAGCCGTACGACGGGGCGTCGGCTTTCCAGGGCAGGGGGACGCGGCAGCCGTCCCGGCCGCGGCTTTCGTGGTGGGAACGGAACCACGTCGGATCCTGGCGGACCTCGTCGGGAAGCGTCGTGTGTTCGGGGAGGCCGAGCTCCTCGCCCTGGTAGAGGTACGCGGAGCCGGGGAGTGCCAACATCATCAGGGTGGCGGCGCGGGCTCGGCGGAGGCCCAGGACCCGGTCCGGCTGAACGTCGTCCACGCCGATCCCGCTCGGGCGGGGGATACCTACGGGCAGGCCCAGGCGGGAGGCGTGGCGTACGACGTCGTGGTTGGACAGTACCCAGCTGGTGGTGGCACCGACGGCGTCGTTCGCGGCGAGGGAGGCGTCGATGACGAGGCGCTGCGCGCCGGCTTCCCATGGGGTCAGCAGGTACGTGAAGTTGAACGCCTGGTGCATCTCGTCGGGACGGACGTACGCGGCCAGGCGTTCGACAGGTTCGACCCAGGCTTCGGCGACCAGGATGCGGTCGCCGGCGTACGCGTCGAGAACGGTTCGCCACTCGCGGTAGATGTCGTGTACGCCTTCCTGGTCCCACATCGGCGGACGGGCATCCGTATCGGCGTTGCCCAGCAGGTCCTGGGAGTAGTCCCATTCGGGGAGGTCGGTCTGCTTGACCAGGCCGTGCGCCACGTCGACGCGGAAGCCGTCGACGCCGCGGTCGAGCCAGAAGCGCAGGATGCCGATGAAATCGTTGTGCACCTGCGGGTTGTCCCAGTCCAGGTCGGGCTGGGTGACGTCGAAGAGATGCAGGTACCACTGGCCGTCCTCGACGCGTTCCCACGCCGGGCCGCCGAAGACGCTGCGCCAGCCGTTGGGCGGCTCGTCGCCGTGGGGGCCGCGGCCGTCGCGGAAGATGTAGCGGGCGCGTTCGGGGCTGCCGGGGTCTGCGGCCAGGGCGGCCTGGAACCAGGCGTGGGCGCTCGACGTGTGGTTCGGAACGAGGTCCACCAGGAATCTCAGGTCACGGGCGTGGGCCTCGCCGATCAGTTTGTCGGCGTCGGCCAGGTCGCCGAAGAGCGGGTCGACCGCGCGATAGTCGGCGACGTCGTAGCCGGCGTCGGCCTGGGGTGATGGGTAGAACGGCGACAACCACACGGCGTCCACACCCAGCTCGGTGAGGTGGTCGAGGCGGGCGGTGATGCCGGGCAGGTCGCCGACACCGTCACCGGCCGAGTCGGCGAACGACCGCGGATAGATCTGGTAGATCACCGCGTCCCGCCACCACTGGCCGCCGTCCGGGGTCGCGTGCGGATCGCCCGCGGGAGCCGGGCTGGTGGCGGTGGCGGTGGTGGCCGCGGGGGTGGCGGACGCGCGTGACGGTTCACCGGCGATGGGGCTGGTCGGCTGCATCCTTGGACGTTAACCGTCGAGAATGGCGGCGAAACGCTTCTCGGCGAGGTCCAGCTGATCGAAGATGTGCGCTTTCGCCGTTGCCGACAGGGGCGTGTCGGCGCGGCCGATCAGGTCGCGGAAGGTGGGGACGAGCGGGCGGTACTTGCGGGCCGACGAGTGGACCTTGGTGCCGGTCGCGTGGATCACGCCGACGCCGTTGTCCGTGAAGTCGGAGACCTTGATGACGCGGGCCCAGGGATCGCGGTCGAGGCTGTCGGCGACGTGCGAGCGGTACTGCTCGTGCTTGTCGCGCGCGGGGTCGTACTCCGGATTGGTGACGGAACGGACGAGCTCGGCGACCCGGGGGTTGAACCGGCGGGCCAGCTCGGCGACCGCCGCGGTCGTGGCGATGGTGTGGGACTGGCCCGCCGGGATGCCGGCCAATTCCGACGGGTGGTCCTCGACGGCGTCGTGCAGCAGGGCCGCCACGACGACGTCGACGTCGCGGACGCCGTAGTAGGTGATGATGCGGACCGCCACGCGGAGCAGGTGATTCAGGTACGGCTCCCGGATCCGGCGGTCACCGGCGTGCAGCTGTTCGGCGAGTTCGAGGGCGCGGTGCAGGGTGACCTGGTCGTTTTCCGGGAAGGATTCGACCTCCAGGCAGAACCGGTCCCGCAGTCCCGCCTCGCCGTACATCTCGGTGATCGCGTGCAACGGCATCGTGAGCAGGGTTCTGGCGGCCATAGCGATCAGATATACCAACAATCACCCGTACGGGTACGCCGATCCTCCGCCCTGACGTCCAGCGGATACCGACGGCGCGGCTTCCGCGGAGGGGGAGGGGCGCGGCGACGGGCGGGGCGACGGCCGCGGGGCGCCGGTGCGCCGTACCGCATTGAGGGAGGCGCCGCGCAGCGACCACGGCTCGGCGTGTACGCCGCGGCGGGGTGGCGTGGCGCCGTCGGTGAACTCCTCCTCGGTCATGGCCTGGAGGGCGCTGAACGCGACGCCGATCAGGACCGCGGCGGAGACCAGCGTGATGGGGACGATGAGCAGCAGCGGGCGGATGCCGTCGACGGGTCCGACGATCTCTGTGCTGAGCTCGACGGTCATCGCCGCCATACCGGTGTAGTGCATGCCGCAGATCGCCACGCCCATGATCGCGGAGGCACCGAGGATACTCCGCCAGCCGTTCACGGAGACGGTGAACCACAGCGCGGCGGTCGCGGCCACGACGGCGATGACGGCGGACGCGGCGGTGATGGCCGGGTCGTAGTGGATCTCGCCACCGATGTGCATGGCGGCCATGCCGGTGTAGTGCATGGCGAGGACGCCGAAGCCGGTGAACAGGCCCGCGGCGGTGATGCGGCCGGGACTGCGGGGGCCGTTACCGACGAAGATCAATCCGAGGCCGACGACACCGACCGCGATGACCATGCTGCTCAGGGTCAGGGGAACGTCGTACCGGACGGGGCTGTCGGGCACGTCGAAACCGAGCATCGCGGTGAAGTGCATGAGCCAGATCGCGGCGCCTCCGATCACGAACGCAGCGATGATCATCCAGCGGTTGCGGCGGTGCCGGCTACGTGCCGCACGGGCCCGTTGCGTGCACATCAGACCGAACATCGACCCGATGAACGCCAGCAGGTACGCCGCGACCGGGTTGAACGCGCCGTACGTGAAATGGTGGACAGCGGCCACAGGGGCACCTCGCAACGGGGGGGGATCGTCAGGATCTGACGGACAGATTCCCCCACACGTCGACGACGATCCATCGCACGCCGTGTGCGTTCCATGACTGCGCGCACCCGTAACCCGGGCAAGAATGACCGGGGCCGTCGTGTGCAGTCATCCGTCGGGAAGGACGAAGACTGCAGACGGCGGCCCCGGAGGCGGCTGGGAGCGGCTGGAGTCGCTCCTGGCCGGACAGACGAGTCGGCGATAGATGGCGTACCGGATCAGGTGAAGATGCTGACGCCGCCGGGGCCCACCAGCAGGCCGACGACGATGAGGACGATGCCCCACAGCAGCTGCCGGCGGAAGAGCGCCAGGACACCTGCGACGACGAGAACGACTGCCAGAATCCAGAGAAGAAGTTCCATGTCCAGCTGATACCCGAGGTGTCGACTGGAGAAACCTGACAATCACCGATGGGGCCGATGAAGCCCCCGGCCGCGTGGGGCGGCCGGGGGTTAGCGGACGACCCCTCCGGCACCCGATTCGCCCCCCGAACCCCGGCGGCGGTGGCGCGGCCGGCGTTCAGAACGTGATAGACGTTGTACGCCTGCTTGATCACCGGGTGCGCCACGTTCCGCACGCGTACGCCGCCGGGCGTTCGGCCGCGTTCCGTGCCCGCGTGGGCGTGGCCATGGAGGGCGAGCGCCGTCGGTGCCGAGTCGATGGCCTGGGCCAGCAGATACGAGCCGAGAAACGGGTAGATCTCCGGTGGCTCCCCGACGAGGGTGTCCGGCACCGGTGAGTAGTGCGTCAACGCGACCCGCACGTCGCAGTCGAGGTCGCGCAGGCAGGCGCCGAGCCTGTCGGCGATCGCGCTCGTCGTACCCACGAAGGCCTTCATCTCGGGCTCGCCGAACGCGCTGGCGCATCGGCCGGCGTACCCGCCGCCGAAGCCCTTGGCTCCCGCGACACCCAGCCGCCGGTCGCCGATCCGGACGACGGTCGAGGTGCCCTCCAGAACGGTGACGCCGCCCCGTTCGAGCACCTCGACGACGCGCGGCACCTCGTCGCTGTGGTGGTCGTGGTTGCCCAGCACGGCGATCACCGGTACGCCGAGACCGCCGAACTCGCTGGCGACACAGGCAGCCTCGGCGGCCGTGCCGTGCCGGGTGAGGTCCCCGGCGAGCAGCAGGACGTCGGCCTGGCCGGGCAACTGTTCGAGCGCCGGCCGGTAGCGGCCGAGCACGTCCCTGTCGACGTGCACGTCGCCGACGGCGGCGATCCGGATCATGACAGCTCCTCCGCCTCGCTCGGCGCCTGTGCGCGGATGATCGCGATGTCGCACTCCAGGTGCATCCCGGCGTACGCCTGCTGGATCCGCCGCACGATCTCGTCGCGGCGTGCGGCGCTCTCGACCTCCCCGCAGATCAGCAGGGTGTTGTCCCGCCGGGTCACCGTGATGCCCTGCTCTGCCACGTCCACGTCCTCGGTGAGCAGGCGCTGGACGTCGGCTTCGAGGTATTCGTCCAGCGGGTGGTCCGTCGGTGAGTGTGCAGGCATGTCATCCCCCTTGATCGGCTAAACAGCGGAAGCGGCCTTCTCCTGGCGCGGGTCGGCCACGCCCTGCTGGGCGAGCGGCACCACGTCCAGGCGGTCCAGCAGAATCAGGAACGCCTCCGCGTACGGCGAGCGCGCGGTGTCTCGGCGGACCCGTTCCCAGTCGATCTGCTCGCGCAGGGACCGGGCGACGGGCAGGCCGCGGGCGAAGTCGCAGAAGTGCTGGGTGAAGCTGAGCAGCTTGTGCACCATCAGGTGGGTCGCCGACAGCACCGGCATCTGGATCGCGTCCACGGACCGCATGACCGTGTCCTCGAACGTGGCGTCGGTGACCGGGTTCTCCACCGGACGGAAGATCAGGTCCACGAGGCGGCCGTCGTCGTACACCTTGACGAGCCAGTCCTCGGGGGGATGCTCGGCCGTGAAACCGGCCGCGCTGAGCGCGTCGAGGGCACGGTCGACGTCCTCCTCCTTGATCAGGAAGTCGACGTCGTGGTCGCTGGAGTGACCGCCGTGGGCGTAGACGGCGAAGCTACCGCCAAGCGCGAACGGCACCTCGGCCAGCTTGAGCGCCGAGGCGACCTTCTTCAACGTGGTGACCAGTGGATCGTCCACCCGTTGTGGCATGGCGGCGCCTCCTTCGAGTCGGTCCTAGGGCCATACCCGCGACGGTCGGGCCCTAACACTGCGTGGACGTGCCCGGGCCATGGCGCGCTACCGTCGGCAGGTATGGCGCCCGTCCGCACGAATGTTCCGTCCCGCTACGAGACTCTGCGTACCGTCGCGCTGATCGGGATCGACGGTTCCGGCAAGACGACCCAGGCCCGGCGGATCGCCGCCGAGCTCACCGCGGCAGGCCACCCGGCCACGTATCACCAGAACGCCGGTGGCCGCCGCTGGTTCGGGAGGTTCGCCGGAAGGCACGGCCGGGCCGACGCCGAGGACCTGCTGGGCCGCCGGCCGATGCTGTTCGTCGAGTCGGTGCTGCGCTGGCTGGCCATCGTCCGGGCGCTGCTGCTGCGGGCCCGGTACGGCGACATCGCGGTGATGGACCGGTACGCCGCCTGCCAGTACGCCTCCCTGCGTGCCCGCGGCGACGGCCGCGGCGAACGGCTGGCGAGGTTCTGGTACGGGTTGCTGCCCCGGCCCGACGTGACGTTCCTGCTGGCCGTGGACCCGGCCGTCGCCCAGGACCGGGTGGAGCGGCGGGGCTACGACCATGAGACTGTCGCGTATCTCACCGCAGCGGACGCGGCGTACCGCTCCTCGCCCGAGTTCGCCGGCGTCGTGGTGATCGACGCGAACCGTACGCCGGACGAGGTGAACGCCGAGATTCACGCGCACCTGTCGGCGTACCTGCCCGCGACCACGGCGGTGCCCCGGCGTCATCACGCGCCGCCCCTCGGCGACCAGCGCAGCCACCACAACGCGTCCTGACCGTCAGTCGAACCCCTCACGCGGGCGCTTCGCCGGTCATCCGCCGACCTGGTCGGTGCTGCGTGAAGCATTGATCGAGAGGCGTTCCACGAATTCACAGCAACCGGTCGATGGTTCGGCTGAACCGCCCCGAGTGCTGAGCCGTAGAAGGGGATGACAGGCATCGCAGGACGACCGGCTCAGGAAGATCGCATGGTGCTCTCAGCTCACACTCAGGCAAACGTGACACTTTCGACTCACCAGCCGGAATCAGTGCACGCCGACATCTGTTGTGCAGGTGGCAGTACTGCTGAGGCGGGGCTGCGGACGTTACGGGGAGGGCTGATGGACGCAGGGACGGCCCGTAACAGGGTGAGCGAACGCAATGAGGGGACCGTGGGGCACGTGGAGCAGAACATGGTGATGCGCACCGACGAGGTCGCGGAGGAGCGCGATCTGGTCGGAGTCTACCTGCACGAGATCTCCCGTACCCCTCTGCTCGACGCAGCGCGTGAGGTCGAGCTCTCGAAGTCGATCGAGGCTGGGCTGTACGCCGAGCATCTGCTCGACGCCGGCGACGAACGCCGTGGGGTGAGCCACGAGGAGCTCGAACGCCTCGTGGCCGAGGGGCAACGGGCAAAGGACCTGTTCATCCGGGCGAACCTTCGCCTGGTCGTTTCGATCGCCCGGCGCTATGTGCGCTCGGGCATGCCGATGCTGGACCTCATCCAGGAGGGCAACACCGGCCTCGTCCGGGCCGTGGAGAAGTTCGACTACGAGCGCGGCTACAAGTTCTCCACGTACGCGACGTGGTGGATCCGCCAGGCGATCAGCCGGGCGATCGCCCAGCAGGAGCGCACGGTGCGCCTGCCTGTGCACCTGGTCGAGGACGTCAACCGGATGCGCAACGTCACCCGGCAGCTCGTCCGTGAGCTGGGCGCCGACCCCGAGCCCGCGCAGGTCGCGGCCGCACTCGGCGTCACCGTCGAGCGCGTGGCCGAGCTGACCCGCTGGGCGCAGGACACCGTGTCGCTGGACACGCCGGTCGGTGACGACGGAGACACCAACCTCGGCGACCTCGTCGCCGACAGCGACGCCCCGTCGCCGGAGGAGATCGTGCTCACGGCGCTCGAGCGGCAGCGTATCGAGGGCCTGCTCAACCACCTCGACGATCGGTCGGCCGGCATCATGCGGGCCCGTTACGGTCTCGAGGACGGTCGCGAGCACTCACTGACCGAGGTGGCTTCGCGCTTCTCGCTGTCGCGTGAGCGGATCCGCCAGCTGGAGATCCAGGCGCTGGGCCGGCTGCGCGAGCTTGCCCGGGCCGAGGGCATGCAGGCCGCCTGACGAGTACCACGGCGACGGCCCGGCGGGATGATCCGCCGGGCCGTTCCCTTTCCGATGGATGCCGATCGGGTACGCCGGACGGCCGGTGGATATCCGGCCCTCCATTCGGAGGCGCTATCTGACCCGGCCGTAGCCGGTCGGCGGCATGATGGTGATCGGTCGTTCGTCGACATTCGCTCCCGCATGCGGCGCGTCGATCACCTTGTCATTGCCGACATAGAGCGCGACGTGCCCGTCGTTGCGGTAGAAGACCAGGTCACCGGGTTGCAGGGCGGAACGGCTGATCCGCCCGACCTTGCTGTGCTGCATCGCCGCGTTGTGCGGCAGGGTCTTGCCGGCAGCCCGCCAGGCGGCCAGCGTCAAGCCGGAGCAGTCGTACGAGCCCGGACCGTCGTCGCCCCAGCCGTACGGCTTGCCGATCTGCTTGTACGCGAACGTCACCGCCATCCCGGCTGACCCGGCGATCGACGGGATCTGCCCGCCGTAGGCGCCTTTGCTCTTCTCCTGTGCGGTGCCGTCCCTGGCCTTACGCAGGTCCATCAGCTTCTTGAGATCGCTCTCGATCTTGCCTTTGCGGGCGTCGATCTCGGCGATCTGGGTTTCCTGCTTCTGCCGGGAGTTGTGCAGCTGGCTCTGTTGCAGAGTGAATTTGTCGCTCGCGTCGGTGTACGACCTGACCTGCCGTTGCCGCTTACGGGACATCTGCTCGAGGACGCTCATTCGGTCGATGAACCCGTCGCTGTCGGACAGCAGCGCGTTCGCCGTGGTGATCCCGCCCTGCCTGTACGCCTGGTTGGCGATGCCGCTGATCTCCTTGCTGGCGCTGTCGAGCTGAGCCCTGACCGGTTTCATCTGCTCGTCGAGCTTGCCCTCGGCATCCTTGGTCTGCTTCAACTCCTCGTTGAGCTTGTTGTAGGACTCGACGATGTCCTCCAGTTCCGCGGAGGCCTTATCGATCTGTGCGGTGAGTTCGCCGACCGTCGGTTCGGCGTGCGCGACGGTGGCGGTCGTCGTCGCGCTGACGGCGAGCGTCAACAGGGCGACCATCACCGCGCGCAGGGACGTCCTGGCACGGGGCAACACAGGGCCTTTCTCCCGTTGTGCCGCCTACCGAGTTAGCTGACGGATTCGGGCGGGAAGAACGCCCTACCGCGCGTGCAGGCGCGGATTCACCCCGAGTAACTGGTGGGTCCCCGGTTCGTCGCTGCGGAGCGGTCGGTGACCGGTCCGTGGCCGTACGCCGCGCGGGGGGCTGCGTACCGTGGCCGGACGATTCGGCGGCGCCGTCCCGGCGCCAACCTTGGGGGGATGGCTGTGGACCGGATCGGCCACACCAAAATTAGTCCTGCGGATCACGAATGGGCAACGGACGCGGGGTGCTAACTCGCGCCAACTTCAGTCACATCGGACGCGGGCAATGCGGACTGTGTCCAACGCGTTACTACGCGTTCCGCGTAGAAGGAGAGGAAGGGAATCGTCCCGGCAAGCATCACCAGCACCATCCGGCCCGATGTCCACTTCGACCGGCGACCGAGATCGAAGACGGCGATCAGCAACAGCATGTAGAGGAATCCGTGAGCCGGCCCGACCGTCTGCACGATCGCCGGGCTGTCGGCGAGGTATTTCAGCGGCATACCGATCAGGACGAGCACGATCAGCACCACGCCCACCACGTAGGCGATGATCCGGTAGCGGGTCAGTGCTGCGTGCACGGTCGTACTCCTTCTCTCGTACGTCAGCGACCGGGGTAGTCGCCGGGCCTGGCGCCGGGGTTCGCGTTCAACCAGCGCAGGTAGTCGTTGTACGCCGCCAGCTCGGGATCGTCCTCGACCGGGGCGGCCGTCCGCGGCGCGACCCGTACCGGCCGGCGGGTCTCGGCGGGTGCCTGGGGCTTTGGCGCCTGCGGCCCGCGCCGCTCCTGCTGGACCTCGCGGAACCACAGGAACACCACGAAACCCGCGAACACCGGCCACTCGAATGCGTACGCCCAGCTGAGGGTGTTTCCGCCCGCGGCCCGGTCGATCTGCCACCAGCCCAGGCCCAGGAACGCCACGACGAGGACGAGCGCCACCGCATGGCGTACAAGCCACCCCCGGGTCCACAGCCCTCTCATACGCCGAGCGTACCGGCGGGGTTTGCGCTGGTGCCCCGTGGGCATTCGGCAGGGGCGAGACCGCCACACCGCCGCACCGACGAGAGGAGCCACGATGACCGACGCGCCACGCCACGCGACGACCTCGCCGGCTGATGCAGGGATGACCTTCGAACCGCGCGGCACCCCATGGGACGGGGGCCACGACACACACGGCGGGTTCCGCACCTCGACCGTGGCCGACGCCCGGCCTCTGACCGACGAGGAACCCGGGGTCGACCCGTCCGACCTCAGCGACGGCGACCTGCTCCGCGAACTCGGCAGCCTGCACCGGACCCGGCTGGACACACTGCGGCACGGCCCGGACGCGGCGCTCGCCACCCACCTGCGGCGTACGGCCGAGCTGGAGACCGAATACCTCACCCGCAATCCCGGCCGCGAGGTCGACCCGGCCCGCCTCACCCAGGATTGATGAGATGCCCCGCTCAGCGGAACGCGGGATCTCCGCACCCCCCGAAGTGGTCTACAACACGGCGATCGACCCCACCCGCAAGGCAGCCTGGCTGCCCACGGGCACCGACATCACCACCACCACCACCACCACCACCACCGGAGAGGTCTTCGAGGTCCGGCTCAGCTGCGCCGGGAGGCCCCGCCCACCCGTAGGAGACCCGGTGTTCCGTGAACGGCTGACCCGGCTACGCCGCGCGTACGCCCCGCACGAACACCGTCCCCTCGGCGGGTACGTCGCGGCGATGGGCTCGTTCGGCGCACTCGCCGCGGCGATCTCTGCCGCCGTGAAGGTGACCGGCAAAGAGCTGCCGGAACGGCCCTCCCTCGGCGACGTGGCGCTCGTCTCGGTCGCCACGCACAAACTGAGCCGGCTGATCAGCAAGGACTCGGTGACGAGCCCGCTGCGGGCCCCGTTCACCCGGTACACCAGTCCCACGGGCAGCGCCGAGGTCGGCGAGGAGGTCCGTGATGAGGGCAGTCCGATGCGGCACTCGATCGGCGAGCTGATCAGCTGCCCGTTCTGCCTGGCGGTCTGGGTCGCCACCGGCCTCACCGGCGGGCTCGTTCTCGCGCCCCGGACGACCCGGCTCGCCGCGACCGCGCTCACCGCGGTCGCGGTGTCCGACGTCCTCCAGCTCGCGTACTCGATCACCAAGGAGGCCGCGAACGAGGTTCCGGCGCCACCTTCCGGCGACACGCAGCCCGCCTTCGCCCAGATCGCCGCACACCCAGGCCCCTCCTGATGCCGCGATCGCCGCAGGCTTGAGGCGCCTCCCGATGCCGCACGGGAGTGGGCGACGACACCCGCCGGTGACCGTCAGGGCTCGAAGCCGGACGAGCCGGCCGGCGACTCCTCCTCGGCGTCGGAGTCCTGGCCCGCGGTGATGTCCTGGTCGACGGCCGTGGCGTCGTGCTCGCCGGCGAAGTCATGGTCGCCATCGGGCGTCGGCTCCTCAACGGGCTGGCCGAGGGCTGGCAGGCGTTCGTGCTCCTGGGACATGTCCAAGGCCTTCCCGTGCGCTCGTTCAGGGTTTTCGAGCGATCGGCTACCCGGAACCGACAGGACGAAACTGAGTGAACTGGGTCACAACATGTGTTGGAACAGGCGACGCCGACCGACGGTTGTATACGGATGTCGGTGTGTCATGTGTCCCCGGGCCTCACCTAAATAGCCTTCGCGGAATACCGTTCGGCCGGAGCCGCGTCGCGCCACTCGCCGAGAGGCGACCTGCACACCGACATCTACGCCGTCCCCGGCTCAGGCCGGGGCGGCGTTCTCTTCGCGCCGCATCGGGTAAGACACCGGCATGACCGACCACCGGATCTCCCAACGCGCCGCGGACCTGCTCCCCGAGGAGCGGGCCGCGGGCAGCGACGACCCACAGGCGCAGGCAGCGGCCATCCTTGGCGACTCCGACGCCCGGGAGGCCGATCCCGAGGCGGCTCCGGACTCGTTCCTCGAACGGCGGACGTCCGAGCAGACCGTCGGGCTCGGATGACTCGAACGGGTAGGAGTTCACCGAGTCGTCGACGAGATCTGGCAGAGTGATGCAGATGCCAGCCGCTGATCAGGTCGACGCGCGCCGCGGTGGCGTACCTCCGCTGGCGCGCAGGTACGCCACGACGGCCGCGCAGCCAGCCGCCCACCCGGCCGCTCACCGCGCCTCGAAGCCGGCCGACCCGCACCCCGTCGAGCTGGCCGGGCTGTTGCACGAGCTGACCGCGCTGCTGTTGGACGCGTCCGACCCGGCCGAGGCGCTGCTGCGGATGGCCGATCTGACCCGCCGGGCGGTCCCCGACGCGGCGTGCTGCGTCGCTGGGCTGGTCGGCGACGGCACTCCATTGGTGCGTGCGGTCTCGGGCGAGGCGCATGCCGCCCTCGACGAGGCCCAGTACGCCCTCGGCCAGGGTCCCGCGCTGGATGCCACCCGCACCCGGACCCTTGTGACCAGCGCCGACCTCGCCGTGGACTCCCGCTGGCCCGAGTTGACGCTCCGGGCGGACGAGCCGGTCGGGGTGGCGGCGGTACCGCTTGACGTACGGCGGCATTCCGTGGGCGCGCTCACCGTGTATCTCGACCGCCCCGGGCCGGTCGCGCCCGGTGCCCTGATCACCGCGATGGCGCTCGCCGGTCAGGCCGAGGTGGTGCTGGGCGAGGTGCTACAACGCGACACCCGCGAGCGCCTCACCACGGACCAGATCAAGGCGCTGCGCGCCGAGGCCGCCGTCGACCATGCCGTGGGGGTCATCATCGCCCAGCGGGGGTGCGACCCGACCGAGGCGTACGCGGTGCTGCACGAGACAGCCGAACGGCTCGACGTTCCCGCGTCCGTCGTCGCGAAGCGGCTCATCGAGACCGCGATGCGTCGCGGCGAACGCTAGGCACCCGTCAGCCGCCGTCGCGGACCGACACCTTCTCGTCCGGGTCGGTCTTCCCGGCCGGGACGGGCGGGGCGCCCGGGGCCACCTCTCCGGCGTCGGCGGCTGCCTCCTCGGCGCGGGCCGCTGCGGCCGAGCGGTTCTGCAGCGGAATCTCGGGCAGGAAGAGGACGGCGAGCAGGCCGATGACCATGACGGCTGCGGCGAGGATGAACACCACCGTCATGCCGGACGAGAAGCCGACCTTGAACGGGTGCGCGAGCTCGGGCGGCAACGTGTTCAGGAACGAGGTGTCCTCCAGCGCGTTGCCGGGCGGGCCCTGGGGCTTGATGTGGTCCTTGGCGAACGCGTCGGTGATCTTTCCGGGGAGCACGTTGAACAGCACGGAGAGGAAGATTGCCGTCCCGAGGGTGCCGCCCATGGACCGGAAGAACGTCACCGTCGAGGTGGCGACGCCGATCTCCCTCGGCGAGACCGCGTTCTGCACCGCGGTGATCATCGGCTGCATGTTGCCGCCCAGGCCGAGCCCCATCAGCACCATGATCAGCATGACCCGCCAGAGCGGGGTGTCGGCGTCGATCGTCGCGAACAGGACGAGCGCCACCAGCATCAGCACGCTGCCGATGATCGGGAAGATTCGATAGCGGCCGGTACGGGCGATGAGCTGGCCCGAGGTGATGGAGCCCGCCATGATGCCGACGACGAACGGGATCATCTGCAGACCGGCGGTGGTAGGCGAGGAGCCCTTGACGATCTGCAGGTACAGCGGGACGGTCATCAACCCGCCGAACATCGCCATTCCGAGGACGCTGCTGGCGCCGGCGCCCACAGCGATGGTGCGGTTGCGGAAGAGCCGCAGCGGCAGCAGTGCGTCGTCGCCGTACGCACGCTCAGCGAGGACGAACGCCACGATGCCCACGGCGCCGATCAGATAGCAGGTGATCGACCGGCCGTTCGTCCAGCCCCATTCGCGGCCCTGCTCGGCCACGGTCAGCAGCGGCACGAGGCCGACGACGAGGGCGACGGCACCGGGCCAGTCGATGCGGTGGTCGCGTCGGTGGTGCGGGATGTGCAGGACCTTGGCGACGATCGCCATCGCGAGCGCGCCGAGCGGCACGTTGATGTAGAACACCCAGCGCCAGCCGTCGGTGCCGAGCAGCGTGTCCGCGTCGGCGAAGAAGCCGCCCAGGATCGGGCCGATCACGCTGGCCGTGCCGAAGACCGCCAGGAAGAAGCCTTGGTACTTGGCGCGTTCCCGTGGCGGCACGATGTCGCCGATGATGGCGAGGGCCAGCGACATGAGGCCGCCGGCGCCGATGCCCTGGATCGCCCGGAAGGCGGCGAGCTCGTACATCGACTCGGAGATGCCGCAGAGCATCGAACCGGCGACGAAGATCCCGATGGCGAACAGGAAGAACGGCCGGCGCCCGTAGATGTCGGAGAGCTTGCCGTAGAGCGGGGTGGAGATGGTCGACGTGATGAGGAATGCCGTCGTCGCCCAGGCCTGTAGCTCAAAGCCCTTCAGGTCGTCGGCGATGGTCCGTGTCGCCGTCGCCATGATGGTCTGGTCGAGCGCGGCGAGGAACATCCCCAGCATCAGCCCGCCCAGAATGGTCAAGATCTGCCGGTGCGTGAACTCGTTCGAGGACCGTGCTGTCATCGTCGAGGTGCCAGCGGTGTGTTCGGTCACACGTTCTCCCGTGGTGGTGTCGCGTCAGTCCGGTCGTTGGCGGATGCCTGGTCGACTGGATTGCTCCGTAGCAGGGCTTCGACGGAGCTGTTGAACTGGTGGAATAGGGCAGCGAACGCGGCGAGCTGTTCGGTCGGCCACTCGCGCAGGGCGGTGCTGATCATGGCGCGGCGCCGGTCGATGAGCTGCTTGCAGGCATCCTCGCCGTAGGGTGTGACAGCCAGGCGGGACGCGCGGCCGTCGGCGGGGTCGGGCTCCTTGCGGGCCAGCCCCGCCCGGACGAGCTGGGCGGCCTGCCGGCTGACGGTCGACGGGTCGGCCTGCTTGAGATTGGCCAGGTCGGTGACGCGGAGCGGACCCATGTGCAGCAGGGCCGGGAGCAGCATCATCGCCGATGCGTCCGCGCCGGAGTCCGCACTGCCCAGCATGGCCTTGGCGCGATTCGCCAGCCGTGTGTACCGGACGAGCTCGTCGACGAGCAGGTCCAGGTCGTCCTCGGCGGTCGTCTCAGCCATGTCCCGTCCTTCCTGCTCGCGCATACCAATGTTTGTACTCTACAAATAGTTGGGCGCGAAGCAGATTCCGGCGAAGGCGACCTCCATCACGTCCGCAGACGCCACACTCCCGTCGACCTGATCCGCGTGTCCTCCAAGGCGTGGGGCACCGGCACGTCGTAACGGGCGACCTCGTCGAACATCCCTTCCGGGAAATACCCCCGCCCCGGGTCTCCAACCAGCACCAGGGCGGTCGATCCGGCCCGGCGCAGGAACGCGCGCATCCGGCCCGCGGACGCCTCCGAGTAGAAGACGTCCCCGGCGAGGACCACGTCGGCCTCGGCGTCGCCACCGGCGGCGACGTCCGCGACGAAGGCCGCCACGTCGACACCGTTGGCGGCCGCGTTGCGGCCCACGGCCTGCGCTGCGGCCGGGTCGAGATCGAACGCGCGGACCTCCGCCGCGCCGGCCGTGGCCGCCGCCACGGCGGCCACGCCACCGCCCGCGGCCACGTCGAGCACCCGGAGGCCGGCGATCAGGCCGGGGTGGTCGAGCAGGTACCGGCCGAGCGCCTGGCCGCCCGCCCAGGCGAACGCCCAGAACGGCGGGGGTGCGTCGCTGCGGTAGTCGCCACCGCCGAGTTCGAACAGCCCCACGTCCGCGGCCGGGCCGTGCCAGAGGATCTCCGGGCACAGGGGTACGCGTCGCAACTCCCATCTCACCCCGAGGATTCTCGCCGCTCCACACTCGTGGACCTCGCGCGGCCCCGCACGGAAACCAGGTCGGGGCGGGACACCGCGATCGGAGTCCGGCGGTCAGGTGCGTGCGCGGTACGCGGTCGTGGTCAGGCCTCACGGTGCGCCACGCCGACCGTGACGACAGCGGCCGACCAGGGCCGATCCGCCCGAAGCCGGGGCAGGGGCGCACCGGACGGCCAGCACGTTGCATCCGCTCGGACACATCCGCACCGCACCGGTGCCGGCCGGGCAGACCCGGTACGCCCACCGGCCCGTACGGTCGGGCGGGACGGTATGACCGCAGGCCAACCTAGACTTCGGCAGATCAATCGGGACGGGAGGTGGACATGATCGGGGTGTTGGTCGTCCACGATCACCGCACGTTCACGGAACTGCTGGGCGTCGCGCTCGACGGGCAGGACGGCATCCGCTACCTGGGTGACGCCCAGACCGGGGCGGACGCGATGCGTCTGGTGGAGGAGCTGCACCCGGACGTCGTGCTGATCGAGGTCGCCCTGCCGGACCAGGATCGCGCCGCCGCCGCCACCACCACCGAGCAGCCGCGCGCCACCCACCCGCAGAGCAGCGTCGTGGTGCTCACCGCCCAGACCCACCCGGCCCCGGTAGGCCGAGCCGCCGTCGGCCCGTCCGGTTTCGCGGCGAGGACCGGCGCGTTGGGCGAGGTCCTCAACGCCGTGCAGACCGCCCATGCGGGCGGTACGACCGTCTCGTCGCACCTCCTCGCGGGCCTGCTGCGCAATCCTCCCGCGCCGAGCGCCGACTCCGCCGGGCTCACCCCCCGCGAGCATCAGGTGCTGCGGATGATGGCCGACGGCCACGACACCAGGACGATCTCGCGTCAGCTCGGTATCAGCGTGCACACCTGCCGGGGGTACGTGAAGACCGTACTGGCGAAACTGGAGGCGCACAGCCAGCTCGAGGCGGTCGCCATCGCGAACCGTCGCGGCCTGCTCCCCAGGGCTTCCTGAAACTCTCGTACCGTGCCGCAGCTGGTGGCGGTCGTCGTCGCGGACGGTGACGCCGTACCGACGTGGCGCGGTCGGTGGAGCTGGGGAGGACGAACCAGGAGACAGGCCGTGATGTGCCTGATGAGGACGGCGACGGTCAAGGCGTACACACCGTGGGTGACGGCGAGGCTGGGAGGTGACGGACCGTGCTCGGATTGCGCCACTCGTGCACCACTCCCGCTGAGCGCAGGCTGATCTTTTTCGGCTCCGGTCACATCCGCACGAGCACGGAATACGTATCTCCCGGTGGCGTGCGGGCCACGGGAGAGGCCGCGACCGGAGGAGGTATCGCGTGAAGACGTCACCTGAGGACGCGGCAGGTTGGGACGCCCGCGCTCGGCGCCGCACGGGCAGTTCGGAGAACGCGGTCGCGGTCGCCGAATCGCAGACCGGGCACTGGGCGGACCGGGACAGGCCCTACCGGAAGCCCGGGACGTCGATCCCGTTCCGGCGTCCGTCCGCCACCGGTAACGCCGAAGGGGTTGCGGCCACCCCGTTCACCGCGGGCCCGGCGGAGGAGACCACCGCCGAACAGCGGTCGCGGCACTGGACGGACCTCGGTACCGAGACCCGCCGACCGCGGACCAGCGACCGCGGCGAGATCACGACACCCCGCCCGGAGCGGGCGCTCTCCGCGAAACTCGACGGCGACACCGCCGTGGCGACCGCGTCCGACCCGGACACCGCCGCAGGGGACGCCGCCCGGGTGTCGAGCATCCTCAGCGGTGGCGGCCGGGAGATCCGGCCGCACCGGATCGCGCCGCAGGTTCCCCCGCCGCCGTCGCAGCAGCGCCGCGGTCGCCTGGGGAGGATGGCCGTCGTCGCCGTTCTGGTCCTCGCCGGAGGCGCTCTGGCGGTGTACGGGTTCGCCGGGAAGTGGAGCGTCCTCGGCTCTGACGTCGCGTCGACCGCCCGGACCGTCACGGCGCCGCTGGACGGCCGGCAGGCCGCCACGTTCGAGCTTGGCGGGGTGACGTCGTCGGTCACGCTGCTCAGCGACGACCTCGGTACGGAGCTCTACCGGATCAGTACGCCCGAGGAGAGCGACGCCCGCCCGGCCCCGCTCGTCGACGAGGACACCGTACGGCTGAGCCTGACCGCCGCTGCCGGGGGGCCGTCGGCCGTCGAGGTGGTGCTCAACATGCGTGTGCTGTGGACCGTACGGCTGACGGGTGCCGCGCAGGAACATCGGATCGACCTGACCCGGGGACAGGTGGCCGGCGTGACCTTCCAGGGCAGCGCGCGCGGTATCGAGCTGAGTCTGCCGACGGCGTCCCGGACGGTTCCCGTCACGGTCGGCGGTGCCATCGACCAGCTGATCCTGCGGGCGCCCAAGGACAGCCCGGTCCGGCTGAAGCTGGAGGCCGGTGCGAAGACTGTGGCGGCGGGCGAGAAGACGCTGCGTGACGTGGCGCCGGGCGCGACGTTCACGCCGAAGGACTGGGACAGGGCCAAACGATACGACGTGACGATGGCGTCGAAGGCGACCTTCGTCTCGATCGAGAGCCGCTCCTGAACCGACGGTGCGGGGTGGGCGCCGGCAGCCCGGGCACCCACCCCGCACCGTGTCGCACCTGAACCGACGGTGCGGGGTGGGCGCCAGCGGCACCCACCCCGCACCGTGTCGCTACTCGCGCTCCAGCAGGACGCCCGGATTGAGGATTCCAGCTGGGTCGAGGGCCGTCTTGATCCGGCGCATCGCCGCGATCTCCGCGTCCGAGCGGGACAGTCCCAGCCAGGCGGCCTTCGCCCGGCCCACACCGTGCTCCGACGAGATGGAGCCGTGCAACGACGCGACGAGCCGCAGCACAGCCTCGGTGACCTGCTCGGCCGCGTCACCCGAGTCGAGGACGTTCAGGTGCAGGTTGCCCTCGCCCATGTGTCCGAAGACGATCGGCCGCGCTGCGGGCGCGACACCTGCGACGGTGTCGGGCAGGGCCGCGACCAGCGCCGGCAGCTCCCGCAGCGGCACGCTCACGTCCAGTTTCACGGGAACCCCCGCCGCGCTGATCGCCTCGGTGTGCGTTTCCCGGTACGCCCACAACCGGGCCACCCCGGTGACGTCGGACGCGACGGTGGCGTCGAGCACCGCATCGCATTCGCCGAGCACATCGAGCAGCTCGTCGGTCAGGTCGGTCCTGCCGGCGCACTCGATCACCACGTACGCCGGGTACGGCTGGTCGAACGGGTCGGGCAGCCGACCGTAGTCCCGGACGAGCTGGAGTCCCGGGGCGAGGAAGAGTTCGGCGGCGCTCAGTGCGGGAAGCCCGGCCCGGGCGGCGGCGAGCAGCTCCAGGGCGCCCTCGACGTTCTCGACGGCGACGAGCGCCACCGTACGGGCGGGCAGCAGCGGGACGAGCCGGAGCCGCACCTTCGTGATGACGGCGAGGGTGCCCTCGGACCCGGCGAGCAGCTGGGTGAGGTCGTAGCCGGTGTTGTCCTTGGTCAGCCCGGAGAGCCTGCTGATCAGGGTGCCGTCGGCGAGGACCGCCTCGATGCCGGTGACCTGCTCGCGCATGCTGCCGTAGCGGATCACGCGGATGCCGCCCGCGTTGGTGGCGACGAGCCCGCCGACGGTCGCGGCGGACCGGGCGGCCAGGTCGACGCCGACGTCCAGCCCGTGTGGCCGGGCGTGCTGCTGCAGCTTCTCCAGGGTGACGCCGGCCCCGACGGTGACCTGGGCCTCCAACGGGTCGACCTCGTCGAGCGACGTGAGCCGGGCGAGCGAGAGGAGCACCTCGCCGCCCCCCGGTACGCCGCCCCCGACGAGCCCGGTGTTGCCGCCCTGAACGGTGATCGCCGTACCCGTGTCGGCGCAGGCCTTGACGACCGCCGCGACCTGCGCGGCGTCCGAGGGCCGTACGACGCAGAGCGCCGAGCCGGTGAACCGCCGGGTCCAGTCGGTCTCGTACTGCTCCTTCAGGTCCGCCTCGACGAGGACGTGCTGGGCGCCGACGGCGGCCGCGAGGGCCTCGAACAGATCGGTCACGACAGGACCCGCAGCCGGACGGTCTGCTCCATGGCGCGGAGCTCGTCGAGAAGTTCGGCGTTGTAGCCGGCGGCGATGTCGGTGAGCAGGTAGCCGTACTCGCCGCGGGTGCTGAGGAGCTGGCCTTCGACGTTCACCTCGTGCGCGGCGAGAATGCTGTTGACCTGGGCGAGGACGCCCGGGACGTTGCGGTGTACGTGCGCGATGCGGTGCGTCGCGGCACCGGTGGGCAACGCGACCGCCGGCATGTTGACGCTGAGTGTGGTGTTGCCGTCGCGGACGAACTGAGCCAGCTTGTTGGCCACGAAGCCGCCGATGTCGGACTGCGCCTCCTCGGTGGACCCGCCGATGTGCGGGGTGAGGATGACATTCGGCAGGCCGCGCAGCTCGGAGACGAACTCGTCGCCGCGGCCCTTGGGCTCCTTCGGGAAGACGTCGACGGCGGCACCGGCGAGGTGCCCGCTGACGAGGTGCTCGCGCAGCGACGTGTGGTCGACGACGATCCCCCGGGACAGGTTGAGGAACAGGCTCCCGGGGCGCATGGTGGCGAACTGCCCGGCGCCGAAGAAGCCGCTGTTGCCGGGGCGGCCGTCGACGTGCAGGGTCACCACGTCGGAGATCGCGAGCAGCTCGTCGAGCGAGTCGCACCGTTCGGCGTTGCCCAGGGCCAGTTTGTCGGCCGTGTCGTAGAAGGACACCCGCATGCCGAGGTTTTCCGCGAGCACCGACAGCTGCGTGCCGATGTTGCCGTACCCGACGATGCCGAGGCGGCGCCCGCGGACCTCGTGGCTGCCGTCGGCGGCCTTGTCCCACACGCCGTTGTGCATGCCGGTGTTCTTCTCGGTGAGCCGGCGGGTCATCGCGATGATCTCCGCGAGGGCCAGCTCGACGACGGACCGGGTGTTGGAGAAGGGCGCGTTGAAGACGGCGATGCCGGCGCGGGACGCTGCGCCGAGGTCGATCTGGTCCGTGCCGATGCAGAATGCGCCGATGCCGACGAGGTTCTTGGCGGTGTCCAAGACCCGCTGCGTGACCTGCGTCTTCGACCGGACGCCGAGCAGGTGGACGCCGTCGATGCGCTCGGCCAGCTCGTTTTCATCGAGCGCGTTGCGTACCGACTCGACCAGGTAACCCTCGGCCTCGAACCGGGACACGGCATCCGGATGGATGCTCTCCAGCAGGAGAACGCGCACCTTCGCGTGGTCGATCATGGTTGTCCGTTCCGTCGCGGTTTGTCGGCATGGCGGCCGCACTGCCGCCGACAACCCTAATGCCATCCGCCGATGGGCGGAGCCGGGGCCGCAGCCAGGCCAATGGTTCCGGCACGGGTTTGCTCAGTTCGTCCTGGCCCTGGCCGATGGCGCCTCCGTGCGGGCGACCGCCCGCCATCTCGCGCGAAAGGGCTCCCCCCGTATGACGACGCACCCCTACCCGGACGCCCCGGCTGCTTCACCGGCTCCTGCCGTGCCACCCGGCCACGCCGCGTCACCCGGCCAAGCCGCGCCGTCCGTGCCCTTTGCCGCGCAGCCCGTGCCCCTTGCCGCGCAGCCCGTGCCCTTTGCCGCGCAGCCCGTGCCCCTTGCCGCGCAGCCCGCCATCGCCGCGCCGTTCGTCTACCGGGGTGTGGACCCGAAGCCGGCGGTGTGGCCCGTCGCCGTGTTCTCCGTGCTGTTCGGGCCGCTCGGGGCGATCTCCGCGGTTCGTCGTGCCTGTCAGGCGCGGGCCGCGGGCGCCCGGGTCGCCCCGTACTGGATCGTGCAGGCCGCCGGCTTCGTCGTCTTCCTGGTGCTGGGCCTGATCGGAACCTCGCTCTTCGTTCCCGCATACCTGAACTATCGGGAGGCCGTGCTCACGAAGGCGCTCGAGTCAGCCATCGTGCACGACACCGTGCCCACGCCAGCCGGCGTCAGTGTGGTGTCGGCCGACTGCACGCCGCTGACCGCCGTGGCCGCCTCGGACGGTACCCGGGTGTACCGGTGCCAGATCGCGGTGAGCGACGGCCACGGCGGTCCCGTGAACGTCGTCACGAGCCGTGACGGTACCTGGCGTGTGAACCGCGCCGGCTGACGTGGGCGGACCGGCCGGAGCGCCGGCGAACGACTCCGGCCGTTGCGCCACATGTGGCCGGCGGATGGTGGGTCTGACGTTCACCCGCCTCCCGGTCACCCGGGACTCGGTCACCCGGGACTCGGTCACCCGGGACTCGGCCACCCGGGACTCGGCCACCCCGTGCTCATGGCGGCGAACCAGCCCGGCCGTACCAGACGGCCGGGCTGGTCGGTACGCGCACCGTCAGGACAGGAAGCTGCCGAACGGGCCGTTGAGCATCGCTGTCTTCTGCTCCTCCGTGAAGAAGCAGTTCGGGTAGTTGTACAGGGCGCCCGACATGCACGTGCCGTCGTCGCCTGACGCGTCGGGCAGGCCGAAGGCGTGTCCCAACTCGTGCACCATCCCGCCGTACCAGCGGTTCATGTCCTCGGTTTTCCCGGCTGCGCCGTCGGCGTCGTGGCCACTGAGCTTCACCCAACCGGTGCTGGCACCGCCGCCGGACTGGCCGGGCTCCTCGGCGCTGATCTCACCGACGACCAGCCAGCGCGGGTTCGGACCGTCGGTTTCGAACCTGCGCGCCAGCTCACGCTGCATGTTGTCGACGACGCACCAATAGCGGTCGCCGTTGGGATCGCATTCGTTGTTGATGTAGAAGTTGGTGTCTTGCTCGCCGGCGACCACCTCGACGACCGTGTCGTTGAGCTTGAAGGTCTTGCCGAGCTGCTGCTTGAAGAAGCTCTGCGACTCGCGCATCACTTTGGCAATTCCATCCGGGTACGCCTTGTCGTCGGGCACATCGGTGGGGCGCAACCAGAAGACGCGCACCGTGCCGGCCGGCGGCTCATTCTCCGCCGCATGGGCGTTGATCGGCACGGCGGCCAGTGCTGCGGCTGCCGTCAGCAAGGATGCCAGCAACCACTTCTGCTTTGTGACGTTTCGGCCCTTTACTGGAGATGAATTTTGCGACGTCATTGAACCGCTCCTCTTCTCAGTACGTTGTACCGGGTGTCGATGACGAAATCGCGGTGCGCCCGGCAAACAACAGGGACGACAGTCCAGACACGGCGATGCCGAAGGGGGAGGCCCGGCGACCTTCCGTATTTCCGGACGGCCATCACCCTATCGAGGTGCGCTTTCCCGCAGGACGGTGCGCGTCACTCCTAAGAAATAGTTAAGGAATGCTGGGCCACTCGGCAGGATCGAGCTGTTCATCGGGAGTCGTGTTTCCAACGATTCTGCAATACCGTCGACAACTTGTGCCGAACCGGACGTTCTCCGCCCGCGTGACGGTCCGTGCGACCTCGACCGCGCCGGCTCCGCTGGAGGCCAGAGCCCGGACCTTCAGGATCTGGAGGTCGGCGAGGCACGCCGGCGAGTCCATGATGGTGATGCCGTGCTGGCCGGCACGCGCGAGCACGAGCGCCTCGCGCGGGTGGCCAAGCAGGTCGGCCTGATCCGACCTCCCGGCGCGAACGCCCGCCCATGACGTCCATCTCTTGGAGGGGACGGAACAACTCGCGGATTCCGTCGGCTCGTCGCTGCCCTCTGAGCAGGCGAAACGCGTGCCATCATATCGATGGCAGTCGAGAGGAGCGGGGGTTCTGTGAGCAGTAGCGCCCAGGGATGCAAGATCCGGGTGCCGCAGAGATCGGCGTAGGCTGATGGTAAGGGGCCTCTCACCTGCGGCGGGAGGCCCCTTACTGCTGCGCGCCCGGCAGGATTCGAACCTGCGACCTTCAGATTAGAAGGCACAGGCGGAGTGGCTTCAGTGGCCGCTCACCTCGGAGCGAGCACGAGTTCGACGTTCTCGGGAGGGGGCACCGGTGTCCGCCGCTGGGGTCAGGCTGGGGTCAAGGGATTTGCATCACACGTCGAGGCCGCCCTGCGCTTCACTCGATGATCGTGGGGCGGTGCCGTTAGCGCGCCGCAGCTAGGCTCGCGGAAATGTGGCGTCCGAAGGTACTGCACAAACATGGCGAAGCAGTGAAGTTCTTGGCGGTCGGCGGGATCTGCTTCGTCGTAACGACCGGGATGAACTATGCGCTGAAGCTGACTGTCCTCGCCGACAAGCCGGTGACCGCGCTAGTGCTGGCTACCACCATCGCCACGATCCTTTCCTACGTGCTGAACCGGGAGTGGTCGTTTCGCACCCGAGGCGGGCCGCGAACGGCGCCACGAGGCTGCGTGGTACTTCTCCGTCAGCGCGGTGGGAGTGGCCCTCAACTCACTTCCGCTGTACGTCTCTCGTTACGTCCTCATGCTGCGCGAGCCCAACGTGAGCCGGCCGGTACAGGAAATCGCGGACTTTGTCGGCGGTATCCTCATCGGCACGCTGATCGCGATGTGCTTTCGACTCTGGGCGTTCAAGAGATTCGTGTTCCCGCACTCGGGTGCGCGTCCGCACAGCCGTCGAGGCCAGGCGAGAACCCGTCCGCGCAGCGTCGTGCACCACAAGCAAGCGGTCCGCGACGGCAATTCAGCGTTCCTGTTCGATGAGTGAGGCGTAGGGGTCAATCGTGGGGGTCACGATGGTCGAAGGCCGGTTTCCCGAGGCGGGAAACCGGCCTCTGACCTGGGCGCGCCCGGCAGGATTCGAACCTGCGACCTTCAGATTTAGAAGAAGATCATGCCGTTTTGGTGGGGGAGCGGTGCCACTGCTCAGCTGGTACGTGCCTGTCGGCCCTCGTCGGTGTTGGTTGGCGTCCTTGGCTGTACGGATGGCTGTACGCGAACTCGGTGTAACGCGGTGCGGCGTCTCGCCGACTAGCAGCCCCCGGCGTCTACTGGTCCGCGACGCCGGAGCCCGCTGAGCGAGGACGCTCCGCCTCGTCGTGGGGTGCATCGGTCTCGGCAGATGAGCGGGCGTCGTCAATTGCTCCCTCGCTCCCTCGCGGGAGGACTCGCGCATTGAGGTCACGCAGTCTCGCATGTATTTCCGCAGCCCTCGCCCGGCGGTGCTTGTCCTTAGCTTCTCCGTCCCGGACAAAGACGCTGAGCCCTCCACCGGACTCGGTCGACTTCTTGATTGATGTGCTGATTTCGCGAAGCGCCTTTGCTGCGTGATGTTGACCGAATGTCTCCACCCACATGCGGCTCCTGTAGAACCCCCAATCAAGAATCGCTTGAGTGGGCAACATCTCTTTGCGATGAGAATCCTCATACCGGATTGTTATCTCATACTTATCCGGAAGGTCTGCGTCCTTCCTGGTGATGCCGTTATCCCAAAAGATGCGCCACTCTTGCCCCGGGACCAGGACGGGCAGGACGTCGAACACCTTGACTTCCTCCGAGTTTCCTCCGTCCGATGACGAGCGCTGCAACGGCGGGTTGCACTCCATGCGGACGTTCCGAGCCATCGTCGTGCCGAAGTTCCTGACGACGAGTTCGATGATGTGCTGGCTGGTCTGGCTGGCTTCCATGAACGCCACCACGTAAGGCTGCGCCTGTTCCTCTCGTAGCGTTCGCGCTTCGCGAACTTGGCGGAAGGCCGCGATGCTGGCTACGAACGCGATTACCGCAGTAGTCCATCCCGCGCCTGCAGCCCAAGCATCCGGGTTCGTGTCACCGATCCAATCCCACACGCCACCGCCAGCTCGGGTGATCTGCTCCAGGAAATCCGACATCGCCGCAGAGTACGCCTGCCATCCCGTCCGCCGTCGACCCACACATCGTGGAGCGGGCCTGCCCCAGGGTGACAAGGTGGAGCGCCCTACCGGACGTACGACCTTGTCACCCTGGGGCAGGTCTGCTCGGCTTCGCCTGGGTCGTCGGTGGTCGGGATGGCCACCATCCCCGAAGCCTGAGCGCTCCCGCCGGAGGCATGCTCTGGTTCTGGCGTCGTCGCAGATGTCTGGCCGGCGCGCCGGCCGATGCCGGCGCTTGCGCCGCCAGCAGGCCGAGCGCGGCCGGCCGCGGCGCGCCCCGCGCGGCGCCGGGCGCCGACCAAGCTCAATTCGGCAGTAGTGGGCCTTTACCTCGTGTCCTCCGTCGGGTGATGCGCGACAGTCGTCCGCCAAACAGATCTGCGACATCCGAGCGCGGAACGCGGATGCCCGGGCAGGGGACTGCCAAGCCCAGTACGCCGCCCATTCGGCGGATGTACCCGATCTACTGGGCGAGGAGCGTTTACCAGTGGGGCAGCATCGCAACGGACCACCCAGATCCGAGCCGGACATGGTCGTCGTGGATCAGGTAACTCCGCTCCAAACGCCGGTGGGGTACCCGCCCGGCGCGGCGGCGCCCCGCGGTCGCGCCCGGGCCCCGCCGTCGTCACGTCTCAGCCTTGCCGCACTCTAACCAAACCGGTAACGCATATGACGAGGAGGCGACCATGAAACAGAAATGGCTGTGGTCGGCCGGTGCCGTCCTGCTGGCTGGCGGCGGAATTCTGATCGGTGGATCCGCGAATGCGCAGGACACCCGGGGCGACGAAGGGGCCACGTGCTCGGTAGCCACACTGCGGGGCACGTACCTCTTCGCGATCGAGGGCATGGTGGTGAACGGAAGCGAACACCTGCCGTTCGCCGGCGCCGGCTACGAGGTGTACGACGGCCGCGGCAACCTGCGCGTCCACATCTCGTTCAGCGAGAACGGGGCAATCACCCGGAACGCGCAGTTCCCCGGCACCTACACCGTCAACCGCGACTGCACCGGCACCAGTACGCTACCCAGCCGAAACGAGCACTTCGACATGTTCGTCGCGCCGGACGGCTCAATGTTCACCTTCGTCTCGACCGATCCGGGCGTCGTGTTCTCTGGTAGCGAGCAGCGCGTGGCCCGGCGGGTCGGCGGCTGAACCGCCGGGGCACCACAGGGAACGGCCAATAGCGGTCGCCACCCGGACGACCACCGGCCCCTGGACGGAGTCCACCACGTCGAGCCCGTAGCTGCGCCCCAAGCCGTGGCCCCGGCGCAGCGCCACCTGCCGCAGCGCCGGGTTCACGCCGCCCGGCTCCGCGACGCCTGGGTGTCGCGCGCGCCCTCCTGCTGGCGGTCGTCCCAGAGCTGCGCTCCACCACATCGTCGGAGTTGTACCACTCGTGAGCACCACAGTCGGTCGTGCCGTTACCCGCCAGGCCCCGGTTCACCAGAAATCACAGCCGCCGCTGCCGGATCTTCGTCCGCCATCAGAAGCGCCCACGACCCGTGCTGACCATCGGCAGACCGTACGACGAACTCGTCACCATGACGAATCCAATAGCAGACCCGGGGAACGTGTGTACTCAGTGGCACGGACCGATCCGACAGAGTGGCAGGCGCTCATGGGCGAGTTCGCCGACCAGGATGCGCATGGCCGTCGGTTCGTAGCTGCGTCGTCCGAGGACTTCGGTGAGGCGACGGAAGCTGACGAGGGTAACGCCGCGCCGGTGGGCGTCCTTGAGGTACTGCTCGAACCGGTTGTTCAGCTCGTCGTGGCTGAGTGCAACCCGTTGGTCTCCGGCGTTGGCTTCGGCCTTGCGGCGCTCGTGGGTTAGCTCGGTGTGGCCGCAGACAGCGGCTGTGGCCGCTTCGGCTTCCTCGAAGGAGCGCGTCCCGATCAGCTTTGCTGCCACGGCGTTGCCGGTGAGAAGAGCGTCGGCCGATGCCAGGAACATCGTCGCGCTCGCCTCCGTCACCGGGACCAACGTGGCCCGGTCCCGGATTTCGGCCCGGCCGCTGACGCCCATCGCCGCAGCGGCGACCAGTGTCGTTGCCTCGGACGGATGGTGTTCGAGCGCGCGAACATACGGGTCAACGTGGGCAGCTGCGAGCGGCACGGGGGTTGCCCCCGCTGTGGTCAGTGTCCGCCGCACGTCGGCGTCCGGTAGTTCACCGTCCAGACCCGGGCCGAGAACGGCGACGGCGGCGGGCACGCATTGGTCGGCCAGTGCGGCCAGGGCGAGGGAGTCGGCCAGTGGGCTCAGCAGCGTTGGTTCGTCGCCGTGTGCCGCGACGTCGCCACCGACGTCGACGAGCACGATGCGATCCGCTGACAAGTGTTCGACCAATTCACGGAGTTGGTGGCGTAGGCCGACCGCTCCGCCGCGTGGATCGAGCAGCACGAATCTTGCGGGGGTGGAGCGGGCCAGCAGGGTCAGCCCGGAGATGCCGCCGGCAGTGAGGTGACTGTGGCCGGTCACTTCCCAGCTGTGTTCTGTGAGCCGGTTCAGGTTCTGGAAGTCGCTGGGCGAGCGTGGGCCGGCTGCTGGATCGATGAGATAACGGTCCCAGGAGTAACTCGCCACGATCGGCGTCGCGTCGCCGTCGCCGATGGCGTCGCGAGCGATCAGCGCCGCCAGAGCATCCCCGCCGCCGCCGGCGGCCACGTAGAGGGCTCTGCTCACTCCACCACCTTACGGGCCGTATCCTGAAGTGGTTACTGGCCTAGGCCGCTCATGCGGAGGTGGAGGTTACCTCGGTGCCAGATATCCAGGTGGCCCTACCCAAGTACTTGCAGATCGCCAATCACATCCGGGAGCAGATTCTCCGGGGCGACCTCGCGCCTGGTGATGAGGTACCCAGCGAGCGGCAGCTGGCGGAGTCATGGCGGGTCGCTCGACCGACGGCAGGCCGAGCGTTGGAGACGCTTCGCCGTGAAGGCATCGTCGAATCGCGTCAGGGCTCGGGGACGTACGTGCGCGACGTTCGTGCTCATCGGCGACCGTTGCATCGCTACCACCGGTACCGCGAGCAGGGAGCGCAGTACACGGCGGGCGAGACGGTCGAGATCGTCAGAGCAGAGATCGTCGATGCGCCGTCTCACGTAGCCGAGGCGCTGCATCTGCCCAAGCGCGCGCAGGCAATGGTCCGCGAGCGGGTCATTTCGAGGGAGGACGTTGGACCGGCCGAGATCGCCACATCATGGTGGCCCAGAGATCTCGCGACCCAAGCCCCTCGCCTGTTGGAACGCAAGTCACTCGGCGGCATCGGCAGCGTCCGCTACGTCGAGTCGGTGACCGGCAGAGTCGCGTCCTACGCCCGCGACCAAGTTGCGGCTCGACTCGCCACGGCCGACGAAGCGCGAGCGTTGAACCTCGGTTCGGAGGCGGCCGCGGTACTGACGTACCGACACATCGTGTACGACCAGGCGGACCAGCCCATGGAGTTCGCCGAGGCCATTTACCCGCCCAATGTGTGGAGCATTGAGCAGGAATATCCCATCGAGCCGTAGTGGCACATGCCCCTCCTCCTCATCCGATCCGGTGGCTAACTGGACTAGTCCACCATCCACAAAGTGGTATAGTCCACCTGTCGGCAGGCGGCCGACCTGGTGAAGGAGGTTCGCAGTGGCGATCCCGAACACGATGCGGGTGCCGGTGCCGTGGGAGTACGTGGCGCCGCACGGTGCGCTGTTTCTGGGTGTGGAGCCGGCGACGGACTTCAGCCGACGCGGTCAGGGCGATGACCAGGAACGCGACAAGGAGTCCGGTGAGCGGGTGTGGCTGGTTCGGGCGATGGACCTGGACCCGGAGGCGGGCAAGTTCGGCGCATCGAAGGAGTTCAAGGTCAAGGTGGTGGCGCCGGTACAGCCGGTCCCGCCCGCGCCGACCGTGCCGGGATACCCGCCGATGGTCGAGTTCACCGGCGTGACGCTCGCGCCGTGGGCCGACGGGCAGAAGTGCAAGCCGCCACAGGACGGTCGCCCACACAAGTGCAAGGCACGGCTTGCCTGGTCGATCCGCGCGACCGCGATGACCGAACCGCAGTCGGCCGCCAAGGCCAAGGCCGCCTGAGTACGCACGTCGGGGGCGGGTCCCCTCCGCCAAGACGATCCCCGCCCCCGGCGCCTAACGAACCCACTCCAAAGGGAAGGGCCGTCATGGTCAGGCTAGTTCAGGCTGCCCGCGTGCTGCGGCAGCCGTGGCAGGCGTGCGCGGGCTGCGGGGTGCTGTTCCCCGCCGCCCCGGGCGAGATCCGCTGCCGGTCGTGTGGCGGGTGGTTGTGATGCGCGCCGCCCAGGTCGGTCAGGTGGCGGGCGGGGCCGCCGCCATGCTGCGCACGATGCGCACCGCCACCCCGCCGTCGGCGCGGGTGACGACGATCTGGTGCCGGTACTGCCGGCGCTGGGTCAAACCGTCCAAGTTCACTGGTCGCGCCGCCGCGTGTACGTCCTGCGCCGAGGTGCTGGCCGCTCGGCATCGGCGTCGGCTTCGGGAACGGAGCGCGCGATGAGGACGCACCGTCGAACCGTGCACACGCTGGCCGGGCCAGGTATCGCCGCCGCTCGTGAGGTGTACCTGAGCGTGCCCTCGGAGGCGATCCGGGTCGCTGTCCTGGTGGAGATCGCCGCCGCCGCCGCGTCCCTGGCCCGCACCATCGTGAAGCTGCGCCGCCTGGACCCGGATCTCGTCGCCCCGCACGTCAGCGACCGCACCGACCTGCGCGCCGTCCTTGGACGCGGCCAGTGGCTGCCCACCATGACCCGCGACGTTCCCGCCCCGCCGACCGGCCCGGTCGACCTGGGTGCGCTGTTCCCGGCCGCGTTGCCGTCCCGCCCGGCCCGGACGGTGCGCCGCCGCGCCATGCGCCGGGCTGCCGGTCAGGCCGTGCTGTTCCCGATGGGGGAGGTGTCCTGATGCGCCGCTGCGCCGCTTTCACCGTCCGACCCGCGGCCACCTGCCCGGGGCGTCCCGGCAGAGATCACCGATGGGTTGCGGACGGCGACACCGCCGACCTGCTCGCCTATGGCCGGCCCGACCACGGCGTCGCCGTCTGGCTCGCCCGCTGCGACACGTGCGGCATCGCTCTGCTCTCGCTCGGCCGTCACGGTAGCGACGCGGGCCACCACAGCACCCGCCTCGAACTGCCCGACGCAGCCCTGCCGGAGGGCTGAGCGATGCCGTTCGTCAACGTCATCCGGGGTGAGCAGATCCCCGCGTCGGCGTTCAACGTCCGCACCCCGATCCTGCGGATTCCGATGTGGATGGTCATCACCTGGCAGCTCATCAAGGCGATCACCTGGCTGATCGTGTTCGCCTGCAAGTACTGGTACGTCACCGTCCCGACCGCCGTCCTGACCTGGCTGTACCTGGCCTACGGCTGGACCGGCCTCGCCGTCCTGAGCGCCTGCATCGTGGTGCCGAGCGGGGTGTGGTGGTGCTATCACCGGCCGTCGTTCCTGCGGTTCTGCTGGTGGCCGATCCTGGCCCGCTACCGCCAGATGGTCTACCGCCGTCGGTGGCACGCCGCCATGGTCACCGCCAAACTCGCCGTCTCGTTCGACGGGCACACCGTCATCCCGGTCCTGCGCCGGGTGCGCTGCCGGGCTAGCACCGACGTGGTCCTCGTCCGGATGGTGACCGGGCAGATCCCGGACGACTTCGCCAAGGTCAGTGAGCGGCTCGCGCACACGTTCGGGGTCCGGCAGGTCAAGGCGATGCCCGGCCCCACCTTCGGCACCGTCGTCCTGGTCCTGCTGCGCGGCGACCCGCTCACCACCCTGGTACCCGCCCTACCGGTGGCCGGGACGCCGGACTTCACCGCCCTGCCCATCGGCCTACAGGAAGACGGCCGCCCGTACCTGCTGCGCCTGTTCGGCACCCAAGTCCTGATCGTCGGAGCCACCGGCGCCGGTAAGGGCTCGGTGATCTGGTCCATCGCCCGATCCCTGGCCGGAGGCGTCGGCACCGGCCTGGTCCAGCTGTGGGGCCTGGATCCGAAGGGCGGCATGGAACTCGGCATGGGCCGGCCGATGTTCGCCCGGTTCGCCGCCCGCAACTTCAAAGTCATGGCGGACCTGCTCGACGAAGCCGCCGCCGTGGCGCAGGACCGCGCCGAACGCCTCGCCGGAGAAACCCGCCAACACGAACCCACCCTCGCCGAACCACTGATCGTGCTGATCATCGACGAGCTGGCGAACCTGACCCACTACCTGACCGACCGGCAGCTCAAGGACCGGATCAAGGCCGCCCTCGGCATCATCCTGTCCCAGGGCCGCGCCGTCGGCGTGCACGTCGTCGCCGCCATCCAAGACCCCCGCAAAGAGGTCCTGCCCGCACGTGGGCTGTTCCCGACCCGGATCGGACTGCGGCTGTCCGAACCCGGCGAGGTGGACCTGGTCCTCGGCGACGGGATGCGCGACCGCGGCGCCCTCTGCGACCGCATCCCGCAAACCCAACCGGGGGTCGGCTACGTCGTGCTGGAGGGCGACCCGACCCCGATGCGGGTCCGATTCTCCTACCTGAATGACGAGCAGATCCGCGACATGGCCCGCACCTACGGCCGGCTACGCGTCATCGACGGCCAGACCACCGGCGGTGCGGCATGAACCGCCCGCAGAAGGTTGAGGGCCTGGTCCTCATCGCCATCCTGCTCGTCGTCGGCGCGCTGGCCGGGCTCGCGTCGTTCACCCACGTCAAAGACTGGACGTTGGACAACAGCCCGGCCGGGACCGGCGCCTGGTTCGGCTGGGCCAACGCCGCCATCAGCGAACTCATCCCGCTCGCCGCGCTGCTCACCATCCGCCGCCGCAAATGCACCGGACAGCCGATCGGCTACCCGATGGTCCTACTCGTCGCCGCCGTCGCCCTGTCACTGGCCGCGCAGCTCGCGGTCGCCAAGCCCGGCCTGTCCGGGTGGCTCCTCTCGGCCGTGCCCGCGTTGGCGTTCCTCGGCCTGTCCAAACTCGTCCTCGCCCCGACCACCCCGCCGGCGGCGACCGAGCCGGTCCCGGCGCCGACCGAGGCGTCCGACCAGTCTCCCGACCGGACGCCCACCGACCTCCCCCCGGCGCCGGTCCGGCCGACCGGGCTGGTCCCGGTGCCCCTCAACACCTTCAGCCGGCTCAACGGCGCCACCGTCCGACCGGAGGCGACCCGATGAAGATCCGCCTCACCGGCACCGACGCCGAGTGCGCCACCGCACTCGTCGCGCTGCGCGACTACACCCCCGGTCTCCGCGTGGTCACCGTCGACGGCCCGTACCTCAACCGTGCCGACGCCCGCATCCTGCGGCTCGACCTCGACGCCGAACTCATCACGTCCGCACGGGAGGCCGACCAGTGACCGCCCCCACCCTGCCCCTCGTCGGCCCCGCCGACGACCGCGCGACACGTCCCGGCTCCCGCGCCGCCCGCCTGGCCCTGCCCCGCGCCGTGGACGCGCTCAAAGACCTCGCCGCCGAACACGGCGTGTGCATCCGCCCCGTCGCCCTACGCCGCACCGACCTGACCACCGGGCAGACCGAACTGATCGACCTGCCCTGCGGCGCCACCCTGGAAGCCAAGTGCCCACCCTGCGCTAAGCGTGCCCGCCGGCTACGGCAGGTACAGATCCGCGAGGGCTGGCACCGCACCGACGAACCCAACCCCGGCCCCGCCCCGGCCACCGACGATCAGAAGGCACTCATCTCGCTGCGGGCCCACTTCGAGTACTACCGCGCCCAAGCCGAACGCGACGCCCAGTGGGATCAGGTGACCGAGCTGGACGAGGCCATCACCGAGGTGGAACAGGCCATCACCGCCGAAGGACTACGCGGCCGGATCGCACCCCCACACGGCCGCCTCGACGGCGAGGACCAGGACGACGCGGACCGGCCGCGTCGGGTCCGGTCCACCAAACGCCGGCAGGACGTGCCGGACCTGCCTCGGCAGAAGGTCGCCCCGCGTACCCTCGGCCGCACCTACACCGGCGCCGACGGCATCGTGCACCAACCGTCGATGTGGCTGACCCTGACCCTCGACAGCTACGGCCCCGTGCACGCCATCCACCTCAGTCGGCCATGCGGCTGCCGCCGCCGGCACACCGACCACGATCCGCTGCTCGGCACCCCGATCGACCCCTCGACGTACGACTACCGCCGGGCGGCCTGGGATGCGGTGCACTTCCCCCGCCTGCTCGACCGCTACTGGCAGAACCTGCGCCGCGCCGTTGGCTGGAACACCCAATACGCCGGCTGCGTCGAACCGCAACGCCGCCTCGCCCCGCACGCCCACTTCGCCATCCGAGGCACCATCCCCCGACAGATGTTGGAGAAGGTTGCCGCCGCGACCTACCACCAGGTGTGGTGGCCACCGGCCGACCAGCTCGTCTACTCGTTCGACCGGCTTCCCGTGTTCGACCCGGAAGCGGAGACGTGGGTCGACCCGGACAGCCGCCGACCGCTGCCCACCTGGGCTCAAGCCCTCGACGCCATCGACGAGGACCCCGACGCCGAGCCCGCGCACATCGCCCGGTTCGGGCCGCAGGTCAAGGCCAAGGGCGTCGACACCGGCTCCAAGGATGTGGACCGCACGATCGGCTACATCACCAAGTACGTCACCAAGGCAGCCGCCGACTGCCACGAGATCAGCAGTGACCCGCACCGGCAGCACGCCGACCGGCTCTGGCACCAGCTCCGGGTCACACCCTGCTCGGAGCGGTGCGCCAACTGGCTGCTCTACGGCGTCCAGCCCAAGAAGGCCCACGGCAAGCTACGCCCGGGCAACTGCAAAGGCCGCGTCCACCAGAAGACCACCCTCGGCATCGGTGGGCGCCGCGTCCTCGTCTCGCGGGACTGGTCGGGCAAAACCCTCGCCGACCACCGCGCCGACGCCCACGCCTGGGTCAAAGCTCTGCTCGGGGTCTCCGACAGCAGCGACCAGGCGCCGGCCGCCAATCCGCACGCCGTCGCGTCGGCCCCCGTCGCGTGGGAGATGGCCCGATACGACGACCCGGACCTGCCCGCCCTCGAACACCGGCTCCTACGCATGATCTCGCAGCGCATCCAGCACCGCGCCCAACTCAACGCCGCCGTCCGGCAACGCGCCGGCACCGACCCGCCGCCAAACGTCTCGGTAACCACGTCCGATCTCACACCCACGCAGGAGGCCCGGTGAACGGCGAAGAACTGCTCACTATGGACGAGGCAGCGAGCATCCTGCATGTCTCCCGGTGGACGGTGTTCCGGCTCGCCAAGGAACGCAACCTGACCTCTCTGCTGGTCGGTGACCGCTGCCGACGCATCACCGCCTCGTCGGTGCAGGCGTACATCGCTCGGCAGATCGAGGAGGTGGCCTGATGCCCGCGACCGGCGACACGAACGGACGACGCCGTACCCGGCGCAATGGTGAGGGCAATATCCGGCAGCGCAAGGACGGCCGCTGGGAAGCTCGCGTCTGGGTGTTCACCACCGACGGCCGAGAGGTTCGGCGAAGCATCTACGGCGCCACCTACGACGAAGTGCGCGACGCCCTCGTACGTCAGAAGGCCGACACGCTCGCCGGGGTTCGGGTTTCGGCAACCGCTCTCACCGTCGGGGACTACCTCGACTTCTGGTTGACGAACATCGCGGCCCCTCGGGTACGACTTTCGACCCTGACGAGCTACCGGTGGCTCGCCAACACCTGGATCGTGCCGTACCTGGGCACGAAGAAGCTCGCCCGGCTCCGTCCCATGGATATCCGCACCTTCCTGGCCAAGTTGAAGAACGTCTGCCAGTGCTGCGCCCGAGGCAAGGACGCCGCTCGCGTTGCCCGTGGGCAGGCCGCCCAGTGCTGCGCATCGAAGCCGGCGCGGTGCTGTCACGCGTACCTCTCGGATGGGTCCGTGCGGTATGCGCACCGCCTGCTCCGTGCGGCCCTGGAAGACGCGGTCGCCGACGACCTTCTCACCAGCAACCCGGCGAAGGGCCTGAAGATCTCGCACCGCTACCGGGCGAAGTTCACCCCCTGGACGTCCGACGAGGCGACGCGCTTCCTGTCGGCGGCGAAGTCGCATCGTTGGTACGCGCTCTACGGGGTGGCGCTGTCGCTCGGACTGCGGCGTGGTGAAGCCCTGGCGCTGCGGTGGTCGGACCTCGATCTGACGGACGGCGTGATCCGCGTTCGGCAGACGTTGCAGCGCACCGCCGGCCAACTCCGGTTCGGCCCGGTCAAGACCGACGGCTCCGACCGGGAAGTCGCCGTTCCGCCGAAGCTGCTCTCGGTGCTGCGGCGTCACCAGCTGCGCCAGCAGGAGGAACGAGAAGCGGCGGGGGAGCGGTGGCAGGAGAACGGGCTGCTGTTCACGACGAAGATCGGCACCCCGATCGAACCGCGCAACCTCAACCGGCACTTCTACGCGCTGTGTGAGCGTGCTGGGGTGCGCCGCATTCGCATCCACGATCTGCGCCATTCGTGCGCGACGATGCTTTACGACCAGGGCGTGACGCTCGACCGCATTCAGGACGTTCTCGGACACAGCTCGCCAAACGTCACCAAGACGATCTACGTCGAGGCGACCCGCCGGGTGCAGCAGGACGCCGTCGACCGGCTCGGCTTCCTGTTCGATGAGTGAGGCGTAGGGGTCAATCGTGGGGGTCACGATGGTCGAAGGCCGGTTTCCCGAGGCGGGAAACCGGCCTCTGACCTGGGCGCGCCCGGCAGGATTCGAACCTGCGACCTTCAGATTAGAAGGGCGCGAGTGGTTCTGACGGATGGGTTCGTCTGAAGTTGCGATCTTCGAAACTTGCCAGGTCTGCCGGTTGCAAGGAAATCGCTGAAGCTCATCTAGGGCGGCTGGGTACCAATGCGTGTGTGAGCAACCCGTGAGCAACGACCCGCCAGTCGTGTTGACACGTGGGTGTGGCTGCTGGCCGCAACACCAGTCGCTCGCCGGTCTTACCATGGCACGCAGCCGCGTCGCGCCGACTCGGGCACGCCGCGCGACCTGTCGCTGCGAGGAAGGACCGGAAGATCGGAACTTGGGCTATACCGCTGAGGTTTATCCTTGGATTCCTAGGCACCGCAGGACTCCTCGGCATGGCCGCTCTCGTCATGAATCTTCTCCTTCAGCTGGTAGTCGCAGGCTTCCTCAAACACTCGAGGGAGGAAATATATCGATTCCGCGCGCAGCCGCTTTCGGAAGTCCGCACCCTCGTTACGCTTCCGGCAATGTCGGCAGGGGCGGCAATCATCGCAGGAGTCGGGGTAAATTTGGCGACGGGCGATGGCGGCGGCAACCAATGGAAAGACGGTATACAGCTAATTATCATAGGCTTCGTGACCGTGATACTTATAGGAGTGATGCTGGTTGTAGCAAGTCGGCCACTCTCACCATCCCGTCGGCTTGAGCTCCGGCTAAGTCGTATATCGGCCGCGCTGGAGGACCCCTTCGTTCCCCTCCGGCGCGCTGCCCAACTCAAGCCCGAGATGCGCCGCTATATAGAAGTGGGCAATCGACTTATTCAGCGAGCCGAGCGAATCACTTTTCGCGAGTGGGCTCGGCAATGGATGTCAGATGCCGACATGAGAATCGTAGTCGTTGCCTGTTACGTGTTGCCACTCACCACCCTGGCGGCATGGCTTCTCAACATATATGCAGGCGGATGGCAAAACAGCTTCTATGGCTTTGTCGCCTTCTTCTTGCTCGCCGTCGTCTCTGCCGCCGCAGGCCCGATATTGCAGTTCCGAAACTATCGGGCCAAGTGTCTGAACTTCGGGACCGTTGTTCGTAGCTACTCCGCCAGCATCATCGCTGCGATTGATCGCCTAGAGCGCCTGTATGGAGGCGAGGCCGGTACGGACCACAACCTCCAATCGGGGCGTGGGCTGGGCCAGAGCTTACGACGAACACTTCGTCGCTTGTGGCAGTAGAGGTAACTTGAAAGTACTTTGGCAAACAAGTCGAAGCGGGGATCCTGCTGTCCTCACCCCGCCTCGGACGTCGCCCTCTTCCTCGCGCTCGGACATGGCCGCGTCGATTCGAGGCTGCGACGTCTGGACCTGCGACGCCCGTGTCGATCACACGTTCTGACGGGATGGGTTTCGCCCGTAGTTGGCCTTTGTAACCGTAATTCCGCGAGCCGCAATGGGCTGAATTGCTATCCGACGATTGACGCCAAAGGCTGACGACGGGCGGGACTCACTCGGCTGTCATGACTTCGGGACCATGGCCGAGAACTTGACCGACACGCCGCTGGAACAGGACCCCGGAGACGACCTCCGCGCCCTTGACTGTCCTGACCCAGCGGAACCCAAGCGACTCGTAGTACGCGTGCAGATCAGCGTTCGTGCTCCACGCGTCCAGTCGCAGCCACGACTTACCTGCTGCCTGCGCCTGCCGACTCGCCCAATCAACAATGGCGCTTCCGAGATTCCTCGCTGATGCGCTCCGCCGAACAACCAATCGATGGAGATAGAGCGCATCGTCAGGCATATCCTCCGGCAGCCACAATGAAAGGTCGGCGGTGTCGTCAAGCGTCACAGTGCCAACTGACCGACCATCATCATCGAAAAGCCAGCAATGACCGGCCTCGACTGCGGCCACAATGTTGTACATCTTAATGGGGTACTGCCACTGGTCGTAGCCCCGTTCACCCAACCACCGAGCGGCTTCCAGCCACATTTCTGCCACGACATCGACGTCTCGCGACAATGCGCGCCGAGCCGATATCACTGCGCGGCCGACGGGGCGCCATCGACGCCCTCCTCGGGGTGTACCCGCTCATAGAGGATTACATGGCGATCACCTGGCAGTACGAACATGTCACATCGCACGGGCTCGCCCTTCGCCGTATAGCCGGTGACGTAGTGGACGGCCACAGGGGTCCCGGGACCGAGCCGCAACCTGCGAACTTCCTCAGGCTCCGGCATGCGCACATAGATTTCATCGATCGCGCGGACTTCCTTATAGCCGAGATCCGCGAGTACGAAGTTACTTCCCCGCGGAATGTCCTTCGGGTCCATGATTTCGGTCGTTGCCGCTAGGTCGTATGGGTAGAAGGTGTCATTGATATTGAATGGCTCACCGTCGATCGATCGAATGCGTTGACGAGCGACCACGCGCGAGCCAACGTCAATTCCAAACCTCTCGGCAATGATTTGAGGCGCCGACACGATCGCAACGTCAATCGTTTGGGACGGCGTTCGCCCCTCGCTGGCGAGCGCCGACATGAACCGATCCATCTCAGCGCTGATTCGCGGCGCGAACTCCGCTTGTGGTCGGTAGATCATCGTTTGCCGACTACGCACAATGGCGCCTCGACCCTGCTGGCTCGTAATCAGCCCTTCGTTTTCCAACGACGAGACGGCCTGCCGTGCCGTCATACGCGCCACGCCGTAGGTGGTGGCTAGCTCCTGTTGCGTTGGGAGCAGCGAGCCAGGCGGCAGCTCTCCCGACACGATCCGGCGGCGGATGTCCTCGGCGATCTTCCGGTACGCGGGCACGGCTGCGTTCATGCCCCCCGTTCTACCAGGCGAAACGTAGAAATGTCTAGCCAACATGGCCCACACGGTTGACATCACGTCACGCCTCATGAGAGGTTCCTGGTCAACGCAGTTGTATAGCCAACACGGCAGACCTAGCTGAGACGGCACGGCTGTCGGGACTCGATCGTGAGACCGGAAAACGGCGGGGTGGCTTCGGCTGGATCACCCGTGCGATCCGGGATCGCTGTGTCGTCGTCGCTTAACAACTCCACAGAGGGGGCCACGGCTGGCCCCGGCGTCGCATGCCTGACGCCTCATAGGCCGTCCGCGCAGGGCTTCTTGCCTGCGTCATCCATTGACTTGATTCCGCAGGTCAGCGCGGCTGTACGTGCCGTGCGGTCGCGCCGACCTGCCCCACCTAGGAGACCCGATTGCTATGGCTTCACTCGCTGCTGTTGTTCGCATCTCGTCCCGTCAGAACGCCGTCTGGCGTGCGTGCGCCGCCTGCACCGTCCTGGCGCCGCTCGCGCCGGACGCCACCCACTGCCCCGCCTGTCTCGCTGTTGCACCTCGTGCGCGGCGCCGCCCCGCTCCTGCCGCCTGACCCACCGACAGAACGGACCCCCGATGTTTGCCCACGACCTCACCGACCTGCCGGAACCGACCGCCGCCGACTTGGCCGCGATCGAGGCACAGGACGCCCTGAACGGTGCCGAACTGGCCTGGCTCGACGCCGAGATCACCATCCTCGACAGCGACGAGCGCGGCGGACCCGAAGACCTCGACTGGCGCCGCTTGCGCCGGGCCGAGGCCCGCGTGATCCGCGAAACGTTCGCCTACATCGCCGCTCGCCGCAGCTGCGGCACGGAGCTTGACCGGGCCGCCTGATGCCGCGCATCCGGGCCGCGTTCTACGACCCCGAGGGCGACCGGTACGGCATCCCCACCTACTGGTGGCGCGGCGCCCCGCCCGGCTTCGCCACCGTCCGTCAACTCCGCGACCGCGGACTACGCCCCGGCGGGCAACCGATCGCCGCGCAGATCCTCTGGCGCGGCGTCGGTGGTATCCGCACCGCGTACCTGTACCGCATCGACCTCGCCCGGCCGAAACGCACCGCCACCCCGGCGCAGCGCACCGCCATCGACAAGGCGCTGCTCGCCCGCCGGACCTGCCCCACCTGCCACCAGATCCGGCCCTACTACATTCCGCGCTCGCTCGGCGAGTGCCTCGACTGCTGCCGCTTGGAGGCCGCCGCATGACCGCCACGACCACCACCCGCAGCGCCTACCCCGCCGCGGTAGACGCCCTGATCCCGCACGCACGGGACCTGGCCGCCGAACTCGGCCGCCTGCCGTCGCGCAACCAGCTCAAGAAGACGTTCCGCGTCGGCGCCCCGAAAGCGCGGGCCCTACTCGAAGCCCTCAGCCCGGCATCCGCCCCACCCGCCGACGTGCCGGCCATCCCGGAACCGCCCGCGACGGACCCAGTCCCGGCCGACATCCCGTCCACAGCGGACGAACCGACCTACGTGACTCCCGCTCTGGCGGCGCCCACCGAATCGCCGCAGGTCAGCGCCGTCGCGGACCCGGTTCCCGAGGTCACCGACGTGCCAACCGTTGCTGAGGCAGCCGCACCGGCGGGGGTCGTAGTCCGGCCGGTCGTGTGGCCGGTCTTGATTTTGTGCCTGCCCGCGTTCGTCGCGATCTGGGCTGGGTGGGTTGAGATGGGCCGCCTGACCGGGTTCGGCAAGGTCGCCCTGCTGCCCGGCATCGCCGACTCCGTCGTCCTGGACACCGCGATCACCCTGCCGATCGGCGTGGAGACCTACGCCGCGTACGCCCTGTGGGTGTGGCTGTCCGGTCGTGTCACCGGCGACGCCCGCCGGTTCGCCAAGTGGTCCGCGATCGGCTCCCTCACGATCGGCGGCCTCGGGCAGATCGCCTACCACCTGATGGCCGCCGCCGGATGGACGTCCGCTCCGTGGCCGATCACCGCGCTGGTGGCGTGCATCCCGGTCGCCGTGCTCGGCATGGGCGCCGCCCTCGCGCACCTGACCCACCGCTGAGTACGCCCGGCGGCACAGCCCTCCGGCCTACGAACCTGTGCCGTGCCGCCGGTCTCCCCATTCGGTCACGAGAACGTCAGGAGAGAACCCCCATGGTGTCAGACCCCGCAGGCCCCGACGTGAACCCTGCACCCGCCGAACCCACGTACCCGCTCAACCCGCCCGGCACCGACGCCCGGTTCTCGTTCGGCCTGCTGCTCGACGTCGTGGACGTGCTCCAGGCCCACGGCTACCCCCGTCCGACCACCGGCGCAGACCTCGTCGCCCTGCAACAGGCACTGTTCCGCTTCCTGTACGGCCCGCCCACCGGCACCCGCGAACCCGCCTGATCGGAGGTACCCGTCATGGCGTCACTACTCGATGAGGCCACCGCGAACGTGCGGCGCCGCCGCCGCGCCAAGGCCCGCCGCTGGCTGGAACGTCACCCCACCGCCCGAACCCTCGCCCGAACCACCCGGTGGGCGTGGCGGCGCCGCTCCCACGTCACCACCGGCGCCAGATGGGCCGCCAATGGGTTCCGGCCACTGGACGCCACCGCCGTGCACTGTGCCCACTGCAACCAGTCCATCCCCCTGGACAAGGTCGAAGCGCACCTGAACACGCACGACGCCGTCCGCACCGGCAAGGCCCGCCAGCGCGACCAGCGCGCCGATCAACCCACCTTCTCCCCGCGCCGTCCTCGACCCGCATCCCAGCCGACCGCGACACCTCGCCCGACCAGACCACCGGCCGTGAACGCAACACCTCGCATGGCACCGCCCAGCCCCACCCCGTCGCCCAGCTCCACCCCGTCGATCGGAAGGACCACCCCCGTGGGAACGCAAGAGACCACCGCACTGACCCGCGCCGCCCGCATCATCGGCGAGATGGACCCCGCCACCGCGTGGGACCTCGACGCCCAACTCGCCGGTATGTCCACCGCCGTCCTGGCCCTGGCCGAGAACGTCGGTCAGTGGATCGAACGCCTCGACGCGATCAAGACCGACCCCCGCGTGACCGGACCGGCCGCCAACGCCATCGCCGAGTTGGCGGAGGTGTCCGGCACGTTCACCCGCACCCGCCGCGCGTTCCGCACGCTCTACGCCGCGCAGTTCGAGGCGGCCGAGACGAACGTGCGGCAGATCCGCCGGGAGAACTTCTGGGACCAGAGCGCCGCCTGAACCCACGTCACTCCGCCCTCGGGGGCCGGTCACCGCACCTGGTGACCGGCCCTCATCACGTCCGCCACCTCGCCCGCACCGTCAGGAGTCGACCGCTGTGAAACGCCGCAAGCAGACCGACCTCTACGTCGGCCTCTCACCCAACGCCCACCGCCACCCCATCGCCCACGGCCTGGCCCGGCTCACCTACCGGTGGCGGTGGCAACTCACCCCCCTCTACGTCGCCCTACCCCTGCCCTTCGCGGGTTGGGGCCTGGCCCTGCTCTGGGCGCACGCGGACGTCGGCTGGTTCATCGCCGTGTTCGCCGTCGCCACCGCCTGCGTCGCCTGCTGGCTGATCTTCGGCATGCGCCGCCTCTACGACCGCGTCTACGCCGCCACCGTCGCCCTGCTCACCCTCGGATGGCTGCTCACGCTGGCCATGCACCCCGGCACCGGTCGCCTCTACGGCATCTGGGCACTCGCCTGGCCGGTCGTCGGGCTCGGCTGGTGGTGCGGCCCGGCGCTGCGCTCGGCCGCGACGCTCGACCGGATGCGCCAGCGGTGGGCGTCGGTCGCCGACATGGCCGGCATCGCCGGAGCCACCCTCACCAACGTCAAAAACACCACCGTCGGCCGCGTCCTGACCGTCGTCCTGCCGGGCAACCACACCGCCCGCGACGTCAACCGCGACCGCATCGAATCCGGCTACCAGTACCGGCGCGGCTCCGTCACGGTCGTGCCGGACAAGGCCAACGCCCGCCGGATCGACCTGCACGTGGTCGACCGCGACCCGTGGGAGTCCGGCCGCACCATCGCCCATCCCGCCATCGCCGCCCTCCCCGACATCGACCCCACGGACAGCGGCGACGACACGACGAACGTCCTGCACCTCGACCCCACCCGCACCGACACCGAATCGACGGGAGATGCCGCCTGATGAAAACCAACCCGCGCACCGCCACACCCACCGTGTGGACGCCGGGCGCCCGCCGGATCACCGACGGGATCCCGCTCGGCGAACGCGCCGACCGCTCCCCACTCTCCCTCGGCCTGTGGACCCCATCGCACGGCAGCAAACACGTCCTGATGGGCGGAGCGTCCGGCTCCGGCAAGACCAACACCCTCAACGTCATCACCTGCGGCCTGGCCGCCTGCGGCGACACCGTGATCTGGGCCATCGAAGTCGCCAAGGCCGGTCAAGGGCAGGCCGCGTGGCTGCCCTGCTTCGACTGGCTCGCCACCACCCTGCACGAGGCCGTCGCCATGCTCCAAGCCGCCGTGACGATCATCGAAGCCCGGTCGCGGATCCTGGCCGCCGCCGCCAGCCGGGGCAAGGGCGACGACAAGCTGGTCCCCACGCCCAACCTGCCCGCCATCGAGATCATCATCGACGAGGCCGCCGCGCTGTTCGGCATCAAGACCGGCGACCCCGACCGCGTCGACCTCGCCGCGCAGGCCACCGAACTGGCCCGGCAGATCTCCCAAACCGGCCGCTCCGCAGGCGTCGGCCTACTCGTCACCACCCAACGCCCCACCGTCGCCGCCCTCGGCGACGACGGCGACTTCCGCTCGCAACTGCACCCGAACCTGTGCCTGCGGATGAACCGCCGCGCCGACGTCGGCTTCGTCCTGCAAGGCGTCGACCTCGACACCGTCGACACCACCCTGTTCAACGTCCCCGGCCTGCTCTACCTACAAGACGGCCCCGACGTCGACCCGCTCCCGATCCGCTCCTACGCCCTGCACCACCCACCCATCGTCAACCGCCTCGCCCGCATCCTCGCCGCCGGGCGACCGGCCCTCGACCCGGTCGCCCGCGACGCCGCGGGCGAGCCCTACGCCCTACGCCCCGCCGACCCCTTCACCGCCCCCACAACGGCCCGAACCGCCGCCCCGACACCGAGCAAGGGCGCCGCCGCGAAGGTGGCCCCACGGGCCGCACGCACGGCCGGGAAGGACGCCCTCGAGACGGCCCGCGCCGCCGCGAACGCCGACCTGCCCGAGCTGGCACCCATCCCGCTCTCGGACCTGCGACCCGACACCCCGCCCGAGGCTCTCGACGCCGCCGACGCGTCGGTGGGGGAGGCCATCACGACCGTGCTGGCCGCCGCCGGTCCGAACGGCATGACCACCGCCGAGATCACCGGCGCCGTGAAGAAGCTGCGCGGCACCGCCCACCGCGGCAGCGTCCACCGTGCACTCCGGGCGTTGGTGGACGGCGGCGGTGCCCGCCGCGCCGACGGCCGAAACGGCTACCGCTATTACCCGGCGACCGCCTCGGAAAGTCACGCCGCGTAGCTGTCGCGGCGTGTCGCATGGTGTCGCGCGTTGTCGCATCGGAGGCCTTAACACCCGCTCCTACGCGCGCCCGCGCGCCTGCACGCGCGCGCCCGCGCGCATTGGAGCGCCCTCTCCCGCGTCGCGCGCGACACCGCGACACCACCCACCCGAACATCACCCAACGTGACTACCTGAGGGGGCTCCGATGCCCGACCCGACCACTGTCCCCGGCCACTGGATCGGCGCGAGCAGAGCCCTCGGCCGACCCGTCCCGACCACCGACCTGTATCCGCACGTGTGCCGCTGCACGGTCACCGCTGACGACACGGTCAGCGGCCGACCGGCGCGGCTCACCGCCCGCGACTGCGCGGCCTGCGCGCAGCAACGCGCTCCGCACCGTCCACACACCACACAGGAGGAGACCACCGTGCCCGTCACCGCGCTGCCCACCCTCGCGGCCGCACTCCTGCTCGCCGCCGAAGGGCTGCCCGTGTTCCTGCTCGGCCGCACCAAACGACCCGTCGCCAACTGCCCCAACTGCCCCAAAGCCGAAGCCGATCCCAACCACAATGCGGAAGCCTGCGGCTGCCTCACCTGCCATGGCTTCTACGCCGCCACCACCGACCCCGACCGCATCACCGCCATGCACGCCGCCATCCCCGGCGGCCTGCTCGCCATCCGCACCGGCACCATTTCCGGCCTCGCCGTCATCGACATCGACCCCCGCAACGGCGGCACCGTGCTGCCCGACCTGATGCCGCCCACCCGATGCGTGCGCACCGGCTCGGGCGGCTGGCACCTGTACTACCGCCACCCCGGCGGCCCCCTCGCTGCCAAACTGCGCGGCCACCCCGGCATCGACGTCAAGGCCGACGGCGGCTACGTCGTCGCCCCGCCGTCCATCCACCCCGGCACCGGACAGCCGTACCGGCGGGTCGGGGACCGGGCCGCCATTGAGATGCCCCCGCCGCTGGTCGCCGCGTGCCGACCCATCGAGGCACCACCGGCCGCAACGCCCGGCACGGCGCCCACCCCGTTCAGCCGGGGGAGGGGCATCTCATCCCCGATCGCGCTGCTCACCGCACACCTCGACGCGATCGCCCGCGCCCCGGAAGGCCGCCGCCGGGCCGTCCTCTACGGCGCTGCCCGAGGCGTCGCGCGGATGGTCGCCGCCGGAGCCCTCACCTCCGCCGACGCGCACGCCGCCCTCTACGCCGCCGGACGCCAAGCCGGGCAGACCGACCGCGACACCCGCGCCGCCATCACCGGCGGCTTCCGGGCCGAAGCGGTCAGCACAGAAGGGATCGCCGCATGACCCAACCCCATTGCGTCATCGAGGGAACCGCCATCCTCGATCGCTTGCACGCCGCCCTCACCAAGTACGTCATCCTGCCCTCACCCGAAGCCCTCGACGCCGTCGTCCTCTGGATCGCCGCCAGCCACGCCCAACCCGCCTGGGCTCACGCCCCCCGACTCGTCATCCGCGCACCCGAGAAACGATGCGGGAAATCCCGCCTACTCGACATCGTGGAAGGCACCTGCTGCAACCCGCTCATCACCGTCAACGCCAGCACGGCGGCGGTGTACCGGTCCATCGGCGGCGACGAACCACCCACCCTGCTCGTCGACGAAGCCGACACCATCTTCGGCGGAAAGGCCGCCGAGTCGAACGAGGAACTACGCGGACTGCTCAACGCCGGTCACCAGCGCAACCGACCAGCGCTCCGGTGGGACAACGCCCGCAACCGCGCTGAGACCATCTCGACGTTCGCCATGGCGGCGCTGGCCGGTATCGGCATGATGCCCGACACCATCGAAGACCGGGCCGTCGTCGTCCGGATGCGCCGCCGCGCCGCCGGGGAAACGGTCTCACCGTACCGGCACCGCCGTGACGGCCCGGGGCTGCGCCAGATCGCCAACGACCTCAATCAGTGGCTGCGCGGCAACCTCACCATCCTGGAAGGAGCTGAACCCGTCATGCCGCTCGAAGACCGGGCCGCCGACACCTGGGAACCCCTCATCGCCGTCGCCGACCTCGCCGCAGGCGACTGGCCCGACCGCGGACGGCACGCCGCCGAAACCCTCACCGCAGACCGCGACGGCACCGCCAAAGGCTCCGACGGAGTCCGGCTACTCACCGACTGCCGCACCGCATTCGGGCAATGGGACGCCGTCCCGACCGCCGCCCTACTCGAACGGCTCAAGGCCGACCCCGAAGCGCCATGGGTCGAGTACGGGCCAACGAACGCCGGGCTGACCCCGATGAAGCTCGGCGTGCTGCTGCGCGAGTACGACATCACATCCGAGACGATCCGGTTCCCGCCACCCACCGGACAGGCCAAGGGCTACTACCGCGCCACCTTCACCGACGCGTGGCGCCGGTACTGCCCCGAGACCGATCAGGACTCCGAGGGAGAGCCGTACCAGCCGTACCAGCCGTACCAGCCCAGCTCAGACACGGTACGGCTTCTACACCCGGTACGGCTTAAGCCGTACCAAGCATCCCTCGACGAAATGCCTCCGCCGCCCGACGGCACTGCCGCTGGTACGGCTTAAGCCGTACCAGCGAAAAAGCCGTACCGCCCCTGACCTGCACTGGTACGGCTGGTACGGCTGGTACGGCTTCCGTACCCAAACCCGAACGGCCCGCCGACACCTCGGAGAATGGTCCGCTGGAAGCCACGCAGCCACATCCGCGCATCCCGTCATACCAACCAAGCCCGGATCTTGCGTATACGGCGCTCTCAGCGGGCCGTCCTGAGGGCCTCCAGCATGCCGATCGCTCGGTCGTCGGCGCCCGAGCTTCATCGTTCGAACGGCTCCATATCGGCCACTCAGCGGGCTTAGCGGCCCAATGCAGTGCCTCGCCACCACCTCAGGAGGACCCGAGCATGGGCACCGTCGTCACCCTCAACCCCCGCACGAACATCGCCGCACCCGACCGACCGGAGTCGCCCGCCGCGATCGGCCGCTCGGTGTACACCGTCAAGGAAGTCGCTCGCATGCTCCGGCTGAACCTGGGCGGCACATACAAGCTGATCCGAGACGGGGAGATCCCGGCGATCAAGCTTGGCGGTCGTTGGACCATCCCGAAGCGGCGCTTCGACGCCTGGCTGAACAACGAGTCCACCGCCGCAACGCCCGCCGCGCCACCCGTACACGAATTGCGGCGACTGGTGGAGCTCAGCCCGGAGGAACGCAACCTCATCGAGCGGTTTCGGCGTGGTGCGTAGTCCCGCTCTCCTTTGCCGATAGCGGTCATACAGCGGATCGACAACCAAATCTCAACGGACAGCGGTGGTGACGAATGACGTCGCCACCGCTGTCCGTCTCACTCAGAGGAAGGACTCACCACAGTGCGAGGCTCCGTCTTCAAACGCTGCCAGTGCAGGGACGCCCAAGGAAAGCGAGTCAAGAGCTGCCGCAAACGTCACGGATCGTGGGGCTTCACCGTGGATGCGGGCCAGGACCCGGTGACCGGCAAACGTAAGCAGATCACTAGGTCCGGCTACCGAACAAGCGACGACGCCGACGCCGCGCTGACCAAAGAACTGGCCGCGCTCAATGCGGGCACCTGGACCGATGACCGTGGCATGACGTTGGGCGCTTGGCTCGATCTCTGGCTTGAGGAACTGGTCGTGACCAAGCGGGCGGTGAACACGGTGGCGAACTACCGCACGCACGTGCGTGACGCGTGGAAGCCGCAACTCGGATCGATCTTGTTGCGAGACTTGCGACGGTCGCACATTGAGCGGGTGCTGGCTCGCCTGGCGGCTCCGCTCGGCGGGAAGCGCCCGGTTGGAAATGCGGGGCGGCGTATCTCGCAACGCTCTCCGAGCACCGTCGACAGTTACCGACGAACCATCAGGGCCGCGCTTTCGGCAGCCCAGCGGCGCGAGCTGATCACCATCAATCCGGCGGTCGGCAGGCTGGATTCGATCCCGCGACGTACGGCTGACACCGAGCGGGAATTGGTTATCTGGCAGCCGCAGCAGACGGCGCGCTTTCTCGAATCCGTATTCGGTGACCGCCTGTCGGCGCTGTACGAGCTGGCCGCGTATGCCGGTCTGCGCCGCGCCGAGCTGTGCGGGCTCAGATGGGCCGACATTGATGACGACGATGCTGGTCTGACCGTGCGACAGACGATCGTGTCTGTGACGCGCAGGCAGGTCCGCGACGGCCAGGCGGTCTGTCCCTCCTGCGGTCACGAACATGTGGGCCGACTGTTCAAGCCGCCGAAGAGCCGCAGTGGCCGGCGTTGGGTGCCACTGGCGCCGCCAGCGCAAGCGGCGCTGGTCAGGCACCGGCAGGATCAGGCGCGAGAGCGCGCGTTCCTCGCCGCCGACTACAGAGATCACGGCCTGGTTTTCTGTGATCCGGATGGGTTGCCGCTGCGGCCAGACCGCGTGACCTCGGCGTTCGAGGCTCATGTGACCGCATGCGGCCTGCCCAGGATCCGGTTGCACGACACCCGGCACGGGGCCTGTTCGCTCCTGCTGGCAGGCGGGGTGCCGCTTGAGGTGGTGCAGATGATCCTTGGGCACTCGAGCCCGGAGGTCACGCGGCGGATCTATGCGCATCTGATGCGGAAGTCGGCGGCCGAACAGGTGGTCAAGGCGTCAAAGCTTCTGACCGTACATCGACCCCTTCGAGACGCCACGTGAGCAATCTGTGAGCAGTAGCGCCCAGGGATGCAAGATCCGGGTGCCGCAGAGATCGGCGTAGGCTGATGGTAAAGGGCCTCTCACCTGCGGCGGGAGGCCCTTTACTGCTGCGCGCCCGGCAGGATTCGAACCTGCGACCTTCAGATTAGAAGTCTGTTGCTCTATCCGCTGAGCTACGAGCGCGGGAACCGCACGCAGGTTACCCCTTGGCGGGCCGGGATGGGGACACCCCGGCCTGGTCAGCACATCTTAGGTGCGCGTCGGGCGGCTGGCGAGGGCTCAGATTGCCGAGTGCTCCGGTGGCGGCGGGACGTCGACGGAGGCGGCCGTCACACCGGATCTGGGCTCGACGAAGGCGCGTACCCATCGGCCCAGGTCGTTGAAGACCTTCGTCCGGACCTCTGGTCCGGACAGCGTGAGATCGTGCATGCCGCCGTCGAAGCGGGCGATCGTGACGTGAGGGCCGAGCCGCGGTGCCCACCGGACCATGTGGTCGACGTCGAGGACCGCGTCCGCGAGCCGGATGCCGTCGTGCCACGCCTTGCCGCGGAACGTGCGGGTCGAGCACGCCAGCAGGACCGGTACGTCAATGGCTAGACCCGCGCGGAGCTTGGACTGGCCGCGGCGGATGGCTTCGAGCCAGCCGAGCCGCACCGGAAAGCCGCGCAGCGGCTTCCAGTTCAGGTCATAGGCCCATTCACCCCGGTGGTCCGCGTGCAGGCTCTGGCCATACAGACCCAGAGTTCCCTTCGGAAGTACGCGGTACGGCGACCGCCGCCCGCCGGTGCGCCCGACGATCGACACGAGCGGGCGCCGGACGAACCATGGCAGGTTGAAGTCGAAGAACGGGCTGTTCAGGAACAGCCCGTCGATGATGCCCTCGTCGCGGCGTACGTGGGTCCAGAGCGAGGTGATCAGACCGCCGGTGGAGTGTGCCGCGACGAGCAACTGGTCGTGGCCGTCGACCTCGCGGATGATCCGAGCTGCCTCGTCCAGCTCCGGCCAATAGTCGGTCAAGCTCCGGCAGAAGTTCGGCGTCTGGTGCTCAAGCAGGCTCCGACCGTACTTGCGCAGGTCGAGGGCGTAGAAGTCCCAGCCCATCTCGACGAAGAAGTCGGCCATGTGGGTCTGGAAGAAGTAGTCGACGAAGCCGTGCACATAGAGGACAGCGCGGCGACTCGGGGTTGCCGCACGGCGGCGTACGAGCGTCGCGACGACAGGTCCCTCGTCGTCGACGCCCAGATCGATGGTGTGCCGTTCGTACGGCTCGCCCAGAACGTCCGTTTCCACGCACGCCAGGTTACCCGGCACCCGCCTTCTCTTCGGGGGTTGTCCACAGGCCGTCCGTTATCCACAGGCTCGTACGTGGTGCTGCGCGGCAGGTGCGGTTGTCGGCAGGCTGAACTTCCACTGACCTAGGGAGTACCAGTGTTCGACACGAACGTAACCATCGTCGGAAACGTCCTGAACGCGCCCGAGTGGCGCCGTACCGCCAACACCAACTCGCTGGTGGCGAACTTCAAGATCGCGTCGACCGCCCGCCGGCTCGACCGTGAGTCGGGCCGCTGGATCGACGGCAACAGCCTCCGGGTACGCGTCAACTGCTGGCGCAAGCTGGCCGAGGGCGTCGCCTCGTCGGTGACGGTCGGCGATCCCGTCGTCGTCGTGGGTCGCCTCTACACCCGGGACTGGACCGACACGCAGGGCAACCAGAGGACCATGTACGAGCTGGAAGCCGTCGCCGTCGGCCACGACCTCTCGCGCGGGCGGGGCACGTTCGCCCGCAGCCGTCCGTCGCTCGCCACCAGCACCGTCGAGGACGACGACTCCGTGCGCGGGGAGGCCACAGTCCCGGTTCCGCTCGACCAGGTTCCGGTCCGCCTGGGCAACGGCCTCTTCGACGACGATCCGGACTTCCCCGAGATCCCCGCCATGGGGGCGTATGACCCGATCGCCGAGGTTCGCGGCGGCGGCTTCGAACCCGAGCCGTATGGCGAGGCGGACGCCGGGGGTCCGCCCGCCGTTCCGCACGTTCTCGCCACCGCCGACTCCCTGGACGTCCCCACTCGGCCTGCCACCGCATCGTCACCGGCCGCGTCCCCGTCGGGGGATTTGCGCGAGACGAACGAGGCCGGGCGAACGTCGGGCCTGAGCGGGCGGCCATCGTCGAGCGATGACGACAGCGACGCTGCGGAGGACGGCCCGCGACGTCCGCGTCGCAGCCGGGGCCGGACTCCCGTGCCGGCCTGATCGCAACGAGCGTGCTCATGCTGGCGCTGGGCCCGCGGCGGCTTGCCGATCGGTGGGCCTCGTCGGCGGGTGGCGCCTCGGTTCCGGTCCGCGTCGCCGGCCACGGGGCGGCGCGGGAGCCCTGACCGGTGGGCGCGACCTGGAGTCGGGAAATCGTAACGGTCGGACACCCGTCTTTTTCCTCAAGTATCACCGCGAGTATCGGACTCTCAACGGGACAGGTGCCTTTGCCGACTGCGATGTCGGGAGGGTTCCGACATGCTCCCGGGACCGCCGGGCTGGCCTTTGATGCCGCCCGGTGGTCCCGGCCTCGATGCCACGGCATCCCGCTGCGTCGGCTTCGAGCTGTCGGCTCTGCCCCCGGAGTGGCGGCGTTACTGTCGGCTCTGCCCCCGGAGTGGCGGCGTTACTGTCGGCTCTGCGGCGGGAGTGCCAGGCGTCATTGTCGGCTCTGCGGGCGTTTACTGACGGCTCTGCCCCGGAGTGGAGGGAGTCGCGGTGTGGTCGACACGCGGCTCCTGGTCGGTCACCGCGATGCCTCCGGGGGCATCTGCCACGGATCGTGGCTCTGGCCGCGCCGGGTGGGCTGGCGGCGCGGCGTCCGCCGGAAGGCATCGCGGCGGGCGGACTGGAACAGTCGCTGGTATAGGCGCGCCATAGGCTGATCAAGGGGGTGATCGAAATGGGATTGCGTAGGAAGAACGGCCGACCGCACGCTCGATGGTCGGTTGCGGTCGATGCGGTCGGGCTCCTCGCGGGGTTCGCGCTGGACGCGGCGTTCGGTGATCCACGCCGGTTCCACCCCGTGGCGGGGTTCGGCACCGCCGCCACCGCCCTGGAGAAGCGGTTGTATGCGCCCACCCGCCGGGCCGGTGCCGCGTACACCGGGATCGCCGTCGGTCTGCCCGTGGCCGCAGGGGTGGTGGCGCACGTCGCGACGCGGCAGCGGTCGCTGCTGCGCGCGGCGCTCGTCACCGGGGTGACCTGGACGGTCGTCGGGGGGCGGACCCTGCGCGGGGAGTCCAGGATGATGGGCCGTCACCTGCAACGGGCGGACCTGCCCGCCGCCCGGGCTCGGCTCGGGCACCTGTGTGGGCGGGACCCGTCCGCGCTCGACGCCACGGAGCTCGCCCGCGCCACGGTCGAGTCCGTCGCCGAGAACACGTCCGATGCGGTCGTGGCGCCGTTGGTCTGGGGTGCGGTGGCGGGCCTTCCGGGGCTGCTCGGCTACCGGGCTGCGAACACCCTGGACGCGATGGTCGGGCATCGCTCGGACCGGTACGCACGGTTCGGGACGCCCGCGGCTCGCCTCGACGACCTGCTGAACCTGCTCCCGTCCCGGCTCACTGCCCTGCTCACCATCGTTGCGGCGCCCGCCGTCCATGGCAGCTCCGCGGAGGCGGCCCGGGTGTGGCGGCGGGACCGCGCGGACCACCCCAGTCCGAACGCCGGCCAGTGCGAGTCGTCGGCGGCTGGAGCGCTCGGCGTACGCCTGGGGGGAAGGAACGTCTACTTCGGCCGATCCGAGACCCGGCCGTTCCTCGGCGACGGCCCACGCCCGACGCCCGGCCACCTCAAACGAGCGGCCAAGCTCTCGGGCCGCGTCGGAATGTACGCGGTCGCGGTCGCGGCCGCTGGGGCTCTGGCCCGGTCCACCGCCGCCCGCGCTTCGGCCAGGCTCATGGCCGGGCGGCACAGCCACGCCGATCTCCGGAGCCGTTGATGTCACGACAACAGCCGAGTGGTGGCCTGCTCGTAGCGGGGACCACCTCGGACGCCGGGAAAAGCATCCTCACCGCCGGCATCTGCCGCTGGCTGTACCGGCGGGGGGTCAAGGTGGCCCCGTTCAAGGCGCAGAACATGTCGAACAACTCCGCCGTCGTGGTCGGGCCGGACGGGCGGGGTGGGGAGATCGGGCGTGCGCAGGCGATGCAGGCGGCAGCGTGCGGGGTGGCGCCGGACATCCGCTTCAATCCGGTGTTGTTGAAGCCGGGCAGTGATCTGTCGAGCCAGGTCGTGCTGCTCGGGGAGGCGGTCGACACCGTCACGGCGGGCTCGTACCGCGCTCTGCGACCCCGCCTCGCCGGGACCGTGCACGACACGCTGGCCGAATTGCGGGCCGAGTATGACGCGGTGATCTGCGAGGGGGCGGGCAGCCCCGCCGAGATCAACCTTCGACCCGGCGATTTCGTCAACATGGGGCTCGCCCGGTATGCCGGGCTACCCACCATCGTGGTGGGTGACATCGACCGCGGGGGCGTCTTCGCGGCCCTGTTCGGCACGCTGGCGCTGCTGTCGCCGGAGGACCAGGCGCTCGTCAGTGGCTGGGTGGTCAACAGGTTCCGTGGCGATCCGGGCCTGCTGCAACCCGGCCTTGACATGATCGGCCAGGTGACAGGCCGGCCTGTGCTCGGCGTGTTGCCGTACCACCCGGACATCTGGCTCGACGGTGAGGACAGTCTCGCGTACGGCGGCACGATCGGACGGCCCGGACCGCCGCACGGCACCTGCTGGCTGCGCGTCGCCGTGGTCCGGCTGCCGCGGATGTCCAACGCCACCGACGCCGAAGCGTTCGCCGCGGAGCCGGGTGTCCGCGTCCGGCTGACCACGGAACCCGCTGACCTTGCTGACGCGGATCTCGTCGTCCTGCCCGGGTCGAAGTCGACGGTCGGTGACCTCGCCTGGCTCCGGGAGACCGGCCTCGCGGCCGCCGTGGAGCGCCATGCTGCCGGGGGGCGCCCGGTGCTGGGCATCTGCGGCGGATTCCAGATGCTCGGTCGCGCCATCCATGACCACGTCGAGAGCCGTCGCGGCACCGTCGACGGCCTCGGCCTGCTTCCTGTGGAGGTGACGTTCGGTGCGCGCAAGACCCTTGCCCAGTCGCGAGGCACGGCATTCGGCGACATCCCGGTCACCGGCTACGAGATCCATCACGGATACGTCTCCGCCGGCGTCCCGCAACCTCTCCTCCGGTACGCCGACGGCCGCCCTGAGGGAGCCGTCGCCGGTACGGTTTCCGGCACGCACTGGCACGGGGCCTTCGAGTCCGACGCGTTCCGCCGCGCCTACCTCACCGGCGTCGCGCGTCTCGCCGACCGCGACGGCTGGCTCGCCGCCCCCGGCACCTGCTTCGCCGATGTCCGCGAGCGCGCATTGGACGTCCTGGGTGATCTGGTCGAGCACCATCTCGACACCGACGCCCTGTGGCGCCTCATCGAACAGGGCCCCACGGCTGGGCTGCCCTTCGTCCCTCCCGGCGCCCCCCGCCCCAACGGAACTGCCGCTCCCGGACCGCCGTCGATGACCCAGGCCGACGATCGGGCCGAGTCTCCTGCCGGATCCGCATCGCCCGATCCCGATCATTCCCCGGCTCCGGCTCCGGCTGTGGCGGCCCCGGTTCCGGCTGTGGCGGCCCCGGTTCCGGCTGTGGCGGCGTCGCGCCCGGCGGATATCTTTGCGCCGCAAAGGTGGGCAAAACCGGCTCCCAACTCCGCCTTGTCTCCGGAAGGCGATGGCCGGATCGAGACGTTCGCCCAGCTCGCGGCCGAGATCCGGCGTCGCCCAGCCCTGCTCGGCGCGGTCCGGCTGGTAGCGGTCGACGGGCCGAGCGGCGCCGGCAAGACCACCTTCGCCGGGCTGCTGGCGGCCGCCCTTGGTGGTGCGCCGGTCGTGCACACCGATCATCTGCTCGACGGCTGGGAGGACCAGCTCACCTTCTGGGACCGCCTGGAAGAGTTGGTGCTGGGTCCGCTGCGGCGGGGCGAGACGGCGACCTACCAGCGGTACGTCTGGCAGCGGCAACGGTTCGGGGGTACGCCGGTCAGCGTCGTACCGGCGTCTGCCGTGCTGTTGGAGGGGGTGACGGCCGCGCGAGCGGTGATCCGGCCCGAGCTGAGCATGGCGGTGTTCGTGACCGCGCCCGAGGGGCAGTGCCTGCGGCGGGCGCTTCGGCGGGACGGGGAGCAGCTGCGGCCGTACCTTGAGAAGTGGCGGGCGGTCGAGGCCCGGCACTTCACCGCGGACCGGACCGCCGCGAGCGTCGATCTGGTGGTGGACGGTGCGCCGCACCTACCGCACGATCCTGGCACCCAGTACGTCCGGGTGCGCCGGGACGATGATCCATAGTGGACATCGGTCTGTGATCTGCGCGACGATCACGGCGGACGCCTGACTGCACAGGCGCGCTGCGTGGGCAGCGGATTGCGGGGTTAGTAGCTCGCCAGCCTTCGGCAGCACCCCAAATGGGGGTAAGCCGGGCGGCTTACGTATCAGTCGATGACGACGCATGCGGACACGATGCGCCGGCGAGGCGGCGGGTGATGCTGACCGGGATCGGTTCGCGGACGTGGGAGCATCCGGCGGATCGTGGGCGTTGACGGCGCTGCGGGAGTCGCGCGGGTTCGACGACGTGGTGCGGGTACGAGGACCTCGACAGGCCGTAGGGTCGGACGCATGACGCTGACCGAAGAGGAGCTGCGCGCCGCCGTGACCCGGGAGCTGCCCGGGGTGCGCGCCGACTTGGAGCGCCTCGTACGGATCCCCGGCATCGCCTTCGAAGGCTTCGACCACAGTCACGTCGAACGGTGCGCGGAGGCCGTCGCCGAGCTGCTGCGTGGATGCGGCCTCACCGTTTCGATCGAGCGCTCCGGGGGGCAGCCCGCGGTCATCGGCCATCGTCCGGCGCCGCCGGGCGCGCCCACCGTGCTGCTCTACGCGCACCACGACGTGCAACCCGTCGGGGATCTCGCGTTGTGGCAGAGCGAGCCCTTCGAACCGGTCGAACGTGACGGCCGCCTGTACGGGCGCGGCGCCGCCGACGACAAGGCCGGCGTGATGGCACATGTCGCGGCGCTGCGGGCGTACGGGGATGACCTGCCCGTCGGGGTGGTCGTCTTCGTGGAGGGGGAGGAGGAGTACGGCTCCGACTCGCTCGACGAGCTGCTCGCCGCCCATAAGGACCTGCTCACCGCCGACGTCATCGTCATCGCGGACTCCGGCAACTGGGACATCGGCGTACCGGCGCTCACCACGTCGCTGCGCGGGCTCGTCAACTGCTTCGTCGACGTGACCGTGCTGGAGCACGCCGTGCACTCCGGCATGTTCGGCGGGGCGGTGCCGGACGCGCTGACCGCGCTCGCCCGCCTCGTCGCCACCCTGCACGACGACGCCGGTGACGTCGCCGTCGACGGGCTCGTCGCGTCGGCCACCGCGACCGTCGACTACCCGCCGGAGCGGCTGCGCGCCGAGTCCGGGCTGGTCGACGGGGCACAGCTGATCGGCACCGGGCGGATCACCGACCGGATCTGGAACAAGCCCGCGATCGCGGTGCTCGGCATCGACGCGCCGGGTACCCGGGAGGCGCCGAACGCCCTCGTGCCCAGCGCCCGCGCGAAGCTCAGCATCCGGCTGGCGCCGGGCGAGGACCCGGCGTCGGCGTACTCGGCGGTCCGCGCGCACCTCGAGACGCACGCGCCGTGGGGTGCCCGCGTCACCGTGACCCTCGAATCCGACGGGGCACCGTGTGTCATCGACGCGACGGGACCGCGCTACGCCGCCGCCCGGTCCGCGTTCCGTGCCGCCTGGGACGGCGTCGAACCGGTCGACATGGGCGTGGGCGGCTCGATCCCGTTCATCGCCACGTTCCAGGAACTCTTCCCGGACGCGGCGATTCTCGTCACCGGCGTCGAGGATCCGGACTCCCGCGCGCACGGCCCCGACGAGAGTCTCCACCTGGGCGAGTTCGCCCGGGTCTGCCTAGCCGAGGCCCTCCTTCTCCGCAACATCGCGGCGCTGGGCCGGTGAGCCCGCCGGTGGCCGCGGAGCGCGCGGTCCGCGCGCCGGCGGCCGCGGCCCGGCGCCGTGTCCGCGGACCCACACCCATGCGGGTGTACGCACACCTGCGCACTGCCGCGGGTCCGCAGGATGCACTGCCGCCCGGCGCGACGCGACCGGTCGGTGGGCGCGGCAGCGTCAGCTGGTCAGGTGGCGGGCCAGGCGCAGGGCGAGGGCGACGAGGGTGAGTGTCGGGTTCGCGGCCGGGGAGCTGGGCAGGACGGAGTTGTCGCAGGCGTACAGGTTCTCGTAGCCGAGGAAACGCAGGTTCGCGTCGACGACGCCGCCGATGCGCAGCGTGCCGACCTCGTGGGCGACGCCACCGAGCCCGGCGAGCTTGAGGTTCAGGTTGTCGGAGGCGAGGGGCCGGGCGCCGAGGGTGTCGAGGGCCTGGGCGGCGACGGTCTGCATCTCGGCGTACAGGTCGGGGGTGATCGGAGCGGGCTGCATGTTGATCCGTACCGGGGCGTCGGGGTTGTCGGCGAGCGCGACGAAGTTCTGCTCCTGCAGCGGCACGTTCAGCAGGAAGACGATCTCGCCGAGTGTCGCGTCGCCCTTGAGCTCGCGGTGCCGCCGCAGGTCGTCCGGGTCGACGTACCGGCCCTGGTTGAAGTCGGAGCCCAGCTCCACCACCACGTTGTACGGGTGTGCGTCGGGCTTCACGTCGCGGTGCCGGGACCACACCTTGGCGCTGCCCGTCGGGTCGGCGTGCGGACTGCCGGCGGGCAGCGCGAAGTGGGTGAAGAAGATCGGGTGGTCGGTGATGCCCCGTCCGATCAGCCCCTGCGGGTCGGTGAGCCCCGACCGTAGGGCGATCTTGGCCGATTCGATCGTCCCGGCGGCGAGCACGACGTGCCGGGCCCGGTACGTACGCTGCTGCCGGTTGAGCAGGTCGGTGCAGCGCACCCCGGTCGCCCGGTCGCCGTCGTGCAGCACCTCGGTGACGGCGTGGTGCAGGTTGATCGTGGGCCGTACGCCGGTTGGCCGGTCGGTCAGTTGCCCCTCCAGCAGCAGGTCTGCCGTGCTGAACAGTCCGGCGGGGATCACCGAGGGCGTCGCGCCCTGGTACTGGACGGCGAGCGGCGCGTCGAGGTGGTCGAATCCGGGCAGGGCCTGCCCGAGCAGTGCCTTCGTCCGGTCCTGGTAGCCGGATTGGGCGGGCGCGACGCGGTTCATCGCGTCCTCGGCGAGTCGGTAGCCGGTGCTGAGCAGGTCGTCGCGGATCTCGGCCGGCCAGTCGGCCATCTCCCAGGCGCCCAGCCGCGGGATCAGGCCGCCCCAGAAGATCGACCGCCCGCCCAGGTTGAACCCCTGTGCCCCGCCGAAGAACGATCCGGGCTCGTTGACGTAGTTCACCGCCCCGAACTCGTCCCACAGTCCCCATACGCTCTTCTCGAACTGTCCGAGCCGCAGCTGCCGGGCCAGGTTCCCGACGTGGGTGGGGAAGAGGTAGGAGCCGACCTCCAGCAGCAGCACGTCGGAGCCCAGGTCGGAGAGCTGATCGGCCAGTACGCCGCCGCCGGCGCCGGAGCCGACCACGATGACGTCGTACTCGTGCTGCTCGTCGAGGTTCGGATTCAGGAACTGCCGTTCGACCCGCCCGTGCTCGGTGACCACCGGGCCGGGCGCGCCGAAGAACGCCACTTCCGCGTCGGTGAACTCGTACCGTGCTCCGGCCACCGGTTCCAGGACGAGATCGGGACCGGCCATCCAGGTGTACGCGTCCACCAGGAACTTGAACCGCAGCGGCCCGGCGACGTCCCGCTCGTCCAGCCGGAACGTCCAGACCCCCTGCTCGAACCATCCGGGCACGTGCTCGGCCCAACCGTCCGCGTCGCAGCGCAGCGACACCACTCGATTCGGTACGGCGGTCGTGGTCCGGAACGCAATCGTGAACATGATCCGACGCTAGGGGTGAACGGTTGCAAGGCCGTTAATCAACCCAGGATCCGACAACTCCCGGGGGAATTGTCAGGGGTGGCTGCCAGGATGGGTTCGTGTTGTTCGCGGAGGTGGCGGCAGCTTCGGCCGCCGTACGGCAGTCGTCCGGGCGCAAGGCGAAGGTGGCTTTGCTCGCCGGCACGCTGCGACGGTTGGCGCCGGAGGAGATCGCCGCGGGGGCCGCGTATCTGGCCGGGGAGCTGCGGCAGCGGCAGACCGGGGTGGGCTGGGCGAGCCTGCGGGACGTGCCCGCCCCGGCGCCGGCGCCGAGTCTGAGCGTGGCGGCCGTCGACGCGGCGATCGCCGAGCTGAGCGTGGTGGCGGGGGCGGGCTCGCAGGCGCGGCGTAAGGCGCTCGTGGGTGCCCTGTTCGGGGCGTCGACGGCGGACGAGCAGCAGATGTTGAGGGGGTTGTTCAGCGGGGAGCTGCGGCAGGGCGCCCAGGCGGGGCTGCTCGCCGACGCGACCGCGCTCGCCGCCGGGGTGCCGGTGACCGCCGTACGACGGGCGTTGCTGCTCTCCGGGGACCTCAAGGAGGTGGCCAGGGTCGCGCTGACCGAGGGGGCCGCCGCGCTGGGGGCGTTCCACCTGCGGGTGGGTCGGCCGTTGTCGCCGATGTTGGCCGCGAGCGCGCCGGACGTCGAGGCGGCTGTGGAGGCCACCGGGCTGCCCGCCGCGGTGGACGCGAAGCTGGACGGGATCCGGATTCAGGTGCACCGGTCCGGCGACGACGTCGGCGTCTACACCCGCAGCCTGGACGACGTGACCGCGCGGATGCCCGAGGTGGTGCAGATCGTGCGGGCGCTGCCGGTCCGCGAGGTCGTCCTGGACGGCGAGGCGATGATGATCGATACGGATGGGCGGCCGCGGCCGTTTCAGGAGACGGCGAGCCGGGCCGCGACCCGCAACGGCGTACAGGTGCTCAGCCCGTACTTCTTCGATCTGCTGCACCTCGACGGCCAGGATCTGCTCGACGCGCCCGGCCGGCAGCGGTGGGCCGCGCTCGCCGACGGGGTGCCGGCGCCGCTGCTGGTGGCCCGGCGCTTCGTCGGCACGGCCGAGGAGGCCGCCGGGGCGTACGCCGACGCGGTCGGCGGGGGTCAGGAGGGCGTTGTCGTGAAGGCGGTCGACGCGCCGTACGACGCGGGCCGGCGCGGGTCGGCCTGGGTGAAGGTGAAGCCGAGGCACACCCTGGACCTGGTCGTGCTCGCGGTCGAGTGGGGGCACGGGCGGCGGCAGGGCTGGCTTTCCAACCTGCACCTCGGCGCGCGTGATCCGCAAACGGGCGGCTTCGTGATGCTGGGCAAGACGTTCAAGGGGCTGACGGACGAGCTGCTGCGCTGGCAGACCGAACGCTTCCAGGAGCTGGCGGTCGACCGCGGCGACTGGGTCGTGACGGTACGGCCCGAGCAGGTGGTGGAGATCGCGTTCGACGGGGTGCAGACGAGCCCGCGGTATCCGGGCGGGGTGGCGCTGCGGTTCGCCCGCGTGCTGCGGTACCGGGACGACAAGACGGCGGCGGAGGCGGACACGATCGACGCCGTCCGGGCCCTCCACAGGAGCTAGCGCACGGCACTCAGAGGAGGGACAGCGACCGGACGTAGTTGACCTGGCGGTGTATGTGGGTGACCTCGTCCGGGTCGGTCACGGCGATCCGGGCGACGTACTGCTGCCGGCCGTTCGAGACGGTGACCTGGACGGTGCCGCGGTGGATCGTCTCCTTCACCAGCAGGAACAGCAGGCTGAAGAAGAGCAGCGGGCAGAACAGGAAGATCGAGCAGAGGATCGCCCACGTCGGGGTGCGCTGCTCGCTGTGCCAGGTCTCGGTGACCTGCCAGGTGGTCCCGGCGAGCGGGATGTCGCCGGCCGGGGTGTGCACCACGGTGGACGTCACGCCGATCTCGCCGATCTGCACGACCACGGGGCCGGGATCAGCGCTGCCCAGCGGGGTCTGCGCGCGAGGCATCGGCAGGGTCACCGGGTCGAAGTCGACCGGTGGTGTCGGCGCGAAGCCGGGCGGGACCTCCTGTTCCCATGGGTCGCTCACGACCGCACCCTAACCCGCCGGGCCGGCACTCACCGGGACGGCGCGGTCGCGGTCCGGGTCGGCGCCGCCGTGGGCCTCGCGACGGGCCAGCCACACGTACGCGGCGAGGGCCATCGCGGCGAACACCCACCACTGGACGGCGTAGCCGCCGTTCTGCAGCTCGCTCTCGTGCTCCACCGGGATCGCCCTGAACGCCTGGTCCGCGGCGGGCGTCTGCTCGGTCAGGAGTACGTACGCGCCGTAGAGCGGGTACGGGAGTTCCCCGGCGAGCTGGGTGATCGAGATCCGCCTGACCTGGATGCGGCCGTCGCGCCGGTCGACCGGGCCCGGGGTGCTCTCCGACGGGTGAATCCGCCCGATCACCGAGACCTGACCGGTCGGGGCGGCGGGAACCTGCGGCACCGGCATCGCACCGCCCGGCGCGGGCGGCACCCAGCCCCGGTCCACCAGCACGGCAGTGCCGTCGGCCTGGATCAGCGGAGTGACCACCTCGTACCCGACCTCGGAGGCGAGGGTGCGACCGCGGACGAGGATCTCGTTCGCGGTGTCGTAGTGGCCCGTCAGGGTCACCCTGGCCCAGTGCCGGTCGGCGGCGGGGGCGGCGCCCGGGCGGTTCGGCCCGGCCGGGGCGCCGAGCAGGTCGGTGACCGGTACGGGCGCGGCGCGCTCGCCGGCGTCGATGCGCTCGTTCAGGACGCTGCGCTCGTGGTAGCGGCTGAGCTGCCAGCTGCCGAGCAGCACCATGGCGGCGGCGGCCACGACGGCGAGCAACGCGCCGAGGATCCAGCGGGGGCTCAGCAGGAAGCGGTACACGCCCCGAGGCTACTCGTGACGCCGTTCGGCGGTGGCTTCGGCGGCCGAGGGGCGAATTGCAGGCACCCGGTATCGTGCCTCCCGGTTTGATCGGTGTGGGCTGAATCGGGACTGGGGTAGTGATGACGGCCGTTCCGCGTCTCGTGGTGAGCGCGCCCTCGTCCGGGCACGGGAAGACGGCGGTCGCCGTCGGCCTGCTCGCGGCGTGCTCGGCCCGGGGAGTGGCGGTCGCCGGTTTCAAGGTCGGGCCCGATCACACGGACGCGGCGTACCTGGGGCTGGCCGCCGGGCGGCCGGGCCGCAACCTGGACCCGCGGCTCGTCGAGAGCCGCCGGATCGCGCCGCTGTTCGTGCACGGCGTCGCGGGGGCGCAGGCCGCGGTGATCGAGGGCACGATGGGCCTGTTCGACAGCCTGACCGGCCAGCCGGAGTCCGACGGGACTGCGGCGGTGGCGGCCGCCCTACAGGCTCCGGTCGTGCTGGTCGTCGACGTTGCCGCGATGGGCCACTCCATCGGGGCGCTGGTCCACGGATTCCGCTCGTACGACGAGATGGTCCGGCTCGGCGGTGTGATCCTGAACCAGGTCGCGTCGCCCCGGCACGAGCATCTGCTCCGAACCGCGCTGGACGACCTGGGCGTGCCGGTCCTCGGTGTCCTGCGCCGCGGCGACCTGCCCGCGGTGCTGCCGCCGCGGGCGCACGGCCCGGTGCCGGTGGCGCACCGCAGCGTCGAGGCGGGGCGGGCGGTCCGCCGGTTGGGCGCGGCCGTCGACGGCGCCGTCGCCGTCGAACGTGTCCTCGCCGTCGCCGCCACCGCCCCCTCGCTGACCACCGAGGCGTGGTCGCCGGTCGGGGCGGTCGGGGGCGGGGCGGTCGGGGGGCGCCGCCCGATCGTCGCGGTCGCCGGTGGTCCGGGCACCAGTTTCTCGTACGCGGAGACCGCCGAACTGCTCGTCGCCGCGGGTGCCGACGTGGTAGCCCTGGACCCGCTGCGCGACGAGGCCCTGCCGCCGGGCACCCGGGCGCTCGTGATCGGCGCCGGTCTGCCCGAGTCGTACGCCGAGGAGCTCTCCGTGAACCGCCACCTCTGCCAGGCCGTGTACGACCTGGCGCACGACGGCGGCCCGGTGATCGCCGAGGGCGTGGGTCTGCTGTGGCTGGCCCGCGCCGTCGACGGCCGCCCGATGTGCGGGGTCCTCGACGCGGTGGCGACGTCTCTGGACCGCACCGTCGCCGGATACCGGGAGGCGACCGCGGTGAGCGCCTCCCCGCTCGCCCCGGCCGGGGCCCGCATCGTCGGTTACAAGCAGCACCGCGCGATCGTCGAGCCCCGGGCTGGGGCGGACCCGGCGTGGACGTGGTCCGGCGGCAACGCCGAGGGTTTCGTCTGGCGCGCGGTGCACGCGTCCCAGCTCGGCCTGCACTGGGCGGGCGCCCCGGAGATCGCGACCCGGCTGGTCGGCGCGGTACCGGTCCTCGTCTAGGGACAGTCACCTGGCAGGCGGGCGTACGGCACCGTGGTGTACGCCTGCCTCAGGGACGACCGCGGCCCCGGGCAGAAGCCCGGGGCCGCGCAGATGCATCAGCGGGTGATCCAGTCCGGTGGCGGCGTGAACTTCTCCTTCGGCTGACCCTTCAGCGCGTCCCGCAGCGTCTCGGCGACCGTCAGCTTCGGCTTGATCGAGTTGCCCGTTCCGACCCCGTGGAGCGGGTTGTCCGGGTCGGCGATGAACGCGGCCGCGGCCAGCTGCGGGGTGAAGCCGCAGAACCAGGCCGCCCGGGTGCTGTCGGTGGTGCCGCTCTTGCCGGCCACCGGACGGTTCATGATGTTGTGCACCATCGGGGACGTCTCCCAGCCGCCGCAGCCTCCCTTTTCGGCGCCGTACCCGGTCACGCAGCGGGCGGCGTCGGTCGCGGCCCGCGCCACGGCCGTCGTGAGGGCCTGCTTGCAGCGCGGTTCCGCCACCTTCCGGCCCTTGTACCGCAGGTCCTTACCGTTCGCCGTCTTGATCCCGGCCACCGGCAGTGGCTCGCAGTACTTGCCGTCGGCGGCGAGGGTGGCGAACACGTTCGCCATCTCCAGCGGGGTGGCGTCGGAGACGCCGAGGGTGAAGGAGCCCCAGTCGTCCGCGTGCTCCGGTGAGGCCATCCGCTGGTCCACCTCGGTACGCCACTTCAGCCCGAGCCGTTCGGCCATCCGGACCGCGTTCTGAGCCCCGACCTTCTGTTCAAGCTGTACGAAGTAGGTGTTCACGCTCTTGCCGAAGCCGCTCCACATGGTCTGCCGGCCGGTCATCGAGGCGGTCGAGTTCTTCGGGCACCAGTGCGTACCGCAGGCAGACGAGTCGCTCGGGTCGGTGATGTACTTCGAGCGGTACCTCTGCGGGGCGTTGAACGCCGTGGACAGCGGCATGCCCTTGTCCAGCGCGGCCAGCATCGTGAAGATCTTGAACGTCGAACCCGCCTGGTAGCCGGGCATGTCACCCCCGCCGAGCAGCGGGTTCACCGTGTTCGGGTAGTTGCCCTTGATGTCGTCCTCACGCTTGGCCGTGTCACTGTGCTTGCCGTTGTCGCCCTGGTCGAGCGAGTACGTCCGGTTCACCGCCATCGCCTTGATCCGCCCGGTGCCCGGCTCGATGACGACCTCGCCGAGGGCGTACTTGCTGCGGCGGCGCTCCTTGTCCAGCACGTGCTCCTGCGCCGAGGCCTGGATGCCCGGGTCGATCGTGGTGACGACGCGGTAGCCGCCGCGGCGCAGGTTGTCGAGCCGCTCGCGGGTGTTCGCCCCGAACGCGGGCTGTGACTGCCACCACGTCTTGAAGTAGTCACAGAAGAAGCCCCAGTCGTTCCTGTCGCCGGCCACGGAGACGCAGTCGTTCGGCGGGGCGGTGAGCTTCAGCTTGATCGGCGAGGCGGTGGCCTCGGCGGCCTCCTCGCCGGTGATCGAGCCCAGGGCGAGCATGCGGCCGATGACGTAGTTGCGCCGCGCCTTGGCCGCCGCCTGGTCCTGGCTGGCCGGGTCGTACGCGGACGGGGCCTTGACCAGTCCGGCGAGGGTGGCGGCTTCGACGAGCGACAGGTCCCTGGGGTCCTTGGAGAAGAAGACCTGGGCGGCCGCGAAGATGCCGTACGCCCGGTGGCCGAAGTACGCCGAGTTCAGGTAGCGCTGCAGGATCTCGTCCTTGGAGACCTTCTTTTCGAGCTCCAGGGCGAGGCGCATCTCGCGGACCTTGCGGGCGGGTGTCTGCTCGGTGGCCTCCAGCGCCTCCTGGGGGGTCTGTGCTCCGTCCCGCAGTGCCATCCGGACGTACTGCATGGTCAGCGTCGAGGCGCCCTGGGATACGGCGCCGGAGCGCTGGTTCGCCACGAACGCGCGGGCGATGCCCTTCATGTCGACGCCGTTGTGGTCGTAGAACCGCGAGTCCTCGGAGGCGACGATGGCCTGCTTCACGTACGGCGACATCGCGGCGAGCGGCGTCGGTTTGCGGTGTTCCTCGTAGAACATCGTGAGCAGGGTCTTGCCGTCGTTGGCGTAGACGTACGTCGTCTGCGCGGACGGCATCACTTTCAGCTCGTCCGGGAGCCCGTTGAGCAGGTCGGCACCCGCCTTGGCTCCGAGCCCCGCGACGGCGGCGAGCGGGTACGCGAGGGCGGCGACCGCGACCCCTGCGATGAGACCGGCACGCAACAGGGGGGCGATCTGACCGACGGCGACGAGGGTGCGCTTGATCACCCCCCTAAGGTAGGACAAAAACGTTCATGTCCAGATGAAAAAGGTGAACTGTGACCTCCGGCTCGCTGGCTGACACGGAGTGGCTTCGGTGACGGAGGATGCTTCTGCAGAAGTCACCCGCCGCGGTGACCCCCGGGGGAGGACTTGTGGACGAACGGCTGGGCCATCATGGCGACGTCGAGGTGGCGCCGGGTCTCGTGGATCTCGCGGTGAACGTGCGGCACGCCGACCTGCCGGCCTGGCTCGCGGAGCCGATCATGGCCGCGCTCGGCGATCTGGCCGCGTACCCCGACGCCCGCCCGGCGACCGCGGCGGTCGCGGCCCGGCACGGGCGCCCCACCGGCGAGGTGCTGCTCACCGCGGGGGCGGCGCAGGGGTTCGTCCTGCTGGCGCAGGCGTTGCGCGGGGCCCGGCGGCCGGTGGTGGTGCACCCGCAGTTCACCGAACCCGAAGCCGCGCTGCTCAACGCCGGGCACGCCGTCGAGCGGGTGGTGCTGCGTGAGGCCGACGGGTTCGCGCTCGACCCGGCGCTGGTACCGGACGACGCCGACCTGGTCTTCGTGGGCAACCCGACCAATCCCACCTCGGTGCTGCATCCGGCGTCGGCGATCGCCGCGCTCGCCCGGCCCGGGCGGACTCTGGTCGTCGACGAGGCGTTCGCGGACACCACGTACCGCCCCGGCCTGGATCATGAACCGGCCTCGGTCGCGCACCGGCGCGATGTGCCGGGCCTGGTCGTACTCCGCAGCCTGACCAAGACCTGGGGGCTCGCGGGGCTGCGGATCGGTTATGTGCTCGCGCCCGCGGACCTGGTCGCGCGGCTTGCCGCCGTGCAGCCGCTGTGGGCGGTCTCCACCCCGGCCCTGGCCGCGGCGGCGGCCTGTGCGTCGCCCACGGCCGTCGCCCAGGAGCGGCGCATCGCGCGCGCTCTCGCCGCCGACCGCGCGCACGCGGTCGCCCGGTTGCGGGCCGTGCCGGGCGTCACGATTCCGGGCGAACCCGCCAGCGCGTTCGTCGCCTTCAAGATCGCAGACGCGGCGTCCATACGCATCACGTTGCGTGATCGTGGGTGGGCGGTGCGTCGCGGTGACACATTTCCGGGTCTGGGTCTTGACTGGCTACGCATGGCGGTGCGGGACACTGCCATCACGGACGCGTTCGTCGCGGCCCTGACCGATGTGCTGAAGGAGCGGTTTTGACCCAGCTTACGACCACTGTCGGTGAGATCCGTCCGCTCGACGCCGCAGCCATGGCGGCGGCGAGTGAGCTGCACGGCCGGCTGACCAAGCCGGCGGGCTCGCTGGGCGATCTCGAAGATCTGTCGGTACGCCTGGCAGGTCTCGCCGGAAGCTGCCCGCCCCCGCTGCCCGAGTCTGCGGTCGTCGCCGTGTTCGCCGGCGACCACGGCGTCCACGCCCAGGGCGTCTCGCCCTGGCCCCAGGAGGTCACGGCCCAGATGGTCGGCAACTTCCTCGCCGGTGGCGCCGTGATCAACGCTTTCGCCCGGCAGGCCGGCGCGTCGGTCACGGTCGTCGACGTGGGTGTGGCACTGCCGCTGGACCCGGCGCCCGGCCTGATCTCCGCCAAGGTCCGCCCGGGCACCCGCGACCTCGCGACCGGCCCCGCCCTGACCCGCGAGGAAGCCCTCGCCGCCGTCGAGGTCGGCATCACGGTCGCCACCGACCTCATCGCCGGTGGGGCGGACATACTGCTCACCGGGGACATGGGCATCGCCAACACGACCCCGTCGGCCGCCCTGATCGCCGCGTTCACCGGCGCGCCGGCCGCAGATGTGACCGGGCGCGGCACCGGCATCGACGACACCGTGCACGCCCACAAGGTCGCAGTCGTCGACCGCGCTCTCGCCCTGCACGGCCTCGCCCCCGGTGGCCCCGCCCCTGGTGGCCCCGCCCCCGGTGGCCCCGCGGTCGGAGGGCCCAATGCGGCCGGTACCGGCGCCGGGCGGCCCGATGCACTCGGCGTCCTCGCGGCCGTCGGCGGCTTGGAACACGCCGCCCTGACCGGGTTCATCCTCGCCGCGGCCGCGCGGCGCGTCCCCGTGATCGTCGACGGGGTCATCGCCGCCTCCGCTGCGCTCGCCGCCGCGGCACTCGCGCCGGACGCCGTGGGCGCCATGATCGCCGGGCATCGCTCCGCCGAGCCCGGCGCCACCGTCGCACTAGCCCACCTCGGCCTCAGCCCGCTGCTCGACCTCGGCATGCGCCTCGGTGAGGGCACAGGAGCCGCGCTCGCGCTGCCGGTGGTCGCCGCCGCGGTCCGCGTCCTGCACGAGGTCGCCACATTCGATGGTGCGGGGGTCTCCGAAAAGTGAGCCTCTACCCGCTCGGCCTACGCCTCGACGGGCGCCAGGTCCTCGTCGTCGGCGGCGGCTCCGTCGCCACCCGCCGCCTGCCCGCCCTGCTCGACGCGGGCGCGCGCGTGACGCTCGTCTCGCCCGACCTCACCCCCGCCCTGCACGGGTACGTCGAGGCCGGACGGGTCGTCTGGATACCCCGCCGCTTCCAGCCGTCCGACGTGGACGGATGCTGGCTCGTGCACGCCGCCGTCGACGACGACACCGCCGCCACAGCCGTCAGCGTCGCCGCCGAACAACGCCGCGTCTTCTGCGTACGCGCCGACGACCGCGACGCCGCCAGCGCATGGACGCCCGCCGTCACCCGGCACGGCCAGGTCACCGTCGCAGCCCTTGGAGGCGGCAACCCGCGGCTCGCGATGGCCCTGCGGGACACCATCCGCGACGCGCTCGTCACCGGCACCCTGCCCAGTCGTCCCGCTCCCGAACCCGCCTCCGACACGCTGCGCGGGCACGTCGCGCTCGTCGGCGCAGGCCCCGGCGACCCCGAACTGATCACCGTCAAGGGTCGACGGCTGCTGGCCCGTGCCGACGTCGTCGTCGCCGACCGGCTTGTCCCCGGGCTGCTCCTGGACGAACTGCACCCCGACGTCGAGCTCGTCGACGCCGCCAAGGTGCCGTACGGGCCCGCCCGCGCACAGGAGGAGATCAACCGGATCCTCGTCGAGCGGGCCCTCGCCGGGAACTACGTCGTCCGGCTCAAGGGGGGCGACCCGTACGTCTTCGGGCGCGGCGGCGAGGAGGCGATCGCCTGCGCCGCGGCGGGCGTACCGGTGACCGTGGTGCCGGGCGTGACCAGTTCCATCGCCGCGCCGGCCATCGCCGGGATCCCCGTCACGCATCGCGGGGTGGCTCACGAGTTCACCGTCGTGTCCGGGCACGTACGGCCGGACGACCCGACCTCGCTCGTGGACTGGGCCGCCCTGGCGCGGCTGCGCGGCACCCTGGTCATCCTCATGGGACTGAAGAACCTGTCCGCGATCGTCGCCACGCTCCTCACCAACGGCCGCTCACCGCAGACCCCCGCCGCGGTCGTCCAGGAGGGGACGACGGGGACGCAGCGGGTGCTGCGTACCACCGTGGGCGCCGTCGTGGAGGACGCCGTCACCGGCGGTTTCCGCCCGCCCGCCGTGGTCGTCATCGGCGAGGTCGTCACCGCCCTCACGGTCTCCGACCCCGCGGAGAGCGAGCCGGTCCGCGAGAGCTAGAAAGTCCGCTCCCCGGTCACGTGATCACGTGACCGGGCGGCGGCGGCGCCCGTGCGAACCTGACCGGCACCGCGTGCGCGGAAGCGCTAGACCGCGGCGCTGTCCAGGAGCAGGGCACACCGGATCAACCCCAGATGGGAGTACGCCTGGGGGTGGTTGCCGAGGCCCCGTTCGGCCATCGGGTCGTACTGCTCCGGCAGCAGGCCCGTCGGCCCGGCGGTGGCGATCATCTGCTCGAAGAGCTCCTCGGCGTCCGCCCGCCGGCCCGTACGCAGGTACGCCTCGATCAGCCACGACGTGCAGATGTGGAAGCCGCCCTCGCGTCCGGGCAGCCCGTCCTCCCACCGGTACCGGTAGACGACGGGACCGCTGCGCAGCTCCTCCTCGATCTTCAGCACGGTCGACAGGAAGCGCGGGTCGTCGTCGGCGAGCAGCCCGGACAGCCCGATCCACAGCGAGGACGCGTCGATCTCCTCGTCGCCGTACGCGACGGTGTACGCGCCGGCGGAGTCGCTCCAGCCGTACTCGAGGACGTTCGCCCCGATCCGGTCCCGCAGCTGCTGCCACTCCGGCGGCGCGTCGCCGGTCAGGGCGGCGACCGCGATGGCCCGGTCGACGGTCATCCAGCACATGACCTTGGAGAAGACATGATGCCGGGGCGGGAGGCGGGCCTCCCAGAGGCCGTGGTCCGGCTCGTGCCAACGGCGCTCCACCGCGTGGACCATGTTCTTCAGGACCCGATGCTCGGCCGGCAGGACCGACCCGCGCAGCCGGCCCACCGCCAGCAGCAGGTCGGCGACGGGGCCGAACACGTCCAGCTGAAGCTGGTGGTTGGCGAGGTTCCCGACGCGTACGGGCCGGGAGCCCGCGTATCCCGGCAGCGTCTCCAGGACGGCTTCGGCGCCGAGCTCGTACCCCTCGACGGTGTAGAGCGGGTGGAGCCGTTCGGGGTGACCGCCGGTGCGTTCCACGCACCCGTCGACCCAGCCGAGGAAGGCCTCGGCCTCGCGGAGCGAGCCGAGGTCGACGAGGGCCCGCGCGGTCATCGCCGCGTCGCGGATCCAGCAGTAGCGGTAGTCCCAGTTGCGGACGCCGCCGACCTCCTCGGGAAGTGAGGTGGTCGCGGCGGCGAGGATGGCGCCGGTGGCGTCGTGGCAGAGCCCGCGCAGGGTCAGCGCGGAGCGCTGCACGAGATCGCGGGCGATGGTGGGGAGTTTGAGACCGGCGGCCCAGTCGCGGCTGGGCTGCTCGACCATGGCCTGGCGTGCGTGCAGGTCGACGGTCGGGTGGTCGAGCGCGTGGGTGCCGAACCGCAGTTCCAGGGTGAGCGTGCCGGCCAGGTCGATCGTCGCGCGCGCGGTCTGGAAGCCGCCGTCGAGGACGACATCCCACTCGACACCGGGGGAGTAGAGGGCGACCGGTTCGGCGGAGCCGAGCACCAGCAGGCCGTCGCCGAGCGGCTGCATCGTCGCCGGGACCTGCCCGAAGTCGGGCCGTGGGGCGAATTCGACGGTCACCCGGCCGGTGCCGGACAGCGACCGGACCAGCGTCGAGTCGTCGCGGCCGGTGGGGCCGGGGCCCTCCAGCCAGTCGGTGACGGTCAGGCCCGGCCAGCGGGTCTCGACGGTCATCGTGCCGGGCCGGTAGCGCTGGCCCAACGGGATGCCGCCGCGCGCGGGCGTCACGCTGAAGTGCCCGGCGGGGCTGCCGCCGACCAGGTCGGCGAAGATCGCGGCCGAGTCGGGCCGGGGGTGGCAGAGCCAGCTCACCCGCGCGTCCGGCGAGAGCAGGGCGACGGTACGCCCGTTCGACAGCATCGAGTGCCGCTCGATCGGTACGGCCCGCTCGCCGAACAGCCAGCTCCGCCGGGTCTGCAGCACGAGCGCCAGCACCCGGGCGACGTCGAGCGGCTCTGCGATCCGGTACGCCGCCCGGGTGTCCCCATCACCGATCTTGACCCCGATGTCCGGCCCGTGCAGGTGGGCGAAGCCGTCCTCGTCGGTGACGTCGTCCCCGAAGAACAGCACCGCGCTCGCCCCCAGCTGGGTCCGCAACTGGTCCAGCGCGGTGCCCTTGTGTGTCTGCAGCACGGACAGCTCGACGACCTGCTTGCCGTTCTTGACGTGTACGCCGTCCCAGGTCGCCGGCCCGGTGCGGAGGTTCTCGATCACCCGCGCCGCGACCTCCTCGCCCGCCGCGCGGACGTGCACCGCGATGCTGGCCGGCTTGCTCTCCAGCCGGACACCCGGCTGGCCTTCGACGATGCGCCGCAGCTCCGTCTTCAGCCGCGACCGCGTGTTCAGGGCCGCCGCCGGGAGGCTCTCCACGAATCCGACGTCGAACTCCGAGCCGTGGCTGCCCACCAGGTACACCTCGCTGGGTAGCCGGGAGAGCGTGGCCAGGTCGCGTAGGGCCCGGCCGGACACGACGGCGACGTCCGTCTGCGGCAGCGCGGCGAGCGCCCGGATCGCCGCGACCGCCGCGGGCAGCGGGGTGGCCCGAGTCGGGTCGTCGACGATCGGGGCGAGGGTGCCGTCGTAGTCGCAGGCGACGAGGAGCTGGGGCACCCGGGCGATCCGCCCGATGGCTGCGCGCAGGTCCCCGTACTGCTCGAAGGTCACGACGCGTCCGGTACGCCGAGCTCGTTGAGGAAGCTGCGGGCCCACGTGGCGACGTCGTGGGTACGCAGGTGCCGCTGCATCACGCGCATCCGGCGTTTCGTCTCGGAGGGCGGCGCGCTGACCGCCCGCAGCAGGGCCTCCTTGACGCCGTCGGGATCGTGCGGGTTGCAGAGGAACGCCTGGCGCAGCTCGGTGGCGGCACCGGCGAACTCGCTGAGCACCAGCGCTCCCCCGTTGTCGCCGCGTGAGGCGACGTACTCCTTGGCCACCAGGTTCATCCCGTCCCGCAGTGGGGTCACCATCATGACGTCGGCGGCGCGGTACAGCGCCGCCAGCTCACTGCGACTGTACGACTGGTGCAGATAGTGCACGGCCGGAACGCCGACCCGGCCGAATTCACCGTTGATCCGGCCGACCTCGCGCTCGACCTTCACCCGCAGCGCCTGGTAGTGCTCGACGCGCTCCCGGCTGGGCGTCGCGACCTGCACCATCACGGCGTCGCCGACCGCCAGCTTGCCGTCGGCGAGCAGCTCCCGGAACGCCTTGAGCCGCAGCTCGATGCCCTTGGTGTAGTCGAGCCGGTCGACACCGAGCACGATGATTTTGGGGTCACCGAGCTCGGCGCGAATCTTCTTGGCCCGCGCCTGCACGGCCGGGTCGGCCGCCATCCGTTCCATCTCGCGGACGTCGATGGAGATCGGGAACGCGCCCGCCTTCACCCGGCGCCCGTCGACCTGGATGCTCTGTCCCTCGTAGCGCAGCCCGAGCAGGTGCCGGGCCAGGCGGATGAAGTTCTGCGCTGCCAGCCTCTGCTGGAAGCCGACCAGGTCGGCGCCGAGCAGCCCGCGCAGGATCTCGGCGCGGAACGGCATCTGCATGAACAGCTCGATCGGCGGGAACGGGATGTGCAGGAAGAACCCGATCCGCAGGTCGGGCCGCAGCTGGCGAAGCATCGCCGGTACGAGTTGCAGCTGGTAGTCCTGCACCCAGACCGTGGCGCCCTCGGCGGCCACCTCGGCGGCGGCCTCGGCGAACCGCTGGTTGACGATCCGGTACGCCTCCCGCCAGCGCCGCTTGTACGCGGGCGTCTCCACGGCGTCGTGGTAGAGCGGCCAGATCGTGGCGTTCGACTGGCCCTCGTAGTACCGCTCCAGCTCCTCGGCGCTCAACGGCACGGGGTGGATGTGGATCCCTTCGAGCTCGAACGGTTCCGGCGCGTCGCCGGTGCCGCCCGCCCAGCCGATCCAGGTGCCGTGATGTTCGGCCAGCACCGGGTGCAGGGCGGTCACGAGCCCGCCGGGGCTCGGTCGCCACTGGCGTTCCCCGTCGGGCGTGATGACCTCGTCCACGGGCAGGCGGTTGGCGACAACGACAAAGGAACTACGTTCAGTCACGCGGTTACACCTCCGGGTAGTCCGATCCCCCCGGCGCTGAGCCTACTGTGGGTAGCGAGCGAACCGGACGTGCGAGTCGGGTACGGGCGGCGCTCGCAGCAGGCGATGACACCCCTTTTCCCGGTGCCCGCGCCCGATGAACCTGTCCAGCCCCGTACGCCCGTCTTCCTTCCAGGCGACGCGGTACGGCGGGGATCAGCGGCCCGCACGGAGACTGACGCCGAGTGGGGGATGGCGATGCCGGGAATGCGGGTACCGTCGGCGGGGTTGACGTACGGGGCCTGCGGCCCGCCTGAGAGGATGGCCGCTGTCCGCCTGCACGCGGTCCGATCCGCGAAAGACCCACGACCTCGGAGGTAGGGCACACCGTGGCCCAGTTCATCTACGTCCTGGAAAAGGCGCGTAAGGCGCACGGCGACAAGGTCGTGCTCGACGATGTGACGCTGAACTTCCTTCCCGGCGTCAAGATCGGTGTGGTCGGCCCGAACGGCGCCGGTAAGTCCAGCCTGCTCAAGATCATGGCCGGTGTGGACACACTGAGCAACGGCGAGGCGCGGCTCATGCCGGGCTACACCGTCGGCATGCTCGCCCAGGAACCGCCGCTCAATGACGCGAAGACCGTCCTCGGCAACATCGAGGAGGCGGTATCGGAGACGAAGGCCAAGCTGGAGCGGTTCAACAAGATCGCCGAGCAGATGGCGACGGACTACTCCGACGAGCTGATGGAGGAGATGGGGCGGCTCCAGGAGGAGCTCGACCACTCCAACGCGTGGGACGTCGACGCCCAGCTGGAGCTGGCGATGGACGCACTGCGCTGCCCGCCGCCGGACGCCGACGTCACCCAGCTGTCCGGCGGTGAGCGCCGCCGCGTCGCGCTGTGCAAGCTGCTCCTGGAGGCGCCCGACCTGCTGCTGCTCGACGAGCCCACCAACCACCTGGACGCCGAGAGCGTGCAGTGGCTGGAGCAGCACCTCGCCAAGTACGCCGGCACCGTCATCGCCATCACGCACGACCGGTACTTCCTCGACAACGTGGCCACCTGGATCCTCGAACTGGACCGTGGCCGGGCGTACCCGTACGAGGGGAACTACTCCACCTACCTCGACAAGAAGGCCGCGCGGCTCGCCGTGCAGGGCCGCAAGGATCAGAAGCTGCAGAAGCGCCTCACCGAGGAGCTCGAGTGGGTCCGGTCCAACGCGAAGGCCCGGCAGACCAAGTCGAAGGCCCGCCTCGAGCGCTACGACGAGATGGCCAACGAGGCCGAGAAGACCCGGAAGCTGGACTTCGAGGAGATCCAGATCCCGCCGGGCCCGCGACTGGGCAACACCGTCATCGAGGCCCAGAACCTGGTCAAGGGCTTCGACGAGCGGGTGCTCATCGACCACCTGTCGTTCTCGTTGCCGCGCAACGGCATCGTGGGCATCATCGGCCCGAACGGCGTCGGCAAGACCACGCTGTTCAAGACGATCGTGGGGCTGGAGAAGCCCGACGCGGGCACGGTCCGCGTCGGCGAGACGGTGAAGCTGTCGTACGTCGACCAGAACCGCGCCGGACTGGACGGCTCGAAGACCGTCTGGGAGGTCGTCTCCGACGGCCTCGACCACATGATGGTCGGCAAGGTCGAGATGCCGTCCCGGGCGTACGTGGCCGCGTTCGGCTTCAAGGGCCCGGACCAGCAGAAGCCGGTCAAGGTCCTCTCCGGTGGAGAGCGGAACCGGCTGAACCTCGCGATGACGCTGAAGATCGGCGGCAACGTGATCCTGCTCGACGAGCCCACGAACGACCTGGACGTCGAGACCCTGTCGAGCCTGGAGAACGCGCTGCTGGAGTTCCCCGGCTGCGCCGTGGTCATCAGCCACGACCGGATGTTCCTCGACCGGGTCACCACGCACATGCTGGCGTGGGAGGGCACCGACGAGGATCCGGACAGGTGGTTCTGGTTCGAGGGCAACTACGAGTCGTACGAGAAGAACAAGATCGACCGTCTCGGTGCCGACGCCGCCCGTCCGCACCGGGTGACGTACCGCAAGCTCACCCGTGACTGACCAGCACGGCCGGTTCGTCTACGACGCCGCCCTGCGCTGGTCCGACATGGACGCGTACGGGCACGTCAACAACGCGCGCTTCCTCACGCTGTACGAGGAGGCGCGCGTTGCGCTCTTCTTCGTCGCCGCCCGGGACGCCGGGGTGTCGTTCGAGACCGGCATCGTCATCGCCCGGCACGAGATCGACTACCTGCGCCCGGTGGACTACGGCGACAGCGTGCGGATCGAGATGTGGGTGGCCGAGGTGCGCGGTGGCAGCTTCACCGTGGCGTACGAGCTTTTCGACGACGGGCAGGTGGCGGGCCGGGCGCGCAGCGTGTGCGTGCCGTTCGACCTGTCGGCGCAGCGGCCGCGCCGGCTGACCACGCAGGAGCGGGCGTTTCTGAGCCCGTACCTCCCGGTGCAAGCGTGACCGGTCACGGCATCACCGGGATCGCGGACGCCGGTGCCTTCCTGGCCCGGCTGGTTCGGCTGGATCCGGCGGCGGTCGTGCGCCTGCGGTCCGCGGACGGCCGCACGGCGCTGTGGGGACGGCTGCCGTGGCAGGTCCTGGTCACCCGGACCGTCGCCGGGGACGGTCCGGGTGACGTGACCGTGGCGGCCGCGGACCTGCTCGCTGCGTTCTCCTGCGGGTCCGGCGTCCTGCCGGCCCACCGCGACGACCAGTGGCGCTGGCCGTTGCCGTCGGGGTCCGTGGAGGTCGTGGAGACGGTCGGTGCCGGTGAGCTGACCGGGCTCGTGTCGGCGGCGGCCGGGATCCTGCGGGAGGCCGCGGAGGCCGGGGTCCACGGCCGGGCGGTCGGGCAGCGGGCGCTGCGTGACGCGCTGCTGGATCATGTCGCACTGACGGTCACCCGGGAGTCCGCGGATCCGGTCGAGGTACCGCAGCGGCTCGTGCAGGCGGTCGCCCGGATGGGATTCGTCGGACCCGCGGACGGGCCCGGCGTCAGGGTTTGTGTGACCGGCCGATGGATCGGACTTGCTGCACACCATGGAGTCGGCTGGATGCACAGAGCAACGACATTGACACTCATGCCCCTGAGGCCTCATCCGAACGGTTAAGGGGGTGGGGCTGTCCGGCTTCCCCCTCCAGTTAGGGGGATGACCTCCGCGAACTGTGCAGGTACCGTCCATTCTCGGGTCTATCGCAACGTCCGGCGGTGGATCTTTCGGGGAGTGAGGTGCACGAACGATGCCGTGGTGGTCATGGCGTCCCGGTTCCGCCGCAGACGCGGAACCGGAGACCGGAGGTAAGTTGGCCGTCCGCATGGGAGTTCCCGCTCAGCGGGAGCCGGCCCACGCCGGCGCGTCGGCTGATTTGTCCTCAAGGGACGACGCGCACGTGATCGGACCAGTCACCCTGAGCCGCCTGAGCAAAGCGCTCGATCTACTCGACATCCGCTACCTGGCGGACGGCGGCGGCAGCCTGCTGGCGATGTGGGAACGGCACGCCGTGCTGTTCACGCTGGAGGGACCCGACGACGAGATCCTCGTCATGCGGGCCCGTCCACACGCGACCGTCCCGCCCGACTGGACCGACCGCGCCTACCGGGTCGTCAACGAGTGGAACCACACCAGACGCTTCTGTAAGGCGTACGTCGGCGACCCCACCGAACGCGGTCAGCTGCCCATCTACGCCGAGCTCCAGGTGCCGCTGAGCTCCGGCGCCCACGATGCCCTGCTCGTCGAGATCGTGGACTGCGGCGCCGCCGTCGCGACATCGTTCGTCGACTGGCTGCACGACGAAGGCGCCCTCCTGTAGGGGAGAGCGCCTTCGCGGTGGGACTTCACTGCAGCGGGAACATGCCGATCCTGCCGTGGTACTCCCGGCCGAGCTGGTCTGTGTCCGAGCCGACGATCAGGCCGCTCGGCGTCGCCACGAACACCCGTACCCCCACGCCGCGAGCACGGGTCGGGTTCCAGGGCAGCGCCTTACCCGTCACCGGGTTGATGGCGCCGATGCCGACCCGCGACACCGCGCCCGGGCCGGGGCCCTTCGCGTCGCTGCCGTACGGGTTGTCCAGGTAGCGCTGGTGGCCGCCGACGTACACGGCGCTGCCGGTCACGGCGACGGCGTACAGCGAGTCGCCGCCCGTGTGGTTCACCCAGACCGGGTTGTGCCTGCCGGTCCCGGCCAGGTTGAAGCGGGCCGCCGAGTCGCAGAGTTTCCTGACGTCCGACGCGCGTCCCGTCGCCGCCACCACGAAGTACGACCCGTCGGGCGAGAACTTCACCTGCCGCAGGTACGTGTCGAAGCCCTGCATGCAGGCCGGCCGGTAGGCGTCGGTGTACCAGTCGCTCAGCGCGGCCGTGGTACCTGCGATGTCCAGTACGGCCAGCTGCACCCGGTCCTGGCCGCGCGCCTTGAGCAGCGCACCGACCGCGATCAGCTTCCGGCCGTCCGGCGAGATGTCGAAATGCTCGACCCGGGTCCGGTCCAGGCCGGGCGCGGCCAGCTGCGCGTCGAAATTCCGGTCCAGTACGCCGTTGACGGCACTCACCCGCGCCAGCGCGATCCGTGACACGCCGTTGACCGCGCTGAACGTCCCACCCAGGTACAGCCGTCCGGCGGCGACATCCAGGGCCCGTACGTCACCCCAGTTGATCGTCGAGATGAAGCTGCCGTCCCGGGCGCCGGTGGTGAGGCTCACCCGGGCGACGCCCCGCTGGGCGGTGCCGTTGACGGTCCTGAACGCCCCGCCCAGGAAGACGGTGTTGTTCGCGCCGGGGGTGAGGGCGTACACGGCGCCGTCGAGACGCGGGGCGAAGCTGCGGATCGCGCCGTCCCTCAGGCCGTACGCGAAGATGCCCCGCCGGGCGTACGTGGCGGTCTTGCTGGCGTTGGCGACCTTCGTGAACGATCCGCCGACGACGACCGTGTCGCCCACCACCGTCGCCGCCCACACGGTGCCGTCGAGCACGTGTGGCGTGAAGTCCACGGGGTTGGCCGACACGATGGTCGGCTGGGCGGTGTCGGCCATCGCCGGCACGACGACAGCGGCGAGGCCGACGGCAGCGAGAGCGACAGTGACAAGGTAGCGGCGGCGCACGGGCGACTCCTGCGATGACACGGAGCGCGGCGTCGGGATGCCGCGCAGATTCACCCGAACAACGAGTTATGTCCGGTGTGGTCGCGTGTCGCGGATGATCCGAACCGTTCGGCTCACAAATCCTCGTCCGTGTTGACCATGAAGTACGCCGCCCGCTCCAGGTACTCCCACAGTGCCGAATGATGCGGCTCGGGAAGCCCGAGCGTGTCCACCGCGTGCCGCATGTGCCTCAACCACGCATCCCGGGCAGCCGGATCCACCCGGAACGGCGCATGCCGCATCCGCAACCGGGGATGTCCCCGCTGGGCCGAGTACGTGTTCGGCCCTCCCCAGTACTGCACGAGGAACATCATCAGCCGCTCTGCCGCAGGCCGGAGATCCTCCTCGGGATACATCGGTCGCAGCAACGGATCCTCCGCCACCCCGGCGTAGAACGTGTCCACGAGCCGCCGGAACAACGGCTCCCCACCGACGGCCTCGAAGAACGACACCTCCGCCGGCGGCTCCGCGCCCAGCGCACCGCCGTTTCCCCGTCGGGTCTGCCCGGTGGGGGTCGGGGTCAGCTGGATACCGGCCGTGGGTCGCCCACGTTCGTCGGAAACACTCACCACTCCATCCTGCCAGCTCCGTCCCGGCCACCGCGGCGTGACGTCCGTCGCCGCGTGAGGGGCGGTGGGTGGTGCCGGTGGGACATGATCGCGGCGCGACGTGGTCGCTGCGTGGGCCGTTCGTCGTGGTGTGGGAGTCAGGCCGAGGCGCGGTGGCTGTCGCTGGAGACGGAGCCGCTGGTCTGCCCGGGCGGCCGTCGGATCCCGGGCGGTGCCGCGCGCCGGTCGGAAGTGCCGGGCGCGGGGATGTGTCTGCCAGCGGCACTCTGTGACGGCAGGGCGCTGTGCTCGGGTGACACGGTGACGTCTGCGGGCGTGATGCCGTTCTCCACGGGCGGCGTCGCCCGCCCGGCGCCGCGGGGGGCAGCGGGCTGCGGTTCGCCGGTGGGAGGTCCGTCCGGTCCGGTGTGCTGGCGAAGGCCTTCCGTGGCGCCGTTTCGTTCGGCGGCAGCCGTTATGGCGGCGTCGAAGCGGTTCGCCGACGGCCAACGACTGATGATCACGAGCATCAGCAGGACGCCGGCGATGCTCCAGACGCCGACGACCGTGGGCAGGTTGAAGCGTTCGGCGAGCAGACCCGTGACCAGGACGGCGCCGCCCTGGGTGAGCTGGATACCGCCCTGCATGACCCCGAACGCGCGGGCCCGGAAGCCGTGCGGGAGGGCCAGAACGAAGATCCCGTTAAGGACGGGTAGCAGACCGGCTACCGCGAAGCCGGAGACGAGGGCCATCAGGGCCACGACCGGCGCGGGCGGTCCCACCAGGGCGGGGACCAGAGCCAGAGGCGCGAGTACGGCGAACGGCCGGATCAGCCGCCGGCGCAGGTCCGAGCCGGCGAATCGCCCCACGACGAGGCCGCCGAGGATGAACCCGGTCGGCCCGGCCGCCATGATCATGGCCTGGGTGATGCCCTCGGCGTCGCCGTCGGCGAGTGTCTTGGCCCAGGCGGCCGCCAGGCCCTCCGGGACGATCGCGAACAAGGTCAGGCCGAAGACGAGGATGGCGATCGGGCGCAGCACGCCGGTGCCGAAGACGAGCCGGAAACCGGCGGCGGTCTCGTCGAGCAGGTGGGTCCGGTCGTCGGCGGAGAACGCGGGGGGTCGTGGCTTCAGGCCGACGGTGAGCAACAGCGCCGACACCGCGAATGTGAACGCGTCGAACGCCAGCGACAGGCGCGGGTCGAACAGCGACGACGCGGTGGCACCCACCAGGTAGCCGACTACCTGGGCAGCCTGGGCAGTGGAGGTGTTCACCGCGATGCCGCCGATGAGCTGATTCCGGGAGAGGAGCTGCGGCAGCAGGGCCGACCGCGCCGCCTGGGTCGGCGGGTTCGCCAGCATGGCCACGAAGAGCAGGGCGAGCAGCGCCGGAACGGGTACGCCCGGCATCGCGACCGCAGCGATGAGGACCATCCGGACGACATCGCAGACGATCATGACTGTCCGGTACGGATACCGCTCGGCCAGCGCGGCGAGGAACGGGCCACCGACGATCCACGGGAGGTAGCTGATCGCGAACGCCGCCGCCGACAGGGCGACGGACTTCGTCTGCTGGAATACCAGCACCATGATGGCGGCCTTCGCCACATAGTCGCCGAGTGCGCTCAGCGCTGTGGCGAACCACAGGTTCCGGTACTCGCGTACGGCGAAGATGTTGCGGAACGTCGCTGGCGGTTCGACGTTCGCCGAGCCGCCCATGGTTGGACGCTCGACGATTGCGTCGTCGGACACCGGGCCTCCATCACGTGCGGCCGGTCAGAAACCCTGACGACGGCCGACGGGGCGCCCGGTGGGGCACCCCTGACAGCGGTACGTAATGCTTCGGTTGCGAAGCCTTGTCGAGATTCTGCCTGATCGACCGAGCCATGACTAGGGCGTACGGGTGAAACATTGATCATGCGGTCGTTTCCGGCGTAGCGGAACCGGTGCCGTCAGGTGGCTCCGCCGGGCGTTTCCCCAGGCAGCGTGCCGGCGTCGGCGTCGGCGTTGCCGTTCGGCAGCATCTGCGGTGCGGCCGGGCGGGGGAACATCCGCGACGCCACGATCCGTTCGGCGATGCCGGAGGATTCGAGGGCGTCGGTCAACCGGCGCCGCAGTTCCCGGTTGATCGCGAACTGGCCGTCCGCCGTGGTCTTGGCGATCGTCCGGATCACGGCACCGTCGACGGTCATCTGCTCGACGCCGAGCACGTCCGGCGGCTCCAGGAAGGACGTCGCGAACTCCGGGTCCTCGGCCAGCCCCAGGGCGGCCGTACGCAGCACAGCCGTGGCCTGTTCGGAGCTGACGAAGCCGACCGGGATGTCGATGACGACCATCGCCCAGCCCTGACTCTTGTTGCCCACCCGGACGATCTCGCCGTTGCGGATGTACCAGAGCACGCCGCGGCCGTCGCGGATCGTGGTGATCCGCAGCCCGACCGCCTCCACCACACCGGTGGCCTCGCCGACGTCGACGGTGTCGCCGACGCCGTACTGGTCCTCGATCAGCATGAACAGGCCCGCGATCAGGTCCTTGACCAGCGACTGCGCGCCGAAACCGATGGCCACGCCGATGATGCCCGCGCTGGCCAGCAGCGGTGCGAGGTCGAAGCCGAGTTCTTTGAGGATGAACAGCGCCGCGGTCGTGTAGATCACCGCCGTCACGAAGCTGCGCAGCACCGACCCGATCGCCTCGGCCCGCTGGCGCCGCCGCTCCGGCATGACCGCCGAACTGTCGACGTCCGCGGTGGGCAGCCGTTCCCGCAACGGCTTGAGCAGGCCGGGCACCCCCACCTTCGAGGTGGTCGACGTCAGCCGGCGGATCGCCCGGTGCGCCAGCCAGCGGATCAGCAAGGCGACGAGGATGATCCCGATGATCCGGATCGGCTTGATCACCAGTACGTAGCTGCTGCTGGCGAACCACTGGGATCCGGTTTCTTTGAGGAACCAGGTGCACAGCGCGTCCGAGGCGCACGTCGGCGCGGTGAACACCGGTTCCGCGGATCCGGACGGGGGCGGGGTTCCAGGAGGGGCGAAGAGCGTCACGGGTTTCCATTGGTACCGGATCGGCTATCGGTCCGATCGCCCGGGGGTCACCCGCCGGGGTCGCATCGAACCGGACATTGTGTCACGCGATGCGGGACGTTCACGTGGCGGCCTCGGATTGGGCTCGCAATTCCGTCCCTCATCAGGGACTATTGGCGCACGGACAACGGTGATCGCCGGTTTGGCCCGCAGGCGGTACCGGCTGGCCGTACACAGACGATCGAGGCTTTGGGAGCGGTTCGGACGCCAGCGAAAGGGTGAGCGCGATGCCTGACATACGACCCACGGTTGGCTCCTCCGCGCTGGTCCTCAACGCCACCTACGAGCCGCTGTGCGTCGTTTCCGTGCGCCGCGCCACGATCCTGCTTCTCACCGGCAAGGCCGTCGGTGTCTCCGACGCCGACGGGATTCTGCACAGCGCCCGGCACAGCCTGCCGGTCCCGTCCGTCGTACGCCTCAGCAGGTACGTGAAGGTCCCGTACCGCACGCATGTCGGTCTGTCCCGCCGGGCGATCTTCGCCCGCGACGGTGGACGCTGCGCCTACTGCCGCGGCCCGGCCGAGACCATCGACCACGTCTTCCCGCGCAGCCGCGGTGGCCTGCACGCCTGGGAGAACGTCGTCGCCGCGTGCGCCAAGTGCAACCACAGCAAGAGCGACCGGACCCCGGCCGAGCTGGGCTGGCGGCTGCACCAGGTCCCGGCGGCGCCGAAGGGCATCGCCTGGCGGGTGCTGGGCCACCGGACCCCGGATCCGCGCTGGGCCGACTGGCTCGGCCTGCCCTCCGTGGCCGCTGAAGCCGCGTAACCGGATCCGTGCGTCTCCGCACGTTCGCTGCCGAGGCCGCACAGATGTACCAGGCCAAGGACTCCGGCAAGGCGATCACCGGCCGGGCGGCGTATTCCGGCAGGGTTGTCAGGTGTCGCGGACCGCGACCAGCGAGGCGAAGACGACGAGGTTGTCGCTGTAGCCGATGCTGCCGCCGACCCACCGGCCGGTGCAGGTGACCAGCCGCAGGGCCGGGCGGCTGTAGTCCCCGTACACCCGGGAGACCGGGAGTTTCGACTTGCCGAAATGTTCGACGGAGTTGACCTCGAAGACCGCGACGTGACGGTCGCGCCGTGTCACCTCGATGGTCGCGCCCGGCTTCAAGCGGCCGAGGTCGTGAAAGATCGACGGCCCGGTCTTCGTGTCGGCGTGCCCGACGAGCATGGCGGGCCCGAACTGGCCGGGGGTGGGGCCGCGGTCGAACCAGCCGGCCTCGTTGTGCCGCCGCAGCGTCGGTACGGCGACTGTGCCGTCCCGGGTCAGACCGACGTTGTGCACGGGGGCGTCCACCTTGATCGAGGGGATCGTCACGTGCACCGGCATGCTCGGTTCGAGGACGGGAAACGCCCGCGGCGGCGGCTTGCCCGGACCGCTGAACAGGTCCGGGAAGGGCAAGCCGGCCACCTGGCCGAGGCCGAGCCCGGTCGCGAAGATCCCGACCAGGACCAGGGCCAGGGCGATCGGCCCGGCGGGCAGCTGCCGGCGACCGGCCTGGGGTGTGGGTACGGGCATCCCGCGCGCCGACACCGCGTTGATCGGGCGGCGTACGACGGAACCGCGGCTCGACGACGGCATGTCGAGCATCCCGTCGATCACCGGGATGAACGGCGCCCGTCCCGGCGGTGGCGCCTTCGGGCTGTACCGGGGCCGCGTCATCGCAGCCCCGGCCGGCGTACGGCGCGTACGGCGATGACGAGGCCCGCGACCACGGCCAGCAGCCCCCCGATGACCAGCGCGTACGCGCCGGCCGCCGCGCCCGCCGAGCCCCCGAACCCGGTCGCGGGGCCTTGGGATGGCACGACCCGTGCCACGACGTGCAGTGTCGCCGTGGCGGCGTCCTTACCCGAGCACGCGAGCGTGACCGTGTAGTCGCCGGGCTTCGTAGCGCCCGGCACGGTGACCGTGGCCGTGAGGAATCCGAACTGGGGGGTGACGTCGACCGTGCCGATCGGATCCGCCCTGACCTTCGCGGGCGTCAGGTTGTCGTCGCAGCTCGCGCGAAGGCCTACCGGGTCCCCGGCCGGTACGGTGCTCGGGTTCAGCTCGACGAAGACCGCGGCGGCACTCGCGGGTGAGCCGGCCAGAAGGAGGCTCACGAGGATGGCCGCGAAGAGCCCGGACGCCGCGCGGAGCTCGCCTCGCACCCACGAGACGCGGCCTGGTCGTCTGCGCATGGTTCCCCCTCGGCGACACCCCAGGCCGCCGAAGCCCGGAACGGCGCGGGACGATAAGCGCATTCTCGCACTCCAGGGGCGGAACCCGGCAGTACGCGAACCGGTGATCCATTCGGTGTCTGCCAAGCTGGCACCCCACGCCGCGCCGGAGCGCAGCCTCCGCTAACGTGATTGACGTTCGAGTCGACGGAGATTCGGGCGTGACCGGACCCTTTGGACGCCTGGGGGCGTTGACGTTGTTGTCGATCACCAACACCGTTCTGCTCTTCGTGGTCCTGCCGCTGGCGATCGTGCTGGCGATCGCCGGGCTCACGTCGGCCGGGAGCAGCGGCAAGCGCGCGCGCCGGTACCGTCCCGGTCGGCCGTACGACTTCACCCCGATCTGGTTCCTCTCCTCACCGTCGCAGGTCAAGGTCGAGCCGCCCACGCAGCACGGCCTCGCGATCGCGTCGGGTGAGGTGGAGACCGCCGGACGGGTTCCGCAGGGCGCGACGGGAGGCGCAAGTGACCGCTGGTGAGCTGACCCAAGCCGAGCCGTCCGGTAACGAGCTGACCCACGCCGAGCTGACCCACCTGGAACACCCGGGCGGTGACACGGACGCGGCGCACCCGCACACCGACGAGGGGCACGCGGCCGCGCTCAACGGCCCGTTCACGACCCGGCAGCTGCTCCGTCTCGACGAGGCGCTGCGCACCGCCGACGCGTCGTCCGGGCTGACCTTCAGCGTCTACCTCGGCAATCTCGACCAGCCGGTTCGCGACCACGCGCACCGGCTGCACACCCAGTTGGTGGACCCGCCGAAGTCGGTGCTGATCGCGGTCTCGCCGAACCAGCGCCAGCTGGAGATCATCACCGGGTCGGAGGCCCGTAAGCGGATCTCCGACCGGGACGCGAAGCTGGCCGCGCTGTCGATGGCGGCGGCGTTCGGCGGGGGCGACCTCGCCGGTGGCCTGATCAGCGGGCTGGACCAGCTCGCCACCCACGCCGGAAAAAGCTGATCAGATCCAGGTAGCGGGGGTCACGGTGACGCCGTACGGCGTCACCACCGTCATCTGCACGCCCGCGAGCACGGTGTGTTCGAGGCGGTATCCGTTCGGCGCCAGGACATGCAACTTCGCCTCGGGGGTGTCCCCGCACCACTCCACCCGCCAGAACATCGGGATGCCGGCGTCTGCGTAAAGGGCGGATTTCAGGTGTCGGTCGTAGCCGCGGGTGGTCGGGGACTCCACCTCCACGACGAGGGCGATGTCGGACGGCCGGATCCACGTCCCGCCGGAGGACCCGGGCCGCAGCACCGTCACGTCCGGTATGAGGCAGCTCTGTCCGATCCGTACGCCGAGTCGGGCGCACGCCCGCCAGCCGTCCGGGGCGGCCGCGCGCAGCGCGGTGATCAACCGGTGGACGACGCGTTCGTGGTTGTCGCCGAGGGGCGGCGTGACGTGCAGGCTGCCCTCGACGATCTCGTAGCGGTGTCCGTCCTGCGGGAAGCGGTGCAGGTCAGGCTCGGTCCAGGGTCCGTCCGGAGTGCTCCAGCGCTGTAGCGTGGCCTGCCCAGTCGTCAGCTGCCCAGTCGTCATCAGCCCACCTTCTATCGCCGGGAGTGACAGCGTACTAACGCTGCGTTGAATTCCGGCGGGTTTCCCGCGCGCCGAGATTCCGGCGCGCGGGAACGTCGCGTCAGGCGGTGTCGCGGGCGCGGGCCTTCAGAGCCCGGATCACGCCGTCGCGGCCTTCGGCGACCAGCCGGCGCAGCGGCCCCGGGTTGCCGTCCGCGGCCAGCCAGGCGTCCGTCGCGGTGACCGTCTCGTCGGTCACCTGGTACGCCGGGTACGCCAGCATCGCGAACTCCTGCGCCGGCTCACTGTCCCGGGCCGCCCACACCTTGGCGGCATCCGTGAAGAACCGCGGCCCGTACGGGGCGGTCAACTCGATCTGCGTCGGATGCTGGAAACCCTGCAGCAGAGCCCGGTGCAGCCAGTTCGGCAGCGGCTCGGTGCCGGTGAGCTGGTTCCAGACGCGGGACTTGTTCTCCTCGGTCGGGATGAGCGCCTTCGCGAGGGCCGCCTCCCGCTCCCCGCTGGCGGTCTTGTCGGCCGCCAGCTCGGCGTCGATCTCCCTCTCGCCCGTAACGCCCTTCGCTGTCAGCGACTGCAGCAGACCCCAGCGGAACTCGGTGTCGATCGTCAGGCCCTCCGGCACGCCGGTGCCATCGAGCCAGCCGTGCAGGATCGCCAGGTCCTCGTCGCTGCGGGCCGCCGATACGTAGGCCCGCGCCCAGGCGAGCTGAAAACCGCTGCCGGGCTCGGCTGCGGCCAGCGCGTCCCGGGTGGTCCTCGCGAGGGCCGCCCAGCCGGTCGGCGCCCACGCCGGATCCGCGTACGACGTCAGGGTCGCCGCCGCCTGCCGCAGCGTCGCGGTGACCAGATTGATGTCCCGTTCGGCCGGGAGCCCGGCCACCACCAGCGCGATGTAGTCCCGGGCGGCCAGCTCGGCGTCCCGGGTCATGTCCCACGCGGCCGCCCAGCACATGGCTCTGGACAGCGACGACTCGAATCCGGCGATGTGTTGCACGACGGCCGACATCGACCGCTCGTCGAGGCGCACCTTCGCGTACGTGAGGTCGTCGTCGTTGAGCAGCAGCGCGTCCGGTGCCCGTACACCGACGAGCTGCGGGATCTCGGTCGTCTCAGCGGTCACGTCGATCTCGATCCGATGCCGCCGGACCAGTGCACCGTCGATCAGGTCGTACAGGCCGACGCCGATCCGGTGCGTGCGCAGCGTCGGGTAGTCCGTCGGCGCCTCCTGACGCACGACGACGCGCTCGTACGTGCCGTCCGCAGCGATCGACACGATGGGGCGGAGCGTGTTGACCTGGGCTGTCTCCAGCCATTGCGCGGCGAACTTGCGCAGCTCCCGGCCCGACGCGCTCTCGAGCTCGGTGAGCAGGTCGTCGAAGGTGGCGTTGCCCCACGCGTGCTTGGCGAAGTACGACCGGAGCCCGCCCACGAACGCGTCCAGCCCGACGTACGCGACGAGCTGTTTGAGCACGCTGGCGCCCTTCGCGTACGTGATGCCGTCGAAGTTGACCTCGACGGCCTCCAGGTCGGGCATCTCGCAGTACACCGGGTGGGTGGAGGAGAGCTGGTCCTGCCGGTATCCCCAGTTCTTGCGCAGCGACAGGAACGTCGTCCAGGCGTCGGAGAACCGGGTGGCCTGGGTGTTGCACCAGTGGCTGGCCCACTCGGCGAACGACTCGTTCAGCCACAGGTCGTTCCACCAGCGCATGGTCACCAGGTCGCCGAACCACATGTGGGCCAGCTCGTGCAGGATCGTGTTGGCGCGCTGCTCGTACTCGAAGTCGGTGACCTGCGAGCGGAAGATGTAGTGCGCCTCGGCGTGGGTGACGCAGCCGAAGTTCTCCATCGCACCGGCGTTGAAGTCGGGCACCCAGATCTGGTCGTACTTCGGCAGCGGGTACCGCACCCCGAACTGCTCGTGAAAGAAATCGAAGCCCTGCTTGGTGATCAGGAACAGGTCGTCGGCATCCAGGTGCTGCTTCATCGACTCGCGGCAGTAGACGCCGAGCTCGATGCCATCGTGGCTGTCCCGTACCTCGTGGTAGGGCCCCGCGCAGATCGCCGTGATGTACGTGCTCATCCGCACCGACGTCGGGAAGTCCCAGCGGCCGTCGCCGTCGGTGGAGCCGGGCATGTTCGACAGGACCCGCCAGTGCGACGGCGCGGTCACGTGCCAGGTGTAGACGCTCTTCAGGTCGGGCTGGTCGAAGCAGGCGTACACCCTCTGGGCGTCGGCGGTCTCGAACTGGCTGTACAGGTAGACCTCGTCGTCGACCGGGTCGACGCTGCGGTGCAGGCCCTGCCCGCTCGACGAGTACGGCATGTCCGCGTCCACGACCAGCGTGTTCTCGGCGGCCAGGCCGGTCAGCGTCAGGCCCGTCTCGGCGGACCAGCCGCTGAGGTCCACGGGGACGCCGTTGAGCGTCGCCGAGCGGACCGATGCCGCGGCGACCTCGATGAACGTCGTGGCGCCCGGGGACGTGCAGGTGAAGTCGACCGTGGTGACAGACCGGAACGTACCGTCTCCGGGATTGCCCGAACTGTCGGTCACGTCCAGGGTGATGTCGTAGCCCGTCACGTCGAGCAGGCGAGCCCGCTCGGCCGCCTCGACCTGGGTCAGGTTGCGAACTCCGGCCACGATCACTCTCCCCATCCATGGCTGCACCGCGCGAGCTCCGTGCCGCGCGGGCCACCGCGGCTTCTGGCCACGGCGTCACTCGCAGTTTTCCACGCCACACTATTCCGGCTGACCGTGGCGGACATCACGCTTCACCCCTCCCGGGAATGAGATGGCGGCTGGTCGATTCGGGAAGCGATCCGGGACGTGCGAACCCCGGCGCACCACCCCAGGCTGCTCCGAGCTGAAGCGGCTCCGCAATCTGGGTCCGATCTTCGACTGACTTGGGTATGAACTTCGACAGATGACGGAATCGCACCCGGCGTGCGGTGTAAACCGGAAAGGCGTGACCGACACCACACCGCCTCGTTTTCCACGGTGTCAGCGGCCACGCCGTACCTGGGAGGCTCCGATGGCTGAGAATGATCCGAACCCCTGGCGGCACCCCGCCGCCCCCGACGCCGTCGCCGCGAGCACCGGCGCGACGTCGTGGGCAGTCGCTGCCGCTCACTGCGCGGCGCTGCCCGACGAGGTCGCCGCGATGCTGGCCCCGCAGATCATCGTCAGTGCGGCCCCGCATGGCGCGAACGTGGCGGTGGCACCGGTGAAGCCGGAGAGGCCGCGCATGGAGCTGCTGAACTATCGGGTGAACAAGGGCGCGCCGTCGCCGTCGACCGGCCGGCACCGCCACAGGGCACGGGCCAGCTGAGGGGTGTGCGCCGTCACAACAGACCCCGCCGGTAGCGTGGCCGCATGACGGTCGTGCACCCGATCAACCGGGCCTGGATCACCACTGGCGGCACCGGCGCGCAGAACTACGACGAGTTCGCCGACGACGCGGAGATCACCGCGATCATCGCGGCCAACCCGCGCAGCTCGCTCGCCGTCGAGATGCCGCACCGAGCTCCGGAGAGCCTCGGCAGCTCGTTCCTCGACAGCCTCCCCGCCGCGGCGGCGCGCCTCGCCGACGCGAAGGCGGACGGCAGCTACACCCCGGCCGAGCAGGTCGTGGTCCTGTACCGGATCACCGCGCCGGGCGAGCCGGCCGCGTACGGGCTGTGGGCGCTGGTCGACACCGACCAGATTTCCACGAAGGCCGACGAGCCGGGGTTGGTCATCCGCAACGAGGACGTCTTCGTGGAGAAGGTCCGCGAGCGCGTCGCCCTGGCCGAGGCCGTGCGGACGCTGCTGTCGCCCGTACTCCTGCTCCAGACCGGGCGGGGCGACGACCTGCATGCGGCCCTCGCGGCTGCCACCGAGGCGGGGGGGGCCCCCGCCGCGCCCGCGACCGACAATACCGGCCGCCCCCACCCCACCAGTGTCGGCGGCGCCGGGCCCGTGCACGCCGTGCGGGTGCAGGCCCGGTCGCAGGCTGGACGCCACGCTCAGCCGCAGGCCGACCTCGGTCACCCCGAGGAAGACCTCCAGCAGCCTCCGGTCGTCGAGCCGGTCGTCGGCCGCATCGAGCAGCAGGAC